>QWRD01000001.1 GCA_003670575.1 Chloroflexota bacterium
AGGCACGGAGATGGTCATGCCCGGAGACAACGTCTCTGTGAGCATTGAGTTGATTACACCGGTCGCGGTGGAAGAGGGTCTGCGCTTCGCGATTCGCGAAGGCGGCCGCACCGTGGGCGCAGGAGTGGTCACCAAGATCACCGAGTAGGGCGTAACAGCAGACAGAGTAAGCGGCGCGCAAAGCTGCTCGACGGATCAGGTTCGGGAACAGGGAAGCAGGCGGATCGTGGCACGGCAACGCATTCGGATCCGGCTCAAGGCGTACGACCATCGCGTGCTCGACCGTTCTGCACAGCAGATCGTGGAGGCAGCGGAGCGTACCGGTGCTGCTGTGGCCGGCCCAGTGCCGCTGCCGACGCGCATCCGGAAGTACACCGTGATCCGGTCTCCGTTCATCGACAAGGACTCGCGGGATCAGTTCGAGACGCGGACGCACAAGCGTCTGATCGACATCTTCGAGCCGACCTCGCGGACTGTGGACACACTGATGCGGCTGCAGCTGCCGTCCGGTGTGGATATCGAGATCAAGCTGTAGGGCAAGGCAATCGGGCCGCGCGCTGCCTGGCAACGGGCGCGACGGTGTATCGCACGGGCGGACTGCATGGGCAGAACGCCGTGACGAACTGAGCAGACGGAACTGGGGACCACGATGGTCAGCGGGATGATCGGGCGCAAGGTAGGCATGATGCGCGTCTATGACGGCGTCGGCCGAGCACGCGCAGTCACAGTAATCGAGCTCGGCCCGAACCGGGTCACGCAGGTGCGTACCACCGAGCGTGACGGGTATGAGGCCGTGCAACTGGGGTACACCGGTATTCGCAAGCGGGTGAACCGGCCGGAGCGCGGTCACCTCCGCGCTGCGGGCGTCGAGGATGCACTGACCGTGCTCCAGGAGTTCCCGATCCCGGCTGGCGAAACCGTCCAGCGCGGCCAGACGATCACTGTGGACGCATTCACCCCCGGTGAGTACGTCGATGTGTGTGGCGTCTCCAAGGGCAAGGGTTGGGCCGGTGGCGTGAAGCGCTGGCACTTCCGAGGTGGGCCGAAGACCCACGGCCAGTCTGACCGTCACCGCGCGAACGGCTCCATCGGCTCTGGCACCACGCCTGGCAAGGTGTGGAAGGGTCAGAAGATGTCCGGCCACATGGGCCAGCGCACTGCCACGGTGATGAACGTTCTGGTGGTGCTCACGGACCCGGCCCGCAACCTGCTGTTTGTGGAGGGCTCCGTGCCCGGTGCCGCGACCCGCGTGGTGAGCGTCACCCGTGGCCGCCGCCCTGCGTTGAAGAACTTCGCTCCGCCCGTCCTGCCGACGTTCGTCGCGGACGAGGATGACGAGGAATTGCTGCCTGTCGCCGTCGATGGCTCCGAGGAGGAGACGGTCGACGAGACTGCCGTCGTCGAGGATGTCGCGTCGGATGACGCCGACTCCGCCGGCGATGGTGCTGGTGCGGCCCCGGAAGGCGAGGCACGGACGTGAAGCTAGACGTACGTACCGCTGCGGGTGCCGCTGCGGCATCGATCGATGTGGATGACGCGGTGTTCGGCATCGAGCCGAACCAGGCCGTGGTGCACCAGGCGCTGCTCGCGCAGCTTGCCGCACGCCGCGCCGGATCCGCGAACACCAAGACTCGTGGGGAAGTGCGCGGATCCACGCGTAAGACTCGCCGTCAGAAGGGCCTTGGCACTTCCCGCCAGGGCTCTATCCGGTCGCCATTGCGTCGCGGTGGTGGTGTGGTCTTCGGGCCGACCCCTCGCTCCTTTGTGCAGCGGCTGCCGAAGATGATGCGTCGATTGGCGCTGCGCTCGGTGCTGTCCTCGCGGACGGCGGAGCAGCGGCTGCTGGTCGTTGATGACCTCGGCATCGCCGAGCCGTCGACGAAGGCGGTCGTCGGACTGCTGAAGAACCTGGGTCTCGAGAAGTCGGCATTGATCGTCACCGGCGGCACGGATCGCATCGCGCACCTGTCGGCGCGCAACGTCGATGGTGCGCTGGTGCGGCCAGCGGACACCTTGAGCGTGGGTGACCTACTCTCCCACCACACTGTGCTCCTGACGGTGGATGCAGTCCGGCGCATCGAGGCGCTGTGGGGCGGCGAGCGTGCGACTGACCGACGAGCACCCGTGACGCCGGCTACCGGTGTGGTGGAGGCGTAACGATGGCAAAGGCGATTCACCCGTACGAGGTTCTGCGCCGCCCGTTGGTGACGGAGAAGAGCACCATGCTCTCCGCGCAGAGCAAGTTCGTGTTTGAAGTGGCAATGGGCGCCAACAAACTGCAGATCGCTGAGGCGGTGCAGAAGGCGTTCGACGTGCACGTCATGGAAGTCAACACCATGCACGTGCGTGGCAAGGTAAAGCGCTTCGGGAAGTCCCAAGGCCAGCAAGTGTCTTGGAAGAAGGCCATCGTGACGCTCCGTCCCGGTGAGCAAATCCAGGTCTTCGAGGGGATTTAGGCGATGCCGGTACGTAGTTTTCGTCCGACTTCTCCTGGCCGCCGTGGGGCGACGGGGTTCTCCTTCGAGGAGATCACGAAGAGTTCGCCCGAGAAGAAGCTGCTTGCTCCCAAGAAGCAGCGTGCAGGGCGCTCGAACACGGGTTCCATCACCATTCGCCACCGCGGCGGTGGGGCGAAGCGGAAGATTCGAATCATCGACTTCAAGCGCGACAAGGCTGGCGTGCCCGGCAAGATCGCTGCGATCGAGTACGACCCGGGACGCAGCGCGCGCATCGCGCTGGTCCACTACGTCGATGGCGACAAGCGGTACATCGTTGCGCCGACCGGCACGACCATTGGTCAGGCCGTGATCGCTGGACCCGCGGTGCCGATCGCATCCGGGAACACGCTGCCGCTGTCCGCGTTGCCGCTGGGCACTACGGTGCACAACGTCGAAATGCAGCCCGGTCGAGGCGCCCAGATGGGGCGTGCGGCGGGTGCCAGCATTCAATTGATGGCGAAGGATGGCGGCCGAGCGCTGCTGCGTCTCCCCTCGGGTGAGATGCGCTACGTGCTGGAGACCTGCCAGGCCACCGTGGGCACTGTGGGTAACGCGGAGCACGCGCTGCTGAAGCTCGGCAAGGCAGGGCGGAACCGACATCGTGGTCGGCGGCCGCAAGTCAGAGGCTCTGCAATGAACCCCGTTGATCATCCGCACGGCGGTGGTGAGGGCAAGGCATCGATCGGTATGCCTGGGCCGAAGACACCGTGGGGCAAGCCGGCACTCGGCTACCGCACGCGCAACAACAAGCGGACAGACGCGATGGTGCAACGGCGCCGCAGCCGAGGCCGGAGGTAGACCGCGATGTCACGCTCAACGAAGAAGGGGCCGTACATCGACCCGAAGCTCATGGCCAAGGTGGAAGCCGTGCAGCGCGCCGGCACCAAGGTTGCGATTCGCACCTGGTCTCGCGCCTCCACGATCATGCCGGACTTCGTGGGCCTCACGCTGGCCGTGCACGACGGGCGTCGACACGTGCCGGTCTTCTGCACGGAGAACATGGTGGGTCACAAGCTCGGCGAGTTCGCGTTTACGCGGACGTTCCGCGGGCACAAGGGGCGGTCTGAGACCACCTCGAGGGCACGCTAATGGAAGTGCGCGCGCTCGCAGCGAACCAGCCGATCTCACCGCGCAAGGTGCGATTGATCCTTGACCGCATCCGGGGGCTCCCGGCGGGCGAGGCAGTATCCGTGTTGGAGTTTCTCTCGCAGCCGTCCGCGAAGATCGTCCTCAAGGCGGTCAAGTCCGCAGTGGCGAATGCTGAGAACAACTTCAACCTGAACCCGGACCGTCTGCTGGTAAAGCGGGCGTTCGCGGACGAGGCGCCGACGTTGAAGCGCTTCCGGGCACGCTCGCGTGGGCGGGCGGAGCCAAGGATGAAGCGCTCTGCGCACATCGAAATCGTGGTCGAAGGGGACGAGGGGTTCTAGATGGGCCGGAAAGTACACCCGTACGGGTTCCGCGTCGGCATCACCAAGGACTGGCAGTCCCGCTGGTTCAGCGAGCGTGATTACGCAAATCTGGTCCAAGAGGACATGCGGTTGCGCCGCCTGGTGATGAAGATGCTGCCCGACGCAGGCATCTCAGGGATCACGATCGACCGTAACGCGAACCAGCTTGCGCTGACGGTGCGGACGGCGAAGCCCGGCATCGTCATTGGGCGCGGCGGGCAGAACGTGGAGCACCTCCGCGGCTCGCTGGAGGCTGCGACGGAGCGGCGCGTGCGTCTGAACATCGAGGAGATTCGCGTCCCGGAGTTGGACGCGCAGCTCGTCGCTCGTTCGGTCGCGGATCAGTTGGTACGCCGCGTGGCGTTCCGGCGTGCGATGAAGCAGGCCGTACTGCGCACCATGCAGCGTGGCGCGCTCGGATGCCGCGTGCGTATCAGCGGCCGGCTGGGCGGTTCGGAAATGTCGCGCTCGGAGCAGGAGATGCAGGGGCGAGTCCCGTTGCACACTTTGCGGGCGGACATCGACTTTGGTCTGGCAGAGGCGCACACCACCTTCGGCCAGATCGGCGTGAAGTGCTGGATCTACAAGGGTGACATCGACCCGCGCGAGTCGCCATTGGCGCTCGCGGGTATGGAAACCACGGAGTAGCGCGATGTTGATGCCCCGGCGCGCAAAGTATCGGAAGCAGCACCGTGGTCGGCGCTCAGGCGCTGCCCAGACGGGTAACACCGTCGCGTTCGGTGAGTGGGGCCTGCAGGCTCAGACGACGGCGTGGGTAGACTCGCGCCAGATTGAGTCCGCTCGACGCGCGATCACGGGATCGCTGCGGCGCGGTGGTAAGGTCTGGATTCGCATCTTCCCGGACAAGCCGGTAACGAAGAAGCCGGTCGAGACCCGCATGGGCAAGGGCAAGGGCCCGGCCGACCACTGGGTAGCGGTCGTGAAGCGTGGACGTGTGATGTTCGAGGTTTCCGGCGTGGGTGAAGTGGCAGTCCGCGAGGCGTTCCGCCGCGCGCACCACAAGCTGCCGGTGGACACGAAGGTCATCGGCCGCGAGGAGTTGGCGCAGTGAAGCTCGCGCCGGTGAGGTCCATTCAATGAGCACACAGGAGACGCGCGATGCACGCGCGCGCACCGATGAGCAGCTGGCGGAAGACCTGGAGTCCGCGCACCAGTCGCTGTTCAACCTGAGGTTCCAGACTGCCACGAGGCAACTGGCCGACAACACGCAGATGCGCAAAGCCAAGAAGCGCATCGCACGGCTGAAGACGCTCATTCATGAGCGCACGATCATCGCGGCGCACGACCGCCTGGTCGCGACCGCAGTCGCGGATGGGGAGTAATCATGGTGACGCCAGCACCGGCGGTGAACCGCAAGGCACGCACCGGAACGGTGGTCTCCGACAAGGGTGACCAGACCATCATCGTCGCCATCGCGCGGCAGGCGCCGCACCGCATCTACCACAAGGTGATTCGGACGACGAAGCGATACGCGGTGCACGACCCGGAGAACCAGGCCACCACTGGTGACCTGGTGCGTATCGAGGAGTGCCGGCCGATCAGCAAGACGAAGCGCTGGCGGCTGGTAGAGGTGATCGTCGAGCGACAGGTGACGGACATCGCTGCCACCTCGATCGATGCGAACCTGGTAACGGAAGTGCAACGCTCGGCTGCCCATACGGCTGACGCGGGAGACGCTGGCGGCGCGCAGGCGACCGGTGGCGGGGAGCGGGCTGAGTAGATGATCCAGCAGCAGAGCAGGGTGAAAGTCGCCGACAACTCCGGCGCGCGCGAGTTGCTCTGCATCCGCGTGCTTGGTGGCACCCGGAGGCGGTACGCCGGCGTGGGCGATGTAATCATCGCCAGCGTCAAAGAGGCGCAGCCGAACGGCAACGTGAAGAAGGGCGAGGTCGTCCGTGCAGTGGTCGTGCGCGTAGCGCATGCCTACCAGCGGCAGGACGGCTCCTCGATTCGGTTCGATGAGAACGCGGCGGTGTTGCTATCCGACAAGGCCGGCAACCCCCGTGGGACGCGCATCTTCGGGCCTGTGGCTCGTGAGCTGCGAGACCGCGAGTTCATGCGCATCGTGTCGCTTGCACCGGAGGTGCTGTAATGGCTGCCCGCATCCGGCGAGACGACACCGTGGAAGTGAACACGGGCAAAGATCGAGGCAAGCGCGCTCAGGTGCGCCAGGTGCTCCCGCGTGAGGATCGCGTGGTGTTGCACGGCCTGAACATTGTGAAGAAGCACCGTCGACAGCAGTCGCCGACGGAGCCGTCCGGGATCATCGAGGTCGAGGCTCCGTTGCACCTCTCGAACGTCGCCGTCGTGTGCCCGTCCTGCACCAAGGCGGTGCGGGTGGGGTTCAAGCGGTTGGAAGACGGACGCAAAGTGCGCGTCTGCCGCGGCTGCGGGGAGGCGATCGACTAATGGTGACTACAGCCACGATCCCCACACTGAAGCAAAAGTATCGCGACGAAGTGTTCGCCGTGATGCAGCGGGAGTTCGGCTACGCGAACGTCATGCAGGTGCCGACGCTGACGAAAGTCGGTATCAACATCGGCCTGGGCGAGGCGCTGACGAACGGTCGTGCCGTGGAGTCCGCCGTTGCGGACTTGCAGGCGATCACCGGGCAGCGTCCGATTGTGAATCGTGCGCGCAAGGCGATTTCAAACTTCAAGCTGCGGGAAGGCAACCCGATCGGCGTCTCTATGACGCTGCGGGGTGACCGCATGTGGGAGTTCATGGATCGCCTGATGAACATGGCGTTGCCTCGTGTCCGCGACTTCCGCGGCGTGCCGGCGAACGCCTTCGATGGCCGCGGGAACTACGCGCTGGGCCTGGCCGAGCAGATCATCTTCCCTGAGATCTCGTTCGACCAGGTGGAGCGCGTGCGTGGGATGCAGGTGAACGTGGTGACAACAGCGCGCACCGATGAAGAAGGCAAGCGGCTGCTCGAGTTGCTCGGCATGCCGTTTGTGAAGAGCTAAGGGAGCACACGATGGCGAAAATGTCGCAGATCGTGAAATCGACTCGGCTGAGGAAGTACGTAACCCGTACCCGCAGCCGGTGCACCGTGATCTGGAGCGATCGACCGTGCGGACGGCCTCGCGGATTCATGCGGCAGTTTGGCATGTGCCGAATCTGCTTCCGTACCCTGGCGAACCAGGGCAAGCTCCCGGGTGTGAAGAAGTCCTCCTGGTAATCGGCGGACGCCGAGGACCGGCGGAAGGCAGGCTGAGACAACAATGAGTATGTCCGACCCCCTGGCCGACATGTGCACGCGCATCCGGAATGCCGTGAGCGCGCGTCACGAGACGGTGCGTGTTCCCGCCTCCAACGTGAAGCAGGCCGTCGCCGACGTTCTGCGAAACGAAGGGTATATCGCGGGATACACAGAAGAGAGCGAAGGCGCGCGCCGCTACCTGCGGCTGCGCTTGAACTACCGCCCAGACCGACGGGCGACGCTTGGCGGAATCCGCCGCGTCTCCCGACCGGGGCTGCGTGTGTACGTCAACAAAGGTGAGATCCCGCGGGTCTACGGTGGCCTCGGTGTCGCGATCATGAGCACCTCGCGCGGCGTGATGTCTGGCCACGAAGCCTGGCGTCAAAAGGTCGGCGGCGAGGTGATCTGTTACGTCTGGTAGGAGCGTCCCATGTCGCGCATAGGCAGGTTGCCGATCCCGATCCCGGCGGGCGTGGAAGTCACGCTGGCGGGTCAGCATGCGCTGGTCCGTGGCCCACGTGGCGTGCTGGAGCACGACGTGCACCCCGTGATCACCGCCGTCGTAGAGGAAGGCAACGTCGTCGTGACGCGGCCGACCAATGCGCCGACCCACCGCGCGTTGCACGGGCTGACCCGTGCACTGCTGGCCAACATGATCACCGGCGTTGCGGACGGGTTCCGTAAGTCGCTGGAGATTCAGGGCACTGGATACCGCGCCGAGTTGCGCGGCACGAATCTGATCCTGAACGTGGGCTACTCCCATCAGGTGGAGCTCCAGCCGCTGGACGGCGCGACGTTTGAGGTGGAAACCCCAACGCGACTCCACGTGACTGGCATTGACAAGCAGGTCGTTGGCCAGCAGGCCGCATTGGTTCGCAAGCAGCGCCCGCCCGAGCCATACCGTGGCAAGGGCATCCGGTACGTGGGCGAAGTGGTCCGGCGCAAGGCCGGCAAGACTGGTCGATAGGGACCTTAGGCGCTAGGGAGCCGAAGCATGGCAGCCTCCGATACCTCGCGCGTTGCGCGCATTCGCCGCCACCTGCGGCTTCGCAAGAAGGTCAGCGGCACCGCTGACCGACCTCGGTTGGCGGTCTTCCGCTCCGGGCAGCACATCTACGCGCAGGTGATCGATGACGGCATCGGTCGCACGCTCGCGCAGGCCTCCGACATGGAGGTGGAGATGCGGGCGGTTGTGGGCACGAAGACCGATCGTGCGCGCCAGGTGGGCGCGCTGGTCGCGCGACGCGCGAAGGAAGCCGGTCTCGAGACCGTCGTCTTCGATCGCGGCGGGTTCGCGTATGCGGGCCGCGTGCAGGCGCTGGCCGACGCCGCGCGCGAAGAAGGGCTGGTGTTCTAGTGGTGCAGCAGCGTGATCGCGGCGAGCGCCCGCGTCGGGATCGCCGACGCGACGAGGACGAAGGCAGCGAGTTTATTGAGAAGGTTGTCTTCATCAACCGCGTCGCGAAGGTAGTGAAGGGCGGCCGACGCTTCTCCTTCACTGCGATCGTCGTCGTGGGCGATGGGGCTGGTCACGTGGGCTTCGGCATGGGCCGCGCCAACGAGGTGCCAGAAGCCATTCGCAAGGGTGGCGTCATCGCTCGTCGCAGCATGATTCAAGTGCCGATGCGACAGGGCACCATCGCGCACGACACCGTCTCCTTCTACAAGGCTTCCCAGGTCGTGATGCGACCCGCCTCCGCCGGTACCGGCCTTATCGCCGGTGGCGCAGTGCGCGCCGTGATGGAGGCTGCGGGCGTCAAGGACGTGCTGACGAAGTCGCTCGGCTCCAGCAACCCGGTGAACGTGGTGCGAGCCACCATCGAGGGGCTGCGCTCGCTGCGTCAGCCGAACGAGGTGGTAGCGGCGCGTCACGCGATGGTCGCGGATGCAGCGGCCGCCCTCGTGGCAGCGTCGTCGGCGCCTGCGGTTGCGCCCAGCGCGCCAGCAGTCGCTGCCTCGACAGTGGAGGCATAGCGATGGCCAGGCTGCGGATCACATGGAAGAAGTCCGCGATCGGGTATGCGCTCGACCAGAAGCGCACCGTTCGCGCGCTCGGGTTGCACCGGCTGCACGAGACGGTGGAGCACGACGATAACCGGACCATCCGCGGGATGGCCGACAAGGTCCGTCACTTGGTGACGGTGGAAGAAGTCGAGTAATGGAACAGCACACGCTGCGCCAGTCGCCCGGCGCGAAGCAGGTATCCAAGCGCGTTGGGCGCGGTCCCGGCTCCGGCCAGGGCACATACGCCGGACGCGGTCGCAAGGGCCAGAAGGCTCGCAACAAGGTGCACGCCCAGTTCGAGGGTGGGCAGATGCCGCTGGTGCGCCGACTGGGCCACAAGCGCGGCTTCCGTAACTTCACGCGCGTCGAGTTCCAGGCGGTGAGCCTCACCGAGCTGGGTCGGCGCTTCGAGGCCGGCGCGATTGTCGACGGCACCTCGCTCGCCGCGGTCGGGCTCATCGACGCTCCGACCTCCGCGTACAAGGTGCTGGCCAGTGGGTCGATTGAGCACGCGCTCATCGTCACCGCGCCGCGCTTCTCTGAGGCGGCGAAGGCCGCGATCATCGCGGCTGGTGGAACCTGCGACGAGACCGCGCCTGCGGAGCACCGCGTGCGCAACCGCATTCACCGCCGCAAGGCGGCAGCGGCTGCTGCTGTCGGCGCCGCGGTCACACCCGAGCAGGGAGCGTAGCGAGCGGTGGCAAGTCAGCAGACCTCCCAGCGACCTCGGCTGCTACAGGCGGGCATCGATGCCTTCGCCCAGGCCGACGTGCGCGAAAAGATCCTGTTCACAGTGGGGCTGCTGCTGGTATTCCGGCTTGCGGCGCACATCCCGCTGCCGAACGTCGATCCGGAGGCGCTGCGGCGTACCTTCGACAACAATGCGATCCTTGGGTTCCTGAACATCTTTTCCGGCGGCGCGCTAAGGAATCTTTCAGTCGCCGCGCTGGGCGTGTATCCCTACATCACCGCCTCGATCATCATGCAACTCGCTGTGCCGCTCATCCCGCGGCTCCAGGCGCTCTCCCAAGAGGGCGAGTCTGGTCGTCAGCGGCTGCAGATCTATACGCACTGGATTACGGTTCCGCTGGCCGCACTGCAGGCGTATGCCCAGCTGCTGCTGATCCAACAGTTGGGTGGCGTGAGCAACATCGGCTTCACCGGTGGCGACGCGCTGACCACCATCGCGTCGATCTTCTCGATGATCGCCGGGACGATGTTCCTAGTCTGGCTGGGAGAGTTGATCTCCGAGCGCGGCATCGGGAACGGGGTTTCGCTCATCATCTTCGCGGGCATCGTCTCTGGTTTGCCGTCGCTGATCGGTGGCGGGCTGCTGTCCGGGACTGGCGCGGCTGTGACTGGCGTGCTGCTGATCGCGGTCATCACAGTGGTGCTGGTTGCCTCGATTGTCTTCGTGCAGGAGGCTCAGCGACGAGTCCCGGTGCAGTACGCGCGCTCCACCTTCCGAGGCGGGCGCATGTATCGGCAGCAGGGGCAGACGCACATTCCGCTGCGCATCAACTCGGCAGGCATGGTGCCGCTGATCTTCGCGTTCTCGATCATGATCTTCCCGCCCGTCTTTGCGCAGTTCGTGGCACAGACGGTGGACGTGGGCTGGATTCGAAGCGTCGCGGAGTTCGTCAGCCGCGTGTTGACGCCCACGGCGCCGGTGTACTGGCTGTTCGTGTTCATCCTGGTGGTGGTGTTCTCCTTCTTCTACACGCTGGTCACGTTCCAGCAGCAGAACCTGGCGGAGAACCTGCAGCGACAGGGTGGATTCATCCCAGGCATCCGTCCTGGCCGACCGACGAACGAGTATGTGACGCGCGTCCTGATCCGAATCACCTGGGGCGGCGCGATCTTCCTCGGTCTTGTCGCGGTCATTCCGTACCTTGCGACGGCGGCCACTGATACACAGGCAGTGCAAATCAGCGCCGCCGGTCTCCTGATCGTCGTCGGTGTCGTGCTGGATACGATGCGCCAACTGGAAGCGCAGATGATGATGCGCAACTACGAAGGGTTCATCTCCTGATGCAGTTGATTCTCCTTGGTCTCCCGGGCGCAGGTAAGGGCACGCAAGCACAGTTGCTCGCGCAGCAGCTTGGGCTGCTGCACATCTCGACGGGCGACATGTTCCGCGAGGCTGTGGCCGAGGGCACCGAGCTGGGCAAGCGCGCGCAGGAGTTTATGGCCGCGGGCGCACTCGTCCCCGACGAAGTGACCATCGGCATGCTGCTGGCGCGCATCGCTCGTCCGGACGCCGCCGAGGGAATCATGCTGGACGGCTTCCCGCGCACCATCCCGCAGGCCGAGGCACTGGATGCAGCGCTCGCAGCGCAGGGGCGCGGTATTGACGCGGTGCTCTACATCCAGGTGCCGGAGGAGCTGCTCATGGCGCGCCTCACCGGACGCTGGAGTTGCACCGGCGCCGGCTGCGGCGCGATCTACCACGAACTCACCAACCCGCCTGCGGTCGCCGGCAAGTGCGACAAGTGTGGCGAAGCGCTGAGCCAGCGCGCCGACGACCGCCCCGAGACGGTGACCAACCGCCTCGCCACCAACCGGGCGTGGACGGAAGCGCTTGCCGAGTTCTACGGCAAGCAGGCGAAGTTGCACGGCATCGATGGGACCGGGGCACCGGCCGACGTCACCTCGCGGCTGCTCGCTGCCCTCGAAGCGGTGTCCGCGCAGTCCGGGAAGGCGTAACATATCCTGATGCCGGTACAGACCGTCGTCATTAAGTCACGCGATGAGATCGCGCTCATGCGGGAGGCCGGTCGGCTGAACGCAGAGGTACGCGCCATTCTGCGCGAGGCGATCCGTCCGGGGCTTACCGGACGGGAGCTGGACGTACTGGCGAAGGCTGAGATCGCGCGTCGCGGCGCGGAGTGCACGTTCGTCGGGTACGGGCCCGGTGGACGACCGCCCTATCCGGGGGCGATTTGCTTCTCCGTGAACGACGAGTTGGTGCATGGCATCCCCGGTGACCGCCCCCTTCGGGAGGGCGACATCGTGAGTGTGGATCTGGGCGTGACGTATCGGGGCTGGGTCTCCGACGCCGCGTTCACCTGCGGGGTAGGCGAGGTATCGCCGGAGGCGCAGGAGTTGATGCGCGTGACTGAGGCCTCGCTCTGGGCGGGGATCGAGCAGGCGCAAGTTGGGAAGTACCTCGGCGATGTCTCCGCGACCATCGGGTCGTACGGGGAACGCGCCGGGTACGGGATCATTCAGGAGTACGGCGGACATGGCGTTGGCCATGAGATGCACGAGCCGCCGCACATCCCGAATTTCGGGCGGCCTGGCGTGGGCCACCGGCTGAAGGCAGGGATGGTAGTGGCGCTGGAGCCGATGTTCGCGCTCGGGAAGCCGGCGACCGAGGAGATGGCAGACCACTGGACCGTGCGTATGCGCGATGGCAAGTTGTCGGCCCACTTCGAGGAGACGATTGCGATCACGGACGAGGGACCGGAGGTGCTTACCCGCATCCGGTAGCGGGTAAGCAGAGGATCATGAGTGCCAGAACGTAAGACTCGAGCGCCGAAGCAGAAGAAAGAGGTCATCGAGGTCGAGGGCGTCATTAAGGACGCGTTGCCGAACGCCATGTTCGACGTCGAGCTGGCGAACGCGCACCACGTCCTGGCACACGTCTCCGGGCGTATGAAGATGCACTACATCCGCATCTTGCTCGGCGACCGAGTGCTGGTGGAGTTGAGCCCGTACGACCTGACCCGTGGCCGGATTACCTATCGCTTCCGGTAGCGATAGCGGCGAATGAGCGAGTGGAGCGGCATCGCCCATCCGGGCAGTGCCTGCATGCTGGGTCGATCGATCGTGAGGTCGATGGATTCTGTGCCGAAAGGCATTGGGGACTGAGATGAAAGTATCCGCCTCGATCAAAAAGCGCTGCGAGCGCTGCCAGATCATTCGCCGGCACGGCTGCCTGCGCGTGATCTGCATTGTCCCGCGCCACAAGCAGCGACAAGGCTAGGAGAGCGCCATGGCACGCATCGCCGGCGTCGACATTCCGAACGACAAGCAGGTACTGTTCTCGCTTCCGTACGTTTACGGAGTGGGACGGCCCCTGGCAGCGACGATCCTTGCGCAGACGCAGATCGATCCCACCCGCAAGGTGCGCGATCTGACGGATGACGAGGTCGCTCGGCTGCGCGCGGTTGTGGAGGCGATGGTGGTCGAAGGCGACCTCCGGCGCGAGGTGCGCCAGAACATCCAGCGCCTGATCGAGATCAACTGCTACCGCGGGTACCGCCATCGACGCGGACTGCCGGTGCGCGGTCAGCGCACCAAGACCAACGCGCGTACGCGTCGAGGCGTGCGGCGGACGGTGTCCGGCAAGCGTCGAGTCGCGCGGAAGTAACCGCTCCAAGAGTAGTAATGGCGAAGACGTAACGGGGAGCCAGAATGGGTCGATCAGCACAGCGACGCACGACCACGCGCCGGCGGGAACGCAAGTCGGTTCCGCGCGGGCGCGCGTACGTGTCGTCCACGTTCAACAACACGATCATCACGCTCACGGATCCCAATGGGAACGTGCTGTCGTGGGGCAGTGGCGGTACCGCGGGCTTCAAGGGCTCGCGCAAGAGCACGCCGTACGCCGCGCAGATCGCCGCCGAGGGTGCCGCACAGCGCGCCATCGAGCACGGTCTGCGAGAGGTTGAGGTGTTCGTGAAGGGTCCGGGCGCTGGTCGTGAGGCCGCCGTCCGTGCGTTGCAGTCGTCAGGGGTTCGCGTCCTGGCGATCCGCGACGTGACTCCGATTCCACACAACGGGTGCCGGCCGCGTCGCCGGCCGCGGCAGTAGGGGCTGGTCTGCATGGCTCGATACACAGGTCCAAAGTGCCGAAAATGTCGCCGCTACGGCGCCTCGCTTTGCGGGACGGTGAAGTGTGCGCTGATCAAGCGTCAGCAGCCGCCTGGTCCTCGCTCGCTGCGTCGCCGCAAGATCTCCGATCGCGGTCAACAGCTGATCGAGAAGCAGAAGGTGCGCTTCGCGTACGGTCTGATGGAGAAGCAGTTCCGTGACTACTACGACTGGGCGGTTCGCCGTCCGGGCGTGACTGGCGATCTCCTCATGCGCAGGCTTGAGGAGCGGCTGGACAACGTCATCTACCGCCTGGGCTTTGCCAGCACGCGAGCGCAGGCTCGCCAGTTGGTGACTCACGGTCTGGTCGCCGTCAACGGCAAGAAGCTCGACGTGCCGAGCGCACGGTTGCGCGTGGGCTCCGAGCTCGCGCTCACCGAGCGTGGCCAGCGCTCCGAGTACGCCAAGATCCTGAAAGAAGAGATCAAGTCGCGGGACATCCCGGGCTGGCTTGAAGTGAACCGTGAGACGCTGGCTGGACGCATGCTGGCGGAGCCCGGTGTGGGCGACTACGAGTCGCACTTCAACCCGAACGCGATTGTCGAGTACTACTCCCGCTAATCCTGCTGGGCGCTGGGGCACGGCGTTGATGCGTCGGCCCCTGCCTGCAGTGTGGCGAGATTGTTGCGAGGTGTGTGTTGGCTGATTTGCACGTTCCCGAGATTCGGGTCGAAGTTGAGGAAGATGACTACGCGCGCATCGTCGCGGAGCCGCTGGAGACCGGTTTCGGCACCACGCTCGGCAACTCGCTGCGGCGCATCTTGCTCTCCTCGCTGCCCGGCGCCGCGATCACCTCGGTTCGTGTCGAGGGTGTGGAGCATGAGTTCTCCACACTGCCGCACATGCAGGAGGACACCACCGAGTTCCTGATGAACCTGAAGGAGGTGCGTCTGCGCGCCTTCTCCGATCGTCCGGCGCGTCTCTTCCTAGAGGCCTCCGGTCAGGGCATCGTGACCGCAGGCGACATCCAGTCGACGGCGGACTATGAGGTGGTGAACCCGGAACTGAAGCTCGCGACGCTGGATCACGCCGACGCCTCGTTGGTCGTGGACTTGAACGTCGAGACCGGGCGCGGCTACCTGCCGGCGACCGGCAGCGACGGCCTCCCGATTGGCGTCATCCCTGTGGACGCGGTGTTTACGCCGATCCGCCGCGTGAACTACCACGTTGCGCACACGCGCGTGGGACAGGACACGGACTTCGACCGCTTGGAGATGGAGATCTGGTCTGACGGCACCATCTCCGGCCCCATGGCTGTTGCGATGGCCGCCGAGATTCTGCGCGACCAGTTGCTGGGATTCCAGCGCCTGGGCCGCCCGGACAGCATCGCCGTCGGCATTACGCCGGACGCGACGCAGACCTTCGATGGCTACGACACGCCGATCGAGGATCTCGACCTGTCCGTTCGCGCTTACAACTGCCTGAAGCGCTCTGGTCTCACCACCGTGGGCGCCATCCTGGAGCGCTCCGAGGAGGAGTTGCTGGCGCTGCGCAACTTTGGCGAGAAGTCGTACGAAGAACTGCGCGACAAGCTGGTCTCGAAGGGCTTGCCTGCGCCGCGCATCGACTCGCGCCGCGTGGTTGCCAACGGCATCGGCTCCGGTGGTTCAGGTCTATCGAGCAGCGTGATCGGCGACGATCGCATGGACGACCGCGCCGACGATGACGAGGTCGGCTCGCTGGGCGCCGCGCTGATTCAAGCGCTGCGCGAGGCGGGCGAAGAGCCAGCCGACCGACCGGAAGGACAGTAACCTCATGCGCCACGGAGTCTCCGGCCGCAAGTTTGACATGCCGACCAGCGCGCGCATCGCGCTGTTCCGGAACCTGACGACTCAGGTGCTGAAGCACGGCGCCATCCGCACCACAGAGATGCGCGCGAAAGAAGTGCGCACCTTCGTGGAGAAGATGATCACCCTGGGGAAGCGCGGCACTGTGCACGCGCGTCGTCAGGCGCTGGCGTTCGTGTACGAGGCGGACGTTGTGGATCGACTGTTCAGCGAGATCGCGCCCTCGTACGCAACGCGTCCGGGTGGGTACACGCGAGTCATGAAGATCGGGCCGCGCCTCGGCGATGGCGCGATGATGGCGCAGATTGAGCTCGTCTAACATCCGCGATGCCATCAGTGGCGCCGGATGCGGCGGTGGTGTCCGGCCCAGCCGGGCAGCGTCGCATCGCGCTGTTGGTGGAGTACGACGGGACGGAGTTTGGCGGCGCGCAGGCGCAGTTGAACTCGCGGACCGTGCAGGATGTGTTGGAGGATGCGCTGGCGGCGTTCACCGGGGAGCGACAGCGAGTACGTCTCGCGGGTCGCACGGATTCCGGAGTGCACGCGCTGGGGCAAGTGGTGACGCTGGACACGCGGACGTCGCATGCGCCGGATCGGTTTGTAGCGGCGCTGAATCGGTACTTGCCGCTGGACGTGGCGGTGCGCGCGGCATGCGAGGTCTCGACGACGTTCGAGCCTCGACGGAGCGCACGCAGTCGGCGGTATCGGTACGTGATCGAGGATGGACGTCCACGTTCGCCGCTGACTCGGCGGATCGCCTGGCAGTTGCGGGCGGAGCTGGACGTGATGGCGATGCAGGAGGCGGCGGCAACGCTGCCAACGGTGGCATCGGACTGGTCGGCGTTCGCGGGGCGAGTTCCCGATGGGCGCTCGACGGTGCGGACACTGCTGGACTGTCGGGTGGTGCGGCAACAGTCGCATCACTTGGAAGTGACGATGGAGGCGGACGCCTTCTTGCCGCATCAGGTGCGCCGCGTGGTGGGCGCGCTGGCCGAGGTGGGCATTGGGCGACTGAGCGTGGAGGCGTTTGCACGCCTGCGGGACGGATCGCCTACCAGCGCCGGCCCGGTCGCGCCGCCGCAGGGATTGACGCTTGTAGCGGTACGCTACGCACATGGGATGGTGGACTGGGATGACGAAGACGTTCCGCCTGAGCGGTAATGCAATGGATCGCCGTTGGCACGTGATCGATGCGAAGGGGCGTCCGCTGGGACGCGTCGCATCAGAGGTCGCGCAACTGCTGATGGGCAAGCACAAGCCGACCTATGAGCCGTACCTGCCGATGGGCGACTTTGTTGTCGTGGTGAACGCCAAAGAGACGGCGATCACCGGTAACAAGGCGCTGCAGAAGGTGTACTACCGCCACTCCGGGTATCCCGGTGGGTTGAAGGAGCGTACCTTCGCGGAGCAGCTTGCGAAGGATCCGCGTCGCGTGATCGAGCATGCGGTGAAGGGGATGATCCCCCACAACTCGCACGGTCGAGAGTTGTTCCGCCACCTCAAGGTCTACGCTGGCCCTGATCATCCGCATGAGGCGCAGGTGCGCGCCGGCACCGGCGCCAAGAGCCGTGCTGGCTCCGCGGCCGCTGGCGCCACCACCACGACTACAGAGCAGAGCGAGTAACCGCCGATGACAGCTGAGCGCTACTACTACGGATTGGGTCGCCGCAAGACGGCCGTTGCACGCGTACGCCTCTACCCCGGCAACGGCACGGTGGTGGTGAACGGTTCTCCCCTGGACGATGTCATCCCGCGGGCCTCGTCCCGCCAGGACATGTTGCGCCCACTCTCCGTCACGGAGACGGACCGACGCTTCAACATCCAGGTGAAGGTGGACGGTGGCGGTATCTCCGGCTGGGCCGGTGCGATTCGCCTCGGCATCGCGCGGGCACTGCTCGTCGCGGACGAGGGGTATCGCCGCACGCTGCGCGCCAATGGCCTGCTCACGCGTGACCCGCGTGAGAAGGAGCGCAAGAAGTTCGGTCTCAAGCGGGCGCGCAAGGCCCCGCAGTTCACCAAGCGCTAGTCAGCGCATCAGGCACGCCAGCGCGCTCTTCGGGGCTACCGCCGCATCACACGATGCGGCGGTGCTGGTTTCTGGGATGAAATCGCGGGCGGGCGGCATCGGGGTGCGCGCGAGCATGGTATGAGTCGCGGCGGGGCGTTCGAGGGCTGAGGCATCGACGAGGGCCTGCATCGGTCGGGGCAGGGCGAGGGCGCTAGTGGCGGTGCCCGTTCAGCGCGATCTTCAGCTGATCCACCGCGGGGACGGGCGTCGGATTCACCTCGTTTAGCATCGCGAGGTAGAGCGAGACCCAGTCGCCGAGGTAGCAGGCTCGCAGCACGCTATCCAGCGGGTGCGTGCCGCCGATCATCAACTCGTGATGCGGGATCGCGGCGGTATTCATCGCGTCGGCCGTGAGTTGTACACGTAGGCGGGTCCGCTCGTGGACCGCGCGACTGTCGAGGATCACGCCGTGCAGCGCTTCACGCGCGATGGCCGGGGCGGCGAGGCCCACGATCAGGTTGTGGTTCATCTCCGGCAGCGCCACGTGCAGGGCCCACTGCTTGGCGTTCTCGCTCATCTGGCCGGCCCAGCGGCGTGCTGCGACCTCCAGCATCTCGGAGCCGACGATCACCGGGATGCGTCCGTGCAGCGCGGTAGCGATCTGCTTGGCCGCGTTGTCCTCCAGCGGGACATCGATGCCCCAGTCGGCCGCGCATTGGTCCAGTTCGGCGAACGTAGCCTCCACTGCGCTGGTCTCGAGGGGGAGCGCGCCGAGTCGCTGCAGGATCGCCATCAGCGGGAACACCCCCCAGCCGATCGCGGCGCGCGGCGGCCCGCTGAACTCGAACCCGAACACGTCGTAGCCGAGGCTGTCGCCGAGCCGTGCGAGACGGCCGCCCGTGGTCATAGCTAGGTGCATGGAGGGTTCTACGAGCGTGCGCTGGAATGCTTCCAGCGTCTCCTCGGTTTCGCCGGAGTAGGACGTGGCGATCACCAGCGTATCCGCGTCCGTCGGCGGTGGCGTGTAGCCACGCACGATTGTCACCGGCACGGTGCTGAGCCTCGCAGCGATCGATGAGACGACTTCCGCGCCGATGGCGGAGCCTCCCATGCCGACGACTACCACCCGGCTGGGTCGGCGCAGTGAGTCCGGCAGCGCCCATCGTTGGCCGGCGGCCCACGCCTCGCGGCACTGGTCAGGCAGCTGCGCGATCAGTGTGTGCATCCCCGATAGGTCCAGGCGTTCATATAGAGCGCGGTCGGCAAGGACATGAGTCATGGTCACAGTGTGGCTCTCGCGATCTCCTGGCCTACTTGCAGCGCTTGCTGCACATGCATGGTTGAGGGCATTTCCGCGCAGATCCGTAGCAGCGGCTCCGTGCCGCTGAAGCGCAGTAACAACCACCATCCGCCTTCTAGTACGAACCGGAACCCATCCAAGGTGTCCCGTGATTCCACCCGTAGTCCGGCGATACGGTCCGGGTTTGCGGCAGCGACGCGCGCCCGGATGGCGTCTCGCTCGTCACCGCGCAGGGTGATGTCCACGCGCTCGTACTCGTGCGGGCCAACCTCGTCGTACAGGGCGGCCACCAGCTGGGAGGGGCTGAGCCCGGTCTTCACCATCGCCTCCAGCAGCAGCAGCCCGGTGAAGATGCCATCGCGCTCCGGGATGTGCCCGCGCACGGCGTACCCGCCGGACTCTTCGCCCGCGATCAGCGCGTTCGTCTCCATCATCTTCGGGCCGAGGTGGACGAAGCCTACCGGTGTCTCGTACACCGGGCAGTCGTACCGCTCGCCCAGTCGATCGACCATGCGTGTCATGGTCACGGAGCGCACGATCGAGCCTCGCTCGCCGCGATCCTTCAGCAGGTAGCGCACCAATACGGCGAACGTCTGCAACTGCGTGACGAAGCGTCCGTGCTCATCTGCAAAGCCGAGACGATCCGCATCGCCGTCGTTTGAGAGCCCCACGTCGTACCCGCCCTGGGCCAGCGTGGCCAACTGGTTGGCCAGGTTTGGCGCGATGGGCTCCGGGGCGCGCATGTCCGGGAACGCGGGGTTGCGCGAACCTCGCAGCTCCTCCACGCGTGTCGAGCCACCCGCAAGCAGTTCGGTGAGGCAGCCCATCGCCGCGCCGTGCATCGAATCCTGCAGCACGTGCAGTCCAGCCTCGCGGATCGCCTCGATGTCCACGAGTTCACGCAGCCGTGCGAGGTACGGGGTGCGCTGGTCGAAGCGCTCCACCAGCCCGCGCGATTCGGCCTCGCCCAGCGGCATGGTACGCACGCGGCCCTCGGCGACGATCGCCGGGATCGAGTCCTCGATGGCGCACGTCACGGCCGGGGGGGCAGAGCCGCCGTAGTGCTTCTTCAACTTGTAGCCGTTCCAGCGCGCAGGGTTATGGCTGGCTGTGATCATGATCCCCGCGCCGGCGCCGCGTTGGATGACCGCCAGCGAGAGTGCGGGCGTGGGCCCTGCGGAGGCGGTGAGTCCCACTTTGATCCCGTTCGCCGCCAGCACCTCGGCGACCGCAGCGGCGAACGACTGCGAGAGGAAGCGCGTGTCGTAGCCGACCACTGCTCCCTGCGCGGCGGTTCCTGCGCGTTGCCGATGTTCCGCCGTGGCCTGCGCGGCGAGACGCACGTTGTCGAACGTGTAGTCGTCCGCGATCTGGCCGCGCCAGCCGTCGGTGCCGAAGTGAATCGGAGTCATCTGGTCTGGGTCATGGGGTCGTGGTCATCCATGCCTCGTTGCCGGCCATCGGGCGCCCGGGTCGATGCGCGATCCGGCAGGCACGTGTGCGCCAGCCTCGATGATCGCCCCGTGGCCGACGATGGCACCCTCGACAACCGCACCCGCCTCTACCAGCGATCCGCTGGCAAGGACAGTATCGACCACGGTTGCGTCCTCCTTGACGGTTACATCGTCCCACAGAATGGAGCGTGCGACCCGGGCGGAGGCCCCAATGGTGCATCGGCTGCCGGTCACCAGCGGCCCGGTCAGCTCTGTGCCGGCTCCCACCACCGTCCCCGCGCCCAGCATCACTGGCGCGGTCAGTCGAGCTTCGGCCGCCACGCGGGCACCGGAGACCGCGAGGCTGCTTGCTGGCCAGTCGTCCGGCAGGCTGCGAGGTAGCGCGCCCTCCAATAGTTCGCGGTTCGCCCGCCCGTAACTCTCCGGGTTGCCGACGTCCAGCCAGAACCCGCCGTCCCTGCGGTACCCGAAGATGCCCTGCCCGCTGGCGGCCAGCGTCGGGAACAGCCCATCCTCCACGCGGTTGAAGGCGGAGCTGTCCAGTTCGCGCACCACTGCCGGGTCGAACAGCCAGGTGCCGGCGTTGATCAGCCGGGAGGGCGCGCTCTCGCGGGGCGGCTTCTCGACGAAGCGGGTGATGCGGTCGTCGCCATCGAGGACGACGACGCCGAACGGCGAGGGATCCTCCACCTCGTGCAGCGCGATTGAGAGCAGCGCGCCGCGGCGCTCATGGGTCGCGATGAAGTCGGTGATGTCGAGGTCGGTGAGGACGTCGCCGTTGGAGACCAGGAACGGCTCATCCCAGCCGGCGGCCGCCATTGCGACAGCCCCGCCGGAGCCGAGTGGCGTCTCCTCGTACACGTAATCCAGCGCCATGCCGAGTGCGCTACCGTCGCCGAAGACGTGTTGCACCGCCTCGGAGTGCCGGGTCATCGCCAGCGTGACGCGAGGCACCCCGTGGTCACGCAGATGCAGCAGCAGGTGCTCCAACAACGGCCGGTTGAGCACCGGGACCAGTTGTTTGAGCGTGCGCAGCGTCAGCGGCTGTAGCCGCGTCCCCTGCCCTCCCACCAGCACGATCGCTCGCATCAAAGAATGGTACCGGGCGCGGGCCCGCGCGGCGAACGCGGGCCGCGGTTCGGGGGCGGCGGCTCTCCCATCGCGCGGGCGGCGCCACAACGCAAACGCGGCACCATCGGTGCCGCGTTTGCAGTTCCACTCGTCGAGGGATGGGCCTACGCCAGTCCGGCGTCCTTCCGGAGGGCGTCGACCTTGTCGAGGCGCTCCCACGGGAGGTCGAGGTCGGGACGGCCGAAGTGGCCGTACGCCGCGGTCTGGCGGTAGATCGGCCGACGGAGGTCGAAGCCATCGATGATCGCGGCCGGGCGCAGGTCGAAGTGCTTGGCGATCAACCGCTCGATCTCCGCCTCATCGATCTTCGCCGTGCCGAACGTCTCGATGCCGATCGAGGTCGGGTGCGCGACGCCGATGGCGTAGGAGACCTGGATCTCTAGGCGCTCGGCCAGTCCGGCGGCCACGACGTTCTTCGCCACGTGGCGGGCAGCGTAGGCGCCGGAGCGGTCAACCTTCGTCGGGTCCTTGCCGCTGAACGCGCCACCGCCGTGGCGGCCGATGCCACCGTAGGTATCCACGATGATCTTGCGACCGGTGAGACCGGCATCGGAGGCCGGACCGCCCTGCACGAAGCGGCCGGTGGGGTTCACGAAGATGCGCGTGTCCTGCATCAGCTCCGGCGGGCAGATCTCGCGGATCACCAGCCGCTCGATGTCGCGGCGCAGCGTCTCCTCGCTCACCTCCGGGTTGTGCTGCGTCGACACCACCACGGCGTCGATGCGCTTCGGGACGCCGTAGGCGTACTCCACGGTGACCTGCGACTTGCCGTCCGGGCGCAGGTAGGAAAGCTCGCCGCTCTTGCGCAGCTCCGCCAGCCGCCGCACCAGGCGGTGCGCCAGCACCACGGTCAGCGGCATGTACTCTTCGGTCTCCGTGCAGGCGAAGCCGATCATCATGCCCTGGTCGCCGGCGCCGACCATGTCGTACGCCTCCACCTCGCCGGACGCCTGCCGCTTCTCCAGCGAGTCGTTCACGCCCTGCGCGATGTCGCCCGACTGCGCCTTGATCGAGGAGATGACCCCGCAGGTCTCCCAGTCGAAGCCGACGCTGGAGTTGTTGTAACCGATGTCTCGCACCACCCCACGCACGACGTCCTGTAGGTCGACGTACGCGTTGGTGGTGATCTCGCCCAGGATGAAGACGACGCCGGTGGTGACTGCCGCTTCGCAGGCCACGCGCGACATCGGGTCCTGCTTGAGCATGGCGTCCAGTACCGCGTCGGAAACCTGGTCGCAAAGCTTGTCCGGGTGCCCTTCGGTCACGGACTCACTGGTGAGCATGAGCGATGGCGAGCTCATGAAGGTGGTAGTCAACGGTTGTCCCTTCGTCGCATGTCGTTCTGTCCAGGTCTCTACGGTACCGGCCGATCCTCGAGTATCGAACCTAGTGCGTGCCGAGCTCCCACGATGTCAGGTAGTGCTCCTGCTCCGCGGTCAGCACATCGATGCCGACACCCATCGACTCCAGCTTAAGCCGGGCCACGTCGTCGTCGATCTGCCGGGGCACGTCGTACACCGCCGGAGTCAGCGTGGCGTGCGCCCCCACCAGGTACTCCGCGCAGAGTGCCTGATTCGCGAACGACATGTCCATTACCGCCGCCGGGTGCCCCTCGGCCGCGCCGAGGTTGACCAGTCGGCCTTCCGCCAGCACGACGATCTTGCGGCCATCGTGCAGGACGTACTCCTCCACGTTCGGGCGGAGCGAGCGGTGGGTCTCGGTCATCGCGTTCAGCGCTACGAGGTTGATCTCGGCGTCGAAGTGCCCGGAGTTGGCGAGCACAGCGCCCGACTTCATCACCTCGAAGGAGGGAGTGTCGATGACGTTCACGTCGCCGGTGACGGTCACGAAGATGTCACCGACCTTGGCGGCCTCCGCGATCGGCATCACGCGGAAGCCGTCCATCACGGCCTCCAGCGCGCGCACCGGCTGCACCTCGGTCACGATGACCTGCGCACCCATGCCGCGAGCGCGCATCGCGACGCCCTTGCCGCACCAGCCGTAGCCGGCGACGACGAAGTTCTTGCCCGCCAACAGGATGTTGGTGGCACGGGTAATGCCGTCCAGCGTGGACTGGCCGGTGCCGTAGCGGTTGTCGAAGAAGTGCTTCGTGTCCGCCTCGTTCACGGCGACGATCGGGTATTCGAGCTTGCCTTCGGCGGCGAGGGCGCGCAGCCGGACCACGCCGGTGGTGGTCTCCTCGGTACCGGCGACCACGCCTGCGAGCAAGTCGCGCCGGGTGGTGTGCAGCATGGCCACCACATCCGCGCCGTCATCCATCGTCATCTGCGGGCCGTGGCCGACCACCTCGGCCAGGTGGCGGAAGTAGGTTTCATTGTCCTCGCCACGGATGGCGAAGGTGGGGATGCCGTATTCGTGCACCAGTGCCGCAGCCACCTCGTCCTGGGTGGAGAGCGGGTTGGAGGCGGCCAGTCGGATGTCCGCGCCGCCATCGCGCAGCGCCAGCACCAGGTTCGCGGTCTCCGAGGTCACGTGCAGGCAGGCGGATACGCGGATACCGGCCAGCGGCCGCTGGCGCAGGAACCGCTCGCGAATCGTCGCCAGCACCGGCATCTCGCGCGCCGCCCACTGGATGCGCTGCACGCCAGCTGCTGCGAGCGATACGTCCGCGACGTCGCTCTGGACTGTGGTCATCTGGAACCTCCTTCGCCGCCGGGCGGTTGGCCCGGCGCATATTCATCCCCGAATTCGATGTTCTGTCCGTGCGCCGCGCGGCGCGCTACCCAGCGCCGTAGCGCGGAGCCGATCCCGAATACGTCGCGCCGCCGAAGCCGCGCTTCCACCACTGCCGAGCCCGGCTTGTACCCCAGGCGTCGGTACGCCCGCACCGCTGGCTCGTTCGCCGGATCCACCGTGAGCACGATAAACGCGCAGCCACGACGCTCCAGCAGATCCTCGGTCACCGCGGAAGTGACGTGGGTGGCCAGCCCCTGCCCCCGGAACGCCGGGTGCGTGAAGACGTTCCCGACCACGGCCACGCCGACGTTCGGCGAGACCACGTGCGTGCCGGCGGCTGCTACCAGCATGCCGCGTACGTAGGCTCCGAAATAGACCCCATGCGCAATGTGTTCGCTGGTGTAGTAAGTCGGCGTGCCCTCCGTGGAGTAGAGCGCGTTCAGCGCGTTCACATCGCGAGGGGTCAGCGCCCGCAGCGAGCCGTCGTCGGGCAGGGGATCGTCGACGGCCTCGAAGGTTGCGGAGGTGACGGACATGCGCCGCATCTGCAGCGCGCCCTCCACGCGGTAGTACCGCTGCAGCACCGGCAGATGCTCCGGCGCGGCGGTGGCGAGGTAGCCCTGGAAGGGCCCCGGGTGCAGTGCACTCAAAGCGTCGATGGCGGCGGCGTCACCGACGAGGAATGTGGCCGGTCCGACCCCGCCCCACGTCTGGAGCATCACGCCGTGCCCCTGCTCGCCTTCCGCGACCCAGAAGCGGGTGCGCTCGAACAACCCGTACTCAAGGTGGCCGAGCAGGTACGCCGCGAACGCGCGGTCCTCATCGAGGATGGCCTGCAGCAGGGCGCGGTCGCGCGTCTCGCGGATCGCGAACCTCGGCATGGCGGCGGACTGTCCGAAGGTGAGGTCGGTCACGGTTGTGGCCCCCAGTACCGCTCCACCAGCGGGGCAAGACGACGGCGGGTGGCGATCGGCACCAGTTCCGGTGCGGTGACCAGCGCGCCCCCCAGGGCGTCACCGCACACGCAGGAGCGATCCACCGGCATCGTCTCGATCGCGCGGCGTATCGTGTCGCGCGCGTGCGCCGCGTTCACGCTGAGTCGCTGCATCACGAGGTCGGCGCTCACGTCGGCCTCGGTCTCATGCCAGACATCGTAATCGGTCACGTAGCAGAGGGAGGCGTAGCAAATCTCCGCTTCTCGTGCGAGTTTCGCCTCGGGCAGCGCGGTCATGCCGATGATTGCCGCGCCCCAGGAGCGGTACAGCTGCGATTCCGCTCGCGTGGAGAACGCTGGCCCCTCCATCACGACGAGTGTCCCGCCGCGATGGGTCACGACTCCGGTCGCCTCACTGCTGCGCGCCAGGGTGGTCGCGGTTTCGGCGCAGAACGGGTCAGCGAAACCGACGTGTGCGACCGCTCCGTCGCCGAAGAAGGTGCTGGCGCGTCCGCGTGTGCGGTCGATCAACTGGTCGGGCAGCACGGCGTGTAGCGGCTCGTACTGCTCCTGCAGCGAGCCGACCGCCGAGACGGCGAGCACGCGCTGCACCCCCAGCGATTTCATCGCCCAGATGTTGGCCCGCGCTGGCAGCTCGCCCGGCAGCAACCGATGACCCTCGTCGTGGCGGGAGAGGAACGCGACGCGCCGACCGGCGAGGGTGCCGAGCACCAGCAGGCTGCTCGGCTCGCCAAACGGCGTAGGCACCGCGACGCGCTCCGCCTCGGTCAGTCCGTCCAGCGAGTAGAAGCCGGAGCCGCCGATGACGCCAATCTCGGCGCGCGCGGCCGTCATCGGACACCGCCGACTATGCCGGACGGGGCGAGAGAGTAGGCGGTGCGCTGCAGACCACGTACGGACAAATCGAACGCCCTCGCTACCCCGCACCGGGGTGCTCGTCGTCGTGTCACGTGCATCGTAGAGGGCTGCCGATCGTGCGGCCAGCCTGCGGGCGCCTAGAAGCGCAGCAGCGCGACGATCGGGGAGGCGCCGAGGCGACCTCGACCGCCCAGCGCTTCCAGTTCGATCAGGAAGGCGAAGCCGGCGACCTCGCCGCCGAGGGTGGTCACCAGCCGCGCGGCGGCCTCTGCTGTGCCGCCTGTGGCGAGGAGATCATCGACGATCAGCACCCGCTCCCCGGCGATCGAGGGCTCCCGGTGCAGTTGCAGCGTCGCTTCTCCGTACTCCAGCGCGTACGCGATCGTCTCCACCTCGGCTGGTAGCTTGCCCGGCTTACGCACCGGGACGAACGGCAGTCCGAGCCGCTCCGCCACGGGCACGCCGAAGATGAAGCCGCGCGCCTCGATGCCCGCGACCACGGTTGGTCGGAGCGCGCGAGCAGCCTCGGCCAGCGCGTCGTTTGCGCTGCGCAACGCAGCGGGATCGTGCAGTAGCGGCGTGATGTCGCGGAAGCGGATGCCGGGGAGCGGAAAGTCCGGCACCTCGCGGATCAGCGCGCGCCAGCGGGCCTCGACGTTCGCGTTCACCATGCCGCGATGCTGCGGTACCGCCTCGCAGGGGGTCAAGGGATGCCTGCCTCGAGGCTAGTCCAGCGGCTCCACGGTGCCGGCTGCGCCGTCGACGCGCAGTCGCTGCCCATCGTGGAAGGTGCGGGTGGCTGAACCGGTGCCGACGACCGCCGGCAGTCCGAACTCCCGCGCGACGATAGCCGCATGTGAGAGCGGTCCACCGAAGTTGGTCACGATGGCGCCCAGCAGCGGCAGCCACGCCGAGATCGCCGGCGTGGTGGCGAGCGTAACGAGCACATCGCCCTGCTCGATGCGCGCGAAATCGGTCGGGCTCGTCACGATGCGCGTGGGCCCCTCGTAGACGCCTCGGCTCGCTGCCACACCCCGAAGCGTGCGAGGCGCCGCCGCCAGTGGCTCGGGTGCGGCTCCGCCTCCCATCGCCTGCAGGGCGGCTCCGGTTGCGCGCTGCACTCGGCGCACCGCCTCCGGCAGCCACGCCGCGGGCACATCGGACCCATCGGCCGTGCCCACTGTGGCTGGGGGCGTCGCATCACTGTTGTCGAGCCGGTACGCGTAGCGAGCCTGAAGCTCCTCGGCAGATGGTCCGCTGCCCGCGAGCAGGTCCTGCAGTTCCGCGGGGCCGGCTTCCAGCGCGTGCTCCGCCTCGACGAGCCGCCCGGACGCGCGCAGTCGACGGCCGACTTCCATGATCGCCCGACGGACCAGCCCCCGAGCGGGGAAGTCGTTGTACAGGCCGCGCTCGTCCTTGATGCGGTAGCACTGCCGCGCGTCTGCGAGCACGGTGTCGAACGCCTCGCGATGCTCCATCGGTACCAGCAGTCGCACTGCGGCCGTTGCCTCCTCGACACGCGCGATGTCGGCGGGCGGAGTCGCCTCGCGCCCGGTCGCGGCTCGGATGCTCGCGATCACCGTCTCCGGTCGCTCGAGCGCATACGTCTCCACCGTGTCGAACCCGCCCACGCACGCGAAGCCATGGAGGTCGAGGAAGCCTCGTGCGGCCTCGCCAGTGGCACCAGGGAGCGCCCGCAGTCCGGCGATGATGGAGGCAGGTGCATCGCCCGACTCGAGCAACTGTGACGCGGCGGGGTCGCTGCGCAGCGCGGCGGCGAGCGCCTCCAGTTCGGGTGTCTGCCCGGACGAGATCGGCGAAGCGCCCTTGAGCAGTGCGAGCAACTCACCACCGTTGAGCCCAGTCCATTCCGCTCCCCGCGTCAGAAAGATCCCGAGTGGGATCGTCCACGTGGAGTTGAAGGAGTGGTGCCGCGCCAGTGTCGTGGCCAGGTGATCGAGCGCCTCCGCGACGTGACTCGCCAGCGTCGGGGTGTCCAATGCAACGATATCGACGGCTGCGAGCGCGAGGGTGCCCGCTACGGCGCGAGGCTTCTCATCGCTGTCCCAGCGTCGCACGTCCTCAACCCACAGCCGCGTGTCCAGGGCACGCTGCGCTGCGGCGACGCGCGCCTGTACCTCGGGGTGCTCCTGTACGATCCGGTCGAAGGCCGCACGAGCCTGCTCCTCGTTGCCGGCAGGTCGTGGGACCAACGGGGCCACACGTGTGTATCGGAAGCGGAGGATGGGCTCCAGCAGCAGTGCGCCCGTCAGCGCGCCGTAGCGTTGCGCGCCAATCACGGTGCCCGCCGCCACGGCTGGGGACAGCACCTCCGCCGCGATGCGCGACATCGGACGGGGGAAGTGAACGGGGTCGAAGCGCCAGACGCCGGGGTTGGGCGTAGTGAAGTCTTCGGGGCGGACGGTGGCCACTGGATGCTCCTCTGCGGGACGCAGCCCGCTGCTCCACGCCGGCGGGCGAGTGGCGCGAAGTGTACGGACTGGTGCCGTCTGGCGGCAGTGCGCACGCCTCGCCGTTGACCCGCTGGCGGGCCGTGTCTAGCATCGAGGCGTGACTACACACGACAGCGACGCCGATCCCTGGGCCAGCAGCGCGCCGTTCTACGACCTTGACCTGGAGGGCGTGGACGATGACGTGGTGATGTACCGCGAGCTCACGCGGCGGCAAGGGCGCACCGTGCTGGAGCTCGGCTGCGGCACGGGCCGCGTCGCGATCCCGCTAGCTGAGGCGGGGCTCACCGTCACGGGTGTCGATTTCAGCGCCGGGATGCTGGACGTCGCGCGGCAGCGTGCAGGCGACGCGCCGCTGACCTGCGTGGAAGGCGATATGCGCAGCGTTCGGCTGCGCCGCCGGTTCAGCAGCGTGCTCATCCCCTTCGGTGGGTTGCAGCACATGGAGACGCCGGACGAAGTGGTGGAGGCGATGCAGACGGTGGCGGTGCACCTTGCGAAGGGTGGCATGGCGATTGTCGATATCGAGTCGCCGCACCCGGAGGACCTGGAGCCCGGGCCGCAGCCGCTGGTGATGCACTGGACCCGCCCGTGGCACGGTGGCCAGGTTTCGAAGCTCGTCGCCGTCGAGGGTCGCCCCGCGGAGGGGTTGCGCGCCGTGACGTTCCATTACGACCTCCAGCCCGCGCGAGGCTCGCTGCGGCGGATCAGCCATGAGTTCATGCTGCGCGTGATCACGCGAGGCGAGTTGGAGCTGGCGGCTCGGCTGGCCGGCCTGCGCATGGGCGGCGCCTACGGCGACTACGAGCTCTCTGACGCCGCGGATGGCGACGATCGTCTGGTGGCGGTGTTCGAGCACGCGTCATGAGCGTGGCGATCGTCGCGCTTCGCCAGCTTGAGGTGATGCGGTGACCGTGGTCGCACTGGATGCGATGGGTGGCGATCACGCGCCCGCCGCAACAGTGGAAGGTGCGATCCTCGCGGCAGGCAACGGCATTGAGGTGGCACTCGTCGGTGACCGCGCGCTGATCGAGCGCGAGGCGCTGCGCCTCGGTGGGCTCCCCGCCGGCATTCGCATCGTCCACGCCGCGGATGCCATCGAAATGGGCGAGCACGCTGCGCTGGAGGCACGTAACCGGCGCCAGTCGTCCATGTACATCGGCGTGCAACTCGTCCGCAGCGGCGAGGCGGACGCATTCGTTTCCGCAGGCAACACCGGCGCTGCGCTGACGACCGCGCTGGTGGTGCTGGGCCGGTTGCGTGGCATCGAGCGGCCCGCACTGGGCGCGGTGCTGCCCCTGCCGAGTGGTCCCGCGCTGCTGCTGGACGCCGGCGCGAACGCCGAGAATCGCGCGTCACACCTGGTGCAATTCGCGCATATCGGCGCGGCGTACGCACGGCTGGTGTTCGGGGTGGACGTGCCGCGCGTTGGGCTGTTGAACATCGGCGAGGAGCCTGCGAAAGGCACGCCCGCCACCATCGAGGCACACGAGACGTTGGCGCGCTCCGGGCTGCGCTTCGTCGGTAACCTGGAGGGGCGCGACATCTTCGCGCACCGCGCGGACGTGGTGGTCGCGGACGGCTTCACGGGCAATGTCGCGTTGAAGCTTGCGGAAGGTGTCGTGGACCTGCTGCTCGCGCAACTGTGGGAGGCCTCCGAGGCCTCTTGGCGTGCGCGCATCGGTGCGCTGCTGCTGCGTCCCACGCTCCGGGCCATCGCCAAGCGGCTGGACTATCGACAGTACGGCGCCGCTCCGCTGCTGGGCGTGGATGGTGCGGTGTTCGTCGGCCACGGGCGGAGCGACGCTCAGGCGATCGCGAGCGCAGTACGTACTGCTGCTGACGCTGCGCAGCGGGGGCTGCGCGATGCGCTGGCAGTTGCGGTCGCAGGCTTGGCGCCGAGTGGAGCGGAACCGAGTGGTGCTGATGCGGCGCGCGGTCAGCACGCGCCACGCGAGGTCTGATCGCTTCTAGATTCCTATCGGCGGCTCCAGGCTTCCCGGCAACCCATCGCCCACCTCGACGCCCTCGATCGCACCGATGGCGAAGCCTGCTGCGCCGGGGGCGAAGCGCCACCACATGCGCATGGAGTCGCGGACGGAGTCCATGCGATCCGCCGGGTCGTCGTGCTTGATACACTTGCCGAGGTGCAGATCGAGCACCAGTGCGCCGACAGTGTCCACGCCGGAGCGCACCGCCATGAGTTGGGTCACGACGTCCTCACACGGGCGGTCGCTCTCCAGCATCTTGGCGATCCCGCGAATCTGGCCCTCGATCCGGCTCAGCCGAGCGCGGAGCTGTTCAGGTGAATTCGGGTCGGGCATTAGCGCACCTCGTTGTTGACATACCCCACTGGGGTATGTAGGATAGTACCGGAAACCGCTCTGGCATGTCAATCTATCGCCGCTGTTGAATCCACGTGCCGCTGAATTCGCCTGATGCTGAATCGACATCAGTACGGCCAGCCGAAAGGAACTCACGATGACCCACCCCGCAGACACCACCGACGCGACGTTCGATGCGGACGTCCTCCAGAGCGACACCCCGGTACTCGTCGACTTCTGGGCGCCATGGTGCGGTCCGTGCCGCATGGTTGCGCCGATCGTCGAGGAGTTGGCGGGCGAGTACGAAGGCCGCGTGAAGTTCGTCAAGCTGAACACGGACGAGAACCCGAAGATCGCCAGCCAGTTCGGGATCCGCTCGATCCCCACGCTGCTCGTCTTCAAGGGTGGGGAGATCGCTGGCCAGATCGTCGGCTTCCGCCCGAAGAGCGACCTGGCGAAGCGCTTGGACGCCGTCCTGTAGCGTTCGAGGCAGGCGCGCACCAGCGCCGTGAACTCTGCATCTGGCAAGATGGCGGGCGGTCAGCCCGCCATCTTGCTCTTACGCGGTTCACGCGTGACGTAACTGGTGCGCGCAGCACACCGATCGATCACCGCACGAGGTTGTGCGCGTAGGCAGGACGGGTAGATGGAACAGATCGACATTGCGATCATCGGGGGCGGGCCGGCTGGCATCGCCGCTGGCATCTATGGGGCGCGTGGCATGCGCCGCACCGTGCTGTTCGAGCGGGCAGTGCTGGGTGGACAGATCGCTACTACCGGCGACGTGGAGAACTACCCCGGTTTCCCGGACGGGATCAACGGACTCGACCTCGCGCTCGCCATGCATCGGCAGGCGGAGCAATTTGGCGCGGAGACCCGCTACGAGTCGGTGACGGCCATCCGGCAGGAGCCGCCGTACATCATCCTCACCACCGACGAGGGCGAGGTGCAGGCGAAGACGGTGATCGTCACCGCCGGCGCGGAGCCGAACAAGCTCGGCGTGCCTGGCGAGTCAGAACTCGTCGGCAAGGGCGTGTCCTACTGCGCGACGTGTGATGCGGCCTTCTTCCGCGGCGTCCCGGTCGCGCTGGTCGGCGGCGGCGACGCGGCGCTGGACGAGGCGCTGTTCACCACCCGTTACGCGTCCAAGGTGTACGTGATCCATCGACGAGACACGCTGCGCGCCTCGCAGATCCTCCAGGATCGCGCGCTTGCCCACCCGAAGATCGAGTTCATCTGGGACACGGTAGTGGAGCAGGTGAACGGCACCGATGCCGTGACCAACCTCACGCTGCGAAACCTCAAGACGGAGCAGACGAGCGAGTTGCCGGTGGCCGCGATGTTTGTGTTCATTGGCCAGACGCCGAACTCGGACGTATTGGGTGGGCTGGTCCCGCTGGATAACGGCGGGCACGTGCTGGTGAACCTCTGGATGGAGACGCCGGTGCCCGGACTGTTCGCGGCTGGCGACCTACGCGCGGAAGCGGCGAAGCAACTGGTGTCCGCGGCGGGCGACGGCGTGACGGCTGCGATTCGGGCCGAGCATTACATCTCCGATCACTTCGATCACCGAGAGTGATTCCCGTGAGACGTCGGTGTCCTTCGATCAGCGGGTTTCCGCTTATCGGGCGGATGGGCGTTCAAGAGATCGGCGTCATGTGCTGAGTTACTGCGCTCCCCGCGGTCGACTGACGCAAGGGAGAAGGCGTCGGTCTGCTCCGCTCGCGTTTCCGCGGGAGCAGGCGCCAGTCCGCAGCCCATGCGACGCGGCCGTGCATTCGCGTTCGGAGAGTGTTGAGTGAGACGTGCGCTATGGGCGGTGGCCGATCAGCTCGCCGCGTTCGATCTCTATCACCTTGCGGTGGCGATGGGCATCCTGCTTGGCGTTTTTGTGCGCGCACAGTACACGCTGGGCGCCGACTTCCCGCTGAACGACGGGGGCCTCTTCTATCAGATGACCCAGGAGATCCAGCTGGCTGGATATGCGCTGCCGGCGTTCACTCACTACAACCAGGCCGGCATCCCGTTCGCATACCCGCCGTTTGGCTTCTACCTGGCGGCGATCGTGGACCAGTTGAGTCCGATGACGCTGATGGACGTCTTCCGCTTCCTGCCGCTTGTCGCTACCTCGCTGACGCTTCTCGCGTTCTTCTTTCTCGCGCGCGATGTGCTGCGCACGAAGTTGGTCGTCGTCGTGGCGGTATTCTCCTTCGCTCTCGTGCCGCGCAGCTTCATCTGGCTGCTGATGGGTGGGGGCGTCACCCGATCGCTGGGGCTGCTGTTCGCGGTGCTGGCGCTGCACCAGGTGTTCTTGATGTACACCACCGGTCGCTGGCGCTACGCCGCCACCACTACGCTGTGGGCTGTGCTGACGGTGTTGAGCCACCTGCAGACTGGCTCATTCCTCGCGTTCAGCTGCCTGCTGTTCTTCACTGCGTACGGGCTACACCGGCGAGGCGTGTTCACCTCGGTGGCGGTGGGGGCGGGGACGCTGCTCTTCACCGCGCCGTGGTGGGGGACGCTCATCGCTCGGCACGGCGTCGCGCCGTTCGTTGCCGCGAACGCGACCGGCGGCTCGATCTTTTCCGATAGCACGCTGCGCGCCTACCTCATTGAGTCTGTGCTACGGCTAGGGACCACCAGCGAGCCGCTCTTCCCGCTGATCGCCACGCTTGCCTTCATGGGTGTCCTCGCCTCGGTGACGACGAGGCGCTTTCTGTTGCCTGGGTGGTGGGTAGCCATCATCCTGCTCGACGCGCGGGCGTTTCCCACCTTCTCTACGGTGCCGGTCGCGATGCTCGCGGGCGTAGGACTCGCGGACGTCGTGCTGCCCGTGGTGATGCGTCCCCTCCGTGGCGGCACCTGGGGCACCGACGATGCGACAGCGGACGAGGAGCATCTGTTCGAGGGGATTGCGGTCTCTCGGCTGCTGCGCTCGTGGGCTCCGGTCGTGCTCGGCGTTTTCCTCTGGTACGCGACCAACGGTGCGCTATTGCGAGCGGGCGAGACGCCGGCGTTGGTCGCACTCTCACCGAGCGAGCGACAAACGATGGAGTGGGTGCGCACGAGCACCGGCCCCAGCAGCCGTTTTCTTATCATCACGAGCGAGAGTTGGCCTACAGATAAGACGTCCGAATGGTTCCCCGTGCTGTCGGATCGGGTGAGCGTGGCTACGGTGCAGGGCTACGAGTGGGTAGCCGACGGTGCCTTCGCCACCCGGCAGAACGACTATGCTCTCGCGCAGAACTGCGCGCTGGTAGATGCCGATTGCATCCGAGAGTGGTCGAAGCTCACCGGACTGAGTTTCGACTACCTGTTCATCCCGAAGCCGGATTACGGCGTCTGCTGTGTACGGTTGATTCTCTCGCTACGCAACGATGCACAGTTCGCCCTCGTCTATGATGGCCCCGGCGGGATCGTGTTCCGGGCTGGTTCGTCGTCTCAGAAGTGAGCGCGCTGAGGGACATCGTCGTGCAGGGCAGGGAGCTGCTGCGATCCGAAGCTGGTCGAACCGCGACCGGCTCGAGGCCTAGGACAACCTGAAAGACTCCACGCGGCGCTCAGTCTTCGCAAGTATGTGGGGCGTCCTTACGGCGTATTATCCGCGTGATTTCCCTCTACAACTGTCCAGGAAACCCGGTCCGGTACATCCGCTGCGACAACGGTCCGGAGTTTACCGGGCGGATGCTCGACCAGTGGGCGTACTTCCACCACATCACACTGGACTTCTTGCAGCCGGCCACGCCCACGGAGAACGCTTTCATCGAGTCGTTCAACGCCAGATTGCGGCGGGAACTGCTCAGCGCGCCGTGATTCCTGTCGCTGGCTGATGCCCGGCAGCGGACAGAAATCTGGAGGAACGAGTACAACGAAGACCGACCGCATTCATGGCTCGGGAACCTGTCCCCGCAGGAGTTCGTGAGCAGCCAGATACCCGAAACGGTCGCATAGCGAATGGACGAGATCCGGGGTGACAACCACAACCAGCGCGGTGCTCACTCTGCGACTGGACCTGTTCAAAGGGGGCAGGTCACTGTCGGTGTAGTCATCATCCCAGGACGGTCGGGTCCATTCAGCGCGTTCCGTTACGAGGACTTGTGTGCGCAGCGCTCGTAGCATAGGGCTGAAGAAGTGGGAAAGGGCCGGATTCCGGCCCTTTCCCACTGACGGACCCATTGAACAAAAGGGGTTTCGTCAGTGCCTCTGATCTTCCGGTTGGGCAGTCCGGTGATTCTCAGTCTCTGCCAGACCGGCAATAGCAGCGGCCGGGCCTCCAGTTATTCGGAGATACGGACTCCGGATGCGCGCCGGTCATGGCGCCATCCGGGTAGTGGGCACGTGTGTCAACGCGGTGACTGGGGTGCCTGTGCAGCCAGCCGGACGGCGCGCGCATCCTCGTTGAAACCGCGGACGGTGTCCCTGCTGTAGCGGTGATCGATCAGCTTTTCCAGCAGTGCAGGCGGGACGGTGATGATATGGGCGCCAGCCTCTGCGGCGTCCTGAACGTTCATCGTCTCGCGCACGCTGCCCACGATGATCCGCGCGTGCAGGTCCCAGCGGTCCAGCCATTCCGCCGTGCGGCCAATCACCGCCGCGGCGTCTCCGCCCTCGTCCGCAATGCGACCGGCGAAGATGCTCACGTAGGCTGCACCCGCCTTCGCCGCCAGCATCGACTGTCCGAAGGACATGATCGCTGTAGCGTTGACTTGGATCCCCTCCTGCGCGAGGGTGTGGATGACACCGAGCGCCGGGCTGCCGGTCTCGTTGATCACCGGGATCTTGATGACGATGTTTGGCGCGAGTGATGCCAGCTGCCGCGCTTCCACGATCATCTCGGTGAAGTCATTCGTCGTGACCTCGGCGCTAAGCGGCAGTGGGCTGATGATGCGCGCGATTTCTCGCGTATGGCCGACGATGTCCGTGACACCGCTGCGCATCATGATCGTCGGATTCGTCGTTACCCCGTCTATAACGCCGTAGTCCAGCCAGCGCTGAATCTCGTTGAGGTTTGCGGTGTCGAGAAAGAGTTCCACTCTCAGCCTCCTTCAGTTCGAACGTCCGGCTCCTGACGGAGCCCCGTACATCGCTGGCGTCTATCGTGGGGCATCCGGGCTGACTCTGGCCAGCCCCGTCCGACACCGTGCTAGCTGTACTGAACACCGAGGTGTGAGACGCGGCTGATGGGCGGAGGCCGCCGATTCGGGTGTGCGCCGCCCCGGATTCCTAGCAGGGAGTTGAAGAGCGACCGGGTGATGGTGGCGTGATTCGGCGAGCACCTGCCGGGCATGCGGTAGCGGGGAATGCAAGTGATGTGGGACTCGGTCGGTGGTGACTGACGGGAGAATTCACCCGCAGAGGCGGAGGCTCAAGCGGGACGGGCCTCGATGTTGGCGATGCGCACGAGGTTGTAGGCCGCTGTCGTGAAGGTCGCCCACAGCTGATTCTTTGCCAGCCCGATGCAGCGGCGCTTGCGACCGTTTCCAGTCGTCTTGATCCACCCGCAGCACCATTCGACACGTTTCCGTATGCGCTGGCTGATGGCGTAGCCAGCGTGCCGGGTGGTGCGCCAGTCGATCGCATTGCGACGCCCGCTGGTGTACTGGGTCACATGCGGCGTGACGCCCCGGTCGCGCAGTGCCCGCACGAAGGAGCGCGTGTCGTACCCCTTGTCTGCTCCCAGCGTTGCCCGCTTCCCTGCGGTTCGTCGTCGGTCGAGTATCACAAGAGCGGCGTCACGCTCTGCCGTGCCGGTCTCATGGTTGATGTGGAGGTCGAGGATGAGCCCGTGCCCCGCGTAGCACAGGCGCGTCTGCTGGCCCTTCCCTTTGCGTGCCAGCCGGGCCTCAGGGTCGGTCCGCGAGACGTGCGTCTCGTTCGTGCGCTGCTGCCCGCGGAAGTCCACGTCTGGATTCTTCCCGCCGCCCTGTGCGTGTGGATCGCCCCGTCACGCGGTCGGACGCTCTTCAGCGAGGCCAGCGCCTGCAGCAGCGTCCCGTCGACGGTGAAGTGCTCCTCCGAGATGGGCTGGTGGCGCTGCGCTTCCTGCGTGACCGCCGCCAGAAACTGCTCAGCTGCAGCATGTTTGAGCAGTCGCTGCGGATTCTTCGAGAAGGTCGTGTGGTCCAACGCAGGGTCACTGATGTTGAGACCGAGGAACCACTTGAAGAGCAGGTCATAGTTCAGGCGCTCGCAGAACTGCCACTCGCTGCGCAGCGAGTACAGCGCCATCAGGAGCGTGCCCTTCAGCAGGTGCTCCGGTGGCACCGAACGCCGACCGCGGGGCGCGTACATCGGGGTGAAGGTCGGCGACAATTCCGTCAGCGCTGCGTCGGCGATCTCCCGAATCCTCCGAATGGGATGACCAATCGGTACCAGGTCATCGGGCGTCACCCCGAGCAGCATGTTCTCTTGGCGCTCATCTGGTCCTTGCATCACGCCCTCCTCGCTTTGAGGACATGATCCGGCGTGACACTCGCATCCGCTCGATTGTGAACACCCTGTTCGGCACGGCGGCTGCCACCTCGGCCGTCGGCAGCGAAGCGTGGCTCGCGCGCTCCGTGTTCGTCGGTGAAGGCGAGCGCAAGGTCCGGGCACGCGTGCGTGTGGGCGGCGTCCGGACCTTGCACGGCCGGGTGCAGCGACCGATGCGGGATGCAGGTGCATGACGGGACGATCCGCACCGACAAGCCGGACGAGTTGCGGGGGAACCGACGCCACCGCTCGCTTCACGGCGGCAGAGGGGTTCGCCACGGTCTTCATTACGGTCGACCATTGCACGCAGAAGTGCATCGGTGCCCACGCCGCACGTCCACGTCCCGGCAATCGCTTTCAGGCGCTGGAGCCGCTCCGTCAGGGGGCCGTGAGCACTTCGGGAGCTACGGGCGAGACATCGCTGCGGGGTTCTCGCTGTGCCACGACCACGGCAGCCAGTACATGCGCGACCATTTTCAGGACGAGCTGCGCTTCCTGGGCATCCGTTCCACACCGGCGTTTGTCGCCACTCCCGAGGGCAACGGCTGTGCCGAGCGCTTCATCCGCACCCTGGAGGGGCAGTTGGGGTGGATCGAGACCTTCGCCACGGTCGAGGAACTCCGCCTCGCGCTTATCGCCTTCACGCAGCGCTACAACGAGCAGTGGCTGGTCGAACGGCATGGCCGCCGCACGCCGTCGGCTGTCGCACTGCATGCGATTCCACCACCGGAGCGGCCGCTTGATTACAGTATCTCCCTACTGTCCAAGAAATCCGGTCCGGTACAGACCCATGAAGGCGCAGCTCTTCATCAGAACCACGGTCCGACCAGTCCGTGCGGCCAGCCATCTACCATCAGCCTCAGCAGACCGGATGGCATCCAAACGAACAGCACAGCACTAGCGATCCCATGCGCCAGAGCGACGCCTAGGATCGAGCCCGTTCGCCGCACCTGACTGCTCAGGATCAGGCCGGATCCGAAGACGACCGCCATATCGGCCAGCGAAAGCATCGGGATCGCAAGCACGGAAAGGGTCGCGGCCGTGACGACAATACCAGTCCGAACTCCGAGCACCCGGATGGCCGCATGCTGAAGAATGCCCCGGAACAACAGCTCCTGCATCACCCCGACAAGTCCCACCGACACCGACGCCAACATCATCACCTCCGGCGTACGGCCAGCCGCAGCGGATGGAGAATCTAGGAGAAGGAATTCCACAAAACCGATGCCGAGCCCAAGCACTAGAATCGGCAACTGGCGAACCAGTCCCACTCGCCCGCAGCCTATTTGCCCCGCACGTACACCGCTTGCACGAATGCCGGCAACCGCCGCTAGGAGCAGCAGCACCGCGATGACCGACTGCTCCGGTAACGGCTGACCAATGAGCGAAGCCAGCACTGCAATAATCCGCGTTAGCGGTGGCAACACGAGGGCCATCAGTAGCCGCGCTCGATCATCCGACTCGGCTCTGCGCCAGAGTCCCAGTACCACCACCACGATCAGGAGATGCACGCCCACACCCGCGAAACCAACGCTAAGCACCATTAGTTCGGCGACCATGAGTATCTGCACATAGACAATCGCCCAAAGGACATCGGAACGGTGCCCACGATGGCCCGTAGGCGCCACATCCGGTGCGCGTTGCCCCTGGTCTGCACACGTGCCGGACTCCCTCGCCTGGACCGGGTCGTCGACACTCGCATCCATCTCGCTAACGGATGACGCCAAAGACGTCGAGTCGGCTGAATCTGTGAACGCTGTCGCCGAAGCCGCCACCACTTCGGATGCTGATATATCCAGATCGGGCTCCGCACCCAGAATCCGCGTAGCGTCCATCGCTTCCTGGCGGACCGAAACTTCGGGATTCATCCCAACATCGATTGGTGCGTTCGTACGCTGAGTCATGGGCAGGACATGCCGCGACGCACTCCTCCGTCGCAACTGCCGAACGACGCGAACAGGCGACATGATTACTAGCATGCACACCCACACGATCAGGAACAGCCAACCCATCAGGCTGGCGCGCAACCCAGAGTGATCGCCGGCGCGCTCGAACGCGGCGCGACGAGACTCCGAGGTCGGTTCATCGTTTCTTCGACTCATGCGGGAGCGTCCGAGTTATCCGCGAGCGCGTTCACGCCAGCCTCCACCATCCGGCCAAGCGAAGCTATCTCTCCATCGGCGGGCTCTATCTGCAGTATGGCCACAGAATCGAATGAGCTCGCCCCGGCTTCTTGGAGTCCTTGAGTGTAGAGAGCATCATGCCGCATCGGTGTCTGTGGTGGGTCTCCTCTCGTGTTTGACGGGGCTGAGATTGTCGATTCGAACCGAGCAGCCACCGCCCCCGTCGTCTTCCCGCTCGTTCGAAAGAGCTCAACCACTTCCGTCTTGGATGTGGCCGTGGATGCACGCCGCGCAGGCCGCCGCGTCGTTTCCATTCGGACATCCTTCCGGGGCCATCTTCCCTATCTCCTGTGTCCGTCAGATCGGGGCACGTCCACTTGAAATCGCCGAGTCAGCCCCCCCCCCAAGAATCAGGAAGCCTCCGCGTGATCACGTTGACATACTGTCCATAACTTTTGACGAGATCTCCGGTGGGTCAAGCCAGCGGCGCTGCGGAAATGGGCAGGATGCCGGAGGGTGGCGATTTCGGGTGCATATGACGGGCATCAGGGCATCAGCGAGCCAGTGCTCGAATGGTGAATGTTGGGTTGAGATGTCCGTGAAGGGCTCTCCGCGTGGGGAGGTGGCACCACCTCAGCTTCCCCCGTTGCTTCGGTGGCTCGTCTCGACGAGCTAGCCTTGCGCCTCTCGCGCGCGGAACCAGGCAACCGTCTCCGCCATGCCAGCCTCCAGGCTGACCCGGGGGGTCCAGCCCCATGCCTGTTGGGCGCGAGCGGCAGAAAGCCAGATGCGCTGGATGTCGCCGGGGCGGTCCGGCGCATACCGCACGGGCAGCGTGTACCCGATCAGCCGCGCGAGCGTCTCGAAGATCGTGAGCGTGGAGGTCCCCGCGCCTGTGCCGAGTAGGCAAGTCGCCGCGGCGCCAGCGCCGGCTTGCACGCAGGCATCCACGACGTCCGTCACGTACACATAGTCTCGCTGCTGGCTTCCGTCGCCGAAGATGGTCAGTGGCTCCCCGCGCAGCATGCGCTGCGAGAAGATCGCGACCACGCCGGCCTCGCCGTGTGGGTCCTGTGCGGGGCCGTAGATATTGCCCGGGCGTACCACCGACAGTGATACGTCAGTGTCGGCGAACAGCACGGCGAGGTACTGCTCCGCCGCGAGTTTGGATGCGCCGTATACGGAGGCGGGCGCGGCGTGCATTTCCTCCGTCACCGGGACCACGGAGGGATTGCCGTACAGCGCACCACCGGTGGAGACGAAGACGAAGCGCCGGACGCCCGATTCGATAGCCGCACGTGCGAGTTGCACGGTGCCGATCACGTTCGTCTCAATGTCAGTGAGTGGTTCACGCATGGACACGGAAACGGATGCCTGCGCCGCCAGATGATAGACAACGTCCGGCCGGGTTTCCAGCATCGCCACGCGTACCGCCGCCGCGTCGCGGACATCAATGCGCAGGTCGCGGAAGCCGGCCTCGGGTGCGGGGCGCGGTGAACGCGGCTCAGCGGCGTCCAGCCCGGTCACGTCGACGCCATCCGCGATCAGTCGCGCGACGAGGTGACCGCCCAAGAAGCCAGATGATCCAGTGACGAGTGCAGTGCGTTCAGGCATGGGGCACATTCTCGACGGCGACCGCTACTGGAGCAACTCAGCTGCCCCTCGGCAACGAGCCAGGCAGAAACGCGCGGGACTACTGTGCGACGACCCGCAGTTGCCCAAGGCGTGGCGTTGCACCCAGCGCTCCGCCGGCGAGCACGCGCAGCGTGCTGCGGGTGCCCGGGTCTTCAACGCGAGCGAGGATGCCGGTCGTGGCGGCTGCCTCAATGGCGTACAGCAGCGCGGCCTCGCGGTGTGCGAGCTTCTGGTCCAGTGCATCGTCACCGCGTACGGCGGAGACGTGACGAGCTTCCAACGTGAACGAATCCTGGTCGCGCAGCAGCGAGCGTTGTGCGTCGCCGCCCCAGGGTGCCAGCGTCAGCCTCGAGTCGCCATCAGCTGCATCGAGTTCGATCGAGCCGGCGGCGGTGTCCGCGCTCAGCACGATTCGATCGCTGAGGCCTGGTCGCGCAGAGAGCGTCACCAGCCGATCGTCCTCGAATCGCAGGTGCGCAGCCATCGACACCGGGTTGTCACGGTCGCGTCCGCCCACCGAGGCAAACACCTCGGTTGGCGTGGCGTGCATCAGGCGCGTGGTCGCCGCTACCAGGTCGCGCAGCATTGAGTGCGCCGCGCGATCGCCGCGCAGCTCGAGGTGCAACGCTACGGGCGTCCAGCGCTGGTCCGCCTCGATGAGGTCTGTCAGGAACGTGAGTCCGGCGCCACGCAGTGCCGGCCGCAGCACGGCCAGCGCCACGCCGTAGCGGATGGTTGCGGTTGCAGCGGCGTCGAGTGCCGCTCCGTCCATTTGGTCGCCGAGCAGCAGCAGGTCGCGCCCACGAGCGGCGGCGTCGGCTGCGAGTTCTACCGCAAGATCTGGTGTAGCGAATAGCACGGCGTTGGAATCGGTAGTCCGAATCATCTCGCGCAGGTGCTGGTAGCAGGGCAGCCCGAGTGCGGCGCGAGCATGAACCAGCGCGGACGGCTGACGATCGCCGACGGCGACTGCCTCCAGTGCTGCCTCGCGGCGTAACGCCGCCAGCATGCCCTGAAGCGATCGAGCTTCGCCCACATCCCAGCCGCAGACCAAGAGACGTTCCATGCGGCCAGTGTGCAGCGCGTCGCGACGCATGGAGATCGGGGAAACGAGTGGTTCGGTCGGTGGAAACCCTGAGATGGCTAGGGGCGATCCCGCAGTTCTGCGCCGTGCGGCTGGGGTGGCACAGGCTCTGCGGGAGTCGGAGTGTTGCCAGCGTGACTGCCAGTCAGTCCGCCGAGCATTCCGCGCATCAGGTCGCGCGTGGTGACGACCCCTACGAGTCGCCCGCCAGCGTCCAGTACGGGGAGGCACGATATCTCGTGGTTGAGCATCAGCGCGGACGCCTCGGCGACCGTCGCATCGTCGCGCACGGTGACCGGGTGGTACGTCGCCAGCTGGTAGACCGGCTTCAGCAGCGTCCTGGTGTCACGTGTCTGCTCGCCGATGGTGCCGAGGAACGGACTGAGCGCGCGAAGCACGTCGCGGTCGGAGATCACCGCGATCATCTGACCGCGGTCCAGCACCACCAGGTGATGGACTCCATGTTCATGCAGGAGATCGCGCGCAGCGGCCAGCGATGCGTTCGCCTCAATGGTCATCACCGGGTGCGACATGACGTGGACGACGCGCACCATATCGTCGGGCACGCGCTCGGCATCGCGAGGGGTGGTCGAGACAGTCATGTAATGAGTGTCGGGATGATAACGCACACGCGTAGGCGGGGATGCGCCGCCCCGTACGTACATTGCGCCGAACCTGTACGCAAAGTTCTTCAAGAAAAGTCGGGAAGACCCCTAAGGTGCCGCCGCGGTGCTGCCGATGATTCCCATGAAGTCCACTAGGGGCTTCCCTACGGGGTGCCGGGCGGGCGCCCTCACTCGATAGTCTCGGCATGGATGCCGGGGCGTGACTGGCGAAGGAGTCCAATCGCATGCCGCTTATCATCAACACGAACGTGCAGGCACTGAACGCTCAGCGCAACCTTGGCGCCACCGGGGCAAAGATGGGCAAGGCCCTGGAGCAACTGTCGAGCGGTCTGCGCATCAACCGCGCCGCCGACGACGCTGCAGGACTGGCCATCAGCGAGAAGCTGCGTTCTCAGGTGCGGGGCCTCAACCAGGGTGCCCGAAACGCGCAGGACGGCATCTCCATGATTCAGACCGCTGAAGGCGCGCTGAACGAGGTCCACTGCATGCTGCAGCGCATGCGTGAGCTGGCAGTCCAGGCTGGTAACAGCACGCTGGGCGCCAACGACCGCACCGCCATCGGTGAAGAGATGCTCACGCTGACCAACGAGATCGACAACACCGCAAGCCGCACGAAGTTCAACGGACTCTCGCTGCTGACCGGCGCACTGTCGACCTCCAACGCCGGCACCGGCACGCTGGCCGTGGGTACTGCGCTGGCGACCACAGCGAGCGCTACGGTGTCCGCTGTGGACGTGAGCAAGTTGAAGGCTGGGACCACGTACACCTTCACAAAGGTGGACTCGGACACCGCCCGCCTGAGCGACGGCACCACGTCCGTGGATGTGGACATCGCAGACGCTACGCTGGCCGCCGACGGGGCGCTCACGATCTCGTTCTCCGGTGCCCACCAGGCTTCCATCACGGTGGTCGGTGCCTCTGCGAAGACGACCGACGATGTGTTGACGGACCTCAACGGCCTGACCATCATCACGTCCGGTGGCTCCGGCACTGCGACCTATCAGGTCGGCGCGCAGTCGTCCGACACGATCACGGTGGACTACGCCGACATGCGGTCGGCCGCCATCGGTACCGGCGGTAGCGAGATCGGCGTGCTGGTCACGGACAACACGAGCGTGAGCACGGTGGCCAAGGCGAACACGCTGCTCGCCTCGATCGACACCTCGATCCAGGACGTCAGCACTCAGCGTGCGAAGTTCGGTGCTTCGCAGAACCAGATCGAGGCCGCGATCAACAGCCTCGGTGTCGCCGCTGAGAACCTGAGCGCTTCCGAGTCCCGTATCCGTGACGCGGACATCGCGCAGGTGTCGACCAAGCTGGTCTCGGCGCAGATCATGCAGCAGGCCGGTGTGTCCGTGTTGGCGCAGGCCAACAGCTCGGCGCAGATCGTCTCCACGCTGCTCCAGCGCATGTAGTCCTTGTAGTCTCGCCTCGGCGAGGTGCACGAAGCCCCCGGTCGGCAGGTCCATGCCGGCGCGGGGGCTTCGTGGTGCGTGCGCGGTGTGAGCGACAGCGTGAGGAGCGGATGCGGAACCTAGAGAACCATCCGATCCAGCAGGATCACCTTCGCCACCGAGAAGTAAATGACGAGGCCGGTGACGTCACATAACGTCGCCACCAGCGGCGCTGACGCGTTCGCCGGGTCAAGGCCGAGCCGGCGTAACGCGAGTGGGAGTGTGGAGCCGACGAGCGTGCCCCATGCCACGATGCCCACCAGGCTCACGGAAACCGTGATCCCCAGCAGGATGAATTGGTCGCCGTACGATCCGAAGGCGCTCTGCCACAGCGCGATCCGGATCGCGCCGAGGATGGCGAGCATCGTGCCCAGGCCGAGTCCGATCACCATCTCGCGGCGCATCACCTGCAGCCAGTCGCGCATGCGCACCTCGCCCAGCGCCATGGCGCGGATCACGAGGGTGGACGCCTGCGAGCCGGAGTTCCCACCGCTGGACACTACCAGCGGCACAAACAGCACCAACACCACCGCCCGCGCAATCTCGTGCTCAAAGAAGCCCATCGCGGTGGCGGTGAACATCTCACCGACAAACAGCAGGGAGAGCCAGCCGCCGCGCTTGCGCAGCATCTCCGGTGCGCCCGTGCGGAAGTACGGCAGGTCCAGCGTCTGGACACCGCCGATCTTCTGGATGTCCTCCGTCGCCTCTTGCTGCACCACGTCCAGCACGTCGTCGGCGGTAATGATGCCCTTGACGCGTCCTTCATCGTCGACGACCGGGACGGCGAGCAGGTTGTGCTCGGCGAGCAGTTCAGCGACGGCTTCCTGGTCCATCTCCTCGTGTACGGAGACGGGCGAGGGCAGCATCACGTCCTGCACGCGGCTGGCTGACGGCGCCGTCATGAGATCGCGGAACGAGATGACCCCGAGCAGATGTTCCTCGGTGTCGATGACGTATGCGTAGTAGACCATCTGGATGCGATCCGCCGCCTGGAGCCGCAGGTAGGCGAGCGCCTGCGCGATGGTCATCTCCGGCCGCAGCGTGACGTAGGAGGTGTTCATTCGCCCGCCGGCGACATCCTCCGCGTACGCCATCAGCGCTTCCACCTCTACGCGGGTGCGCCGATCCAGTAGATCCAACAGCGCGGCACGATCATCCTCCGGCGCTTGCTGGATCACGTCAGCGGCGTCGTCCGGGGCCAGCACGCGCAGCCAGATGCGGCGCTCCGGCACGGAGAATGCGGAGAGCAGTGCCTCGCGGTCTGCGGGGCTGAGGGTGAGGAAGAGTTCCGAGGCCTGGCCGTGGCTCAGCGACTCGAAGACGGCAAGTCGCTCGTCTTCATCGTAGGTCTGCCACTCGTCCAAGACAGCGGACGCGTCGGGCATCGCCGACCGCGTGTCGCGGGGTTCGAAGGTCATTGGCGCGCACCTTTCGCCCGTCCCGGGCGTGGTGCGCCGGAGGGCGGACTAATTCACTGTCAGCTGACTGTGATGGCCCACGGACGGGGCCCCTCTCTCCTGAAGTCGATGTCGCAAGTTTGGCCCTCTCCGGCGAAACCGTCCACCGGGCCGCCGCCTCCCGCATGCTTCGCCCGGTGATAGGATGTCGCCGTTGAGTGGGGGCCGCCTGGATGGCAGCCCGCTTGGGCAGTGCCAGATCGGAAGCCGCATGACCACCGAGTCAGCCCTGGATTCCCGCGGTTACCGCGATGCGATCGGCCGATTCGCCACCGGCGTCACCGTCATCACCTGGGATGATGGCGAGGTGACGCGTGGCATGACCGCCAACGCGATTGCCTCGATCTCTCTGGATCCGATGCTGCTCATGATCTGCATCGATAAGAAGGTCTCCGCGCACCCGCAGTTGATGGGCGCTCGAGCGTTTGCGGTGAACATCCTCGCGCACGACCAGTTCGAACTCTCGAAGACCTTTGCGTCCCACGGCGTGGAGGGCATGGCGGGTGTCCCGTACGAGCGCGGTCAGACCGGCTCCCCGCTGATCGAGGGTGCTCTTGCCTGGATCGACTGTGAGATCGCGGAGCGCCTGGAGGGCGGGGACCACACGATCTTCCTCGGCAAGGTCATCGCGGTCTCCATCGAGCGGCCGGAGGCGACGCCGCTGCTGTTCTGGGCGGGGCGCTACCGCAGCCTCGGCGAGTACGCGTAGCGGGGTGGGTCGGTCGCCGGTGCCATGCAACCATCGCTGACTCTCTTGCTCGATCGCGGGCGTTCCCTCATGCGCTCCGAGGTGCCACTGCCGATAGGCTGGTGGCGTGCCTATTGATTCCGTCGGCCCAGTCGGGGCGGGCGCGCCTCCTCGCATCGCACTCGCGATGCCGTCGCGTCGCGACTTCGCGGCGGTACTCGATGCACATCTCGCGGAGCCGCGCTCCGAGCTGTCCGAGTTGCGCGCCACCCTGGACGCCATGCGCAGCGGCAAGTTCGCCGAGCCGCATAGTGCGTCGAAGGCCGACTACGGCACGTTGCTGAAGCAGTGGTCGGCTCGTGGCAGCGGCGCCGCGGATCCGTACGGCTGGCGCAACATGACGCGTACGGTGGGCGACCATACAGTGGCCCCCGGCTTCGGCGCATTGTTCGAGCGGCAGATTGCGCAGGAATCCGGCTTCGATCCTGCCGTGGCGCTGGGGCAGCGGCGCTCCAGTGCGGGTGCCGAGGGCATCGCGCAACTGATGCCGCAGTTCTATCCAGGCGTCGATCGCACCGATCCGGAGGCATCGCTGAAGGCCGGCGCGATGACTATGCGCCACAACCTGCAAGCCTTCGATGGTGATGTGCGTAAGGCGCTGGCGGCATACAACGCTGGCGCAGCACGTGTGCAGCAACTGGTGCGAGCGCACGGCGCCGACTGGGAGCGCGGCCTCCCCGCGGAGACGAAGCAGTACCTGTCCGCGATCATCGGCGACGCGAAGGCAACGCTGCGTCCAGAGGGTGAGGCTGCGGTCTACGGCGGTCGCGGACCGTCCGGCGTACTCAGTTCGCCCCTCGCCACCGTGCTTGGTCGGCAGTCATCGGGTGCGGCGCTTGGCCTGCTCGGGTTGCCTGGCGCGACGGTGCTCTCGCCCGCCGACGCCTTTGTCGGCGCCACGCGCGCCGGCGTGAGCGGCTCATTGGTCAGCCTGGATGGCGGCAATGGTTGGGGCGCGAGCCTCGATGGACTGGACCTGCTGCACGTCGGGAGCGGTGATTTCGCGCGTCGTGGCGACCCGCTTGGGACGCTCGGCGTGAACCAGATCGGGCAGCCGCTGCTTGGCTTTGGGCTGCAGCTGGACGGACAGGCGCTCGATCCTCGGCTGTATTTGCCGTGATGCTCAGGAGATGACGGGCTGACCCGTGGTTCGGTGCGGCAGCCGATGCTACACTCTGACGGTGGCCGCGTGGCTACGTCCGTGGTGGGTGTCGCCTAGCGGTTAAGGCGCCAGGTTGTGGCCCTGGAGACCGAGGGTTCAAATCCCTCCACCCACCCCAAAAACTCCCACTGCCCTGTCATCCAGCGCGGCTCGGCCCTGTGCCGCTCACCGGGAAGGCTCTGTGATGCTTCGCTGGGTCGCCTCCGTGTTCGCATGCCTGCCGTTGGTGTTCGCTGTCGGCTGTGGCAGCCTCGGCATTGGCGGCGGTAGCGCTAGCGACCGGACGCTTGCCGAGCTGGTGTTGCGGGTTGGCGAGGGCGTTGGCACGGAAGTGCAATCGCTCCCGGGTGCGTTGCCGACCGGCCTGGAGGCCGCGCTGAATCCCGGTCGCACCGCCGACACGAAGGATCCGAAGTCCGCGTTGCCGGTGCCACCGGAGTCCACGTTGCTCGGTTCGGGGCGCGTGGCGAAGGCTGACGGCTCGCTCACTTTCTTCGTGATGTACGAAGTGCGACGCGACGAGCAGACCGTCGCCGATTCGATGCGCGAGCTGCTGGACGAGCCGCCGTGGCAGGTCACCGGTGGCCGCTCCAGCGAGGGTGTCTCCGCCTACCAATTCCAGAACACCCACAGCGAGACCGTGAGCGGGACCATGGTGATCCAGCCACTGCCGGCGACCCCCACGTTTGATGTAGTGGTATCGCGTGGCGGGAAGCCGACGACCCTGACGTTACCGCGCCACGCCTTCGTTCCCGCCCTGGGCGTGGAACTGGAGGAGCACGAGGGGGGCCCAGAGGTGAAGCGGGTGGTAGTGCGCGGCGAGGCCGGCAGTGCCGCGCTGAGCCAGGGCGATCGCATTGTGAAGGTTGCCGGCAAGGACACAAAGGACATCGCGGGCCTGCAGTCGGCACTCCGCAGCCTGGGGATCGGCAAAGATCAGCGCACCAGCCTCGTCTACATCGTGCAGGTTGCGCCCGAGATACCGATTCAGGCTCGATACGTCGCGACGGAGCCGCGCACCGTGCCGCGCACCTTCCCCGCGCCGTTTCTGCTGCTTGACGGCATGACGGCGGTCGCGGTGCGCTGGGTCACCGGGCCGCAGGGTGGTCAATACGAAGTGACTCTGGTCACCGACCGCCCCGCGCCGGAAGTCGTGCTCGCGTACCGTCAGGCGCTTCGCGGCGCCAATGCGCAAGTCGGTAGCGACAGCAAGAGTGGCAACGCCTCAGTGATCGCGTTTACTTCCGCGGACAGCCGCTTCGGCGGCGAATTGAACATCGATCGATTCGAAGAAAATGATCGCCTGACCGCCGTTACCGTGCAGGTGCAGAGCGCTCGTGGTGCAGCCGACGCACCATCATCATCACCATCGCAGGCCCCCGTGCCACTTGCGAGTCCCACCGCCACGCCCGCCCGCTAACCAGTCGATCGCCAGCCATGAGACGTTGACTCTCGTCATGCCGGGAGCGAGTCGTGGCGTCAGCGTGTCCCCGGCTGTCTCCGGCTGTGCTGATGCCCTCGGTGAACTGCCATCACGTCAGGGTTCGCTCCGCCGCCACCTGAGGGAGTGCTTCACCAGAAGTGCGGGCGTTCCCCAATCTGGCCGATCTGGCTGCCTTCGATGATTTGCACATGAAGGAAGCGCTCGGACAGGCCGGGTGCGATTCGGGCGGCATGGATGCCGACCGGCGACAGGCAATGGAGGCCAAGCAACTATGGCAATGATCATCAACACCAACATCATGGCGATTAACGCGCAGCGAAACCTGGCGACGACAGGTACGAAGCTGAGCAAGGCGTTGGAGCAGCTGTCCAGCGGCCAACGCATCAACCGTTCCGCGGACGACGCGGCCGGTCTGGCAATCAGCGAGAAGATGCGTTCCTTGATCCGCGGCCTGCAGCAGGGCTCCCGCAACGGTCAGGACGGCATCTCCATGATTCAGACCGCTGAAGGCGCGCTGAACGAAGTCACCGCCATGCTCCAGCGCATGCGCGAGCTGGCGGTGCAGGCGGGCAACAGCACGCTGGGCGCTTCCGACCGCTCCGCGCTGGGTGAGGAAATCCTCACGTTGCGCAACGAGATCGACAACACGGCGAGCCGCACGAAGTTCAACGGCCTCTCGCTGCTGACCGGTGCGCTTTCCACCAACAACGCGGGCACCGGTACGCTGGCCGTCGGCACGGCGCTGGCCACCACGACGAACGCTGCCTTGTCCGCGGTGGACGTGAGCAAGATGAAGTCCGGCACCACCTACACATTCACCAAGGTGGACGCGGACACGGCACGCATCAGCGATGGTGTCACCTCGGTGGACGTGGACATCGCGGACGCGGCGCTGGGTGCGGATGGCACGATCTCGGTCTCGTTCGCCGGGGCGATCGAGACCTCGATCACTGTGGTCGGTGACTCGCTGAAGACGACCGACGACATCCTGACTGACCTCAACGGTCTAACCATCGACACCGCGGGCGGTTCGGGCACCGCGACCTATCAGGTAGGTGCGCAAGCCTCGGACACGATCAGCGTGGGTTACGCCGACATGCGGTCCACCGCAATCGGCAGCGGTGGCTCCGAGATCGGCGTACTGGTGACAGACAACACCAGCGTCGCCACGGTGGGACAGGCAACGACGTTGCTTTCCTCGCTGGACCAGGCGATCCAGGACGTCAGCACCCAGCGCGCCAAGTTTGGTGCCTCCCAGAACCAGATCGAGGCCGCGGTGAACAGCCTCGGCGTTGTGTCGGAGAACTTGAGCGCATCCGAGTCGCGCATCCGCGACGCGGACATCGCGCAGGTGTCCTCGCGGCTGGTCGCAGCGCAGATCATGCAGCAGGCGGGTGTCTCCGTGCTCTCGCAGGCGAACTCCTCCTCGCAGGCCGTGCTGCAGCTGCTCAAGCAGTAGCGCCAGCGCGGACATCGGAAGTAGGCAGGCCGCCCGTCAGGGGCGGCCTGCTGCGTATTCGGGGTTCTCCCGGCATCAAGGGGCACCGCTGCGTGCCGATAATCATTGCGAGGTGACACGGCGATGGCCGATCTCCGCATACAGCAGGTCATCAATCGTCAGCCGGCGCCGATCAATCCGGACGCTGGCAGTGCGGGGTCGCACCGCGAACGGGAGGAGCCTCGTCGGGAGGCGACCCATCCGGGCGCCGAGGAACTCGCGCTGGCGTTGGCACGGGATGGGCGGGCCGCGATCGAGGCCCACTACGAAGAGGACGAGGCTGGGAACCCGCATATTCGCATCGTGGATGCGCAAAGCGGTGAGATGGTGGCGATGGTGAGCCCGGCCGAATTGCGGGCGCTGGCAGAGCAGACCGGTCTCCCGCCGGGTTTGCTGCTCCGTACCGCGCGCTAAGCTCCGCGCTCGGGGCGCGTCGAGAGGACGTCAGCTGTGGTTTCCATATCCAGCGGTTCCAATGGCGCCAGCAAGATCTCGTTCGGGGGGCTCGCGTCCGGGATCGATACAAATTCGATCCTCGACGCCCTGATCGCCGCTGAGCAGCGCCCGATTCTGATCGCGCAGGCAAAACTCGTCGGGCATCAGCAACGGCAGGCGGCGATCACCGGCATCAGCGGCAGCATCGCCAGCCTGGCCTCCGCCGCTGCTGCGCTGAACGATGCCAGCGTGGTGGGCGCGCGCCGCGTGTCCACGGATCAGGCCTCATCCGACACGCCAAAGTTCGCCGTCAGCGCATCCAGCGCGGCGGCAGTTGGTTCATTCACCGTGCAGGTGCTGGGTCTGGCGACCAATACCAACGTGACCAGCACGGCCGCAATGGGCACCGCCGTCACTCAGAACGTCGCGCTGGCGAGTGGAGGTTTCTCCACGCCGGTCACCGCGGGCACGTTCTCGATCAACGGTGTTGCGATCACCATCGACGCGAATACGGTGCTCTCGGACGGCGCGGACCTGACGGGCGCGAACACCATCATCGCGAAGATCGCCGATGCCGGCGTGGGCGTCACCGCGACCATCGTCGACGATGGCGCGGGACGCATGAACGCGCTGAAGCTCGACTCCGCGACGGCGATCCAGCTGGGGAGTGGCGCGGACACGAGTAACTTCCTGTCCGCTGCGAATCTCTTGCAATCGCCGGGCACTACCAGCCGCACCAGCACGCGCCCGCTCGCCGGCACCTCGCTCAGCGCGGTGTTGAGCTCGGCTCGATTGAGTACGGCGCTGGGCACGGCGTCCGGTGCGTTCACGGTGAACGGTGTCTCGATCAGTTGGAACAGCGCCACCGACACGATGTCGCAGGTGATCTCGCGTATCAACTCGTCCACCGCTGGCGTGACGGCCACGTATGACACCGTGACGGACCGGCTGGTGCTCACCGCCAAGCAGACCGGATCCTCGACGGTCGCCCTCGCCGATGTGACCGGGAACTTCCTGGCAGCGACGCGCGTGTTGGCGGCCACACCGGCATTGGGTGCGAACGCCTCCTATCAGGTCAACAGTGGCGCGACGCAATACGCGTCGTCCAACGTTGTGACGGACGCAGTGGCGGGTGTGACGCTCTCGCTGGTCGGATTGACCACCAGTGCCGTCAAGGTGACGATCTCCGCCGACAACTCTGCGCTGCGCAATCGCATGCAGACCTTCGTTGATGCGTTCAACGGCGCGATGTCCGTAATCAACGCGGCATCGAAGTATGGTGGCGGCAATGGTGCCTCGAGCGGCCCGATGTTCGGCGACCCTTCGATGCAACGTATGCAGGCGCAATTGCGCTCGCTTATCACCCAACCCGCGACTGGTATCACCGGCGACCTGACGTCGTTGTCCTCGCTTGGTTTGAACTTCGGCAACATCGGTTCTGCAGTGGGGACCACCAAGACACTGGCGCTCAACGCCTCGAAACTCGATGCGGCGATGAGTTCGAACCCGGATGGCGTGGCACGGTTGCTGACTGCCTTCACCGCCAGTGCGACGCTGGATGCTGGCGGCGGCGGATCGGTGCTCTCCATCTCTGGGAACCCGACGCTGGCCAAGACCGCGGGCAAGTACTCGATCGCTTCTGCGCCAAGTGGACAGACGACAGTCACATTCACGCCGGACGATGGCAGTGCGTTGGTCATCAGCACGGGGACACTCGTGGCGAACAGTACCAACACCACGATGATCCCCGGTGTGACGATTACCACCAAGCCGGTGCTGGTGACCGGCACCGATCGCATTACCGTCGTGCCGACGGAGCAGGGGATCGGCCGGATCGCCGCGTCACTGCTCGGCGCGCTCAACGGGCCCAACGGACCGCTGACCGCGGGCAACACCGCGATGACGAACTCGATCACCGACATCAACGCGCAGATAGTGAAGCTGACGACGCGCGTCGCGGACAAGCGGGCGGTGGTTCGTCTCAGACCTGACCGCGCCACGGGTCACCGTCGTCGACCCCGTGCGTGGCCGCGTGGAAGCGGTGTATGACTTCGAGGGCATGAGTTCCGGCGCAATCATTCAGCTGTCCACTCGTGGGGAGGTCGGCGGCCTGTCCTGCCGCGTCGTGCGACAATAGAGACTCAAGACCACGTCGATGCCGGGGGGCTGTCTGCGTTGCGAGTGCATGCGGATTGCGAGTACAGCGCCGGTTTCCTGCGCCACAAGTGTGGTGGCGTCGCCGTGTCCGAGTGCGTGTACTGCGCTCGGGCGTTCTGTGAGCGGCATGGCGTACGCGGACCCGACTTCACCGATGCGTGCGCCCGTCGCGCATGCCGACGCAAGTTCGAGGATCTTGCGTCGCACCTTGAATGGAAGCGTCGCGTTGAGCCGCGGAACCGCACCAGTATCTGCGCAGACGAGGCGTGCCAGGAGCGGATTCGGCACTCGTGCGCTCGTTGCCGGCTGAGCTTCTGCCAGCAGCACATCAGCGAGACGATGATCATCAATCGGAACGTGCAGCCCGCTCTGAGGGAGCGCGTGCTGATCTGCCGGCACTGTCGCGACCGTCGCAAGATCTGGGACGAACGCTAACCCCGCCAGTTCAAGCTGACGTCACGGGCTGCGAGGCGTCCCCCAAGTCTGCGCCCGTTTAGCGCGCACCCGGAGCCGCGTCGAACAGGATGCCGAAGGCCTCCGGGTGACGGTCGCGGATCGGGTCGGTGCCGGGTGCCATCTGGTTCCAGCGCGCCAGCATGCGATGCACATCCGCTGACATCGCCATCGCGCGGCCGACGATGGTTTCCGCCAGCACGGCGCCGGTGGGGTCGATGACGAAGCCACCGCCTGCCTCGCTGGTATCGCCGGCTGCGATGACGTACGCGCGCTCCTCGTTGGCGCGCGCACGCGCCATGGTGCGAAGCGACACGTGTGGCGCGGTCACGCTGTTCGCGCACCAGGCGATGAGTTCCGCGCCGCGCAGCTTCAGCCCGCGCGCGACTTCTGGCGCCAGCCCCTCGCTCCCGGCGAGCAGCCCGATGTATCCCAGTTCGGTTTCCACCACGGGCGGGGCAGCCTCGCCCGCCGCGAAGCCGGCTGCACGCTCCGGCGCGGTGAGGTGGGTTTGGCGGTGGCTGGCCAGCGTGTGTCCGCCGCCGATGAGATACAGCGTCTTGTACGTCTCGCCCCCGGTGCGCTCCGCCATGAGCACCGCCAGCAGCACTCCCGCCTCCGCCGTGAGCGCCTCAAGCAGTGGCAGCAACTCGCGCTGGCTCACCGCCTGTGCGTCCGTGCCGGCGAGGTCGGGGAGAACCACCAGCCGCACGCCCTGTGCCGCCAGCGCTCGCACCAGCGTCCGCACCTGCTCCACGAGGTCGACGGCGGAAGGTGGTGCGTCGATGGCGGCAACGGCCACGCGTGATCCGGCGCCGGCGATGACCAGCGACTCGCGGCTGAGCGTTGTTGCTCGCGAGCGCTCTCCCGCGATTGATGCGTCGGCGTACAGGTTCGGCACGCGCTCCACGGGCGGTCCGGTCGCCTCGTCCAGGTCGAGCGTGTGCGTGACGATGCCCGGGCGATCGGAGGGTGCCTGCGCCACCCATCGGCCGCGTGGGTCCACGACTCCCGATCGACCGGCGTAGACGATCGTGTCCGCTTCCACACCGGCTTTGTCGGCAGCCACCACCCACGTGCCGTTCTCGATCGCGCGCGCCGGGATCACGTAGTCCACCTGTGGGGTGCTGAGCGCCGAGGCATCGCGCCCCGACGAGACCCACGCGGTGCAGTCGATGATCAGTTCCGCGCCGCCGACAGCCAGGGCACGCGTGACCTCGGGCAGTCGCGCGTCCGCGCAGACGATGGCGCCGACGCGGGCCGCACCGACGTTGAATACCGGATAGCGAGTGCCCGGGGCGAACCAGACACTATCGAAGTGCCAGAGGAAGCTCTTGGTCGTGCGTCCGGCCAGCGTGCCGTCTGCAGCAAACACGACGCTGGCGTTCTCCAGCATGCCCTCGGCCGGCGAGCCGGGGCGTCCGTGCTGCACGAGGCCGATTGCGATGGCGCTACCGTGGCGTCGCGCCCGCTCGGCGAGTGTGGCGACGACCTCGGTGTCCGGGAGCACGCCCGCAGCGTCGTATGCAGCTCGCGAGTGCAGGAAGTACGCCGGGTACGACGCTTCCGGCAGCACGATCAGATCGGGATGCGGGTCGAGCGCGGCCGCCTCGTCGATGTGCCGAAGCAGGTCGTCCCACGCCTCACGGTGCTGGGCGAGGTTGAACGCGCGTAGTTGCAGCAGCGCAACGGTGAACGGCCGCGTCACTCGCCCGCCCCGGCGCCTTCCGCTCGCACGCGGTTCACGAGGATTCCGATACCGCCGACCTCGACCTCCACGCTGTCGCCAGCGTTGAGCTGGGTGGTAGCACCGGGGGTGCCGGTGAACACCAGGTCACCCGGCTCCAGCGTCATCGCGCTGGTGATGAACGCGATGCACTTGCGGATCGAGTAGATCAGTTCGCTGGTGTTCGCGCGCTGGACTTCCTTGCCGTTGACCCGCACTGCGATGTCCATGTCGTCCGGGTTCAGACCGGTGACGATCCACGGTCCCACCGCGGTGAAGGTGTCGGATGACTTGGCTCGCCACCACTGGAGGTCGCCGGCCTGCCACTCTCGCGCGGAGACATCGTTGCCGCAGGTGTAGCCGAAGACGTAATCGTCGACGTCCTCCTCGCGCAGGTTGCGGGCGCGGCGGCCGATGACGGCCACCACCTCGCCCTCCTCGTCCACGCGTCCGGCGTCGGACGGCAGGACGATCGCGTCACCGGTGCCGATCACCGAGGACGGCGTCTTGAGGAATGGCTCCGGCTTGGAGGGTATCGCCCGGTCGCCGATGTGCGTGTAGTAGTTCAGCCCGATTGCGACGATCTTGCCTGCCTTCACCGGCGGCAGCAGTTGCACCTGGGAGAGCGGGTAGGTCTCGCCGGTCTCCTGTCGGGTGCCGAGCGGGCCACCCCGAACCAGGTGGACCCGCCGCCCACGCACCACCGCGGTGCTCGTGCGGCCTTCGACGCGAACTCGTGCGATGCGCTGGACGGGTTGCTTTGCCATGCGCGGAAATATACTGGCTGGCGGGCCGACTCGCATCCCCGGGAGGTGCCGTGGGTCACGCGGCTGGCGTGCTACCATCGTGCGGTTCGCGTAGAGGGGCGTACGCGGCGACCTGAGGGAGGCCGACACTGCTCGAGATCTTCAGCACGATGTCCGGGCGTAAGGAACTGTTCACCCCGATCGAGCCGGGTGTGGTGCGCATGTATGTATGCGGCATCACTCCGTACGACGTCGGTCACCTGGGGCACGCGCTTACCTTCGTCACCTTCGATACCGTCCGCCGCTACCTGGAGTTCCTCTCCTACGATGTGCGGCACGTCCAGAACATCACCGACATCGATGACGACATGGTGCGCAAGGCGCGGGAGCTGGGGATCACGATCCCGGAGCTCACCGACCGCAATCACACGATCTACCTGCAGGAGATGGACGCGCTGAACGTGCAGCGTCCGGTCGCCTTCCCTCGCGTCTCCCAGCACATCCCGGAGATCATCGCGCTCGTCGAAGAGTTGATGGCGCGCGGCCACGCGTACGTCGTGGATGGCTACGTCTTCTTCGATGCGAAGACGGCGCCGCGCTTCGGCGCGCTCAACGGCCTCACCATCGAGCAGTTGCGCACCTCGCCGCCCGTGAGCGACAGCGTGCCGGCCGAGCCCCAGCAACTGAAGCGCGACCCGCTCGACTTTCTGCTCTGGCAGCCGAGCACCGAGCCGGACGCGCACTGGGACTCCCCGTGGAGCGTCGGCCGTCCGGGCTGGCACATCGAGTGTTCTGCGATGGCGCGGGCAAACCTCGGCGCGCGTATGGACATCCACGGCGGCGGCAAGGACCTGCGCTACCCGCACCACGAGTCCGAGATCGTGCAGTCCGAGTGCGCCTCTGGCGAAGCACCGTACGTGGGAACCTGGATTCACGTCGGCACGCTGATGCTGGAGGGCGTCAAGATGTCGAAGTCGCTCGGGAACCTCGTGAAAGTGAGCGAGTTGCTCGCAGCAGGGCACTCCCCGGACGCGGTCCGGATGAGCCTGCTGGCGACCCACTACCGCGCCGATCACGACTGGACCGAGGACGAGTTGCAGCACTGGGAACAGCGAGCAGCGCTGCTCCGTGAGGCAGCGGGCTCGGCGGGCGGCCCACCGGATCGGCTGCGCGTCGAGAGCCGGCGGCTGCAGTTCATGGATGCGATGGACGATGACTTCGATACGCCGAAGGCGGTCGACATCCTCTGCACCATCGCGGAGGACATCGTCTCCGGGCGACTGTACGGCGAGACGGCAGTTCCGACGCTGATCGAGCTGGCGGGCGTGCTCGGCCTTCGGCTCGGCCGCGAAGGGTAGCGCCGCCGAGCGGTCGCGTCCCAAGGAGGCAGCGTGTTCGCGACCGGCAGTGGTCTGATCGCCGTTCTGGTGCTGGTGTTGCTCAACGGCTTCTTCGTCGCAGCCGAGTTCTCGCTTGTCACGATTCGGCGCACGCGCGTGGAGCAGATGGTCGCCGAGCGCCGCCCAGGCTCCGGCAACGTTGCCGACGCCACGCTTCACCTCGACTCCTACATCGCCGCCTGCCAGTTGGGCATCACGATGGCCAGTCTGGCGCTGGGTTGGGTCGGCGAGCCCGCGTTCGCGGGGGTGGTGGAACCGCTGCTCGGCGGCGTGGGTGGCCACGCCATGGGTGTGGCGATCAGCTTCACCATAATCACGATTCTGCACGTTGTCGCTGGCGAACTCGCGCCTAAGGGCGTGGCGTTGCAGTACGTGGAGCGCGTGGCCATCGCCGTTTCCGGTCCGCTGCGGTTGTTTCGCGCGGTGTTTCGCCCGGCGATCTGGGTGTTGAACGAAGGTGGCTGGATCGCCGCGCGGATGATCGGTGTGCGCCGCGAGTCGACGGAGCATCCGCAGATCGGCGCCGAGGAGCTGCGCCTGGTTGTGCAGGCGAGCGCGCAGGCGGGCGCCATTGAGACCGGGGAGCAGTTCCTGCTGGAGCGCGTGTTGCGCTTCGGCGATCTCACGGTCGCGAGCGTGATGATTCCGCGAACCGAGGTGGTCGCGCTGCGCGTGGACACCTCCACGGCTGAGGCCGTGGCAGCGGTCGCCGCGCATCACCTCTCGCGCTATCCGGTCTACCGCAACAGCGTGGACAACATTGTCGGCGTGCTGCACGTGCGCGACCTGCTGCTGGCGCCGCCCGGACCCTCGATCGAGCCGCTGCTGAAGCAGCCGCTGCTGATCCCCAGCCACGTGAACCTCGATCGACTGCTGGCCGCGATGCGGGCGCGCAGCACGCACTTCGCGATCGCAGTGGACGAGTTCGGCGGTACGGACGGCATCGTCACGTTCGAGGACGTGCTGGAGTCGATTGTCGGCGAGACCACCGATGAGTTCGAGGAGCCGGAGCTGGAAGCGACCGCCCGTGCGGATGGCGTGATTCGCATCGACGGGATGGAACCACTGGACACGCTGTCCGCGCTACTCGGCATCGAGCTTGAACCGGGGCAGTACCACACTGCGGCTGGCCTGGTGCTGGACCTCATCGGCCGCATCCCGCAGGTCGGCGATCATGTCGAGGTTGGTGAGTACCGGCTGACGGTGACGGAGATGGACGAGTTGCGCATCGCAGCGTTGGAAGCGACTCCGCTGCAACGTCCCGAGCCGGATCCGGCTGTCGACGGGTCGCTCACTCGCTGAACTGGCCCGTGGGTGATGCGGTCGACGGCGTGCTACCGCTGCGCAGCCGGTGGTGGCTGCGCGGCACCGTCGTCGAGGTGCGTCTCTGCCGTTGGCGACTCCGGCTCGCGCGGTACCGCGTCGGCGGGGGGCTCATCGTTCTGCAACTCCTGACGGAGGGCATCCACCATCGGGCGTAGCGGGCCGGGGACGATGCGCTGCGTAGCGAGGTTCGCGGCGGCATCCGCGGCACTCGTCGCTGCGCGGCGCAGTTCGTCCTGGTGGTCACGCGCGTAATCGACTGCATCGTGTGCCACACGCTCGACGACAGGCCGGGCGAACGCGGCGGCCGATTGGGCGGCGGCTGCGGCGTCGCGGGCGAGGCGTTCGACCTCGGGCCGAGCGGCATCGACGGCGTGTTGTGCGCGCTCGAAGGCCTCGCGGGCCATGCGTTCCGCGGCAGGACGACGCTGTTCCACTGCGTCCAACGCCTGCTGCGCTCCAGCTTTCGCGCGGCTGAACAGCGCGTTCGCCATACTGCCGAAGGTCGGTGCTGCCGGCTCGGTTGGCTGCGCGGGCTCCGCCGGTGGCTCAGTCGACTCCGCGGGTGTGTCGCGTTCCTCGGTCATCGGGTCTCCTCGGTGGGTGGCGCATCCTCGATGTACCGATAGCGGAAGTCGCAGAACGGCGCGCCCTGCATGATCGTCTGCGTGCGCTCCAGTCGGAGGCGCGGCGAGTAGCCCTCGGACAGGGTGAAGTCGCGGCTGCACGAGAGCAGGAAGCCCAGGTCGCGTGCGCCGAGGCGCTCGTACAACTCGGCGAACCGGCAGCGGGTGACGTCGAACTCCAGGTGTGTGCTGTCCGCGCGCCGCGTCGTGATCGTGAGGTCACCGCCGGCACCCGCCCACGAATCGCGTACCTCGTGGAACCCCTCGAGGTCATCGCGCCCGAGCATGGCAGCGACGCCTGCGCCCTGCTCGCGGGCGATCCCCGCGATCGTCTCGCGTGCGATCTCATGTGCACGTTGCTCGCCGATCTCCGTCTCCAGGCGGCGGATCAGCGGGATCAGCACCTCGGCCTCCACCCCGCGCCGTTGCAGCAGGGAGAGGGGCGATGGGGTGTCGCGATTCGAGTTGGCGTCGGTATCGGGTGGAGTGGTCACCTGTAGCTACATCCCCTCGCTGACTAGCGTACCGGACGCGCGGGGTTGTCGAGGTCGTCGCGCCAGGCATGCCAGGCAGCGACGATCGCGCCATCGTGCGGGAATGCGAGGTCCGGCAGCGCGTCGGGAGCGAACAGCCCCACCTCGAACGCCTCCGGGCCGGGCGTCGGTTCGCCCGAGCTGACGATGCCCGCGTAGGCGATGAAGACCACGGGATTGCCGCGCGTGCTGTACACGCCGAGCAGATGATCGACGCGCACCTCCACGCCGGCCTCTTCGCTCACCTCGCGGGCTGCGGCCTCCTCCACCTGCTCGCCGGCATCGACGAAGCCCGAGGGGAACGACCAGCGGCCCAGCATCGGCTCGTGGTTGCGGCGGACCAGCAGGATGCGGTCGCCCAGCGTCGCGACGACTCCGGCGGCGACCTTCGGGTTTCGATAGGCGACGTACCCGCAGGCGGGACACTCCGGCAGTCCACCGGGCCCGCGGTCAGCGTCCAGCGGTGTGCCGCACACCGGGCAGAAGCCGGGGCCGCGACTGCGGGTCGGATCTGGGCGCCGGTTCATCGAAACAGCACTACGCGGCGAAAGCGCTCCAGCGCGCGCCCCTGCTCATCGCGCCATCGCGCCTCCACGAAGCTCAGGAACTGGTCGCGGTCGCCGAACTGTGACGCGTGCAGGAGCAGCGCTTCGACCTTGGCGTCCACGACCGACGAAATGTCGACGTCGAACGTCGGCTCGTTTGCGCCCCAGAGGTAGAGCTCGCGCACCTTGTGCGTGCTGAGTCCAGCCGCGAGGTGCTCCGGGAAGTTCAGCCGGTCGCGTGCCGTCGGGTAGACGGCATCGACGGTCGCGAGGCCGGTGATGCGATGGTCGTTGTGGTTCACGAAGGAGTTGTTGATGATCACCGGCTCCGGGTCATGCGTGTACACCGCGAACGGCTGGAACTCGCGGATCTCGCGGGTAATCGCACCCAGTAGATCGCGCGAGTACACCAGTTCACCATCGGTGAAGCCCAGGAAGCGGACGTCGTTCACTCCGACATGGGCTGCCGCCGCACGCTGCTCGCGGTCGCGCGTCTCGATCAGCGTCTGCGTCGTGTACGCCGGGTCGTCGGTGCCCTTGGACCCGTCCGTCGCGACGACGTAGCAGACTTCCCAGCCGGCCTGGGCGAGCAGCGCGGCGGTGCCCCCTGCGCCGAAGTCGGCGTCGTCCGGATGGGCCGCGATGATCATCGCGCGCTTGCGCTCACCGGCGGCCTCATCGGGCTCGCCCGGCGGCTGATCGCCAAACAGATCCTCCAGCCCTGCAGCCATCGACGTCGCCCTTCCTGATTGTCGCGCCCGCGACTCTCGCCCCTGTGCGGGGCTCTCGCGTGCAGGGTACCGCGGCGGGAGGCGGCGGGGAGCAGCGAGGCGGTGCGGGGGGCCGACGCCACCTCGGTTCCAGTACGCCGACGTGCGAAACCACCGGAGCCCGCGGGTGCGCCCTTGACGATGATTATGGTGGCGGGTACGTTTGTTGCGAACATTTGTACCGCTGGCGGAGGCGTGCATCGCCGCTGCGCACCGGGGTCGCGCGAGACGAGGAGCAGACCAGATGGCCGAGGGACTGTCGGACAAGCAGCAGCGCATCCTGGACTTTGTTGGGGCGTTCCTGACGGAGCATGACTACCCGCCGTCCATTCGGGACATCCAGCAGGGATGCGACATCTCGTCTACCTCGGTCGTGGACTACAACCTGAAGCGACTGGAAGAGCGCGGACTGATCCATCGCGATCGCGAGATCTCGCGCGCCATCCAGTTGCCGGGTTCCGGCACGCGCCGCCGCATTCTGACGGTGCCAGTCCTCGGGAAGATCGCCGCCGGACTGCCGATTCCCACGCCGCCCGAGGTGCTCCCCGAGGGGTACGAGGAGGTGGAGGTGACGGAGGATCAGACTCGCGGTCGTGCCAACGCCTTCGCGCTGCGCGTGGAGGGCACGTCGATGATCGACGCGCTGATCAACGATGGAGACCTGGTGATCCTGGAGCCGACAAACTCCTGCGATGACGGCGACATGGTGGCCGTCTGGCTCAAGGCCGAGAACGAGACCACGCTCAAGAAGTTTTTCCACGAGGGCAGCCGCATCCGGCTCCAGCCGATGAATTCCACGATGCAGCCGTTCTATACCTCCCCCGACAACGTGGAGGTGCAGGGCAAGGTCCTCTCCTCCATCCGCTCCGCCTGGTAGGCGGCGCGCCAGCGCGCCTCGTTGGGCTGCCGCCGCTTCCCTGCTCTCTCTGCTCCTTCTGACCCCCTCCCCCCCATGCGGGGGAGGGTTGGGGTGGGGGGTTCTTGTCCCCGGCTCGCCGTCCCGTCACGCAGCCTGAGTTTCGCTCGGCATCGACGTGCGTTCGCACCACCTCGCACACGCGACGATGCGACCACGCGCGGCAGCCGACCAAAGCGTGCTGGCACGCACTACTGGGTGGCGGCGCGCCGAGGTGCGAGCTCGCCGAGGCGGCAGAGCAGCAGTTCCAGCGCGAGTGCGTCTTCCAGCTTCCCGGTCTTTACGGCGTGGTCGGCGTATTCCGCCTCGCGCAGTCCGCGTTCGGCGGCAGCACGGCCCAGGCTACCGGCCTGCCGCACCAACTTTGTCAGTGGGAATGAGCTCGTGACCCCGGTCGCCTGACCGATCGCGGGTTGCGGCGCTCGCTGCTCCAGCAGTTCTGCCGCGCGCACGAGGTTTCGCAACTGTCGCGCGATCATGACGAGGATCACCGGGGGCTGGTCGCTGCCGTCCTCCAGCATTTGGCGAAGCAGGCGCAGCGCAACGGCGGTGCGACCCTCGACGGCCGCATCCACGAGGTCGAACATGCCGGCCTGCCGGGCGGCTGTGGTGAGTGCGCGCACATCGTTGACGGTCACGGGACGACCGTTCGCGTACTGGCCGAGCTTCTCCACCTCGGAGGCGATTGACCACAGGTTGGCGCCGATCAGCTCGGCCAACGCCTCGGCGGCGTCGCGTTCGATCGGGATGCCGCGGGTGGCGGCGCGCTCCATCACCCAGCGCACCACCTCGTTGCCGTTGGAGCCTCGCGTGCTGAGCTCGCGGAACTCGCGCAGCTCCGCGCCCGCCACCGCGCGCAACGCGCGCAGCAGTGGCGAGCGATCGAGGGTGGTGCGGTCGTCGCGGTCCGATCCGCGCTCCAGCAGCAGCAGGTGGTTGGTCGGTGGCATCAGCGGCAGGAAGTCGAGCAGCGGCTGCCAGTGGTCGAGCACGCCCTTTCGCGAGCCGAGCGTGGTGACCAGTCCTTCCACGATGACCAGCCGCGCGTTGGCGAGGAAGGGCATGGCGGAGAGGTGCTGGATCACCTCGCCGGTGGTGAGTCCGCGCGGCGGGAGCGTGGTGGTGTTGGTGCTGAGCATGCCGTCGGTATCGAGCGTGGCGCGGAGTTGGAGCACCGCCTCGTGCAGCCGGAAGTCGTCCGAGTCGGTGTACACCGCCAGCGAGCCCGTGTAGAGGTGCAGCATCAGTCGGCGTTCCGCATCAATCGAGGTCCAATCGCCACCCGAAGTACGTGGTGATGGTGGTCACCAGGAAGATCGGGACCCCCGGCCAGCGCAGCGTCTCCAGGAACGGCGCGAGACCCGGTTCTGGTGCCGCTGCGCCGTCGTACCCGGCCCACAACACCGCGAGGGCGATCCCGGGGATGGGGAGCCACCAGGTGAGCCATGGCTGGCCATCGTCCAGCATGGCGGAGCGCAGTTGGCCATCGCTCGCGTGGCGGCGGCCGAGCGGCTCGTCGTCGTCCTCGTCCTGCTCGTCAAACTCGTCCGCAGCCACGCCCACCCCCGTATTCCATCGTAGGGGTCGAGGTGGCGCGGTGCTACGCCGGATGGCCGACGAACGCGCAGATATCATCCAATCGCATCACATTGTGCGAGTGTGTCCACGCAGCGTTCGACTCGGCGTGTGCGAGGAGCGTCTGGGCGTTGCTGTCCGGGGCCGCGGGCACCGCGCGAGGCTGCCGCTACGGAAACAGGTCGCGCTCGAACGGGCGGACCAGTTCGCGCGCGCTGCCCTCGCCGCGCTCGTAGTCGAGCCCACGCATGATCGCGGCCGGGACGCCGGCGAGCTTCTCCATCACCAGGCCGGAGGCGGCGGCCACCTCGTCGGCGACGGCGGGCATCGTGACGCGCAGTTCGCGGCCGTCGAGGTCGTGCATCCCCGCGTAGGAGCGCAGTGCACGCATGCCCGCGAGGCCGATCGCCACGTTGGTCTGGCCCTCCCGCCACGCGCGCCCGAACGTGTCCGTCATCACCACCGCCACGTCGATGCCCAGGCGCGTGCGCACGCCCTCGCGCAGCCGGATACACGAGGCGTCCGGGTCGAGCGGCAGCAGCGAGATCAGGTTCGCGCCGCCGGTGTTCGAGAGGTCCACGCCGGCGTTGGCGCAGATGAACCCGTGATGCGTCTCCGTGATCAACACCCCGCGCGCCTGACGTACGATGCGCTTCGATTCCTGCAGTACGGCCTCGATCTGGCGCGGGTCGTGCCCGACTTGTGCGCCCCATTGCACCGCGAACGGGCTCGGCTGGAACGTGTCCAGTGGGACGACGCGCCCCTCCGCCTTGGAGACGATGCGCTGCGTCACGATCAGAATGTCGCCGTCCAGCAGTGGCGTGTGCTGGCCCTCGGCTGCATCGACGATCAGCGCTGCGAGGTCGTCACCGTTCTGCACCTGTGGGATGCCGGTGATGCCGAAGAGTCGTAGTTCTGGTGCGTACGGGTGGGGCGTCGTCATGCCGTTCCTCCGCCGCCCACGATCCCGGCCTCGGGCAGACCTTCGATGCGGACGCCGCTGCGGGTCTTGTAGCGGCCGTTGATTCCGATCAGCAGCACCGTCAGCCCCTCCAGATAGCGCGCGAAGCGCAGCGGTCCGGCATTTACGGCGCGCAGCGAGGCGATCTCCGTCACCAATGCGCTGACCACTGCCGTCGCCTCCGCGTGGTCGCTGGCGACCAGCACGTCCTCGTGGAGCACTCGTGACGGGTCGAGCAGCGCCTCGGCCGCGATGTTGTGGAACGCAGCGACCACGCGCGCGCCGGGCAGCAGTGCCGCCGCCTGCTCTGCCGCCGAGCCCTCGGGCACCTCGACGGGGCGTGGGCCGCGCTCGAAGCGCACCGGCACCACGGCGTCGACTACGATCATTCCGGCGAGCGCGGGCGCGAGCGACTCCAACGTGGCGCGGTGCGCCTCGAAGGGGACGGTGAGCACCACCAGGCCGTCGAGGCCGACCGCGTCCACTGCCTCGGCATTGGACGCGCCGGAGACGGTACCTCGAGGCTGGTCGGTGGGAGCAGCGCCGGTCACCACCGCCATCACGTCGGCGGCGGCCGCGGCGGCGCGTTCGCGGTCGCGGCTGCCGAGCACCACCGCGTGTCCGGCGAGCGCGAAGCGGGTTGCGAGTCCGCGTCCCTCGGGGCCCGTGCCCCCCACGATGGCGATGCGATGCGTCACGACGGCTCCCTGGCTGGGCTCATTCGTGCTGGCTCATCCGTACAATGGGCTGCGAGGCCGCCAGCGTACGGGCGGATGGCCGGGGGCGGCAAGCCCGCGCACCACACAGCCGCGTCGCCTCACGCTGGACTGCGGAGTAGCAATGTCGACACCTCGATGCCCGTGACCACTGCCCCCGCGCTCGTCGTGCGTGGGCTCGTGCATCGGTATGAGGGCGAGGCAGGCGGGCTGCTGGCGCTGGACGGCGCGGAGTTGCGACTCGCGGCGGGCGAGTTCGTCTCAATTGTCGGGCCGAGCGGTTGTGGGAAGTCGACGCTGCTGCGGGCCGGGGCCGGACTGATCGCGACATCTCCCGGCACGGTGGAGGTGTTGGGCGGCACCGCCTCGCAGGCGTGCGCGGCTCATGTGCTTGGCCTGGTGTCGCAGGATCCCGGGCTGCTGCCGTGGCGGACCGTCGAGGCCAACGTCGCGCTGCCGCTGGAACTCACCGGTGGGCCCCCGCGCGGTACGTTGGGCGGAATCGCCGAGGCAGCGCGCGCGCTGGTGCAGCGCGTCGGACTGGAGCGATTCGCCGCGGCCTATCCGCACCAGCTGTCCGGCGGCATGCGGCAACGCGTCGCGCTGGCTCGTGCGTTGGTACACCGGCCGCGGCTGCTGCTCATGGACGAGCCGTTCGGCGCCCTCGATGAGCTGTCGCGCGAGGAGCTGTGTCTCGAGTTGCTGTCGCTCTGGGAGCAGCAGCGTGCTTCCGTGCTCTTCGTGACGCACTCGATCCGGGAGGCGGTGCTGCTGTCGGATCGCGTGCTGGTAATGAGCGCCTCGCCGGGTCACATGGTGGACGAGGTGCCGATCGACCTGCCTCGGCCGCGCACGCTTGCAGCGCAGGAAGCCCCGTCGTTTGCCGCGTACGTGCACCGCATCCGGGCAGCGTTGGGCGCGCCGAGTACATCGACGGCGCACTCGACCGGCGATCCGGCATGAGCAGTCGCGCCGCACGATGGGTGCGAGTCGGGCTGCCGCCAGTGCTGGCGGCGTTCATCGCGATCGTCGCGTGGGAGGCGTGGGTTGCCGTGCGCGAGGTGCCCGCGTACCTGGTGCCTGCGCCCAGCGCCATCGTGCGGGCGTTCACCGCCGACCCTGCGCGTTACGCGCTGGCTGCCCGCACCTCGATGGTCGAGGCGCTGGGCGGGCTGCTGCTCGGCTCGGGGGCCGCGTTCGTGCTGGCGGTGGCGATGGCACACTCCCGGCCGCTGGAGCGCGCGCTCTACCCGCTGGCGCTGCTGGTGAAGGTGACGCCGGTGGTGGCGGTTGCGCCGCTGTTCATCATCTGGTTTGGCTTCGGCACACTGCCAAAGATGTTGGTGGCGGCGCTGATCACGTTCTTCCCGATGCTGGTGAACGCGGTGACCGGCCTGCGCTCCGTCGACCCGGCCGCGCACGATTTCATGCGAACGCTGCACGCGACTCCGTTGCAGGTGTTCCGTATGCTGCGGTTGCCCGCCTCGTTGCCGTACGTGTTCGCCGCACTGCGCATCAGTGTCCCGCTGTGCATCATCGGTGCGGTCGTGGCGGAGTGGATGGCTGGCGACGGCGGGATCGGGCAAGTGATCTTGATCGCGAACGGCGACCTCGACACCGCAGCACTGTTCGCGGCGGTGGTTGTGCTGGCATCGATGGCGATTGGCCTCACTGCACTGCTCGCGCTCTTGGAACGTCGGCTGCTGTTCTGGCATGAGTCGTCCGAGCGCGTGTAGCATCGACGGCGGAGTCGGGGAGTGAGCATGCGACGTTTGCTATCGCTGGTGTGCATCGTCGCGGCATTGCTTGCCGCAGCGTGTGGCAGCGCGCCGGCGCGCGAAGCGGCCTCGCCCAGCTCGACAGCGAGCGGTGCGACGCCGACGCCGCGGCCCGTGCAGAAGCTTGTATTCATGGCGGGGTTCCGACCGCAGGCGAACCTGCCTTTTGTCGCTGCCTACCTCGCGGCAGCAAACGGGTACTTCGCCGAGGAAGGCTTGGACGTCGACATTCGCCACGCGTCCGGGCAGGACGAGCATCTGAAGTTGCTGCTGGCGAAGGAAGTCGCATTCACTACCGCGAGCGGCCCGCAGGTGCTACGGCGTCGTGAGGATGGGCTGCCGGTGCGGGCGGTTGCGCTCTTCGGGCAGCGCGGTGACCAGGGATTCGTGGTGCGTGCAGACGCTGGCATCCAGACGCCGGCAGACCTGCGAGGTCGCACTGTCGGGTTCAAGGCCGGCATCGTCACCGCTGAGTTCCACGCGCTGCTCGCAACTGCGGGACTGACCGTCAACGACGTGCGGCTACAGGCGGTCGGCTTCGACCCGCGTATCTTCATCGAGCGCGGTGTCGAGGTGTTCCCGGTCTTCCTCGGGAACGAGCCGTTCGCGATCCGCAAGGCAGGAGTCGCGATCCGCACGCTTGACCCGGCAGAGCTCGGCGTGCCGACCCTCGGGCTGACCTACTTGGCGCACGCGGATACGGTGGCCGCCGATCCGGATATGGTTCGACGTTTCCTACGCGCCACACTGCGCGCCACGCAGTACGCGGCCGATCACGTCGACGAGGCGGTGACCGCGACGCTGAAGTACGCACCGGGGGCGGATCCCGCTCAACAGCGCGCGTTGTTAGAGACGGATCTCGCGGCGGCTCGTCGCGCGGACGGCATCGGGCGATCGTCGCAGCAGCAGTGGGATGCACTGGAAGCGACGCTGTTGAAGTTTGGCGTGCTCAAGACGGCGGGCAGCGCGTCGACCGCGTTCACCGCGACCATCGTCGATTCGCTGTACGACGCGCAGGGGCGGTTGCGGTAGGCGGTGCCGGCGAGGCGGTGGTTACCGCACCTCGACGCGCCCGCTGCCGGCCAACGTGTCGTCGAAGTAGATCTGGAATTCCCAGTTGCCCGCGCCCACGCCTCCCGGATCGGCGACGCCGACCCACCAGTTGCCCTGCGCGCCACCCAGCCACGGTTGCGGGCCGGTCTGCTGCACCGTCCGGCCGTCACGCAGCGCGATCCAGCGGACGGTTCGGGCGGTTGCCGCACCTCGATAGTTGAAGAACGCGAGGAGTTGGCGCGCGGTGGGCGTCGGTCGGTCTCCGGGTTGCTGATCCGACGTCGCGCTGGACGCGAATCGGAATCCGTCCAGCGCAGGCTTCGAGGCGGATGCGGCCGGCTCTGGCACGCCGACGTAGACCGTGGAGCTGGCGCGGACCGTGCCGGCTGCCCATACCTCTATGGTCCAACGCCCGTTTGGGATGCCCTTCGCGTTGGGGCTGCTCATCTTGTCCGAGACCATCGCCAGGGGGCCCTGATTCCAGGAGTACGACGACGACAGCGCATCCTGCAGTACGCCGTTCAGGTACCAGAGCTCCTGCACCAATGCGCCCGCCGGGACGGCTTGCGCCGCGAACTCGTAGTGCAACTCCGCGATGTCCGCGCGGAACGCCGTCTTGTAGTCGAAGAGGTCGCGGAAACCCGGGCGTTCCAGCGCGTTCTCGGCGAACACCGGCCGGCCGATCACTGCGGCGTCGCGAGCCGCGGAGCCGGGCGCCGTTCCGGAGATCGAGGGCGTGCGTTGCAGGACGGCGACGAACTGCGCGGCAGCACCGGCCGCTTTGGCTTGCGCGATCTGCTCCACGGCACGGGTAACCGGGCGCACGAGCGAGACCGGTGCACCCGGGTCCAGCGCCAATTGTGTGCCGAAGCCCACCAGCTGCCCGGACTGGTCGAACACCGGTGCACCCAGCGCCGCTGATGTCGCCCGCGCGTCAGTCTTGAGCCATGCGCGTGCCTCGGTGCCCTCCGCGGCGAAGCCGGCCACCGAGGCGCTGGTCACCTGCAGCGGCTGCGACCGATCCGACGACGGCTGGACCAGCATGCGGATGCGGTCGCCTCGGCGCAGGGTTGTTGAGTCCGCGAGCACGGCCTCCTGCGGTTCGCCCGGTGGTTGTGTGGCGCCCTCGCGCAGTCCGGTCAGGCGGAGCACGGCGACATCGGCCTGCGGATTCGCGGCAACGATGGTGGCGAGGAACTCGGGCCGCCCGGACGGACCGGCGGCGGGTCCGGCGATGAGCCGGGTGTAGGCCGCTGTCGCGTCCGCCTTCGTTGGCTGCACCAATAGCCAGCTGGTGAGCACCAGCTGCTGTTGGCGGTCGATCAACACGCCCTGCCCGGCGCGCACGATGTTGGCGTTCGGCCCCTCGCCATCCGCCGCCTGCACCGCGTAGACCGAGCGTGCGAGGTCTGTCTCCGAGATCGCCTGACGCGTGCCTGCGCCCGCCGAGCCGGCGAGCCGCAACGTCCCCGGGGCCAACAATGGCGGTGCAGCGATCGGGCTGGGCGTCACGCTTACGCGGGCGGCGCCCCCGGCGGCATGGCCCGGGATCAATTCAGCCGCTCGGGCACAGCCTCCCGCGGCGATAGTTATCCACACCAATGTTGCGAGGAGGTAGTAGCGCCCGGGCATGGTGCGGCAGGGTACGCGCCTCCCCCGCCGCTGGCTACCCACGGGCGGCGTCGGTGGCACTCGAGCGTGATGCCCGCAGCACGTCGGCGGGCGGCAGGCTGCTGGGGCGCGGCTCGCCCGGACGTGCCGATTCGGGGTATGCCCGGCTGGACGGCGTTCGCACGCGTCTTACACTTGTGCAACCGGCTGTTGATGCCCGCGCGCGAGAATAGCTGTGGGCGGTGGAGCACCCGGGAGGTGGCAATGTCTGAACGACATTCGATGAGCGGCTGGATTCGCGCTGGCATCGCGGGCGTGCTTGTGGTTGGGGCGATGATCGGCGGTGCGCTGATGGCGGCAACGCTGACCGGTAGGTCTGTGGCCTCCGATGCCGCGGTTGGCTTGGCAGCGTCTCGAGGCACCATCCCGGTCTCCGGCGTCGCGCCCCGGCTGAACACGACGCTCGACGGTCTGCCTGACCTCGTCGATCGTGTTCGCGGCTCGGTCGTGACCATCAACGTCACCACCGGCGCGTCGCCTGGCGTGCGAGCTGGGCAAGGCCTCGGCACCGGCATCGTCTTGGATCGCCAGGGCGACATCCTGACGAACTATCACGTGGTGGATGGCGCCGATCAGATCACGGTGAAGTTCTCCGACGGCACGCTGACGCGCGCACGGGTGATCGGATCGGATCCGGGCAACGACATGGCCGTGATTCGCGTCAATCTGCCGGAAAGCGCCCTGTCGCCCGCGGCATTCGGGAACTCCGATCAGGTGCGCCTCGGCGAGCCGGTATTCGCCATCGGGAACCCGTTCTCGCTGGAGTTCACGGTGACCACGGGAGTGGTGAGTGGGCTGAACCGTCAGTCCGGAGGACAGATCACCGGCCGCCCGATCCGGTCCGTGATTCAGACCGATGCCGTGGTGAACCCCGGCAACTCCGGCGGTCCGCTCTTCAACGCGAACGGCGAGGTGATCGGCATCAACTCCTCGATCGAGAACCCCACGGGGCAGGCGGTCTGGGTCGGCGTGGGCTTCGCAATCTCCTCGAACACCGCGCTGCGGTTCATCCCCGACATGATCGGCGGCCGCCCGATTACGCACCCACAGCTGGGCGTCTCTGGTGTCACGCTGAACGAGTTGAACGCGCGGGAGGCCGGCATCAGCTCAACCAAGGGTGTGTACCTCACGAGCATTTCGCGCAGCAGCGCCGCCGAGAAGGCCGGACTGCGTGCTGGCGCGACCGGCTCCAACACCGCCTTGGGCGGCGGCGGCGACGTCATTACCGCCGTCAACGGTCGCGAGGTGACATCTGCTGACCAGTTCTCGCGAATCATCGATGGGTACAACGTCGGCGACACCGTGAAGCTCACGGTGATTCGCTCGGATCGCACGATCGACGTGAGCGCAACGCTGCAGGAGTGGACCGGGCGTTAACGCCCACGAGTGCCGCAGCGTCCGGTTGGAAACCCCCTCCCCCGTTCAGGGGGAGGGGGCTAAAAAGGTTGGAGACAGATATCGGATCGGGTCCGCTGCTCCCGTCACTGGGATTGCGGGAGGGGTGAGGGTTCGTTGGGCAGCTCCAGTGGGCGGCCTGAGACCAGCAACCACGCGCGCGCGGCTCCCGCTGCGACGCGCTGGTTCACCCGGCCGAGGAGGTCGCGATACGCTCGCCCGAGCGCGGTCTCCGGCACGAGGCTGCTGCCCACCTCGTTGGTGACGAAGATCGTCGGCGGCTCGCGGTCAGCCGCGGCCTGCAGCAGCGCCGAGACCTCGACATCGAGCGCATGCTCCAGCGTCGAGAGTGTCTCGGGTGTCGGATATGTGTCGACCGTGTCGAGCAATCGGTTGGATACCCAGAGCGACAGGCAGTCTAGTAGCACGCAGGCCGCCGGGTCGGCCGCCCGCAGCGCGCGCAACGGGTCGCGAGGCGCCTCGACCGTCGCCCAGTCGGCGGGGCGGCTGCCTCGATGTCGCGCGATGCGCGCCACCATCTCGTCGTCGAGCGCCTCGAGGGTCGCGATGTAGAGCACCGCGCGCCCGCTCTGCGCGGCCAGCCGCTCCGCGAAGCCGCTCTTGCCGCTGCGCGCTCCGCCGGTCACGAACCACGCGTCACCCATTGCGTGCCTCCCCTTGCGGCGCGCGCACAAGCGCGACGATGCGCTCCACGTCGAGGTGGGAGCGCACGTGTTGGGCCAGCCGGTCGAACTCTCGCTCGCGGTCGAACGTATCGCTAGCCGTCGGCTCCCAGCCAAGCGCGCCGAGCAGCGCGTGGCGGAATGCCTGGTTGTGGAACAGGCCGTGCAGGTAGCAACCGGCGACTGTGCCATCTGGCGTGACGGCGCCGTCCTCGTGGCCGTCGAGCTGCAGCAGTGGGCTCAGACTCACGTCGCCGCGTGTGTCCCCCATGTGGATTTCGTAGCCGTCGACGGTGCTGCCGGAGGCCGCCGCCCACGCCCCCGCACTCGCCGTGACCACGCCCGAGGCGCGGCGGGTGACCTTCTCCGCAGCGAAGGTGGTGGTGAGTGGGAGCAGCCCCAGCCCCGCCACCTCGGTGCCGGGAGGTGCCTCCACGCCGAGCGGGTCGAGGAGGCGCTCGCCCAGCATCTGATAGCCGCCGCAGATGCCGAGCAGCATCGTGCCTGCGCGATGACACGCCAGCACGGCGTCGGCGAGCCCGGATGCACGGATCGCTTCCAGATCGGCGACGGTCGCTTTCGTCCCCGGGAGAATGATCAGCGTCGGGCTACCGAGGTCTTCCGGCCGCGTGACGTACCTCAGTCGGACGCCGGCTTCCGCCGCGAGCGGGTCGAAGTCATCGAAGTTGGCGATGCGGGGCAAGCGCACGACGGCGATATCGACGGTCGCCGGATCATCCGAGGCGGCGGCTGCCTCCGCGCGCTCCAGCACGACCGCGTCCTCCTGTGCGATGCGCAGATCGTCGAGCCACGGCACGACGCCGAGCACTGGGACGCCAGTGCGCGCCTCAAGGTCCTCGATCGCGGGGGCCAGCAGCGACGGGTCGCCGCGGAAGCGGTTGATCACGAAGCCGCGGACGTGCGCGCGTTCCTCGGGCGTGAGCAGTTCCATCGTGCCGACGAGGTGCGCGAACACTCCGCCACGGTCGATGTCACCCACCAGCAGGACGGTTGCGCCGGTGTGCAGCGCGACGCGCATGTTCACAATGTCGCCCGCGCGCAGGTTCGTTTCCGCGGGGCTGCCGGCGCCCTCGGCGATCACGAGCTCGTACTCGGCACGCAGCGATGCGAGAGCGCGCTCGACGGCGGGCCAGAGTTCGGCCTTCTTCGTCAGGAAGTCGGCGGAGCGCAGCAGTCCGGCCGGGCGGCCATCGACGATGACCTGCGAGGTCCGGTCGCCCTGCGGCTTGAGCAGCACGGGGTTCATCGCGACGGTGGGTGCCAGTCCGGCGGCGGCGGCCTGCTCTGACTGCGCCCGCCCGATCTCCCCACCGTCTGCGGTGACATCGGCGTTGTTGGACATGTTCTGTGCCTTGAATGGCACGACGTGCCAGCCATCCTGCCGAAAGATGCGACAGAGCGCCGTGACCAGCACCGACTTGCCGACCGAGGACGCAGTGCCCAGCACCATCAACACCGGAGCGGTCACGCGCGCGACTCCTGCAGCGCAGCCGGGAACGCGCGCAACAGCCGCAGCGCCGCCACCTCCACCGGCACCGCGATGCGGACCCACTCCGGCAGCCCGAACGAGGTGCAATCGCGCACCATGAAGTCGCGTCGGAGGAGCGCAAGGCGGAACGCCGGTGCGTTGACGACATGCACGAGCAGGAAGTTCGCGCGCCCCTCCGTGACCTGGACGCCCGACTCACGCAGCCGGTCGGCCAGCAGCCGCCGCACGCTCGACACTTCGCGGGCGGCGTAGCGTTGTGGTTCCTCCACCGCCAGCATCGCGTGGCCCGCAGCCAGCGCCGTTGCGCCGACGGACCAGGCGGGTTGCAGCCTCGCCAGTTTCGCGATCAGCGGTGCCGGTCCGGCGACATAACCGATGCGCACGCCGGGTGCTGCGTGCAGTTTCGTCATGGAGTGCACGACAAGCACTGGCGCACCGGCGCGTACGAGATCATCCGCGTCCCATGCACCATCTACGAACACGTCGTACGCGACGTCGAGGACGAGCGTGCCGAGGCGCGAGGCGATCCGCTCGACGGCCGCCCGATCGAGGTAGGCGCCTGTCGGGTTGTTCGGGTTGCAGAGGATGCCGAGCGGTGCCGCCTCAATGTCGGTGCGCACCTCGAATGTCGGGGCCTCGCTGCGGTACTCGACGGCGTGCGCGCCCACCGCATCGACGGCCGAGGCGTACTCGCCGAACGTCGGCGGCCACAGCGCACACGACTCGCCGGCTGCGAGCAACGCCCGCGTCGCCAGATGCAGCGCGGCCGTTGCACCCGGCGTGACGAGCACCTGCGATGGTTCCAGGCGGGAGCGCGCGGCGATCTCGTCACGCAGCGTGTGAGCGTCGGCCTCCGGGTAGTGGCGGATGTCGGCCTCACGCGCAGCCAGCAGCACGTGTGGATGCGGCCCGTGCGGGTGCAGGTTTGCCGACAGGTCGAGCACATCGATCGGGTCGATGCCCAGCGCGGCCAACTCGGCGGGCTGGATGCCTCCGTGCGTGACTTCGTTCATCAGTGATCACCCATTCGGCTTCATCGATCCGCCGGTGTTGCCGGCCCCGTTGTTGTGCACTTCGTGGCGAGTAACGCCCCGAACAGTCCAGCCGCCACCAGCCTCGCCGCGACCCGCGCGAGTTGAATTGCGCGCGCGATATCCGCCGCGTCCGGCGCGCGCAGCGTTGCGCCCAATGTGTAGGCGTCATGCTTCGTGAGCGAAACGCCCAGCGCGCCCGCCATTGCGGCCATCGGATGTCCGGCGTTGGGGCTCTCCGTGAGGCGTGCGTCCGCGCGCCAGGTAGCGAGGGCGCTCGACGCGCTGGCGCCGGAGCCGGGCAGCGCCGCGGCGGTCACAATCGCCAGCGCGGTCAGTCGCGCGGGGAGCAGATTCAGCGCGTCGTCGAGGCGCGCGACCCCTCGACCCAGCGCCTCGAACTCCGGCGAGTGGTAGCCCCAGAGCGCGTCCATTGTGTTTGCCGTCCGATACACAACGGCGCCGGGCAGGCCAGCGAGTGCGTACCATAGCCACGGCGCGATCACCCCGTCTGACAGGTTCTCCGCAACCGACTCGATGGTTGCGCCGGCGACCTCCGACGGCGTGAGGGACGAGGTGTCGCGGCTCACGAGGTGTCGGCTGAGCAACGCGCGCGCCTCCTCGACGGCATCGCGCGCGAGTGCGTCGTGCACCTCGGTCGCGCGATCGAGCAAGGTGCGTAGCGCGCATGTCGAGTCCAGCAGCGCAACCTCGATCGCGACGCCTGCGAGCGGGTGCAGCGCGCGCGCGCGATTGCGCAGTGCGACTGCGCCAGCGGCAGCGACCAGCGGCAGCATGGTGGCGACGCCGAGGCCGTACCGTCCGCGCGCCACCTCGCCGCCCGGTGCGCACGCACGAAGTAACGCGGCAGCGCGACCAATGAGGCCCACCGGGTGTACGGCGGTCGGTGGGTCGCCGAGCGCCGCGTCGGCAGTCACACCGAGTGCGAACGTGAGGGCGCGCATCACGCGAAGAACATCGGCAACAGCCAGCCGCGTCCGCCGGCGATCACCAGCGCGATCAGCACCGCCGCCTGCGCGACCTCGATGCTGGCGCCAAAGGTGTCGCCGGTGACGCCGTCTAGCATCCGCGAGGTGGCGCCCGCGATCGCCAGTGCGGACACTGCGGCGATGAGCGGCAGTGCGAGCCCCGCGACGCCAAACAGCGCGACTGCGATCACCACCATCAACGCCGTGGAGAACGGCGCGGCGAACGGCCAGACGCCCTGCTGCAGTGCATGCCCGATGCCGCGAGGTCGCGCGGGGCGGAACAGCATCGCTACTGGTGTGGCCGACCAACGTGCGAGCGATGGCGCGATCAGGAGTCCGGAGGCCCGCAGCGATGGCTCCAGCGAGACCAACGCGGACCACTGCACCAGGAGCACCAGCGCCAGTGCCATCACACCGGCTGGCCCGATGTTCCCCTCGCTCATCACGCCAAGGCGCGTGGCGCGGTCACCCTGCACCGCCAATCCATCGGCGGTGTCGGCCAGGCCGTCCAGGTGCAGACCGCCAGTGAGGAGCGCCAGTGCGGCCAGCAGCAGCGCTGCGGTCGGCATCGGCGGGAGCAGGGGGGCAAGGATGCGATCGAGCAGTAGCAGCACGCCACCGATCAGCAGTCCGACGACCGGGAACCAGCCGAGCGCCGCGCCGAAGTCGCGATCCTCCCATCGCTGCACGCGTCGGAGACGCAGCGGTGTGAGGAACTCGATCGCGATGAGCAGGGCCGAGGGTGACACGCCGCCTCCGCATGTAACGAACCACGCCGCATCGACGCTGGTGTGGCGCGTCGACCCGGCTCTGATGAAGCCTCGATGGACCTCGATGGACCTCGATGAAGTCTCGATGAAGTGCAGTATCGCCCGCTATGCCTCCGGTGGCACCACGCCCGCGGCATCGGTCACCCCGGCATCCTCGAAGGTCGCCATCTCGTCCAGCAGGCGGCAGGCGGCGACGCAGAGCGTCATCGCCAGCGCCGCGCCGGTGCCCTCGCCGAGGCGCAGGCCGAGGTCGAGCAGCGGCTCCAGTTGCAGGTGTGCCAGTGCTGCGGCGTGCCCCGGCTCCACCGAGCGATGCCCGGCGATCAGATATTCGCCCGCCCCCGGCGCGATGCGCGTTGCGACGAGGGCTGCCGAGGTGGAGATCAACCCGTCGAGCACGGCGGGGACGCGCGCCGCCGCCGCTGCCAGGTAGACGCCCGCCAACACACCGATCTCGAATCCACCGATGGCTGCAAGCAGTTGCACACCATCGACCTGCTGCGGTTGGTGCAGCGCCAGCGCCTCCTCGATCGCGGCGACCTTCGCCTCGAAGCGGGCGTCGTCGATGCCGGTGCCGCGGCCGGTGACGGCGCGCGCGGTGTGTCCGGTGACGGCCGCGATGATTGCCGCTGCGGCGGTGGAGTTGCTGATGCCCATCTCGCCGCACGCGACGATGTCGACGCCCTCGTCGGCGCGCTCCGCCGTGAACAGCGCGATCCCTGCCGCGAGCGCGCGCTCGGCGTCGACGGTGCTCATGGCAGGCGCACGCGTGAAGTCTGCCGTGCCTGGCGCGATGCGCAATCGCAGGAGGTCGGGATGCTGCGGCGTCTCGCCGGCGACACCAGCGTCGACGACGCGAACGCGCGCGCCGGCGTGCGAGGCGAGCACATTGATCGCTGCGCCACCTTCAAGGAAGTTGGCCACCATCTGCGCGGTGACCTCGGACGGGTACGCAGAGACACCGCGCGCAGCGACGCCGTGGTCACCGGCGGCGACGATCACCAGCCGCCGATCGAGGTGCGGGCGCGGCTGGCCGGTCATCGCGGCGATACGTTCCGCCACCGCTTCCAGCCGACCAATCGAGCCGGGCGGCTTGGTGAGTTGCGCCTGCCGCGCCGCCGCCTGCGCGCCCGCCTCCAGGTCATGTGGCTGGATTGCTGCGACGGTGCGTGCGATCACGGTTGCGTCGTCGTCGGACAATTCGGTCGGCGTGGTGTGTGTCGTCATTAGAAGTCGATTCCCGGCTGCGCCTTGATGCCGCTCTTGTATGGGTGCTTGATCTCGGTCATCTCCGTGACGAGGTCTGCGAACTCGACGAGGGCCGGATCGGCGTTACGCCCCGTCATGATGATGTGCACGTTCTCCGGCCGCGCGCGCAATACGTCGATCACGTCCTGCACGGGGAGCCAGCCGTAGGTGATCGGGTACGTGATCTCGTCCAGTACCACGATGTCGTAGCGTGCGGACTCGATCTTCTCGCGTGCGAGCGCCCAGCATTCGCGTGCCAGCGCCTTGTCATGCTCGATGTCCTTTGAGAGCCACGTGAAGCCGTCGCCCAGCGGGATCATCTCGATGCCCATCGCCGCGGCGGCGCGCGTCTCGCCGTAGTGCGAGGTCTTCGACTTGATGAACTGCAGCATGCAGATCTTCCAGCCTCGACCCCACGCGCGCATCGTGACGCCGAGCGCGGAACTCGTTTTGCCCTTGCCGTTCCCGGTGTAGAGCAGTACCAGCGGGTGGCGCTTGCGAAACAAGCCCTGCCACTGCGCGGGCGGCTGCGCGATGTCCTCCTGATGGCGCGCGGTTGCGCGCTGTCGAGGTGCATCGACCGGTTGGTCATCCGGAGCCTCGTCCAGCACATCGTCCTCGTCGAGCAGTGGGTCGGTCGGTTCAGTGGTCACGGGTCGCCTCCAGTCTGGCGGGCACCACGATCGGTGCGCCATGTACGGGGTGGTGGATCACATCGACGTGCGCGCCATAGACGCGGTGCACGATGTCGGCGGTAATGACCTCGGCGGGTGTGCCGACCGCGACGATGCGGCCCTCGTGGAGTAGCACTACGCGGTCGCAGTATGCCGCCGCGAGCGTCAGGTCGTGCACCGCGACCAGCACGCCGACGCCTTCCGCTGCGAGTTGCCGCAGCAGTTCGAACGTCTCGCCTTGCGCCTGCACGTCGAGGTTCGCGGTCGGCTCGTCAAGCAGCAGGAGCGCAGGTTCCTGCGCCAGCGCCCGCGCAATGAATGCGCGGCGTCGTTGCCCGCCGGAGAGCGTGCCGAGCGCGCGCTCCGCGAGCATCGCGCAGCCGGCACGTCGCATCGCCTGCCGCGCGATGGCGTAGTCACGTGTGGATTCGCGCGCGAGCAGTCCGAGGTGCGGTGTGCGTCCCAGCAGCACGAGTTCCTCGACGCGCAGTTCGGGTGGCGCCTCTGGCAGTTGCTGCACCACTGCGACCATCTGCGCCAGCCGTCGGCGACCGAGAGCGGCGAGTGTCGCACCGTGCACTTGCACATGGCCCGCAGCGCTGGGCGCCACGCCGCTGATCGCGCGCAGCAGCGTGGTCTTCCCGACGCCGTTCGGCCCCAGCAGACCGGCAACCTCGCCCGCTGCGACTGTGAGGCCGACGCCGCGCAGTACGGGCGCACCGCCGAGGTTCACGCGCAGATCGGACACTGTAAGCAGCGACGTTGTCGGCGACGATGCGGTCCTCATCGTTCACCCCCCCAGCCGACGTGCACGCATCAGGGTGAGGAAGAACGGTGCGCCGACGATCGCGGTCACGACGCCGACCGGCACCTCCTGCGGCTGCAGGGCGGTGCGCGCGATGATGTCGGCGGCAATCAGGAACGATGCGCCCAGCAGCGCGGCGAGCGGGAGCAGGCGTCGATAGTCGGTGCCGATGAGCATGCGCGCGACGTGCGGCACGATCAGTCCCACGAAGCCGATCACGCCTGCCATCGCCACGGCAGCGGCTGCAATGAGCGAGGCCGCCGCGAGTAGCACGAACTTGGTGCGTAACACATCGATGCCGAGTTGGGCCGCTTGCTCCTCGTCCAGTTGCAGCACGTTCAGCAACCGTGCGTGCATCGCGATCACCGCGCCGCCGAGTGCGATGTAGGGCAGGGCGACCCACAGCCGTGGCCACGTCGCGCTGTTGAAGGAGCCGAACAGGAACGCGAAGATCGGGATCGCGCGCTCCCCGCCGGTGAGCAGGATGAACGACGTGACGGCACCCGCCGCGGAGGAGATCGCGACGCCTGCGAGGATGAGCCTCGTGTTGGAGACGGTGTCCCCGATGCGCGCGGCCGCGTACGCCAGGGTTACGGCTAGGCACGCACCTGCGAATGCGAGCGGTGGCACCAGGCCGAATCCGTATGTGTCCACCCCGAGCGGCGCCATGATCGCGATCGAGGCACCGAGCGCCGCGCCCGACGCGATCCCGAGCAAAAAAGAGTCGGCCAGCGGGTTGCGGAAGACTCCCTGGTAGGTTGTGCCGGCGTAGGCCAGCGCAGCGCCTGCGACTCCCGCAGTGAGCACGCGCGGCAGGCGCACCTCCATCACGATGCGTTGCCACGCCTCGCTTGTGCCGGTGGTGTCGAGGTCGATCGCGAGCAGTGGCAACCGGTGCAGGATGATCGCGATCACGGCGCGCGCTGGGATCGCGGCGGCCCCCACCATCACCGCGAGCGTGATTACCGCCACGAGCAGGATCGCTGCGAGGCCGATCGCACCGAACGTGCGCGCGCCCCCGCGCAATCGTTGGGCGCGAATCACGCTCTGCTCCGTGAGCACTGCCGGGACGACTGCCGGGATGTCGCTCATGTGCGCGCGTCCCCCTCGGCGGTTGCCACGAAGTTCGGCGCAAGATCGGCGCGCGCGGCGAGGTGGGCGTGGACGTAGCTCGCGGTCACCGAGCCAACGCGGAACCCATCCGGCCTGCCTGCCTGATCCAGCACGCGGTATGCAGCCGTGTCGGCGCTGGCGGCCGTCTCGAGTGCGGACCAGTGGAACTCGTGGCCGCGCATGCGTTCGCCGGCCGGGAGCAGCGGCGTGCCGCACGACTCCACTTCGCGGTACCCGAGGGTGAGTCGACTGCCTCGCATGATGGATTCGGCGGGCACCAGCCCGGCCATTGCGTGACGCGCGCCCTCGAAGTCCGTGACCCCACTGCCGAGGTACATCAGCCCGCCGCACTCACCATAGATTGGCACGCCGCCCGCAGCGGCCGCCCGCAGCGCCGCGAGCATCCGGGCATTTGATGCGAGTTTCGCCGCGAATAGCTCCGGGAAGCCGCCGCCGATGTACACCGCGCCGCAGTCGGTCGGCAGTTCGTGATCCGTGAGCGGACTGAACGGGACGAGTTCCGCTCCCCACGCGCGCAGTAGATCGAGCGAGTCCTCGTAGTAGAAGTGGAACGCTGCGTCGCGCGCGATCGCGATGCGGGCACGGGGTCGCACAATCGGCTGCGCAGGGAACAGGCCGCTGTCGGCTGCCGGCGTGACAGGCGCAGCGCACGCGAGCAGTGCATCCAGGTCGAGGTGCTCCGTCACCAACGCGGTGATGCCCTGGAACAGCGCGTCCGCCTCGGCTGCACCGGAGTCGGGCACCAGCCCAAGGTGGCGCTCCGGCACTGCGAGTTCCGGCGCGCGAGGCAGGGCCCCGAAGACCGGCAAGCCCGTGGCGGCAGTGATCGGCCCGGCGCACAGTTCCGCGTGCCGAGTTCCGGCGACGCGGTTGAGGATCACCCCCGCGATGCGCAGGTCAGGCTGGTAGCGCTGGAAGCCCAGCACCAGCGCTGCCGCCGATTGCGCCATCGCGCGCGCATCCACCACCAGCACCACCGGCAGCCCGAGCAACCGCGCCAGGTGCGCAGCCGATCCTGCCGCGCCACCGTCGTCGGTCTCCTCGTCGGCGCGGCCATCGAAGAGGCCCATGACGCCCTCCACCACCGCGACGTCGGCGTCGGCGCTCGCACGAGCGAACAGATCGCGCACCGCGGGCGCGGGCAGCATCCAGCTGTCGAGGTTGCGACAGGCGCGTCCGGCTGCCCGACTGAGGTAGGTCGGGTCGATGTAGTCGGGGCCCGTCTTGAACGGCTGCACGCGCAGCCCGCGAGCGCTCAGTGCGCCGGTAATCCCGGTCGCGACCGTCGTCTTGCCGACGCCAGACGCAGTGCCAGCGATCAGGAAGCCCCGCGCGGTCATCGTGCCGCCGCCGGGAAGCGATCTGGGTAGAGCGCGCGCGCCAGCAGCTCGAAGCCATCGACAATGCGGGGGCCGGGGCGGTTGGTGAGATCCGGATCGACCGGGATCACGCGGTGCGCTCGGACGGCCGCGACGCCTCCCCAGCCCGGTCGTGCCGCCACCAACTCCGCCGTCTGCTGCGCGGACGCCGCGTCGGAGAGCAGCACCACCTCCGGGTCGGCTGCCAGCACTGCCTCGGTGGAGAGCTGCGGGAACGGCGAGGTCGTGCCCTGCGCGATGTTGCGCGCACGCAGCAACACGAGCATGGAGCCGATGAACGTCTCCGGACCTGCCGTATAGAGGTCCGGGCTCAACTCATAGAACGTACGCGGCCCGGCCACCGTGGCGCCGGCAAGCGCAGCGGTCACCGCCTCGATGCGGCGAGCCATCGATGTGGTCAGTGCCCGTGCTTCGGCATCGCGCCCGGTGAGCGCGCCCAGCAGCTCGATGCCGCGCAACGTCGCGTCGAGTGATGCGGGCTCGTCGAGATACAGCACGTCCAGCCGCAGCGCCCGGAACTGCGGCACCTGTGGCTTCTGCCGCGTCACCATGATCACGAGGTCGGGCCGGAACCCGAGCACGCTCTCCGGGCTCGGCGAGGAGTACTCCAACTTCGGCAGGCTCGCGGTGGCGGTGGGGAAGTCGGAGAAACGATCGACTGCGACCACCCGGTCGCCTGCGCCGATCGCGAATAGCACCTCGGTGATCGCGGGCGACAGCGAGACGATGCGGGTCGGTGGACCTGCGAGGGTGACACGTACACCGTCGGAGCCTACGCCCGAGCGCGCGACGCCAACGGCGGCGGCGGCGGCGGCGGCGGTGGCCGTGGGAAGTGGTGACGTGGAGTCAGCGGTCGGCCGCAGCGAGGTGGCGCATGCTCCCAGTAGCATTGCGAGCAGCGCCCACGCATAGATGGAGATATATGGTGGCGCGCACACCTCGGCAGAGCGCAGGACGACGCGAGCAACCGGGAAGCGGCGGGACAAGCGCATAAACGCCTCCGCGCTGGCCAAGGGCGGAGACGGCGGCCACCGCGGCGACGTGGACGCGTCACCACCTGCCGTCGCGCCGTCCTCGCGGGCGCTGACATACGGCGCAGGCCGGTGCTCTGGCTTGCCTCGACAGCCGTCAGGCCCTCGAGGCTTACAGTTGCGGGACAGCGCCGGATCCACCCCGGCTTCCCCGGTCTCTGCGCGAGACTGTAGTGAGGATAACAGGGCGGCCGCGCGGGGGCCCATTCCGACGGTGCCGTAAGGGAATTGTGGTCAGAATGCAGGGTGTGGTAGTGGGGTGCAGGGTTGACACGCCAAGTCGGCTGAGTATGCTCTTGTTGTCACAAGCACGAATGCATTGTATACGTGATTGTGGCCTGCCAAATCTCCACAATACTGTGGAGACCGGGGGAACCAATTCTTGGGGTGAACTCTCTACGGGGAGAGCGGGCTTTCCTGATCTGCCCGAATCCGACAGCTAACCCCGGCGGCAGATTGAACAGGCCCGAACCGGAGGGCATCCGGCAGACCCACCTCATAAGGGGAACGCCGTGAACAACAGCACACCACCGAAGCAGTGCCCGCGCTGCAATGGCCTCATGATCATTGAGGACGACTGGTACGGGAAGTTCGGCACCTGCATCGCGTGCGGTCACGTACACGAGACTCAGGTCGCGGATCCGAAAGAGATCCTCGAGGAAGAGCGACTTGCCGCCGGCAAGCAGCGTCGTCGCCAGCCGTCCCACGGCAAGCTTCGCCTCTAGTCGCACGTAGGTGGTGCAGGCGGATTCTTGTGATCCGCCTGTCCAACCCGCTTCGATCCCCCTCGGATGCGTACACTGGCTGCGGTGCCGGTACGTCCCATCGCCCGCGCGAGGTGTTTATCCCGCTGCCACTGATGACCGTATGCGGGCAGCGCCGCTGCCCCGAGGGGATACCATGCCGTACGTCCGGTTCTCATTGATGCGTCCCATGCACGGGCAAGACGCGCACGCACGCGAGTTGATTGACAGTCTGGTTGTGTACTACCAGCAGCAGCCCGGCTTCATGTCCGGCTATCGACTGGAGCCTGCGGACAGCGCTGGGTTCATCGGGCGGATGGGCGTCTGGGCCACCGAGGCGGACGCGAACGCCGCCGCGCAGCAAGAGCACGATCTGGCGCTGCGCTCCCGCCTGAACTTCATTGTCTCGGATCACCACGAGTACTCGTTTGAGGGCGTGGCACCGGTTCCTGTCTAGCCGCACCTCTGGATGCTGCGGGTCACCCTTAAGGGGTGTACCCGGGTGAGTCCCGATCCTGCGTGCCAAACGTGCCTGACAGTGGGCTGTCATCGCCCGAATAATCACCTTTCTTAGGGTTCTCAACCTCAAACGTAGGGGAAACGCCGATAGGGATGCTGATCCTGCGCCCGTAGCATCGCCCTCGGACTCAACTGAGAGCGGTGAGGTGACTGCGATGGATGAATTGAGATTGGTGAGCGGGACAACCGCCGAGGATCCGCGTGGCGAGGCACCGGCCGACGTGCTGGCCTCGGCCGACGCCGACGCCGATGCCGACGCGGACGCCACCACGGCATCGCGCGCGCAGGCGGCGTAGCCCGCCAGGCAGCCGCGTCGCCTCACGGCGTGCCGCGGCTGATCACGTGCAGCAATGCACGGAGGGCAGGGAGGCCCAGTTGCTGATCCTGACGCGCAAGATTGAGCAAGGCATCGTCATTGACGGCCGCATCATCGTGCGAGTGTTGGCGGTGGATGGCGAGCGAGTGAAGATCGGGATCGAGTCGCCCTTGACCGTTGGTGTGCTGCGCGAGGAGCTCGTGCAGCAGGTTGCCGGCGCGAACCGTGAGGCGGCGCAGAACGGGCAGGGTGAGCAGCTCGCGCGGCGGCTGCGCTCGCTCGATGCGCCCGTCGCACGCCCCAACCGCGGAACAGACGGGACGCCGCGCGCGGGCTGATTGGCCGCGACGTCCCGTGCTGGGCGCCTCGTGGGGCGCACCGGCTGCCCACTCCCAAGGTCACACATTGTTTACACTTGATTTGCGGGCGGCCAATCACTGACCGGCATCATGGATGCCGGTGGGAACGGTCGGCCTTGCAGTTGCGAGAAACAGTGGTGGGAGCGGTTGCGAGCGACTGCACGGCCGGCCGGCCCCCCTTCGAGTCCGTCCGGACTCTCGCACCGGTGCCACCCTGCGCACCAGAGTTCTGAGTACACATCGTGAGTCCCAAGATACTGATCGCAGACGATGAACCGAACATCATCAAGCTGCTGCGCCTCTACCTCCGCAACGAGGGGTACGACGTGGTTGCGGCGGCGGATGGTCGTCAGGCGCTGGAGCGCTTTGGGCAGGAGACTCCGGATCTGGTGCTGCTTGACCTGATGATGCCGCAGCTCAGCGGCCTGGAGGTCTGCACTGAAATCCGCAAGCGCTCCGATGTCCCGGTCATCATGCTCACGGCGCGATCGGAGGACATCGACAAGATCATCGGCCTCGAGATCGGCGCCGACGACTACATCACCAAGCCGTTCAACCCTCGTGAAGTGATCGCGCGCGTGAAAGCTGCGCTGCGACGCCGTAGCTGGGATCGCAGCGTCGATGGCGAACCGGATGTCACGCCCGTGACCGTGGGCAACGTCACGCTGAATCCCGCGGGCCGTGACCTCGTCGTCGACGGGGAGCCGGTGCGCCTCCGCCAGCGCGAGTTCGACCTGCTGGAAGCGTTCCTGCGCCGCCCGAACGTCGTGCTGGACCGCGAGCGGTTGCTCCGGCTGGTGTGGGGTCAGGAGTACGGGGGCGACACGCGGACCATTGATGTGCACGTTGCCTGGCTGCGCGACAAGCTCCGTCGGGCGGATGCCCGCATCGAAACGGTCTGGGGCGTGGGGTACAAGCTCGTCCCGGCCACTGCCGATGCGTAGTCTGCGCGCGAGGTTGCTCGCCAGCTTCGCGTTGGTGATCGCGCTCTGCCTCGTCGGTGGCGGCTTCGTCTCCATCTGGCTCTTGCGCGACCAGCAGGCCGCTTCCGCGCAGGAGCGCATCGGTCGGCTGCTGGAGCCCATCTCCAACCGCTTGCGCCAGGGGCAGGTGCTGGGCTGGACGCCCGAGCGCATTGCCGATGACCTGGCCACGTTCGCGCGCTACTTCGACGTGCGCATCCTGCTGGTCGATAGCGACCATCGCGTCTCGCTCGATACCGATATCCGACACCCCATGGTGGGCGAGATCGTGAAAGAGGTAGAGGAACTGCCGGTCGATTCCGGTCCCGCGTACCACTCCACCCGCGCGCGTATGGGTGGCGAGGACCTGTATTTCTTCCGCTCCACCGTTCGACGACCGCCGCCCGGGGCACCCGCTCGCGCCATCTCGGCCGGCGAGCAGACGCTGATCGTGGCCGTTCCGGCTGCCGATGTCACAGCAGCATGGGCGCGGCTGTTGCCTCGACTGCTGGTTGCTGGCGGTGCGGCGGCGCTGGTTGCGACCATCGTGGCGGCTATGCTCGCGCGTCGCATCACGCAGCCGATCCTGCAGATGACGAACGCGTCAGAGGCGATGGCGCTCGGCGACTACAGCCAGCGCATCGATGTTCTGGGCGACGATGAGGTCGGGATGCTGGGCCGTGCGTTCAACCAGATGGCGCAACAGGTGGACCGCAATACACGCGCCACGCGTCAACTCATCGCCGATGTCTCGCATGACCTGAAGACGCCGCTGACTTCGATCCAGGGGTTCTCGCAGGCGATGCTCGATGGCGTGCTGCACGACGAGGACGAACGTGTGCGCGCGGTCGAGGTCGTACATGAAGAGGCCGAGCGCATGCGCGGGCTGATCGAGGATCTGCTGTACCTCTCCCAGATCGAGGCCGGTCAACTCCCGATCGCGCTGGAGACGATGAACGTCGATGACCTGGTGGCCGCCGCCGCGCGCCGCTTCCACTATCAGGCGGAGACTGCCGAGGTGGAGATTCGCATGGCGCTGGACGGGGCCCCGGTGCGCGCCGATGAGCGTCGCCTGGAGCAGGTGCTCGCCAACCTCATGGACAACGCGATCCGCTACGCGCCCGCTGGCAGCGAGGTGCTCTTGCGCACCGTGCGCATCCCCGGCGCAGTCTTGATCGAGGTGCACAACGGCGGGACGCCGATCCCCGCGGAAGACCTGCCGCATGTGTTCGACCGTTTTTATCAAGTCGATCGCTCACGTACGCGTGATGGGCATTCCGGCCTGGGTCTCGCCATCGTGCGTGAGCTTGTGCAGGCGCACGGTGGAACCGTCGCCGTGCAATCCGAGCAAGGGGGGGGGACCGTCTTCACCGTCCGCCTGCCGATCGTGCCCGCGCCTCCGACTCCCGCGAGCGGCCGCGGCGGCAATTGGCGGACACGGCCGTCCGCGCCAGACGATGTAGCACAAGGAGCACAGGGTGATGCTCAGGCCTAGATTCGTTCCTTATTTGGTCGGCTTGGCCGCGATCCTCGTGTCGATAGCGGCGCTGCTGACGATTGCCCACGAGGTACGAGACTGGCGTGGCGATCATCGCGGCCGGGATGACCAGCGCCACGGTGATCGATGGCAGCGGCCAGATGACCGCCGTGGGAGCAATCGCGACGGCCGCGACGGGCGTCAAGGACCAGGCGCGCGGGGTGGCGAGGGTTCCGACTACTTCGGGCAGCCGGGAATGCCCGGTGGCCCACCACAGGGCCCACCCAGGGCCCACCACAGGGCCCCACCCAGGGCCCACCACAGGGCCCCACCACAGGGCCCACCACAGGGTGCTCCAGGGTTGCCCCCCGGTGCTCCGTACCTCGGAGTGAACGTGGAGCCAGCCGAGGGCGGCGCAGCAGTGCGGGCGGTCGCGCCGAACTCTCCGGCCGCGGCGGCAGGTGTGCGCGATGGCGACCTGATCGTCAGGGCGGCGGGTAAGGACGTACGCGACATCGAGGCGCTGCGCGGGGCGCTCGCGGTCCCCAAGCCCGGCGAGCGGTACGAACTGGTGGTGAAGCGCGACGGCACCGATCAGACGTTGACGGTCCAGGCAGCCACCGTGCCGCAGCCGCCGCGCGAGTTCCGGCCGGGAGATCCCGCTCCGGCCGCTCCGGCTCCGACGCGCTCATAGCAGTTGTGGCCCGACGCGCCCCTGCATGCGGCATGCGTTGCCGTCTGCAGAGTGCGCGTCGATTCGCCGCTGACCGCTAGCCCTCGCGATAGTGCGCGACCCAGAACTCGTACGAGTCCTGCAGCGCGAGCCACGACGCCTCGACGACATCGGTCGACGCGCCTACGGTGCGCCAGATGTGCACACCGTCGGTGGACTCCACCAACACACGCACCGCGGCGTTCGCGCCACCGCCCGGATTGATGATGCGCACCTTGTAGTCGCGTAGCGCGACGTGCTCCAGGCCGGGGTAGGACTCCAGCAATGCACGACGTACTGCCGCATCCAGCGCCGACACCGGGCCATTGCCGTCGGCCGCCGTCTGCGTCAGCCGCTCGCCGACACGCACTTTCACCATCGCCTCGGCCAGCATCTCGCTGTCGGAGGCGGACGGCGCGTCGGAGGGATGCCGCCGGCGCTCTACCACCAGGAAATCCTCGAGGCCAAACGGCGGCACATAGCCGCCCAACGATCGGCGCACCAGCAGTTCGAAGGATGCCTCGGCGGACTCGTACTGGAAGCCGCGTGACTCCTGCTCCTTCACACGTTCGAGGACGGTGCGCGCCTGCGCGTCGGTCAGTTCGATGTCGAAGCCCTGCTCGCGCAGCTTCATCATCACGTTGCGTCGGCCTGCCAACTCCGAGACCAGCACACGCTCGATGTTGCCGACCGCCAGCGGGTCGACGTGCGTGTACGAGCCTGCGGACTTCGTGATCGCGGCCACGTGCAGTCCGGCCTTGTGCGCAAACGCGCTCTGCCCGACGTACGGCTGCTGCGAGTTGGGCGCGAGGTTGGCGAGCTCGCCGGCGAAGTGGGAGACCTCGGTCAGCCGCGCAAGCTGCGCGTCCGTCACCACGTCGATGCCCAGCTTCAGCTTCAAGTTCGCGATCACCGAGACGATGTTGGCGTTACCGCAGCGCTCGCCCCAGCCATTCACGCAGGCCTGCACCTGTGACGCTCCGGCCTGCACTGCCAACAGCGTATTCGCGACCGCGAGTTCGGCATCGTTGTGCGTGTGGATGCCGACCGCGCAGGGCACCGCTTCGACCGCCGCTCGCACGCCCGCGATGATTGCGTCCGGCATGGAGCCGCCGTTGGTGTCGCACAGTGTCACGGTGCCCGCACCCGCGCCGGCTGCGGCGCGCAACGTGGCCAGCGCATAGGCCGGGTTCTCCGCGTAGCCATCGAAGAAGTGCTCGGCGTCGAACACCACCTCGCGGCCGTGCTCCGCGAGGAAGCGGACGGAGTCCGCGATCATCGCGAGGTTCTCCTCCTCGGTGGTGCCAAGCACGTCTCGAACCTGCACCGCCGACGACTTGCCGACCAGCGTCACCACCGGCGTCTCTGCGTTGTACACCGCGAGGATCGCCTCGTCAGTCGCAGCGTCGCCGCCGACGCGGCGGGTGGAGCCGAATGCGGAGAGCCGAGCGTGCGCGAGCTTCAGCGACTTCGCGCGCTGGAAGAACTCCGCGTCGCTCGCGTTGGAGCCGGGGTACCCACCCTCGATGTAGTGCACGCCGATCTCGTCGAGCTTCTGGACCAGCAGGATGCGGTCGTCCACGGAGAGGCTGAGCCCCTCCATGCCGAGGCCGTCACGCAGCGTGGTGTCGTAGAGGCGGATGGGGCGGCCGGCGGGAGTGGCGGAGGCGTCCGGAGATGCAGTAGTGGGAGTGGTCATTACGTTCCTCGTTCCGGTCTGGCGGCGAAGGCCGCGCATTGCTAAAACCCCCGCCGGGGCCGAGGACTCGGACCGGAGGAGGTGGGGTCAGCAGCGCGTGATAATCGACGTCGCCGGCGCGAGTGGCCGGGCGACGTGTACCGCCTTCTGTGTGTGATCGGATGTCATCGTAGTCACCCATCGATTGTAGTCGGCGGCGAGGTGGGCTCGCAATTGGGCGACTGTTCGATGAATCGACCAATTTGGTCGATTCATCGAACAGTACACCGTTCTGGAGCGGTGACGGCCGAGGCGGGGCGGGAACCCGCACGCCACGCCGAGATCCTGATGTTCGAGGTGCCCCTAGCCCAGCCGGGACAGCACTGCCTCCGCCATCTCGCGGGTGGAGAGCGCCTGCTCGCCGGGGCGGACAATGTCCGCGGTGCGGGCGCCGGCGTTGATGGCCTCGGTGACTGCGGTTTCGAGCGCGACGGCCTCAGCCTCGAGGCCCAGCGAGTGGCGCAGCAGCAGCGCCGCGCAGCGCAGCATGCCGATCGGGTTCGCGAGGCCCTTGCCAGCGATGTCCGGCGCGGAGCCGTGGATCGGCTCGTACATGCCGAGGCCCGTGCCGTCTGGTCGCATCGCACCCAGCGAGGCCGAGGGCGCCATGCCCAACGAGCCCGATAGCATGGACGCCTCGTCGGTGAGAATGTCGCCGAACAGGTTCTCGGTGATGATCACGTCGAAGTTGGACGGGCGGCGGATCAGGTGCATGGACATCGCGTCGACCAGCACGTTCTCGAACTCCACGTCCGGGTACTCCGGGCGCACCTCGGCCACCACCTCGCGCCAGAGACGCGAGGTCTCCAGCACGTTCGCCTTGTCCACGCTGGTGAGCTTGTTGCGGCGCGCGCGCGCCAGTTGGAACCCGAGGTGCGCCATGCGCGCCACCTCGTCCTCCGTGTAGAACATGGTGTCCACGGCAGCGCGGCGGCCTTCAACCGTGCGGCGCTCCTGCGGCTTGCCGAAGTAGATGCCACCGGTGAGCTCGCGGATGATCAGCACGTCGACGCCGTCCAGCACCTCGGCCTTGATGGTCGAGTTCTCGACGAGCGCGGCGTCCACCTTCGCGGGGCGCAGGTTCGCCCAAAGCCCGAGGGCCTGGCGGATGCCGAGGATCGCCTGCTCCGGCCGCACGGCCGCGCGGGGGTTGTCCCACTTCGGCCCGCCGACCGCGCCCCACAGCACCGCGTCCGACGCCAGTGCGGCGTCGATGGTCTCCTGGCGGAGCGCGATGCCGTACGTGTCGATGGCGATGCCACCGACCAGATCCTCGGTGAACTCGAAGGTGTGGCCGAACTTGCGGCCGATGGCCTCGAGGGCGCGCACGCCCTCTGCGGTGACCTCGGGTCCAATGCCATCGCCCGGCAGCGAGAGAATGCGGTAGTTGCCCATGAGAACGTCGCCTTTCGAGTTCGCGCTTACGCGCCCGGCTTGAACACCATCAGGTAGAGGAACAGCAGGAGTGAGATTTCCAGATAGCGGACCACCAAGCGGATCTTGGTGGCGGCAATGGCATCCGCCACCGCCTCGCTCTCGCGCTTGCCCGCGGCCAGCTCGCTCACGGCCAGTGCGCGCGCCGCGCTGAGCGCCGGCCCCATCACGGCGGCGGAGAGCGCCACCGAGATGAACCAGAGTGTGTACGAGGTGGACAGCCACTGCGCGCCGAAGTTGAGCCCCAGTGTCATCGCCAGCATGGAGCCGGTGATAATCGCGACCAGCGCGCCGGGGAGCGTGATCATGGAGGTGCGACCGGCCAGGCGGAGCAGCAACTCCAGTTGCACCGCGTCCTTCGTCCGCCGCATCGCCGCGTAGAGCAGCGAGAGCGCAATCGTCCCGCCGACGATCATGAACGCGCCGCTGATGTGCAGGAACAGCTCAATCTTCTCTGCCGTCAACGATGCGCCCTCCTCGATGCCTGCCGCGAGGCACCCGCACGGGCGCCTCGCGGCAGTCTACGGGTCGCGCGGGCGGCGCACCACCCGTGACGAGGCAGGACACGCACGGCGCGGGTCGGTCGAGGCAACAAAGAGGGCTCCACCAGCGGGAGCCCCCTTCGTTACCTGACGTGTGGCATCTGGCACCATCGGAGCGCCATGCCGACTAGAACGCCGCGGTGCTCGGCAGCAGCTGGGAGCGCTTGCCCTCGTAGGTCTCGATCTCGTCGTCGTACTGCATCGTCAGCCCGATGTCATCGAGGCCGTTGAGCAGGCAGTTCTTGGTGAACGCGTCAATCTCGAAGTGACGCTGCCACTCGGTGCCCAGCACCGAGACGGTCTGCGAGGCGAGGTCGACCGAGAGCTTGCCGCCGGGCAGTTCCTCTGCGCGCCCCATGAGGAAGTTCACGTCCTCCTGCGGCAGCTGGATCGTCAGCAGCCCGATCTTCGCGCAGTTGTTGCGGAAGATGTCCGCGTACGACGGCGCGATGATCGCGCGGATGCCCATGTCCTCCAGCCCCCACGGAGCGTGCTCGCGGGAGGAGCCGCAGCCGAAGTTCTGCTGCGCAATGAGGATAGGAGCGCCTGCGTAGGCAGGGTTGTTGGTGACGAAATCCGGATCCTTTTTCCAGTCGAAGAAGGTGTACGGCCCGAATCCGGAGCGCTCGATGCGCTTCAGGAATTGCTTCGGCATGATCTGGTCGGTGTCCACGTCCGCGCGGTTCAGCGGGATCGCGTTGCCGATGACCTCGGTGACTGCCTGCATGGTTAGTTGCCCTTTCCAACGAGCTCGCGGACATCGACGAAGTGACCGGCGATCGCGGCGGCTGCCGCCATCTCCGGGCTGACGAGGTGGGTACGGCCGCCCGCGCCCTGTCGACCCTCGAAGTTGCGGTTGGAGGTGGAGGCGCAGCGCTCGCCCGGCAGCAGGATGTCCGGGTTCATGCCCAGGCACATGGAGCAACCCGCGTCGCGCCACTCGAACCCGGCGTCGACGAATATCTTGTCGAGGCCTTCTTCCTCCGCCTGGCGCTTCACCAGCCCGGAGCCCGGCACCACCATCGCGCTCACCGTGGAGGCGACCTTCTTGCCCAGCACAATCTTCGAGGCTGCACGCAGGTCCTCGATGCGGGCGTTGGTGCAGGAGCCGAGGAACACCCGGTCGATGTTGATCTGCTGGATTGGCGTGCCGGCCTTCAGGTCCATGTAGACCAGCGCGCGCTCGGCCGTTTCCTTGGCGGAATCCGACACGGCGTTCTCCGGGTTCGGAACCATGCTGCTGATCGGCACGCTTTGCGCCGGGGTAGTGCCCCAGGTGACGTGCGGCTCAATCGCGGAACCGTCCAGCACGATCTCGGTGTCGAACTTCGCGCCGGGGTCGGTCGGCAGCTTGCGCCACGCCTCCACGGCGGTATCCCAGTCGGCGCCCTTCGGTGCCTGCGGGCGGCCCTTCATGTACTCGAAGGTTGTCTCGTCGGGTGCCACCATGCCGGCGCGCGCGCCTGCCTCGATCGACATGTTGCAGACCGTCATCCGGCCTTCCATCGAGAGCGCGCGAATCACATCGCCGCGGTACTCGATGACGTGACCGATGGCACCGTCGACGCCGATCTTGGCGATGATCGCCAGGATCACGTCCTTCGCTGTCACGCCGACGCCCAGCGTGCCGGTGACTTCCACCGACATCGTCTTGGGGCGCGACTGGAGGATCGACTGCGTGGCGAGCACGTGCTCCACCTCCGAGGTGCCGATCCCGAACGCCAGCGCGCCGAACGCACCGTGCGTGGAGGTGTGCGAGTCACCGCAGACGATGGTCATGCCTGGCTGGGTGATCCCCTGCTCAGGGCCGATCACGTGCACGATCCCCTGACGGGGGTCGAACATATCGAACAGCGGGATGCCGAACTCCTTGCAGTTGTCGCGCAGCGTGTCGATCTGCTGCGAGGAGAGCGGATCCGGGTTCGGCTGGTCGCGGTTCAGCGTCGGGATGTTGTGGTCGACGGTCGACATCGTCAGGTCGGGTCGACGCACCTTGCGGCCCGCGAGGCGCAACGACTCGAAGGCCTGCGCCGACGTCACCTCGTGCACGAGATGCATGTCGATGTACAGCAGGTCCGGCTGATCCGGAGCGGTGCGCACCAGGTGCTGCTCCCAGATCTTCTCTGACAGCGTTTGTGGACTCATGTTCCCCCCTCGATGTTCGCCTGAATGCCGATCTTGCACCGCCTATACGCGCGGCGCCGCCTGAAGCTGAGTGTGCGCGTTGATGTAGCGGTTGAGCGCGTGCACATACGCACGAGCGGATGCGACCAGGATGTCCGTGTCGGCGGCACGACCGGTGAACGAGCCACCGTCGGCCTCAATGCGGATCGTGACCTCGCCCTGCGCGTCGATGCCCTCGGTCACGGACTTTACGCTGAACTCGGTGAGTTCGTTCGTGACGTGCATCACCCGATTGATCGCCTTGTAGATGGCGTCCACGGGGCCGGAGCCAATCGCCGCATCCTCGTGCATGGTGCCGTCCGGTCCGACCAGGCGCACGGTCGCCGTCGGCGCCGTGTGGTCGCCAGCCGTGACCTGCACGAGGTCCAGCGTCCACTGCTCCGCGACGTGCATCGAGGTCTGCTCCGAGAGGATGGCCTCCAGATCGCGGTCGTCCACCTCGTCGCGGCGGTCGGCGAGCTCCTTGAACGCGTCGTAGACCCGGCTGAACTCCTCCTCGGAGAGCGAGGCACCCAGGTCGTCGAGGCGAGCACGTAGTCCGTGCCGTCCGGAGACCTTGGTGAGGACGATCGAGCCGCCCGCAGGCACGCCGATCTCGGCGGGGTCCATGATCTCGTACGTCTCGCGCATCTTCAGGACGCCGTCCTGGTGGATGCCGGAGGAGTGGCGGAACGCGTTCTTGCCGACGATCGCCTTGTTGGACTGCACCGCCATGCCGGAGACGCGTTCCACCAGTCGGCTGATGGGGTAGATCTCTCGAGTGTTGACGTCCGTGTGCAGGCCAAGGAAATCGGTGCGCGTACGGATCGCCATGATCACCTCTTCGATCGAGGTGTTGCCGGCGCGCTCGCCGATGCCGTTGATCGCGCCTTCGACCTGTCGCGCGCCGTTCTGCACGCCGGCCAGCGAGTTCGCGACCGCCATGCCGAGGTCGTTGTGACAGTGCACGGAGATGCGCGCGCGGTCGATGTTCGGGACGCGCTCGGTGATGGTCTTGACCAGGGCACCGAACTCTGCCGGGATCGCATAGCCAACGGTGTCCGGGATGTTGACCGTGGTCGCACCCTCCTCGATCGCCGCCTGCAGGATCTGGAAGACGAACTCCGGATCGGACCGGGAGGCGTCCATCGGCGAGAACTCCACGTCGGATGTGTAGCTCGCCGCACGGGCGACGGCGACACGCACCATCTCCAGCACATCCTCGCGGTTCTTGCGCAGTTGGTGTGCCATGTGCATATCGCTGGTGGAGATGAAGACGTGGATGCGCGGCGTCTCAGCGCGGCGGACGCCCTCCCAGCAGGCGTCGATGTCTGCGAGGTTGGCGCGCGCCAGCCCGGCGATCACCGGGCCCTTCACCTCGCGAGCGATCAGCGAGACCGCCTCCAGGTCACCGAGCGAGGAGATGGGGAAGCCCGCCTCGATGATGTCCACGTTCATGCGCGCCAGCGCGCGCGCGATCTCCAGCTTGTCCTCAATCGTGAAGCCGATACCCGCAGACTGCTCGCCGTCGCGCAGCGTGGTATCGAAGATATAGACCTTGTCGCTCATGATGCCGACTCCCTCGTGCTACCGAACCCTGATGACTGTGCCGGCGGTGCGCCCTCCCATCCGCCGAGTGGCGGAGGAGGGCGGTGCGAGGGCGAGGGTCAGCAGGGCGAGGGCCCCGAGGTGCGGCGTGACGCGCAGCGGGCGCCCGGATGGGGCGCCCGCAAGCGTGTGCCAACCATTGCCGTACTCACGTACGGTGCGCTCAGGACGCGCGCTGGTGGACACCTCGATGGTCACGTCGGTACCTCGTGCCTACTTCTTGTTCGTGTTCAGCCAGGACATCATGGCGCGGACTTCCTTGCCAACCTGCTCCACAGGGTGCGCGGCGTTCTCACGTCGCAACGCCAGGAACTGCGGGCGTCCCGCCTGGTTCTCCAAGATCCACTCGCGCGCGAAGGAACCCTGCTGGATCTCCTTCAGGATGGTGCGCATCGTCTCCTTCGTCTCGGAGGTGATGATGCGCGGGCCGCGCGTGTAGTCGCCGTACTCGGCCGTGTCGCTGATCGAGTAGCGCATGTACTCCATGCCGCCCTCGTACAGCAGGTCCACGATGAGCTTCAGCTCGTGGAACGTCTCGAAGTACGCCGACTCCGGCTGGTAGCCAGCCTCGATCAGCGTCTCGTACGCCGCCTTGATCAGCGAGGTGATGCCACCGCAGAGGATGACCTGCTCACCAAAGAGGTCGGTCTCGGTCTCCTCGCGGAACGTCGTCTCCAGGATGCCGGAGCGGCCGGCGCCAATCGCGCGGCCGTACGCCAGCGCAGTCTGCAGCGCCGTCTCGCTGGCGTCCTGGTGGACAGCGACCAGCGCTGGCACCCCGCCGCCCTCCGTGAACACGCGGCGCACGAGGTGGCCGGGGCCCTTGGGGGCGATCATCGATACGTCGACGTCCGCCGGCGCGACAATCTGGTCGAAGTGGATGTTGAAGCCGTGGGCGAACATCAGCGTCTTGCCGGCCTCCAGGTACGGCTCCACGTGATCCTCGTACACCTTGCGGGTCACCTGGTCGGGCACCAGCATCATGATCACGTCGGCGCTCTTGGCCACGTCATCCACGGTGCCGACCGCGATACCGGCGTCGACGACAGCCGACCACGACTTGGAGCCGGGGTACAGGCCGACCATCACGTCGATACCGGAGTCGTGCAGGTTCATCGCGTGCGCGTGCCCCTGTGAGCCGAACCCGATGATCCCGACCTTCTTCCCTTTCAGGATGTCGAGGTCTGCGTCCTTGTCGTAGAAGATCTTCGCCACCGCTGTGTGCCCCCTCGGCTGTGTGCGCGCTCGTGCGTCTCGGTCGTTTGTTGTTGCTGCTGCCCGCTACTGGTTCGTACTAGTCGCTGACGTACGGCAGCTCACCCTCGGGCAGCCGGCCGGACTCCGTGTGGAAGCGCTGCACCGCCTCCGGCTCCTCCTCGTGCACGGCGGTGGTTTCCGGGCCGCGCAGCATGGCGACCCGCCCCGTTCGCACCAGTTCGAGGATACCGAACGGCCGCAGGTTCTCGATGAACGCGGTCATCGTCGCCTGCTCCGCCGCGATCTCAACTATCACGTGTTCCGGGGACACGTCCACCACATGCGCCCGGAAGATGCCCACCACGTCCATCAACTCGTGCCGTCGCGCGGTGGCGCACTGGACTTTCACCAGCGCCAGTTCGCGAGAGACGGCCTCCGCCTTCGTCACATCGGCGACCCGGATCACGTCGATCAACTTGTAGAGCTGACGCTCCACCTGATCCACGATGCCTTCCGCGCCGTCCACCACGATGGTCATGCGGGAGATGCCCGCCTCCTCCGTGGTGCCGACCGCGAGCGAGTCGATATTGAACCCGCGCCGCCGGAACAGTGAGGCCACCCGGTTCAGCACCCCGGGGCGGTCTTCAACCAGCGCGACCACCGTGTGCTTCATCGTGCGACCTCCTGCTGGTCTCGTGGTGCCTCGACGGTTTCCAGCAGTGAGGCGCCTGCGGGCACCATCGGCCAGACGTTGCCCTCTGCTTCCACCTGGAAGTCGAGCAGCACCGGGCCGGGGTGGGCGTTCGCCTCGCGGATCGCCGCCTCCACCTGATCCTTGTCGGTCACTCGGATGCCGAGGATTCCGTACGCGTCCGCCAGCTTCATGAAGTCCGGCTGGGACATGGCCACGGACACGTAGTTGTCCTTGTAGAACAGCTCCTGCCACTGGCGAACCATGCCCAGGTAGCCGTTGTTCATGATCGCCAGCTTCACCGGCAGATGCTCGTCCACCAGCGTGGCCAGCTCCTGCATGGTCATCTGGAACCCGCCATCGCCGCAGATTGACCACACGGTGGCGTCAGGCCGGCCGACCTGTGCGCCCATCGCCGCTGGCACCTCGAAGCCCATGGTGCCCAGGCCGCCGGAGGTGATGAGCTGGTGCGGGTGGGTGAACTTCATGTGCTGGGCGGCCCACATCTGGTGTTGGCCGACTCCGGTGACGATCACCACGTCGTCGCTGTTCAGCGCGGAGATGCGGTCGCAGACGTACTGCACGCTGAGCTCCGGGCCCGACGGCACCGCCATCGAGTGCGCGTGCTCGCTGCGCAGGTCATCGATCCAGCGCACCCACTCCACGTGCGTGTTCTGGCGCACCGCTGGGATCAGCGCCTCCAGCGCGCGCTTCGCGTCGCCGAGGATCGGCGCGACGGTGTTGATGTTCTTGCCGTGCTCGGCTGCATCGATGTCGATGTGGACGATGCTGGCGGTTGGGTTGAAGTCGGCGAAGCGCCCCAGTGCGCGGTCGTCCATGCGGTTCCCGATGCCGATGATCACATCCGCCGTCGAGGCTGCGTGATTCGCCTCGTAGGAGCCGTGCATGCCCAGCATGCCGTAGGACAGCGCGTGGTCGCCGCGGATGCTGCCCAGGCCGAGCAGCGTGTTCAGCACCGGGGTGCCGGTCTTCTCCGCGAACTGGCGCAACTCATCGCTCGCGTTGGCGAGGATCACGCCGTGCCCCGCGATGATGATCGGTCGCTCCGCCGCATCGATCAGCGCGGCCGCGCGCGCGATGTGCGCCGGGTCGATGCGCGGGCTTGCGACATAACCACGGATCGAGATCTGCTCGGGCCACTCGAACTCCGCCTCGTCGGTGAAGACGTCCTTCGGGATGTCGATGTGCACCGGCCCCGGTCGCCCGGTCTGTGCGATGTACGCGGCCTCGGCGAACGTGTACGCAAGATCCTGCGCCCGCATCACCAGGTAGTTGTGCTTCACGATCGGGGTGGTGATGCCGGTGATGTCGGCCTCCTGGAAGCCGTCCTTGCCCAGCAGGTTGCGCCCCACGTTGCCCGTGATGAACAGCGTGGGCACCGAGTCCATCATCGCGTTGGTGATCGCGGTGACCAGGTTCGTCGCGCCCGGGCCTGAGGTGGCCAGCGCGCAGCCGAGGCGTCCCGTCGCGCGGGCGTAGGCGTCCGCGGCGTGTCCGCCGGCCTGCTCGTGCCGCACTAGGATGTGGCGCACCTCCGGATGCGAGGGGAAGCGGTCATACAGCGGCAATACCACCCCGCCGGGGTAGCCGAAGACGACATCGATGCCGATCTTCTTCAGGCTTTCCAGGACGATGTCCGCACCGCTCATCTTCATCGCTGGGCTCCTCGCGTCACTGCTACTTGCTGGGTGGTCCCTGGGTTGGTGGTGTCACTTGGTCATGACAAGCGAACGACCCGCGTTGGCGGGTCGGGGTTTTGAGGCGACGACCGCGCATACGCGCAGACGCCGCCTACGTAAGTACGAGTACGAGCAGGTTGATGCCGCGCGCCAGAGGCGCCGCAGCTGGGATCAGGCCGGGGGTGTAGTTCAAGGCCATCGTCCGAACAGTATTGAGGGCGGGGAGGGGAGGCGTCAACTACGGCTGTGTGCCAGACCTCACCACCTCTGTCTCCGGATGCGCCCCCGCCCATGCGAACCAGTAGCCCTGCTGCCACGGCAGCGCCGGCAGCTCCTTGCCGGTTCCCACCTGCACCAGCGCCTGCTCGCGCATGGCCCAACGCCCGCCGGCATCGTCGATGGCGGCGAAGCCACTGCCGTTGCCCTCGGCACGGACGAAGTGCACTCCGCCGGCTGCGTAGACCCCAGCAGCCAGTCCCGGTCCCTCGGAGAGCGCGACTACCCCGGCGCCTGGCGCGCCCGCCGTGACGAGTTGGCGCGTCTGCACCTCCGCGAGTCGGAACGCCAGCGGCGGCCCACTTGCCGGCACAACGCCGATCACTGGTTCCTTCTCAGCCAGTCGGGTATCTGCCTGCACCGGGTGCAGCGCGCGGGTCGAGTCGACCTCGTCGCGGGTGGCCGCGCCGGCGCTGTAGTCGCGTACGACCCCCGTCGCGATGTCCAGCACCGTCGTGGTGGTGTGGCGGGCCTGCCAGTCGCTCCACGTGGTGGTGAACACCGGCAGCGGAGTGAGCGCCGCGCGAGGCGAACCGGGCGAACCGGGTCCGCCGAGCGCCACGCCGCTGAAGCCGTCCCACAGCCTCGATTCCACCGTGTCGAAGATGAGCGAGCGCGAGTGGAGCGCCAGGCCTGTGGTGCCGAAATCGCGCGGCTTCCCCGCGGCGGTGCTTCCCCCACTCTGGCCACGCTCGAACGCCACCGCTCCGCCGCAGGGGAGGCAGTGCACCACGACGATCGCGTGGCCGTTCAGCGTGTCGTTCACCACGCCATGCCACGCGATGATGCGCTGCGGGTAGGCGCGCGCCTCGGAGCCGATCACTACGCCGTACACCAGATCGGTGGGCGGGAGGTAGCGCTGGGCTCGCGCGTTGACGTTTGCCGGATCGTGCAGCGGGCGGTTGGCGTCCGGCTGCACCCCTGTCCAGTGCAGCGCCGCGAGTGTCGAGGTGTCGAGCGTCGCCCCGAACAGTGCCTCGTAGGTTGGCTTCGTCTCGGGCGTGGCGGTGAGCGCCAGCAGACGAGCCTTCCATCGCGCGTAGCCCGGAGGCCCCTCGGCGTTGGCCTGTCCTTGCCCCAGCAGCCACTCACGCCAGCCTCGCGCGTCGGTTGACTGCTCGCCTGTCAGTCGGACCAGGGCGGCATCCAGCGGGCCGCGCCACGACAGGTCAAGGTTGAGCATGTCGATCAGCGGAGCGACGAGTCGAGGGTCGCCCGAACGCCCCATCTCATCGATCGCCGCCAGCGCGTCCGGCGAGGGCGGGACGCAGGTTCCGGCGCTCGTCGGGTCGTCGAGCCAGCAGACCGCCCGCCGCAGCAACGCCTCCACGCGGGCATCGGGCAATCGCGCCGCGACGGGGCGCGCCGTCGACGCCGTGGCGACCGCTGTCGCCGTGCGTCGAGGTGTTGGCGCTGGCACCGCGCCCCCGAAGCAAGCAGCCGTCATCGCCGCGAGCAGGCTCGCCGTGGTGACCAATGCCAGGAGGAGGAGGCGTGCTCGCATGCGTCGAGTTTGCCACGCGCTGCCGTGGGGGGCCTCAACGCCGGGCGAGGGGAGACGGACGAAGAAGCGGAAGGATGGTTGCGCGTCTCTTGCTCCCCTCTCCCCGCGGGGCGGGGCGAGGGTTCCTGCCGGGGCGGGAGGGCGCCTACCGTGCTCCGTAGCGTCGAGCGGAGACCCGCCGCGCCAGCCACGCCAGCGGTGGGAGCGTCCGTGCGAGCGGCCCAGTGCGGCGCACGATCCCCTCGTACGTGCGTTCGCCGCGCACGATGCCGGTCATGCCATTCCAGACGCGTCGCGAACGCATCGCGAGGAACGTGAACGGCCTCGGCCAGGCGTGGAACACCTCCATCAGCGCGTGCGATGCGACAAGGTCCGGCACCAGCTCGCGGTCCAGCGCGAACTGGTAGCCACGCAGGTCGTGCGTCGTGCCAGCGAGGTAGTCCGCTGCCGCGGGCGCGATGGCGACTCCGGAGGCAATCGCGCCGTAGATGCCCTCGCCCGAGAGCGGGTCGACCAGTCCCGCGGCGTCGCCGACCAGCGCCACGCCTCGCGCGGTCAGGCGCGCGCCCGGCCGCAGCATCGGCAGGTGGTGGCCACGCACCCCGGTCAGCGTCGCGGGGTCCCAGCCGAAGGTGCGCGTGTAGGCGTCGAGGCTCGCGCGCAACTGCGAGCCGGCGACCGCTTTCCAGCCGCCCACGCCCACGTTGATGTGGTCGCCCTTCGGAAAGAGCCAGCCGTACCCACCCGGCAGCCAGCCGAGATTGATCGCCACCCGCCCGCGCAGCCAGTCGGGCGGCCCGTCCGGGAACGACAGGTTGCCCTCCAGCGCCACGGCCTGCTCCGCCGCATGCTCGAAGCCGAGCGCGGTGCCGACCACCCCGTTGGCGCCGTCCGCGCCGATCAGCACGCGCGAGTGGTGCGCGTCGCCGTTGCCGAGGCGCACCTCGAAGGTGCCGTCGGGCCGCTCGACGATCGTGCGCACGGCTTGGCCGTCGCGAAACTCGACGCCCGCCTCCTGCGCCCGCTCCACGAGGAACGCGTCGAGGCGGCGGCGCTGCGTCATGAAGGTCAGTGGCCCGCCCGCATCGCGGATCGTCGAGCCGCCTTGCGGCCCGCTGAGGATCGCGCCGCTCACCACCTGCTCCACCACCGGCGAGATATCGAACGGCAGCAATGCGGCGCAGCGCACGGTCACGCCGCCGCCGCACGGCTTATCGCGAGGGAACCTCGCGCGATCCAGCAGCAGCACGTCGTGCCCCCGCGCCGCGATCTCCCGCGCCGCCGTGGAACCGGCGGGCCCCGCGCCCACAACGATGGTGGAGTAGGTGGTCATGTGGCTAATCGGAGAGTGTGAAGTAATCGGTGTCGATCTTCTTCACCTCGTAGGTGGCGACGGTGGTGACTCCCAGCCCGGAGTCGAACATCAATCGAGCGAGCGTTCGACCGTTGATGAGCGCAACGCGCTTCTGAATCGTCTCGGCATAATTCTTTGCGTCCGCTGTGAAGTCCGATGTCGTGATGAAGACGCCCTTTTGAACCCGCTTGCCTTCGAGACTCCCGACGAATCCTTGTATGTCGGGGCGCCCGACGTTAGCCTGCCAGCGCTTCGCTTGGATATACACGAGGTCGAGACTTAACTTGTCCTCGTAAATGACTCCGTCGACGCCGCCATCTCCGCTGCGTCCGATACGTTCTCCCGCTTCAACATCGCTCCCGTACCCGAGGCGGAGCAGGAGTCGTACGACCAGATCCTCGAAGAAGGCAGGTGTCATTTCACGAATCTGGTCTAGCAACGCCGACTCGATCTCCTCTCGGAGGTCGAGGTGCGCACTCTGCATTCGTTCTTCTGCAGTTTCGGATTGTGGCTCGACGGCAGCAGCCGCGGCTGACGGATCGGTTCCCACCCCAGGTCCCATCCGGCGGCTCGCTAAGAGCCACTCGACGAATTCCGGGTACGCGCGGAGCGTCTCGGCAGTGATCGGGCTGTTGCCTGCAAGGAGCTCGCGGCCGCGGGCTGTGATTCTCGCACTGCCTCGAGACGTTTGCTCAAGCGCACCGGCACGTAAGAGGTAGTAGCGAGCCCAATGGCAACGGTTGTGCAGGAGTTCCCGTCCGGATGGGAGTCGTGTGGCGCGATCGGTCTCACTGAGTTTCAGCAGGTCGGCGACCATCCGCGTGACTTCCGAGGCGGCGTGAGGCGCACCGTCTCGGTGAACCTCCAGTACGGGGCGCATTAGTTCTTGATACGTTGGCAACGTCACGTCGACCCCCTACCCGCGCAGCGCAATCGCGAGCGCGGCGAACACGCCGACCTGCACCGCGACACCCGCGCCGAGGATGAGGTAGCCCGCCATGCGATCCCAGGCGTGCAGCAGCGTGCCGAGCGCGAGGTCGATGACGAGCAGCAGGGTGGCGATGCGCGGCGGTTCCAGGAGCGCCTCGCGGCCGGTCACGTTCACCACGGCATCGCTGGTGTTGGGCGGGAAGCCGAGCGTCAGCGTTGCGGGCAGCGAGTCGTAGCGCAGCGCGATCTGTAGCCAGACCAGCGCCAGCCCCACGATCGCGGCCAGCGCCATCCAGCGTGCTCGTGGGTCGGCCAGCACGGTGTGCAGCAGATGGCCGGAGCGCTCCACGCGATGCGTCACTTCGGCGGTGGGGCCGAGCTCTTGCCGCTCCTGCACCTCGCGCGCGAAGCCAGCGGCGTCCTCCATGGTGATCGCGTAGTTGCGATCGCTGGTGATCACGTACAGCACCTGCTCGGCCGTCTGGTGCGTGGAGTAGTAGAGCACCGGCCCAAGGCGCGGCACCTCGGCGTGGCCCACGTGGTGGCCCCACCAGGAGACGCCTTGCACCTTCGGCACGCCCGCGGCGGAGCCGGGCACCAGCCGCTCGATCGCCTGTAGCGGGATGAGTTGGCGGGCAGCGCCCCAAGTGATCACCAGCCCGTTGCGATCTAGCGCGTAGGAGAGCGTGGCTAGCGAGTAGGTCCAGAAGAGGAACAGCGACGTCAGCAGTGCCGCCACCACGCTCCCCGCGTACGCGAGGAACGCGACCAGGCCGCTTTGAGCCGACAGCGCCGCCGTGACGAGGAGGAACGCGATCGACGCGGACCAGAGCACCAGTGCAGTGCCCACGATCAGCCCGAGCGCCCGTGGCGGCTGGTAGTACACGGCTCAACCTCGATGGGGGCCGGGGGCGCCCGCTGCGTGCAGCCACTGTATCAAGGCGCCCGCGGCTCCTGGCCGCGGGCGGAACGGATCCAGGCGCCCACGGCACTGCGCCGGGAGCCTGTCTGACCCCCTACCCCTGTACGGGGGAGGGTTGGGGTGGGGGTCTCCGACGCCCGGATCGGAGCGCTCGCAAGATTCGCGAGCTCGGCGTGCCGGGCGGCGTCGAACTGCCCGGTCGCCTACGCCTGTACCGGCGCTCCGGCGAACACCGGGGACAGCCACTGGCGGTACTGCGGCAGCTTGCCGGTGATCGCATCAAAGTACGCGCGCTGCAACTGCGTGGTGATCGGGCCGGCCTTGCCGTCGCCGACGGGCACCCGATCCACGGAGAGCACCGGCGTGACGTGCGCCGCCGTACCCGTCATGAAGATCTCGTCCGCGATGTACAGCTCGGTGCGGTCGATCGAGCGCGACACGGACTCGTAGCCCAGATCCTTCGCAACCGTCAGCGCAGTCTCGAGCGTGATGCCCTCCAGCACGTTGTCGGCCGGCGGCGGGGTGATCAGTTGCCCGCGCCGAATAATGACGATGTTCTCGCCGGAGCCCTCGGAGACGTGGCCGTCCTGGTTCAGCAGGATCGCCTCGTCGAAGCCGTTGAGCTGCGCCTCCGTCTTGGCGAGCGAGTTGTTCACGTACAACCCGTTCACCTTCGCGCGCGCCGGGATCATGTTGTCGTCCACTCGACGCCACGACGAAACCGCGCAGGTGATGCCTGCGTCGGAGTCGAGGTAGTTCCCCAGCGGAATCTCGAAGAACAGGAAGTCGTCGGTCACGTTGTGCAGCCGCGGACCGATCACGCTCTGTGACTTGTACGCGATCGGTCGGATGTACACATCCTCGCGGTAGTCGCTGCGGCGTGCGAGGTCGATGACGATGCGCGTCAACTCCTCGTCGGTCGCGGAGATCTCGATGCGCAAGATCTTCGCGTTCTGGCGGAAGCGCTTGATGTGCTCCTCCAGCCGGAAGATGTACAGCTCGCCCGTGTCTGCGTTCCAGTTGCCGCGCACCCCCTCAAATACGGCCGTGCCGTAGAGGAAGGCATGAGTGGTCACCGGGATCTTCGCGTCCTCCAGTGGCACGAAGTTCCCCTGGAAGTAGGCCGTAGGCGTGGGCATGCGTTGCTCCTTCAAGCCGGCGGTCGTCAGTTGTTGGTGCGCTCGCCGGTGCTGAGGAGGATAGGGCGCGCCGCGAACCCGCGGCAACCCTCCGCAACAGCCGTGCCGTGGCCGTGCGGCCCCGGGAGCGTGGGTAATCAACGAGATCCCGAACTTCTGGCCCCCTCGCCACGTCCGCTGGGAGAGGGTTGGGGTGAGGGCTCCAAGGTGTGGCGAGGGTTGTGGTGAGGGTTCTGGCCCCCTCGCCTATCGCCGCTGGCGCCCGAGGAACGCTGCCAGCGCGTCGTGCTCGAACTCGTAGGCGAGGTCGCCCGCGGTCTTGCCGTGGTCCGACTCGATGGTCGGGTCGGCGCCGGCGGCCACCAGCAGTCGAGCCAGATCCTCGTCGCCGTAGCGCGCGGCCAGGTGGAGCGGTGTGAACCCCAGCGCCTGCTGCGCGTTCACCGGTGCGCCCCGATCGATCAGCAACTGACAGGTCTCCGGGTGCAACGCGCCGGCGGCGGCATGCAGCGGCGTGGTTTCGTCGTCCGTTTGCGTGATCCCGGAGACGTTCGCGCCGGCATCCAGCAGCGCCTGCACCGTCTCGGTGCGTCCGAAGAAGGACGCGAGGTGCAGCGCGCTGAAGCCGTCCGCCGTGTATGCGCGCACGCCCGCCGGATCCTCAGTGCACAACTCGCGGACGCGGTCGGTGACGCCGAGGGCGGCCGCCTCGAAGAGCGTGAGTGCCGGGTCTGCGGCCAGCAGCGTCGCGATGACCTCGTGTCGGCCGCGATAGATGGCGACCAACAGCGGTGAGGACTCGTGACCGCCGGCAGCGAGCGCCGGGTCGGCGGCTACCAGGTCGGCAACCTCGTCCGGGTGGTCGGCCATCACCGCCTGGTGCAGCGCCTGGCGTGGCGTCGCGTCCGGCTCCGGGGAGCGGCTGGGCGTCGTCATCGCGCGAGGGGCTCGCGCCGTGGCTGGGCGCGGCGGCAGGTTGCGAGGTGAATCGTGTTGTGCATACCGACCATCGTAGTGCGCGCGCCTCTGATGCGCGCGCCCGATGCAGCGAGGCTCGCTGCGGGCCGGAGACTCAGGCGGCGGCCGCTGCGGCCCCGGTCATGGCACCGCAGTACCAATCCACCTGCTGGAGGAAGTGCTCCGGCCCGCCGAGCGCGTCCACGATCTCCGCGTCCTTCGACTCCGGGTCGTGTGTCACTGCCTCCGGCATCGATACGCCGTCGCCGATGCCGAGGCCCCACGCGACGCGTCGCGCGTTCCACGTCACCCACGCCATCGACCCGGAACCCCCACCATGGTGGTCACCGATCGCCGCCGTGATGTCCTCCGGAATGTTCCAGCCCAGCGCCACGTCCACGCCCACCTGCAGATGGTCCGCACCGAAGACCGACTGCTCGGCGTCCAGCACGTCAGCGCCTTCGCGCACCGCCTGGATGACTCTGGCGTAGTCGGAGGGCCGCTGGTACGCCATCGCGATGCGTCCGATGTCATGCAGCAGCCCAGCGGTGACGTCCGCCAGGAGCGCGGTGGCGACGATGTGCCTCCACAGTTCGTCCGTGTCCAGTCCGGCCCGGCGCAGGTTTGCCATGTTCCCCGAGACGACCGCACCCGCGACGATGCGGCGCGCGCGCTCGATGCCGATGCGTACCAGCGCGCGCTCGGCAGTCTCGATGCGGGTCATCGGTGACGACATCGCGGAGTTCGCGGCGCGCAGGAGGGCGGCGGTCAGGCCGGGATCCGTCTCCACCACCTCAGCAAGGTCGTGGAAAGCGAGATCCGACCGGCTCACCATCCCAAGGGCTCGGGTGTGTGTACCCGGTAGCGGCGGTAGTTCGAACGGCATCAGTCCAGTCCCAACGCAAGGATGGTCGCGTGCTTGCTTTCGGGATCATCGGCGCACGCGGCGCGCTCGGTAGATGCGGAGCGAAGAATCGGGCGGGCGGCGGCACCGATGTGCGTCCGGTCGTGTGCGGCGCAGGCTTCGGCTAGCATCGAAGGCATGGTGATCGACTCCGGGACCGATGTTGGTGGTGTGCTTGCGGGGCGGCGAGCGTTGGTGATCGGTGTCGAAACGGTCGCCGGTAGCGCCATAGCACGCGCGCTGGCCGCCGCTGGAGTCAGCCTCGGCCTCGCGACGATGCGCGCGGACGAGGCCGTGATGGTCGCCAGACGCCTCCAGCGGGAGGTGCAGGCAGCCGGCGGCGCGGCCACCGTCTACGCCTTTGACGTCATGCTGGGGCAGAACGTGAAGGTCTCCACGCGGCAGGTGGCCAAGGAGTTGGGCGGCCTCGATCTGCTGGTGAGCGCGGTGGACCGACCCTTGGACGCGCCACTGGAGCGCACCACCGATTCCGAACTCGCCTCCACCTTCATCGCGAATTGCGGCGCGCACCTCTACGCCGTCCGTGCCGCCCTCGACGAGTTTCGCCGCGCCGAGGGTGGTCGCGCGCTGCTGATCGTGCGTGACGCGGGCGAGACCGGGCAGCCCGGCGCTGCCGCGTACGCTGCTGCCCACGGCGCCACGCTGGCACTGGTGCGCTCGCTTGGGGAGGAACTGCGAGGTCGAGGGGTGGGCGTGGACGCGCTCATCGTCGGCGAGCACGACGCACCGGAGGCGATCGGCGCCGCCGCGCTGGCGCTGCTCGCCGCTCCGCCGACTGCTCCTGTCGGGCGTATCGTGCATGTGAATGAGGTACAGGACGTGACGCTGTGACTGAACGCTCGCTGCCGGGTCGTCTCCCGCTGGCAGGCCGCAATGCGCTGGTGGTGGGTGCCGGTGGGCCGTACGCGCGGCTCGCCGCCATCGCGCTGGCGGAGGCTGGGGCGCGCGTGTCGATCGCCACGGCCGCCGAGGTGGCCGCGCAGGAGACCGAGGCGAACTCCATCCTCAACGAGTGTTGGACGCTGGGGCGCGATGGGATCGTGCTGCGTCTGGATGCCGCCGACCCGGCAGCCGTCGAGGCCGCCCTCGACCGCGTCGATCGCGAGGCGGGGCCGCTCCACCTGCTGGTGCACGCCGCCCCCGCTGGCGAGGAGCCGGACGGGACACTCGCTGCCGCGACCAGCGCCTTCGTGTGCATCGCCGCCGCTCGACGCCGCATAGCCGGCCGCGCGGACGCACGCGTGCTGTATCTCATCGACGCGCAGGGTACCGCCGACGCGGGAGGCGCGGATCGCGAGGCCGCACTCGACTTCGCGGGAGCGCTGAGCGAGCAGACGGATGACGAGGCGGTCGCGGTGCAGGCGCTGCTGGTCACGCGCGGCACCGCGCCGATGGTCGTGCGCGACGCGCTGCTGACTGCGTCGACGGCGGACATTGCGGCCCCCATCGTGCTGGTGGGCGCTCCATGACGAACGAGGCGGGCGCCAACGAGGCGGGCGCCAACGAGGCTGAACTGTTCGGCCGTGCGCCGCTGGGTCAGCCAGGCCTGAGCTGGCGGGGCGATGGCGCGCTTGGCGGGCTCGCGCCGCTCCCCGGCGGAACGGCAGGGGGCGCGGCAGGGCGCGCGCTCGGGCCGCTGGGACTCATCACGGCGCCGCTTTGGTCCCGCATCGTGTCGTTCGGCATCGACCTCGTCGGGCTGTTCGCGGTGTTCATCCTCGTGGTGATCACGATGAACGTGCTGGAGATCATCCCGCTCCCGGAAGGTGGCGTCGGCGGCGCGGTGGATCCGATGCAACCGCTATCCGCTGAACTTTACGCCGGAGCGTTCTTGGCGCAGGGCGTGTACTACTGGGTCTGGAGTAGCCTCGGTTGGTCGCCGGGAAAGCGGCTGCTGCGGCTGCGCATCGTGAACGCGCAGGGCGAGGCGCCGGGGCCGCTCCGAGGCCTGGTGCGTGCGCTGGTATCGCTCGTCAGCCAGATCTGGGCGATCGGCTATCTCATCGCGCTGACCGATCCCGCGCATCGTACGTTTCACGACCGGGTGTCGCGCACGTGGGTGGTGCTGGCGGACCAGCCCTCGGACATCGAGCGCGCCGAGGAGCGCCGATAGCGCGAGTCCATCACCGTGCTCGATCAGCGCGTGCTTAGGTCCCCCACGGCAACTGTCGAGGCTGCAGCACCTGCCGCACCTGTCCGTCACCAACCAGGGCGACCAGATCCAGCGCACCGTAAGCGGTCGGGTTCATCCCGCGCAGGGCGGCGGTCACCCGCTCGTCGTCCAGGTGCGCCAACGCGCCCACCAGCAGCAGCGCCGACAGGTTGCAGTTTCCGCTGAACCGCTGCTCCTCGGCACGGCTCACGTGTCGGCGCATCACACGGCGCATAGCGGCTGCGTCACCGCCATCGAAGTCGTGTCCAGCGCCGATCACGGTCAACCCGCTCGGTTGGTCGTCCGGCAGCCTCGAGACGAGCCAGGTGTCGTGCGCCTCGATGGCGCTGATCTCGGCTACCTCCAGCAGCGCGGCGCGGTCGCGCACCTGTGAGATGAGAATCTCGCGTTCCGCCTGCTCCTCCGGGAGCCGATGGATCTCTCGGGAGTCGAGGTGGAACGCGCCACTGATCCCCTCGGACATGAACGTCCACTCGGAGGCCAGTCCGCCGGAGACGGAAACGTACGCCCCGGCGCCGTCGATCTTCGCCAGCCGCAGCAGCGTGGGCACCCGCAACTCGCGACGCTCGCCGGTGGCGAGACCGTGGAGGCCGCGCCGCACCAGGTCGCGAACCTCGGAGATGGCTGGCTCGCTGGATGGCATCGCGACTCCGGGCGGCGCCCACAGTACGTACCCGCCGAGGTCTCCATCTGCCGCGAGGTCAGCCGAGACCAACGCTTCGAGTCCCGCCGCGGCGTCGTCGCCGCGCTCCCACAGCCGCCCAACTGTCACGCCGACGCGGTTCGCGCGCTGCGTCAGCGTGGCGTCGAACGGGCCGCGCTCGTCCTCGGTGCCCAGGCGGAACGTGCGGAAGTACCGCTCGCTCATCCACGTGGCCAGCATGCCGATGGCTGCGCGCTCGATGCGCGTGCCGGAATCCGCGCCGTCCGTGCCGGTGATGTTCGCCTCCGTCATGCTGCACCATCGCGACGCCGCTCGGCGCGCCGATCCAGCATCGGCAGCAGCCCGTTGGCGAGCACCTGCCAGGCGATGGCGGCGTTGACCACGAAGAACAGCAGCACGGACAGCAGTTTCAGCCCGGTTGCCAACACGCTGCCGTCGGTGCCGGAGTACCGCATCCAGAGAATCGTGGCCACGCAGCCCAGCAGCAGCAGCAGCAATCCCCCCGGTACGTCCCAGTTGTGCACGAAGCGCGTGAACATGGCGAGCAGGCCGATCGCGACGGCGATATTCGTCGCCATGAAGCCGATGAGCGGCGTGCCGCGATGGCCCCAAACGTCGTACGTCGCCAGGAACAGCATCGTGAGCAGCGGTGGCGCCAGTACGGCGATCGCGAAGCCCGGCAGATCGGAGCGCTTGAATCGCATCGAGGTTCTTCCCGGTTCTGCGGCGCGCGGTCTAGATGTTGGAGCGGGATTGCCCGCCGTCGACGTTGACCGCGGCTCCCACGACCCACGAGGCGCGAGGTGAGGCGAGGAAGACCACCACGTCGGCGATCTCATCGGCCCGCCCAAAGCGGCCACTGGGGATGTTACGCGCGATGAACTCGTGCGTCGCGTCAGGATCCTCGGCGAGCCGACGTCCCCACGAGCCGCCCTCGAAGGCGATGGAGCCCGGGGCGACGGTGTTCACGCGGATGCCCTCACGCGCCCAATCCAGCGCGAACGCCTTGGACATCGCGATCTGTGCGGACTTCGTGGCGTTGTACTCCGGGCCGCCGCCGCTCTCGCGACCGTAGATGGAGGCGATGTTCACCACCGCCCCGCCGCCGCTGGGGACTGCCGCCGCGAGGTGTGGCTTCGCGAGCAGCGAAAGGCGGGCGACCGAGCGCACGTTGGCATCGAACGCGCCGAGCCAGCGGGTGTCGAAGTCGTCCGAGCGGATGCTGCCGCCGGCATTGTTGACGAGTACGTCCACGCCACCGAAGCGCGCGACCGCGGCTTCCACGATCTGCGTGCAGCCGGCCTCGGAGGTCACGTCGACGGCAACCGCCTGCGCCTCGGCGCCCAGCGACTCCAGGTGCGTGCGTGCCTCCTCCAGCGGGCCTGCGGTGCGCGCGCAGATGGTGAGTCGCGCACCCTCGCGCGCGAAGGCCTCTGCGATCGCCCGTCCGATGCCTCGGCTTGCGCCGGTCACGATTACCGAACGCCCGCTCAGTCCCAGATCCATGAGCCACCGCCTTTCGCCGCGGCGATCCTCGCAGTCCGCGCCCGACGCGTCCAGCGCAGGCCCAGCCGCACGGGCGCACGACGATGTTTGACGCCCTCCGAGGCCCCCCCGTACGATCCGCCCCCCGATCGCACTCGATGTTCCCGGTGAATCCTTCGGGTGGGGGTGCAGGTGTCATTCGCCACGCTTTCCCTGGGCGGCTCGATTGCGACGCTGACGCTCGACGCGCCCGCGGGTGGTGTTGGCCGCGCCGAGATGGACTCGCTGCTCCAGGCCTGTGCGCGTATCGAGGGCGCTCCGGAACGCATCGACGCCGTGGTGGTCACATCGACGCGCGACGACTGGGCGACCGGCTGGAGCGTCGAGGCGCTCGCCGAGCGGAGCGAGCCGTCCGGGATGCTGGCGCCGATTGGGGCCGCGTGCGACGCGCTGGCCGCTTTGCCCCAACCCACCGTCGCTGCGATCGGCGGGAGCGCACTCTCGATCGGCCTGGAATTGGCGCTGGCGTGTGATATTCGCGTCGGGTCGACGGCGGCGCGCTTCGGGATGCCGGAGACCGCACGCGGGCTGGTTCCAATGGGTGGCGGCACACAGCGCCTGCCTCGCGCCGTTGGTCGCGCGCATGGCCTGCTGCTCCTGCTTACCGGCGAAGATATCGACGCGGCCGAGGCGCTGCGCATCGGGCTGGTCTCGCAGTTGGTCGCGCCCGGCGCGGAACGTGACGCGGCGGCCTCGATCGCGCGTACCATCGGTGCACGCGGGCCCGTGGCCACTCGCTTCGCGAAGGAAGCGGTGCGGCGTGGGGTGGAGCTGACGCTGCAGGAGGGGCTGCGCGCCGAGCTCGACATGACCGTGATCCTGCAGACCACGGCGGACCGCGCCGAGGGTGTGCGAGCATTCATCGAGCGGCGCGAGCCGCGGTTCACCGGCCAGTAGCCGGCGAGCACACGCATCCGAGGGGGGAGGAGCACCGATGAACGTGGTACTCAACGTGGACGAGGTGCAGGCGATCCTCGCGCGGGTCACCGGCGCCGTGCTGGACAACGTGACGCTCTCTCCGGAGGGGCAGGCCGCAATCCGCGAGTGGCGCATGCACCGCAGCCCCGGCACCGCCGAGATGGACGACTTCACGCTGGTGCTGAACGAAGCGATCGGAAACCACATCGACGAGCGCACCAACCGGATGCTCCGGCTCAAGGGTGGCTTGTACGTGACGGAGCGGGGGGTGCGCTCGTGAAAGTGCAATTCGACGCCGACGAGCTCCAGGCGATGACACACGTGGTCATCGACCAACTGGCCGAGATCGATGGGTTGAGCAAGGCCGACAAGGCTGCGCTGAAGCGCTGGCGAGCGGAAGAGGCTCGACCCGCCTCGCCGACGTTCCAGCTACTGTCTGAGCGCCTGAACGAGGAGATCCAGCGCACCCACGAGTCGTCCGAGGTACGCCGCCTGATGCGGCCGGACTGGGTCTAGGTCGACATGTCCCCCGATGAGCCGCCGGTACTTGCGGAGCGTGACGGGGACATCGTCTGGCTGACGCTCAACCGACCGGAGCGCCTGAACGCGATCAACCTCGCGATGCGCGACGCGCTCTGGGCGCAGCTCTGCATGCTGCGGGACGATCCAACGGTGCGCGTGGCGGTGCTCCAGGGCGCGGGGCCCCGAGCGTTCAGCGCGGGTGCCGATATCACCGACTTTGGCACCGCGCCGTCGTACCTCGCCGCCCGCGAATCCCGGCGCGAACGCGACCTGTGGGGGCTCATGCTGTCGTTGGAGATCCCGCTGATCGCCGCGTTACACGGGTTCGCCTATGGCGCCGGCCTGGAGATGTCCATGTGCTGCGACCTGCGCATCGCCGCTGACGACGTATCTCTGGGCCTGCCGGAGGTGAAGCTCGGCTACATCCCGTCGGCCGGCGGCACGCAGTTGATCTCGCGGCACGTCCCGCTCTCGCTCGCGCTGCGGATGGTGACCACCGGCGATCCGATCGGCGCCGACGAGGCGCTGGCGGCGGGGTTGGTGCAGCGCGTGGTGCGGCCGGAAGCGCTGACCGCCACTGTCCAGCAGTACGCGGCCTCCCTGGCGCGACACGAGCCGGCCTCGCTCCGCGCGACGAAGCGCGCCGCGGTGCAGGGGCTGGAGCTACCACTTGCGGAAGGTCTGGCGCTGGAGCGTCGGCTGAGCGCATCCGTGGCGGGCGCGGCGTGAAGAACGTGCCTCGTTCCCCCACCGCAGCCCCGCGAAACGGCGTGCCTCGCACGCCGGAGGAACAGGCGGCGATCACGCGCACCAATCGGCGGGTGATTGCCGGGTTTGCGATCGTGATGCTGATCGGTTTCGCGGGCATCGTGCGCGGCATGTTCTTCGCCGACCCGGCGGTGCTGGTGCGCATCTTCGATGCCGGGCCGGAGGATCAGTACGCGATCGGCAAGGTCGTCCCGTTCCCGGAGCAGAACGTCTACCTCATCGGAGTCGACACTGGCGAGATCCGCGCCGTGGATGGAATCATCGATGGCAGTCAGTGCACCGTGGAATGGCGTCCGGACGATGAGCGAGGGCGCGCGCGCAACCCTCGGCAGCAGCCGGGCGTACTCGTTGACCCGTGCTCAGACGCAGTCTGGGCCGCCAGCGGCGCGGCGCTGTCCGGAACCTCGCGTCCGCTGCGCACGTTCCAGGTAGGTCCGCTCACGGCTGCGGATGGCACCCGCCACGTCCGCGTGCAACTGCTGGGTGACCGGCACCCGCCTCGCCGAACGCCATGACCCGTCCCCGACCGAGCGGCTTAGGGATGGCGTCGTGTACCGACGCTGACTATCATGTGCCACGTTTTCCGGGCTGGGATGAGCGACTGCCATCGAAGAACTAGCAGCCGCCGCATCCCGCGACCAGCCAGCGGGCGCATCCGGCACTGGGCGGGGTGGCCTGCTGGCGGTGGGCGTATTCATGCTCGGTGCGCTGCTCGCCGGGGCGGCCACCGTGTGGTGGCTACGCGGCGACGGCGGGGTGAAGCTGGGCGATATCGCCGGGTACGCTGCGGGCTCTGTGGTGTATCGCAGCACCGACGGGTTCTTCGTCGTCCGCCTGCCGGATGGGCAGGTACTGGCGATCTCCGACGTCGATCCGCATAATCCGCCGGGTCGAAGGAGTTGTCTGGTCACCTTTCGTCCGGACCTGAAACAGGACGGTGAGGTGGGGCGCTTCTTCGATGCGTGCACCGGGTCCGCGTACGGCCTGGAAGGTCGTGGGCAGTCAGGAGACGGCCTCGATCTGCGGCACATTCGGGTGGAGCGGCGAGAGGACGGGGGCCTGACGGCCTGGCCGGGTGGCTCGTAAGTTGGTTCGGGCTGCAGTGAGTTCCGGGGTGGGGCAACACGGAAGGCTCCACAACGCTTCCCACAGTGATCCGAGCCGCAGTAGGGTACGCAGCAGCGTTCGAAGATGAAGAGCAGTGGTTCGATGAACAGTGGTCCGAAGAGGGGGGTCCGAGCATGAATACCGCGGAAATCCTGATGATCGCAGGCAGCATGATTCCGGATCGGCCTGCCGCCGTTGACCCGGACGACTCCTGCACGTATGCAGAGTTGCAGACACGGGTCAACATGCTGGCGCAGGCGCTGCAAAGCATCGGCGTGGGCAAGGGCGCGAACGTCGGCATCATGTCCGTGAACTCCACGAAGTTCGTGGAGCTCTACTACGCAGCTGCCTCCCTGGGCGCCACGTTTGTACCGCTCAACTTCCGCGCGAAGCCGGAAGAGCTGCAGTACATGCTGGATGCCTCCGATGTGAACGTGCTGTTCGTCCAGGAGCGCTACTGGCCCATCCTGGAGGAGATTCGCGCGAACCTCCCGAAGATCCAGCACGTCTACACGTTGGACTTCGAGCGCGAAGGACTGATGACCTACGACCAGCTCCGCGCCACCGGCACGGATGAGATGGTCTTCGCCGAAGTCGACGACAACGACCCGGCGCTGGTCATCTACACCTCCGGCACCACCGCGCTGCCGAAGGGCGTGGTACTCACGCACAAGACGCTGACCGCCTACGTCGTCAACACGCAGGCCCCCGTCGACCCGTCGGCGGAGCAGGACTGCACGCTGGTTTCCGTGCCGTTCTTCCACGTCGCTGGTGCCACCACCATGCTCGGCTCCATCTGGGCCGGTCGGAAGCTGGCGATCCTCCCGGCGTTCGACCCGTCTGGTTGGCTGGGTATCGTTGAGCGCGAGCGGGTCAGCCACGCGTTCGTGGTGCCGACGATGCTCAAGCGCGTCATGGAAGTCGACGACTTCGAGAAGTACGACATCTCCTCGCTCAAGCTCATCACCTACGGCGCGGCTCCGATGCCGTTCGAGGTGGTGCGCCGCGCGATGGACGTCTTCACCTGTGGGCTGATGAACGCCTACGGCCAGACCGAGTCGACCTCCACGATGTCCTACCTCGGGCCGGACGACCACCGCCTGGACGGCACGCCGGAGCAGAACGAGAAGAAGATTCTGCGGCTGCGCTCTGTCGGCCGCACGATGCCGGACATCGACATCGGGATCCTGGCGGCAGACGGCTCGCGGCTGGAGAGCGGCCACGAGGGTGAGATCTGCATCAAGGGCGACCGCATCATGCGCGAGTACCAGAAGCGGGAAGCGGAAACCGCCTCCGCCGTCATGGATGGCTGGCTGCACACCGGTGACGTCGGCTACCTCGACGAGGACGGGTACCTCTTCATCACCGGCCGTATCAAGGACCTGATTATCCGCGGTGGCGAGAACATCTCCCCAGGCGAGATCGAGAACGTCCTTGAGGATCACCCCGGCATCGCCGAGGCTGCCGTCATCGGCGTCCCGGACGTGGAGTGGGGCGAGGTCGTGAAGGCCATCCTGGTGGCCGCACCCGGTGGCAAGCCCTCAATGGACGAGCTCACCACCTACGTGAAGTCGCGCATGGCGTCCTACAAGGCCCCCGCGGCCTACGAGTGGGTGGACGAGCTGCCTCGCAACCACCTGGGCAAGATCCTGAAGACGGATCTGCGCAAGATGTACGGGGAGCCTGCGGCTTCCACCGGCGCTTAAGAGGAACGGGGCGCGTGTGCGAAGACTGCTACGACGGTTGTGGCCGGAGACTTCGCACGCGCCCGCCTCACCTGCTTCTATGACCGCTACCGATGATGTGATTGTGCCGGCTCGCGGGAGCCGGCTCATCGGCGCGTGGTGGGGTCCCGCGCTCGGGGTTTCCGGGCTGGGTCTGGTCACCGCCGTGGAGATGGAACGCACCGGCGCGGGTCGCGAGACGTTCTTCAACATCGGCCAACCGTGGGCCGTCTACGTTTTCTTCTCCGCACTGGTCGGTCTGATGATTTACGGCTTCGGCCGACACCTCACGCTCTGGATGATCGGTCGCCCCACGCCCGGGCTGCGCGAGCAGATTGCGCACCGCCTCCGTAACGCCGTCCGACTTGGCCTCGCGCAGGAGAAGATCCGGCGCGACCGCTACGCCGGGATCATGCACTGGTGCATTTTCTCGTCGATCGTCGTGCTCACATTCGTCACAGCGCAGGTCGCCATCGACGACGACCTCTCGCTGCACTTCCTGCGCGGGCCGTACTACCTCTTCTTCTCGTTCTACGGCGACCTGTTTGGCCTCGTGGGCCTCGTCGGCGTGGCGATGGCGCTGTACCGACGCTACTTCGACGACTTCCACCGCATCCGCTGGGACGAGCGCGTCGAGGACCACCTGATCATCTGGGGCCTCGGTCTGGTTCTGAAGACCGGGTTCATCCTGGAGGCACTGCGTATCGCGGCGGACGAGCTGGGGCCGCACCCGGACTGGGCGGTCTGGTCGTTCGTCTCCTTCGGCCTCGCGCACCTCATCATGCTGTTCCGGCTCAGCACGGAGCAGTTGCTGGCGGTGCACCAGTGGGCGTGGTGGACGCACCTGGTGGTCGCGTTCTCCTGGCTGGGCCTCATCGTCTTCACGAAGCTGGATCACATCTTCTTCGCGCCCGTGAACGCGTTCCTGCTGCGCACCGACTCGCCCGGTCGCCTGTCGAAGATCGAGAACATCGAAGAGCGCGAGGTGTTCGGGGTCGGGCAGATCCAGGACTTCACGTGGAAGCAGCTGTTTGAGCTGGACGCCTGCGTGCGCTGTGGGCGCTGCACCGCCGTCTGCCCCGCGAACATCGCAGGACAGCCGCTCTCGCCGATGCAGGTGATCCAGGATCTGAAAGCACACCTCGCCGATGTTGGTCCGGCGATCCAGCGCGCGGGGAACGCGGGCCATGACGTGCGTGCCGTCTCGCCCCTCGCGATGGTCGGCGACGTGATCAAGGACGAGGCGTTGTGGGCCTGCCGTAGCTGCGGCGCCTGCATGCAGGAATGCCCGGTACTGATCGAGCACGTGCCGACGATCATCGACATGCGCCGTTACCTCGTGATGGACGAGGCACGCATCCCCGCCACCGCGCAGGCGGCGCTGGAGAGCCTGGAATCGCGCGGGCACCCGTGGCGAGGGACCGCGCTCACTCGCACCACCTGGATGGACGGCCTCGGCGACGTGCCGATCTTCGATGGCTCGCAGGAATACCTGTACTGGGTCGGCTGCTCCGGGTCGCTGGTGGAGCGCAATCTGCCGATCACTCAGTCCGTATTCCGGCTGCTGAGGGAGGCCGGCACCTCGTTCGGCGTGCTGGGGCAGGAGGAGACCTGCAACGGCGATCCGGCGCGACGTCTGGGCAACGAGTACCTGTACCAGATTCTCGCGCAGCAGCTGATCGAGACGTTCAAGTCGAAGCAGGTGCAGCGCGTGATCACCAACTGCCCGCACTGCTTCAACACGTTCAAGAATGAGTACCCGCAGTTCGACGGTCAGTTCGAGGTGCTCCATCACACCGAGTTTCTGGCCCGCGCGCTCAAGGAAGGCGCACTCGTGCCGAAGCACCGCATCGACAGCACCGTCACGTATCACGATTCGTGTTACCTCGGCCGCTTGAATGGCCAGTACGATGCGCCACGCCAGATCCTGGAGTTCCTGCCCGGTGCCACGGTCACGGAGATGGCGCGTTCCGGCAGCCGGGGGCTGTGCTGTGGCGCTGGTGGTGGCAACATGTGGTTGGAAGAAGTCGGCGAGCGGCGGTTAAACCACGTGCGCGCCGAGGAGGCAGTCGGCACCGGCGCACAGAGCGTCGTCTCCAACTGCCCGTTCTGCATCCAGATGTTCGAGGACGGCATCCCCGCGGTGCAGCCGCAAGAGGAAGGCCGAATGCGCGCCTTCGATGTGGCGGAACTCCTCGATCAGGCGGTGCTCGGCACCGGCAGGACACCGTAGACACGCAATAGAGCCAGCGGCCCGCGTGACGTGCGCAGCCCGCTGACAGGGAGGTTCCGTCATGCACCTTGTCGTGTGCGCGAAGCAGATTCCGGACCCGGAGACGCCACCCGCAGCGTTCCGCATCGATGCGGGGACGAACGCGGTGGTGCCGGCGGCAGGCATCAAGCCGGTGCTGAGCCCCTTCGATGCGCAGGCCGCCGAGGCTGCGCTGCGCATTCGCGAGCAGGCCGGTGAGGGCAAGATCACGGTGATCTCGCTCGGACAGGGCAGCGCGCAGGACGCGATCAAGCAGGTGCTGGCCATGGGCGCGGACGAGGGCGTGCTGCTCAACGACGATGCCTTCGAGCGCGGCGACTCCTACACCACCGCTCACGTGCTGGCCGCTGCCATCCGCAAGTTGGGCGACGTGGACGCGGTGTTCTGCGGTCGGCAGGCGGCCGACTGGGACATGGGCCAGGTTGGCCTCGGCATCGCCGAGTTGCTCGGCTGGCCGTGCGCGATCGTCGCGAAGGACGTGCAGCTCGCGGACGGTGCCGTGACCGTGCAGCGCGTGCTCACTGACGGCTTCGAGACCGTCCGCACGCCGCTCCCGGCGGTGGTGACCGTCTCCAACGAGCTCGGCGACCCGCGCTACCCGAAGCTCCAGCAGATCATGCAGGCCGCGAAGAAGACCGTGACGAACTGGAGCGCGGCTGACCTTGGCCTCGACGCGTCGAGCGTCGGCGCGGCCGGCTCGCGGCTGCGGCTCGTGGGGCTGGCTCAGCCCGAGGCAGGCGGCGCCGTCGAGATCATCGAAGGCGACACGCCGGAGGCACAGGCGCAGGCGCTCGTACAGGCGCTGATCGACGCCCGGATCATCTAACTCGAGAGTATTCGGGCGCCGTCTGGGCGCGAAGGAGTACCGCGATGGCGCAGAACGTCCTGGTTGTTGGTGAACTGGTCAATGGCGCGCTGGCGGCCACAACTCGTGAGTTGCTTGGGCTCGCTTCGCGGATCGCAGAGGGTGGATCGGTCGGCGTGGCGCTGCTCGGTGCGAGTGCGTCTGCGGCCGCGCCAGAGGCGTTCAGCTTCGGCGCGGCGCGCGTCTACGCCTCCGACGACGCTACCTACGATGTGTTCCGCTCCGACCAGTGGGTCGCGGCCGCCGAGGCTGCGCTGGAGCTGGCACAGCCCGCCACGATCCTGCTCTCGCAGACCATGGTTGGGCGCGACCTGGGACCGCGGCTGGCGTTCCGGCGTGCGACCGCTGCGGCGATGGACTGCCTGCGAGTGGAGATGACCGGCGGGGCGCTCCAGGTGACGCGCCCCTCGTACGGTGGCAATGCGCTCGCCACGTACACGTTCGCCACGAGTCCCGCGGTGGTCACCGTGCGCGCGAAGTCGCAGGAGCAGCCGGTGGCCGCAACCGGCGCTGCGGGCGAAGTCGTCGCGCTGCCCGCCGCCGGTGCCAGCCGCACCGAGGTGGTGAGCCGCGACGCGGCCGCCGGTGAGGGGCTGCAGGTCCAGGACGCGGGCATCGTCGTCTCCGGCGGCCGCGGCCTCGGTGCACCAGAGGGCTTTCGCATCGTCGAGGCGCTGGCCGACGCCTTCGGTCGGGATCGTGCCGCTGTCGGCTCCTCGCGGGCGGCGTGCGACCTGGGTTGGTACCCGCCCAGCCAGCAGGTTGGGCTCACCGGCAAGGTGGTGTCACCGGACCTGTACGTCGCGATCGGCATCTCCGGTGCCAGCCAGCACATGGCAGGCTGCAGCGGCGCGAAGAACATCGTCGCGATCAACCGCGACCGGGAGGCGAACATCTTCCGCGCGGCTCGCTTCGGCATCGTGGGCGACTACAAGATCGTCATCCCGGCGCTGATCGAGGCGCTGAAGGCCGCAAAGCGCTGAGCGAGCGCGGCCGGACGCCGCATGTGCGGCGGCGCTGGGGGCTCCTATGCTCCCAGTTGTCCCGGATCGGCGGGCAGGTTCTGGCGCGGGTGATACGCAGCGCGCATCACTCGCGGCCCTCCGCCTTGCGACCCCACAGGCCCGCGAATACAATCGTGCGACGTTCACTCCCTGAATGGGCCGGGGGCAACTCATGACCGTTATTGGTCTCACTGGTGGGATCGCGTCCGGTAAGTCGACGGCGGCTGGCTGGCTTCGCGACCTTGGTGCCATCGTTATCGACGCGGACCGGCTCGGCCACCGCGTGTACGAGCCGGGCAGTTCCGGCTTCGAGGCGGTGGTCAACGGGTTCGGGCACGACCTCGTGGCGCCGGACGGCACGATCAATCGGCAGCTGCTGGGCGGCAAGGTCTTCGGTGACCCCGCGCAGATGAAGAAGCTGACCGACATCGTCTGGCCGGAGATCCAGCGCCTCGCGGCGCAGGAAATCGCCGACATCAAGCGGCGGGACCCCAAGGCGCACGTCGTGCTGGAAGCGGCTGTACTGGTGGAAGCCAACTGGTTCGGCTTGGTCGACCAGGTATGGGTGGTTACCGTGGAGCCATCGGTCGCGAAGGCGCGGCTGATGTCGCGCAACAACCTCACCGACGCCCAGGCGCAGTCTCGCATCGATGCACAGATATCGAACAAGGAGCGTCTGCTCCACGCGTATGCGAAGTTCGACAACTCGGGCACCCTCGACCAGTTCCGCCAGCGTGTAGAGCGCGAATGGAAGCGGTTCACGAAGGACGACGAGAAGCCGCCGCGCGCAGCTAAGACGCCCGCCGTGCGTGTCGCCGCCACGACTGCTCGCGCCACTGCCAAGCCTGCTGCGACGAAGGCGACCGCGGCAAAGCCCGCCGCCACGAAGCCCGCCGCTGTGAAGTCGGCCGCTACGAAGCCGGCCGCGGCGAAGGCCGTTGTCACCAAGTCCACCGCCGCCGCCAAGCCGGCGGCAGCAACCAAGACGATTGCGGCGCGCTCCACGACCGCTCGCACCGTCGCTGCGAAGCCGGTGGCTGCGGCCAAGGCTGCGCCGACTCGCACGGCTGCCGCGAAGGCTGCCCCCGCAAAGGCAACTGCCGCGAAAGCGGCTGCGCCGAAGCGGGCGGTGCGCTCGTGACCGGGCAGGGCATGACCGGGCCGGGTCGTGGTTTCCAGCAGATGCAGGTGGAGGACTTCCGCCTGACCAGCGAGCCGTTCTACCTCCCGATCGCGGACGAGATACAGCTCTTCGAGACCGCGTACGACCAGCACCTCCCGGTGCTGCTGAAGGGGCCGACCGGCTGCGGCAAGACCCGATTCGTCGAGTACATGTCCTGGCGGCTGCATGGCCACCTGGGCAACAAGTCCGAGGAAGGCGTACCGCTGATCACGGTCGCCTGCCACGAAGACCTCACGGCGTCCGACCTGGTGGGGCGCTACCTGCTGGAAGGCGAGGAGACTCGCTGGATCGATGGTCCGATCACCCGCGCGGTGAAGGTGGGCGCGATTTGCTACCTCGACGAGATCGTCGAGGCGCGCAAGGACACCACCGTGCTCATCCACCCGCTGACGGACTATCGGCGGCTGCTTCCGATCGACAAGCGTGGCGAGTTGCTGGAGGCCGCCGATGGCTTCCTGCTGGTGCTGTCCTACAACCCGGGCTACCAGTCCGCGCTGAAGGACCTCAAGCACTCCACGCGTCAGCGTTTCATCGCTATTGAGTTCCAGTACCCGCCGCGCGAGCAGGAGACCGAGATCATCCGCGCGGAGGCTGGCTGCTCCCTGGAAATCGCCGGGGAACTCGCCAAGCTGGCTGAGAAGGTTCGCAACCTGAAGGAACACGGCCTCGCCGAGGGCGTGTCCACTCGACTGCTGGTGTACGCCGGCAAGCTCATCGCCAACGGCATCTCGCCGCGTCGCGCGTGCCAGTCGGCGGTTGTCTGGGGCCTCACGGACGACGTGGAAGTGCAGCAGTCGATCGAAGAGGTGGTCACCTCGATCTTCCCGGAGTAGCCATCGACGGGTAGCGCCGTGCCTGACCGGCGCGGGCTACCAGCCGTGGGTGGTGGTGCTCGAAACGCAGAACGGGCGGACGTCATCGGCTGACCGATGATCGTCCGCACCGCTCGCAAGAGATGGGCGGGATGAGATGACGCTTGCCCAGGACCTGACGGCACGCTATCAGGCGGGACTGCGCGAGCAGTCCGAGCCGCTGGCCGAGGAATTCGCAGCCGCAGCCGAGGCGCTGGAACCGCTGCTCAAGCCGGACGAACTGGAGCGCTGGGCCGAGATTGGCGTCGCGCTGTCGACTCGTTCGCTGCGCTCCTGGGAGGCTGCGTCCGAGTTCTTCCGCGCCAGTCCCGCCGTTGCCAAGCTGCTGAGCTACGAGCGCATGGAGCACTGGGCCACGATTGGTGGCTGGTTGAGCGATAGCTCGCCGACGGTCGCCGCGACCTACCTGCGCGTCACGCCTGAGGTGATCGAGCAGTTGCCGCCCGATCCGGAGACCGATCCGGGCATCACCGGCGAAGGCATGTTCGACACCATGCCGTCCCGCACGGACGTGGAGCGGTGGGTCCGTGGCGGCGAGCGGCTGAACCACAGCAACTGGAAGTCCGTTGCACTCGCTGCGCTGTACTTCGAGTACAGCGCGCGCCTGCTGGAGCAGCTCACGCTCGACCATCTGCACGAGCTGGTGGACATCATCGACCTGCTGTCGGAGCGCTCGTATCAGCTCGCGACCAGCTGCCTCGAGGACTCGCCTGCGCTGTTTGCGACGCTCGAGTACCCCGATCGACGGCCCTTCCTCGACTTCGCGAAGTCGCTCACCAAGTCGTCGTGGGCGGACACACGGCTGCTGTTTGAGCGCGGCCCGCAACTGCTGAAGCACATTCATGCTGGCGAGCGCGCCGACTTCCTCATGCTCGCCGCGTCCGTGGTGCAGTCGTCGGGACGCCAGGGCTTCCCGCGCTTCATGGAGACCGCCAGCGCGTTGCGACTGGTGCCGGTCGCCGAACATGGCACGCTGATCGCGTTGGCGAACCGCCTCGCGCGGCGCAGTCCGGCGGCGGCGATGGCATTCCTGCGCTCCTCGCCGGTGGTGCTGGCGCGGCTGACCGCGGAGCAGATCCCGCAGTGGGTCGAGACCGGCGCCCGCATCCTGTTTGAGGACGAGAACATCGACGGTGCGGAGGCGTACTTCCGGCTGGAGTCCGTGCGCGCGGAGCAGGTGCTGTCCGGGTTGTCCGCGCGCGTCGAGTTGAGCGACATCGGCGCGCTGCTGCGCATGTACGCCAAGGCGCTCACCGGCGCCCCGATCGCCATCCGCTCCACCGAGGACATCGTCGACCGTGGCATCGGCTGGGTGCAGGAGTCGATGGCGACGACCGAGGGCACCTCGATCTTCCTGCCGCCGTTCGTCGGGTCGTTCCAGGATCAGCGCGAGAACTTCCAGGCGTACAAGGTGTTCACCACGCACCAGACCGGCCGCATTGAGTTCGGCGCGTTCGGGTTTGCGTTCGGCCTGGCCGGAGCGCACGCGCCTGCGACGCTCGGCGCCCGCGAGGAAGCGCTGCCGCCGCGAGAGCGGCCCGCGCTCACCGAGATGGAGCGCTTCTACGACCTGTTCGAGGCGCGCGGCATGATCGCGGCGCTGTTCACGATCGTGGAGGACACCCGCGTCGATGCGACCGTCGGCCGCGAGTACGGCGGCATCCGCCCGCATCTCAAGCGCCTGCAATCGTTTGAGGCAGATCGGCGGCCCGACATCCGACAGCTCGGATTGCGTAGCGCGCTAGCGGAGAACCTGTTGCGTGCTTCGCTCGGTCGGCGCGACCTGATGCGCTGGCCGGCGGAACACAACCAGGTGTTGGTCGATGCCGTGCGCGCGCTGATGGTGGTGGAGGAGCGCGGGGCGACCGTGCAGGACTCCGCCGAGGTGGCTGCGGCCCTCTACGACATCGCGGCCGCGCTCCCGAACGTGCAGGGCTCATACCCGGACGACGCGTGGGAGCAGCCGGACTCCGCGATGTTCGGCGCATCCGGGCAGATGCCCGTCGGCGACGGAGCCGATACCGACACCGATGGTCAGCGCCCGAATGAGGAGATGGACTTCGAGACGCCGGATCAGCCGGAGTTTCGCGGTGACTTCAAGCCGGAACTGGTGCAGTTGCTGTCCATGCTCAAGATGCAGACCGGCGCCTCGGGTGGCTCTGGTCAGCAGTTGAGCCGCGAACAGGTGATGGAGCTGCTGCAGAAGTCGACGGAGATCGGGCTGTCCGAGATGGCCGAGGGGCAGGTTGCCGCGTCCGTCGGTGAGTTCCTCGACAACCTCGAGAAGGAAGCGGCCGCTTCTGCCAAGGCGCAGCAGCAGGACGACGACGGCGAGGGCGGCGATGGCGGTGGCTCGGACGAGGGCGGCTCCAACGACGTACGCAATGAGATCACCTGGACGCTGTACGACGAATGGGACTTCCGCGCCTCCGACTACCGCCCGCGCTGGTGTCGCGTCGGCGAGCGACTGGGCGAGGAAGGCACCCTCGACTACTACGAGGAGACGCTGAAGCGGCACCACGGATTGGTGACGGAGACGCGTCGCCAGTTCGAGATGATGCGGCCCGAATCGTTCCGCCGTATCAAGCGGCTGGAGGACGGCGAGGAGATCGACCTCGACCGCTCGATCGAGTTCATCGTGGATCGCCGGGCCGGCGTCGGGCCGCTCGCGCAGGTCTACTGGCGGCGCAACAAGGTGGAGCGCGACGTCTCGGTGACGTTCCTGATGGACATGTCCGCGTCCACCGACGAGGAGATTGAGAAGCATCGGCCGCAGGAGCGCAACAGCACGGCGGACTACCAGGGCGACCCGCGCAACTACTTCCAGTGGCTCGCCGCGCGCCGCGCGCAATACTCGCCGGATCCGCCGAAGCGCATCATCGACCTCGAGAAGGAGTCGGTGGTGCTCATCGTCGAGGCGCTGGAAGCGATCGGCGACTCGTACGGCATCTACGGCTTCTCCGGGTACGGCCGTGACAACGTGGAGTTCCACGTGATCAAGGACCTGGACGAGCGGTTCGGCGACCGCGTGCGCAAGCGCATCGACAAGATTCAGCCGGTGCGCTCCACGCGCATGGGCCCCGCGATTCGTCACACCGTCGCGAAGATGCTCGCGCACGACTCGAAGGTGAAGATCCTGATCCTCGTCTCCGACGGTCGCCCGCAGGACCACGGCTACGGCCGCGACCGCACCGAGAAGGAGTACGCGGTGCACGACACGCACCAGGCGCTGATCGAGGCGAAGCGCGCCGGCATCGTGCCGTTCCTGATCACCGTGGACAAAGAGGGCCACGACTACATGAAGCAGCTCTGCTCCGACGTCGGCTACGAAGTCGTTGATGACATCGAGCAGTTGCCGCGCCGTCTGACCTCGCTCTACCGCGTGCTCGCGGGCGGCTAAGCGCACCAGTGCGCCCTTGCAGGCGGAGCGCTGCACGATGAGCCCTACTGACACCGCCGACACGCCGCTCCCTCAGGGCTCGGCGCTCGAGGTGCTGCGCGTCGCGACGAAGCTCGGCCTGACGTCGTTCGGCGGGCCGATCGCGCACCTCGGGTACTTCCGTGCGGAGTACGTGGAGCGGCGCAAGTGGATCGATGAGCGCGCGTACGCGGACCTCGTTGCGCTCTGCCAGTTCCTGCCCGGGCCCGCCAGCAGCCAGGTTGGCATCGGCATCGGGATGCTGCGCGCGGGCGTGCTGGGCGGCGTGCTGGCGTGGATTGGCTTCACGCTGCCGAGCGCGCTCGTGCTGCTCGCGTTCGCGCTGGCGATGCGCACGCTCGATGTGCAGGACGCGGGTTGGCTGCACGGGTTGAAGATCGTCGCGGTCGCGGTGGTCGCGCAGGCGGTGTGGGGGATGGCGCGCAACCTCGCGCCCGACCGGCCGCGCGCGACGATCGCTATCCTCGCTGCAATCGCGGTGCTCGCTGTGCCGACCGCACTCGCGCAGGTCGCGGTGATCGTCGGCGCGGGCCTCGTTGGCTGGCGGCTGTTCGACGCCGGTAACGCCGCTGACGACGGCGTGCGGCTGCACGTGCCGGTGCCTCGCTGGCTCATGCTCACGGCGTGGGTGTTGTTCTTCGGTCTGCTGGTGGCGCTCCCGGTCGCGAGGTCGCTCGTGCACAGCCAGACGCTGGCGGTGGTCGACACGTTCTATCGCGTCGGCTCGCTCGTCTTCGGTGGCGGGCACGTCGTGCTGCCGCTGATCCGCGCCGAGGTGGTGCCGAGCGGCTGGGTGACCTCGGAGGCCTTCATCGCCGGCTACGGCGCGACACAGGCCATGCCCGGCCCGCTGTTCACCTTCGCGGCGTACCTCGGCGCGGTCATGCGCGACGCACCGAATGGCGTTGCGGGTGCGGCGGTCGCACTGCTCGCGATCTTCGCGCCGTCGTTCCTGCTGATGCTCGGCGCGCTGCCGCTGTGGGATGCGTTACGCCGTCGAGGCGCGTTCCAGGCCGCGCTCCGAGGCGTCAACGCCGGCGTCGTCGGCATCCTCGGCGCGGCGCTCTACACCCCGGTCTGGACCAGCGCGATCAGTGGTACCGCCGACGTGGCGCTCGCACTCGCGGCGTTCGGGCTGCTACAGGTGTGGCCAGCGCCGCCGTGGCTCGTCGTGCTGCTCACCGCCGCCGGTGGCGCTGGCCTCGCTGCGGTGCGGTGAGGTGGGGCGAAGGTTGGAGGATCAGCCGTGACGCTGCGCAAGCAACGCGACTACCACATCAATATCTTCTGGAGCGAAGAGGATGCGTGCTACGTCGCCGACATCCCCGACCTGCGGTGTTCCGCGTTCGGCGAGACGCCCCTGGAGGCGCTCGCCGAGCTTCAGATCGCCAAGGAGCTCTGGCTAGAGACAGCCCGCGAGCACAAGAAGCGCATCCCCCCGCCGCGCTGCCGTCCGGCCTCTACCACGTCGCTGAGTAGGGCATACGTTGCGGCTTAGTAGCCGATCGTGAGAATTCCACGCAAGGGTGGTTGCATTCGGCTAGACGTGTAGAGGGTTTCGAAGAATTCGACCATCCGTCGGTAGTCGGGTCCGACGTACGTGTTCCGTACAGCGATCCCCAGATAATCCACGTCGTGCATCATGCACGCTTGAAAGAGATCCTTCAGGAACTGGTTGTTCACGATGGCGCGCCCCGCCTCGAAACTCTTCACGACATGGCCATTCTGTCCGAAGAGTACTGGCACTTGGATTTTCTCCGGCACCTTCTTGCCACTCTCAACGGTAAACCCGCGGGCTTGTAGGCCTGGACGTAGCACGGCGAGCACGTCATTGCTCTTCAAGGTGTGATTTCCAGAGGCGATCGCATCGGCGTTTTCCGTGAAGGCATCGACCACAGTTCGGGCGACGAGCGGCGCGGGATCTGAGCGAGGAAACCAATCCCAGTAGATCACTGCGTCTCGTCCTCCCCCATCAGAAACCCGCGCAGCAACGATAGCGCCTCCGTGACCGCGCGGCGCTTGGCGGCGTCGCGGCCCTGGTAGAAGGCGGAGTGGTGGTACGTCGTGCGCGCGCCGTCGGTGACGGCGATGTGCATCGTGCCGGGGGGCTGGCCCTCGAGGTCCGCGCTGCCCGCGATGCCGGTCAGTCCGACGCCGAGGTCCGCGCCCAGCCGCTGCCGCGCCGCGTGCGCCATCGCCTCGGCGACCTCGCGCGAGTAGACGCCGTGCGTCGCGACGATGTCGGCCGGCACGCCGAGCGCGATCTTCGCCGCCGTTGCGTATGTCACGAGGCCGCCGAGGAAGTACGTCGATGAGCCGTCGTCCGAGGTGAGCGCGTCCGCGATCGCGCCGCCGGTCGCGGACTCCATTACCGCCACGGTCAGCCCTCGCGCGGCGAGCGTGCGTCCGATCCCCCCGGCGAGCGTGTCGTCATCGATGCCCCAGATCGCGTCGCCGAGGATGCGGCGCGCCTCCACCTCGACGGGCGCGACCAGCCGCCAGGCCTCCTCGCGCGTGCGCGCCTTCGCGGCGATGCGCGCGTGCACCCCGTCGCGGCGGGCGTAGATGCCGATGCTCGGGTTCGTGCCGGCGAGCAGCGGCGAGAGCATCTCGTCCACCAGACCCTCGCCGAGCCCGAGCGTCTTCAGCGTGCGCGCGACCAGCACGGAGTCGGCGCGGCGCTCCAGTTCCGGCTCGATCTCGTGCTCCCACATGTACGTCATCTCGGCGGGCGGGCCAGGCATCAGCACGAACACCTTGCCGTCGCGCTCCACCCACCACCCGGGCGCGGTGCCTCGAGGGTTGGGGATGGCGCGCGCCGAGGGGATCAATTGCGCCTGCTTCAGGTTGCGCTCCACGAACGGCCGCCCGCGCCCCGCGAACCACTCGCGCAGGTGTGCCTCCTGCGCCGCGTCGACGTACAGCGCCTCGCCGAGCGTGGCCGCCACCGTCTCGCGGGTGATGTCGTCCTCGGTGGGGCCGAGGCCGCCCGTGGCGAACACGATCTCGGAGCGACCCCACGCGCGCTCGATCACCTCGGCGAGCCGCGCGGCGTTGTCGCCGACCTGCGAGACGTACAGCAGGTCGACGCCGAACCCCGGCAGCCGGGAGGCGATGAACGCCGCGTTGGTGTCCACGATCTCCCCGAACAGGATCTCGGTGCCGATCGACAGGATCTCAGCGCGCATGGCGGGTGGCTCCTCGGAAGGTGGGTGCGTGGTGGTCAGGTGGCCCGATGGTAACAAGTGCGGGCTGGCCCGCCCCATTCTGCTATCCTGCCCGCCTCGGGGGGATGCGAGACGACAGGGGTGGGGCATGGTTGACGAGGTGCGGTCGCGGCCTCGGGCGGAGGCGGTTGCGGCGATTCACGATGCGGCGGATCGCATCCGCGCGAATGTCGCCTCGGTGGTTGTGGGTGCAGCGGAACCGATCGACCTGATGCTGGCGGCGCTGCTCGCGGGCGGGCACGTGCTGTTGGAAGACGTGCCCGGCACCGGCAAGACCACGCTGGCGCGGGCGTTCGCGCGCTCCATCGGCGCCTCCTTCCGTCGCATCCAGTTCACCCCGGACCTGATGCCGTCCGACATCCTCGGCATCCACTACTACTCGCAGCGCACCGGTGAGTTCGAGTACCGCCCCGGCCCGATCGTCGCGAATGTCGTGCTCGCCGACGAGGTGAACCGCGCCACCCCGCGCACGCAATCCGCGTTGCTGGAGGCGATGGAAGAGCACACCACCACCATCGATGGCGAGACGATCCCGCTGCCGCAGCCGTTTCTGGTGCTCGCTACCCAGAACCCGATCGAGCTCGAGGGCACGTTCCCGCTGCCCGAGGCGCAGCTCGACCGCTTCCTGCTCCGGCTGCAGATCGGCTATCCCGACGAGGCCGGCGAGCTGGAGGTGCTGCGCCGCTTCGAGGCGCGCTCGCCGCTGGACGCGCTGCAGCCCGTCGTCTCCGGCGAGCAGTTGGTGGCGCTGTCCGCGTCGCTGCCGGAGGTGCACGTGGAGGACGCGGTCGCGCGGTACATCGTGCAGCTCTGCCGCGCGACGCGAGAGCACTCGGCGTTTGACCTTGGCGCCAGCCCACGCGCATCGCTCGCGCTGTTTCGCGCATCGCGCGCGCTGGCGGCGATGGATGGTCGCGACTACGTCCGACCGGACGACGTGAAGCGGCTGGCGCAGCCGGTGTTGGCGCATCGGCTGCTGCTCTCCTCGCAGACCCGCCTGCGCGGGCGCGCGGCCACCGACGTGCTGGACGAGATCCTGCGCGAGGTTGCGGTGCCAGTCGCGGACCCCGCGTAGCGAGCCCCAGGCAAAGAAGTGGGGCGAGGCCGCGATGCGATCGCTATTTGGTGAGTCGTGGATCAGTGCTTCGGTGGTGTTGCTGCTGCTGGGGCTGACGTCCGGGTCGGTGCCGCTGGCGGGCCTTGGGCTGTTGGTATTCGGCACGGGTGGTCTCGCGCGGCTCTGGGTGCGGCTGTCGCTGGAGCGAGTGCGCTACACGCGCGTGCTGCCAGAAAGCCGCGCATTCGTCGGCGAAACCGTGCGCGTCCTGCTGCGCATCGCGAACGAGAAGCTCATCCCCGTGCCTTGGGTTGAGGTGCGTGAGCAGTTCCCGGAGGCGATGCCCACGCCCGATGTCCACACACAACCGTCCGGCATCCCCGGCGTCGTCTTCATGAGCCGCAGCACCTCGCTCGGCTCGCACGAGGCGGTGCAGTGGCCGGTCACGTTGGAAGCGAAGGAGCGCGGGTTCTTTCGGCTCGGTCCCACGCGGTTGCGCGCCGGTGATTTGTTCGGGCTGTTCACGCGCGATGAAGAGGTGCCCGGCGGAGAGCGCGTCGTCGTGTACCCGCGCACGTATCCGCTGCCAGAACTTGGCCTCACCCGCGGGCGGCCGTTTGGCGATCGGTCAGGCGGATCGCGCATCTTCGAGGATCCGCTGCGCGTCGTTGGCGTGCGCGACTACGTAGCGGGCGACCCGCTGAAGCGCATCGATTGGAATGCCACCGCGCGGCTCGGGCGGTTGCAGTCGCGGCTGTACGAGCCGTCGCGCACGCAGGCCGTGGTGGTGGCGCTGAACATCAGCACGATGGAGTTCTCCTGGCAGGGTTCCGATCCGGCGCTGCTGGAACGCAACGTGGTCGTCGCCGCCTCGGTGGCGCGGCAGGCGTTCGACGATCAGGCCGCGATCGGGCTGATCGCCAACGGCTCATTCCCGGACGCGGATCGCCCGATCCGCATCGGCACCGGGCGCAGGCCCGATCAACTCGTGCGCGTACTGGAAGCGCTCGCGATGATCGCCGCGTACACCACGTCGAGCCTCTCGATGGAACTCGAGCGCCCCGGCCACGCGCTCCCCGCGGGCGCCACGATCGTCGTCGTCACATCGCTGATGCCGCCTGCGTTGGAGGCCACGTTGCGCCGACTGCGTAGCCAGGGCCATGCAGTGCACGTGCTGAAGACCTCGGACGGCGACTGGGACGCTGACCTTGCGGGCATCCCCACCACGTCGCTCGGTCTCACGATGCGCGCGTTGGAGGAGGCCACGCGATGAGACTGCACCCGTACCAACTCGCTTCTGCCTCGTACCTGCTCATGGAAGCATTCGCGTGGTACGTGGTGTTGCACGTGGTTGGCACGGCGGTCGCGCGCGAGGCGTTCGGGATGCTGGTGCGCGATCTGCAGCGGGGGAGCGCTGATCTCCTCGATCCGGATCGAGTGCAACGCGCGCTGGTGATCGCGCGCGCCGGACTGGAGAGCGCCAGCGGCCCCTCCGTGTTGCTGGTGCTCACGGCTGCGCTTGGGGCATTCCTCTTCATGCGCTGGATCCGCCAGGTCGGCCTGCCAGTCGAGTTCGCCGCGCCGATCGGCATCATCGTGACCATCGTGGCGTTCCACGTGTTGCTGCACGTCGCTGTGGCGCACGACCTTCGCATTTGGGAGTCCAGTGCGATCATCCAACTCGTCAGCGGCGATGCTCGCGGCAGTGAAGCCATCGATGTGACGGCGTTCCTCGCGAGGCCCGATCCGGCGAGCGTCCGTCACGCGGCGGACATCTGGGTGGCGATGGGGCTGATCCTGATGTGGTTCCGCTTCATGGTCGCGGGTCGTGGCGAAGTCGACTACGACCGTGCGCTTCGGTCGTTTGGCGCAGGTTTTGGCGCGCTGCTGGCGACGGCGTTCTTCGGAGGGATGCTGGCGGGGGTGCAGATCTCCGGCCTGATCATCGTGTATTTCGTTCTGGGCATCATCACGTTGGCGCTGGCGCACGCTGCACGCACTGCGGGCACCGATGTGATCACGGGCCGCAGCACGCCCTGGCTCGCGTCGCTGGTAGTGACGGTAGCGGCGTTGGCGGCGTTGGCGTTGCTGCTTGGCCTGCTGGCGTTGCTCGACCTCGGGCGGTTGTTCGCGCCGGCGGTGTCCTTCTTGCTGGACATCATCGGCACCGTGGTGGTGTGGGTGCTCAGTCCGGTGATATGGGTACTGCGCGTGATCATCGTGTACCTGCTCGGCCGCGCCGACTTCTCGCTGCTGGACCGTCTGCGCGACCTCGACCAGGAGATCGTGCGACCGGCGTCGACCCGGGAGGGGCCGTTGATCCCCCCGTGGATCTTCAGTGTGTTCCAGTCATTGGTGCTGGCAGGGGCGATCTGGCTGGTGTATCGCGTGGGGCGCGTCCTGTTCCGTCGCGTCCACCGCATGTCCGCCGCTGTGGGGTATGCAGAGCTGCGAGAGGGTGCCGGTGCCTGGTCCGGGGGCAGCCTGCTGGGCGGGCTATTCCGCGGGCGGCGCCCAGCATCCGGCTTCGACGGGAGCTGGCTGCGGCAGCAACCGGTGTACCGGCTCTATGCGCGGCTGGTGGGTGATGCGCGCCAGCGAGGGCTGGAACGCGCGCTCGGCGACACCCCGATCGAGTTCGCGCGCGACGTCGGCGGGCGGCTGCACGCACCGCCCTTCGGCCCGATTGGCGAGGCGTTCGATCGCGCACGCTATGGCCGCCACTTCCCGGAGGCGAGTGACCTCGATACGCTCGAGGCCGCGCTGAGCGCGTGGGAGCGCGACCATCCCGCGGGCGGTCGACGGTCGTAGGGCAGGGCGGCTACGTGCCTGAGCTCCGCCCGGTTGCCCCCAGCGGTGGGCCCGCCATACGCTCTCACCTACGCGGGCGTGCTGAGAACATGATGACCCGAAACACTATCGGTATCTTTGACTCGGGCGTGGGCGGACTCACCGTCGCGGATGCGCTCCATCGCCTGCTCCCCACGCTGCCCATCCGCTACATCGCGGACAGTGCCTACTTTCCCTACGGCGAGCGCTCCGATGCCGAGGTTGAGGCTCGAGCGAGCGTGCTCACCGAGCGTCTGGTGGCTGAGGGCTGTGTCCTGGTTGTTGTTGCTTGCAACACCGCGTCGTCGGCGGCGCTGGAGCGGCTACGCGCCCAATCATTGGTGCCGATCGTTGGGATGGAACCGCCGCTGAAGCCGGCAGCGGAGCGCACACGAAGCGGTCACGTCGCTGTGCTTGCTACATCCGCTACGACGCGGGGCGAGCGGCTGGCGCGCCTACAGGACGCGCACGCTGGCAGCACCAACGTGGTCTCGCTCCCCATGTCAGGCCTCGCCGACCTCGTCGAGGGCGGCGAGGTGGACGGCGAGCGCGTGCGGGCGTTGTTGCATCGCGCGCTGGAGGCCATGCCCGCTGACGTCGATGAGGTCGCGCTGGGCTGCACGCACTACGGCTTCCTGCGCCCGGCACTGGAGGCGATGCTGGGTCCGGGTGTGGAGGTGCTGGACGCCTCGGAGCCCGTCGCACGACAGGTGCTGCGACAACTGGAAGCGCACGGCATCCCGCTGCCGAGTGCGGCGGGCGCCGAGTTGGCGGTGCGCTGCTCAACGACCGGTGTGCTCGACGCGTTCGCCGCGGTGATTGCGCGATTGCGAGCAGCCGGCGCCACGTTGCCCCCGATCGAGTTCGTACCGTTGGAGCAACCACTGGAACAGACCTCCGGATTGGGGACGCCCGTATGACCGAGTCGCCATCTGCCGCATCGCTGAGCTTCCGGGCGAAGTACGAAGCGGCGGTCGCACGCAACGACTCGCTGCTGTGCGTGGGGCTGGACCCCGACCCGAAGCAGATTCCGCCCGGCGTTGGTGTCGTCGACTTCTTGCGCGGGGTCATCGAGGCGACGGCGGACCTCGTGTGCTGCTACAAGCCGAACGCGGCGTTCTTCGAGCCCGCTGGAGCCGAAGGCTGGGAGCAGTTGCACGAGGTGATCGCGCTCATCCCCTCGGACATCCCGGTGCTGCTTGATGCCAAGCGCGGTGACGTGGGCAACACCTCCCAGTTCTATGCCCGTGCGGTGTTTGAGGGACTGGGTGCGGACGCGGTGACCGCGAATCCATACCTCGGATCCGACGGCCTCGAGCCGTTCCTCGCCTTCGAGCAGCGGCACACGTTCGTGCTCTGTCGCACCTCCAATCCCGGCGCGCGCGAGCTGCAGGACCAGCGGCTGGCGGATGGCCGTCTGCTCTACGAGCATGTCGCAGCCCTCGCGAACGACTGGAACACCCGAGGCAACGTTGGGCTGGTGGTTGGCGCCACGTACCCGGAGGAAGCGGCTCGCATCCGCGCGATCTGCCCGGACATGCTCTTCCTGATGCCCGGTGTGGGCGCGCAGGCAGGCGATCTGGAGGCTGCCGTTCGGGCAAGCGTTGACGCGGACGGGGGCGGCATCCTGGTGAACGCGTCGCGCAGTGTGCTGTACGCGGGCAGCCCGGAGGACAGCCGCGCTGAGGCGACTCGCTTGCGGCGCGCGATGAACCTCGCGCGCCGGTCGTAGCGGAGCGCCTACCTCGTGGTCATGGATCTGCGTATGGGCGACGTGCTGCGACTGCGGCGCAAGCACCCGTGCGGGGGATTCGACTGGGACGTGGTGCGCGTGGGCGCGGACATTGGCCTGCGCTGCCGCCAGTGCGGACATCGCGTGCTGCTGGACCGTCCCACGCTGCGCAAACGCCTGCACACCGTGCTCGACCGCGGCGCGCCGCTCGACCCCGCCATCGAGCGCGCGCTCTTCGACGATGCGACGGCACCCATCGAGCAGCCTGAGTAGCGCCTGCGTGCCGCTGCGTGCTTCGTTGACTGCCCTTGTCGGGCGCTCCTACACTCGTTCCGTGGTAATCGAACTCACCATCGAGAGCATCCGGGTCAGCCTGCGGAACTACCAACGCGTCGTCATCCTCAAGGAGAAAGACGCGGATCGGTATCTGCCGATCTGGATTGGCCCTGCGGAGGCGGACGCGATCGCGGTCCGGCTGCAGGAGGTCACCGTCGCTCGCCCGCTCACGCATGACCTGCTCACCAACATGATTGAGCAGCTTGGAGGTGCGGTGCGCTCGGTTGTCGTGAATGACCTCGCGAACGACACGTTCTTCGCGCGGATCCACATCGAGCGTGACGGCAGCATCATCGAGGTGGATTCGCGACCCTCGGACGCGATCGCGGTTGCCGTGCGTACAGGTGTCCCTATTTACGTTGACGAGAGGGTGCTCGACCTCGCCGGTGTGCAATTGAACGCGGATGGCGAGCCGATCGACGCCTCCGGGAACGCGCCGAGCGGGATCAGCGACGAAGAGCGGCAGCGGCTGTCCGCGTTCAGCGACTTCATCTCCGGCCTCGACCTCGACGACCTTGGCGAGACAGAGTCTGGCGGGCGTCGATAGACGCGCGGATCTGTGTGCATGCACGCACAAGCGGTTGATCGCGATGTGAGCGCATGCTAGGCTCCGCCGCGGCCTCGACCCTGAGGGGACGATGCTGAGTGTGGAAGTCACCCGCGTTCGCGCTGGTCGGAATTGGCTTCCAGTTCGCGATTTCGATCGTCGGGATGACGCTCCTGGGGCGTTGGCTAGACGGCAAGTTCGGTACAGATCCGGTACTGACGTTGGTGTTCTTGGTGCTTGGACTGCTCGCCGGGTTTACCGGCGCGTATCGACAACTCCGAGACGTACTTGCGCAGATCGGCAACGGACGTGGTGGGCGCCGGTAGGGCGCGGGGATGCTGAATGAAGCTGCTCATCGCCGTCGGCGTGATCGCACTCATGGTGGGCGGGTTCTTGTTCGTCAAGGGCCCGTCTCCGGTGATCATTGTTGCCCCGGAGCACATTTTTGACATCGCCGGCGTAGCCGTGACGAACACCATGTTCAGTTCGTGGATCGTGGTTGGGCTGCTCTGTCTCGTAGCAATCATCGCCGGTCGTGGAGTTTCGCTGGTGCCGTCGGGTTTCAGCGGTTTCGTAGAGGCGATTGTTTCCGGGTTCTACGGCATCGTGGTGGGCGTCGCGGGCGAGGAGAACGGTCGAAAGTTCTTCTGGGTCATCGCCACGATTTTCTTCTACGTGCTGGCATCCAACTACTTCGGGCTCCTGCCCTTCAACGGCATTGTCGGCAAGGTGGAGCCCGGGCACGGTGAGAAGCAGGTCGCGTTCCAGCAGACCTCGATCGCTGGCTTCCCGGTGGCGTACATCGGCATCGCCCCGGAAGAGTGCGAGGGCGCCGCGTGTCCCGGGTCGCAGGCCGCGGCTCCCGCCGGTGGCGCTGCCAAGTCCGCAGCCGCCGCTAAACCGGAAGCGGCCCACGAAGGCAAGACCTTCGGCCTGCTGGCCCCGTACTTCCGCTCCGTGAACACCGATGTGAACACGCCGCTGGCGATCGCCATCTTCTCGTTCATCTTCGTCGAGTACTGGGGGCTGAGCGCCCTTGGTCCCGGCTATCTGAAGAAGTTCTTCGCGTTCGGGGCACTGTCGAAGGGGCCAATGGGGCTCATCGATGTGTTCGTTGGCCTGCTGGAACTCGTGTCCGAGCTGTCGCGTATGGTGTCCTTCACCTTCCGGTTGTTCGGAAACGTGTTCGCGGGCGAAGTCTTGCTGATGATGATGTCGTTCCTGGTGCCGTTCGTACTGGTCGACATCTTCTTCGGGCTCGAGTTGTTCGTAGGACTCGTGCAGGCGTTTGTGTTCGCGATGCTCACGTTGGTGTTTGCGCAGACGGCCGTTGCCCACCACGGTGGGGGCGACCACGGCGAGGCATCCAGCGCTGATCATCACTGATCATCACGGGTTGGGAGTGGGGCGCTCCGCGGATTTCGTGCGGGCGATGCAAGAGAGGACTGGAACCATGGCTAGCACGATTCTTCGTCGGGGTCTGACCTCGGCCCTGATTGTCGGGGCGCTGTTCATCGCGACAACTGCTGTCGCGTTTGCGCAGGCTCCGGGCGGCGCCGCCGCGAACGAATTCTCCGAGAAGGGGATGAAGTTCATGGCCGCTGCGATTGCGATGGCCGTGGGCGGCATTGGGCCCGCCATCGGCATTGGGCTGCTGGGCGGCAAGGCAATGGAAGCTCTGGGGCGCAACCCTGAGGCTGCCGGCGCCATCCAGACGAACATGATCCTGGCGATCGCGTTCGCCGAGGCCATCGGCATCTACGCCCTGGTCGTCGCCATTCTGATCGGCTTCGTCTTCTAGCTCGCACGAACGACAACGCGCGGCATCACGAGATGGTGATGCCGCGCGGGGGGCGCACGTCATGACGTCAAAGTCATTCGCACGCGTTGGCGTGGTCACGCTGGGGCTCCTGCTCGCGGTGGTGCCGTTCTCGGCACTGGCTGCTGAGGAGGCACCCACGGGCATCGCCGCGCTGGGATTCAGCCTGCCGGGCCTCATCGCGCAGTTGGTGAACTTCACCATCCTGCTGGTGGTGCTGCGGTTGGCGCTGTTCGGCCCGGTGATGCGGATGCTGGATGAGCGCAAGCGCACCATCCAGCAGGGCATCGATCGTGCCGCGCAGGCGGCGTCTGCCGCCACGGCCAGCGAGGCGGATGCCCGCCGCGTCCTGGATGAGGCTCGCGCCGAAGGCCAGCAGGCCGTCGCTCGGGCGCAGGACGCTGCGGCTCGGCTCCGCGAGGAGTTGGAAGGGCGCGCGCGCGCTGACGCGGAGGGCATCGTGACCCGAGCCCGCGAGGAGATCGCGCTGGAGCGTGACCAGGCGATTGAGCAACTGCGCCGCGAGTTCGCGGATCTCACCATCGCTGCGGCGGAGCGTGTGATCTCGCAGTCCCTCGACCGCGCCGCGCACCAGCGACTGATCGACGAGGTGCTGCTCAACAGCCCCCTCGGGCAGCGCGGGTAACCGGCGATGGCAGGGCTCGCGCGCGATGTGGCTGGTCGGCGATACGCCGGCGCGATCATGGAGATCGCGCGGGCGAACGCCTCGTTCGCGCACTGGCAGGAAGCGATCGATGGGCTGGACGCACTCACGTCGCAGCGCCCGTTCGTCACTGCCCTGCAGGCGGACGGCATGACCGACGAGCGTTTCGGCGCGATTGTGGAGCAGGTGGTTCCCGGCATCGCGCCGGTGGAGTTGAACCTGTTCCGTTTGCTGCGCCGCAAGGGCCGACTGGCCCTGGGCCCGTCGATTGCTTCGTACTACCGCGAGCTGTGGGACCAGGAGCGCGGCATCGAGCGCGCCGTGGTACGCACCGCAGTGCCGTTGGAGGAGAGCGCGCGCGCAGCCATGGCGCAGCGGCTCTCGGCTGAGACTGGCAAGCAGGTGGAACTTGAGGCCGAGGTCGATGCGTCGCTCATCGGTGGCGCGGTGATTCGGATCGGTGACCGCATGGTGGATGGCTCCACCCGCACGCGTTTGCAGCTGCTGCGCGGTCGTTTGCAGCAGGGGATGGTGTAGCGAGGTACGGTCTAGCGCGAGCGCACGCGCCCCGGTGCAGCGTGACTTGCGGCGTCCAGGTACGAGGCGTGCTCCATCGAGTATGGGCGCGCGCGGCAGCAAGCAAGGGGCGCACGGGTGCTCTGGGAGGTTCAAATGGCGGCACGCGTCGAAGAGATCGCATCGATCCTCAAGCAGCAGATCGAGCAGTTCGACACTGCGGTCGGCTCCACGAGCGTCGGGACGGTGATCGAGGCCGGTGACGGCATCGCACGTATCCACGGACTTGGCCAGTGCATGGCCTCGGAGCTCATCGACTTTGGCGACGGCGTGCTTGGGCTGGCCCTGAACCTCGAAGAAGAGACCGTTGGCGCCATCATCCTCGGCGACTACACCAAGATTAAAGAAGGCGCCGAGGTACGGACCACCGGCCTCGTCGCTTCCGTCCCGGTGGGCGAGGCGCTCATCGGCCGCGTCGTAAACGCCCTCGGTGAGCCGATCGACGAGCGCGGCCCGATCGCGACGACGGAACGCCGCCCGGTCGAGAAGATCGCCCCCAGCGTGGTCTCGCGCGTCTCGGTGAACCAGCCGGTGCAGACCGGCATCAAGGCCATCGACTCCATGGTGCCGATTGGCCGTGGTCAGCGTGAGTTGATCATCGGCGACCGCTCCACCGGCAAGACCGCCATCGTGCTGGACACGATCATCAACCAAAACGGCGGCGACCTGATCTGCATCTACGTCGCCATCGGCCAGAAGGACGCCAAGGTCGCGCAGATCGTCGGCACGCTGGAGCAGCACGGCGCGATGGGTCACACCATTGTCGTGTCCGCCTCGGCGGCCGAGTCGGCCGCGCTGCAGTACCTCGCGCCGTACGCGGGTGTCGCGATGGCCGAGTACTTCATGGAGCGCGGCAAGGATGTCGTCATCGCCTACGACGACCTGACGAAGCACGCGTGGGCGTACCGCCAGATCTCGCTGCTGCTCCGCCGCCCGCCGGGCCGCGAGGCGTACCCGGGCGACGTCTTCTACCTGCACTCCCGTCTGCTGGAGCGCTCCGCCCGTGTCGACGAGGCACACGGTGGCGCATCGATCACCGCGCTCCCGATCATCGAGACGCAGGCCGGCGACGTCTCCGCGTACATCCCGACCAACGTCATCTCCATCACGGACGGCCAGATCTTCCTGGAGACCGACCTCTTCAACTCTGGCCAGCGACCCGCGATCAACCCGGGTATCTCCGTCTCCCGCGTGGGCGGTTCCGCGCAGACCCGCGCCATGCGTGGTGTCGCCGGTACGTTGCGGTTGGATCTCTCGCAGTACCGCGAGTTGCAGGCGTTCGCGCAGTTCGGTACGGACGACCTCGACCCGGCGACGCGAGGCCAGTTGCTGCGTGGGCAGCGTCTGACCGAGCTGCTGAAGCAGCCGCAGTACGGCCCGCTGACGCTGGCGCAGCAGGTCTCGATCCTGTTCGCCGGTGCGCGTGGCTACCTGGACGATGTGCCGGTGGAGAAGGTCGCGGACTTCGAGCGCGCGTTCCACGAGTACATGCGGGCCAACGGCGCGGGCGTGCTGGAGGTGATATCCGGCGGTGCCCGTGTCGAGGGCGACACGGAGCAGACGCTGATCAAGGCGATTACCGACTTCAAGGCGACGGTCGCGTACTAGTAGTAGTCGCGAGACGCGCGAGAGAGACGGCGAGGAACTAGATGCCGGGTGCCGGCGCAGTACGTGCGATCCGTGACCGTATTCGCTCAGTGCAAAGCACGGCGAAGGTCACGAAGGCGATGCAGCTTGTTGCTGCGTCGAAGATGCGTCGTGCCCAGGACCGCGCGATCGCATCGCGGCCCTATGCGGACCGCATGCGTGCCGTTTTGGCGGCGCTCTCCGGCTACGCGTCCGGCGTAAGCGATGACGAGTTGCACCCGCTGCTCCGTCAACGCCCCGTGAAGAATTTCGCGTTCATTCACATCACGGCGGACCGCGGTCTGGCCGGTGGATTGAACGCCAACATGAACCGCGCCGGCGCTGGGCTCGCTTTGGAGCACCAGCCGCACGTGGAGCGCGTCTCGGTGGTCACCGTGGGGCGTAAAGGTCGCGATTTCTTCCGTCGAGCCGGGTTCCCGAGCCTCGCGGAGTTCACCGAGATGGGCGACTATCCGGGGATGGCACAGATCCAGCCGATCGCCCGCATCGTCATGGACGATTACATGGCGGGAACCATCGATCAGGTGTACATCGGCTACCAGCGCTTCGTGAGCACCGCCGTGCAGCGTCCCACGCTGCGCCAGTTGCTCCCGGTCACCGCGCCGGAGGGTGCCGAGGCGCCGCAGGTCGATTTTCTGTTTGAGCCGTCGCCGGTGCAGCTGCTGGAAGCCCTGCTTCCGCGCTACATCGAGATGCAAATCTACGAGGCAATTCTCGACGCTGCAGCGTCTGAGCAGTCCGCGCGCATGGTGGCCATGCAGGCTGCCACCGACGCCGCAAACGACATGGTTGGCGCGCTCACCCTTATCTACAACAAGGCACGCCAGGAACTCATCACCAACGAACTGCTCGACATTGTGGGCGGCACGGCCGCCCTCGAGGCATAACTGAAGCCCACATTCTGGGACTGGGCGCGCACGCGCGTTCGATAGGAGACCGCAGATGGCAGCTGGAGTCGCTGGAGTCGTCCGTCAGGTCATCAGCACCGTCGTCGATGTGGAATTCCCCACCGGCGACCTGCCGGAGATCTACAACGCCGTCTCGATTGACATGAACGGCAAGCCCCTCATGACCGAGGTGCAGCAGCACCTCGGGAACAACTGGGTGCGTTGCCTGGCGCTGGACTCCACCGACGGCCTGCGCCGCGGCGCGGTCGCCACGGACACCGGCGCGTCCATCTCCGTCCCGGTCGGCCCGAAGACCCTCGGCCGCATCTTCAACGTCCTCGGCGTGCCGCTCGACCCGGGCGAGTCCGTCGAGGGTGTGCAGCGCTGGCCGATCCACCGCCTGCCCCCGGCGTACGCCGACCAGGAGACCAGCGCCGCGATGCTGGAGACCGGCGTGAAGGTCGTTGACCTCATCGCCCCCCTCGCGCGTGGTGGTAAGGTCGGGCTGTTCGGCGGCGCCGGTACCGGCAAGACCGTCATCAACACCGAGCTGATTCGTAACCTCGCCACCGAGCACGGCGGTCTGTCCGTCTTCGCCGGTGTGGGCGAGCGGTCCCGCGAGGGCAACGACCTCTGGCACGAGATGGCGGAGTCCGGCGTGCTGGACAAGACCGCGCTCGTCTTCGGCCAGATGAACGAGCCCCCCGGCGTCCGCCTGCGCATCGCGCTGACCGGCCTCACGATGGCCGAGTACTTCCGCGACGAGGAAGGCCGCGACGTCCTCCTCTTCATCGACAACATTTACCGCTACACGCTCGCCGGCATGGAGGTCTCCGCGTTGCTGGGCCGCATGCCCTCCGCCGTGGGTTACCAGCCGACACTCTCCACCGAGATTGGCGAGCTGGAGGAGCGCATCACCTCCACCCACAAGGGCTCGATCACCTCGTTCCAGGCGATCTACGTCCCCGCCGACGACTACACCGACCCCGGTGTGGCGACGACGTTCGGCCACCTCGACGCGACGGTCGCCCTGGACCGCTCGCTCGTGGAGCAGGGCCTCTACCCGGCGGTGAACCCGCTGACCTCCAACAGCCGCATCCTTGACCCGCTGGTCGTCGGCGCGGAGCACTACGACACCGCTGCGGCGGTGGTGCGTACGCTCCAGCGCTACAAGGATCTGCAGGACATCATCGCCATCCTCGGCATCGAGGAGCTCTCGGACGAGGACAAGGCGATCGTCGGTCGCGCTCGGCGCATCCAGCGCTTCCTGACCCAGCCGTTCTTCGTCGCCGAGCAGTTCACCGGCACCCCCGGTCGCTACGTCTCGGTTGCCGAGACCGTGCGCGGCTTCAAGGAGATCGTCGAGGGTCGCCACGACGCCCTGCCGGAGAGCGCCTTCTACATGGTTGGCACCATCGACGAGGCGATCGAGAAGGCCGCCACCATGGCGGCGGGAGCCTAACTGTGCCGCTCTCGCTCAGCGTCGTTACGGCCGCGCGCACCATCATCCAGCGGGACGATGTGCTTCGACTTGTCGTCCCGACCACGGAGGGGCAGATCACCGTGCTCCCCGCCCACGCGGCGCTGATGTCCAGCATCGGCATGGGCGAGATGCTGGCCTACCTCCCCGGCGGCGAGGTGCTGCCGATGGCGGTCTTTGGCGGCTTCATCCAGGTGGTGCACGACCAGGTGACCGTCCTTGCCGCCGCCGCCGAGCGCGCCGAGGACATCAACGAGGAGCGCGCCGAGGCCGCTCGTGAGCGCGCCGCTCGCCGCATGGCCGGCCAGCACGCCGGCCCCGAGGCGCTCAACCTCGTCCGCGCTCGCCTCTCGATGGAGCGCGCACTCGTCCGCCTGCGCGTCCGCCGCCGTCGCTCCGCGACCGGCGTCCCGAGCATGCGGTAGGGGACTGCCGGCGGGCAGTCGTGCTCCTACGTCAGGTGCTGAATCTCGATGCCACCCCAATGCTGCGCGAGGTACTCGGCTACAAGTCGGCGATGGCATCGCGCGGGTCTGTCCTCGCTGCAGAGCAGGCAAGAGTCCGCGAGCACCTCAAAGGGGATTACTGATTCGATGTGGCGTTCGCTCATCAGAGTCAGGAATTGTTGTTCGTACTCTGCCCAACTCATGAGGCGCTTTCGGTAGGCATCTAGCATCTCCGCGGTTGGCGCGAGGATCGGTAGGTGCTCGTATTCAATACCGCAGATTGTCTTGAGAAAGTAAGAGAGATCCTGCTTCTTGGCGAAGCCCGCGAGCTGGGAGACGTTATTCAGGCGGATGTCCACCAGCCGTCTCGTACCCGAGTTACGCAGAGTCTCGAAGAAGCGCTCAGCGGTCGTCTTTGTAAAGCCAATCGTCCAGATATTCACCGCGCCGCACCACTCCGATCCGTCATCAATTTCTGATCGACGAAGGCGATACGTGCCTCTTGCTTTGCATACGCGAGATCTATGAGTTCCTCGGGCGAACGAAACATGTCGCGTTCAGGCACTTTCAGCGTCTGCATCAGGCGTCGCTGTGCATCCGGATGGGATTCGAGTTCGCCGGTCGGCAGAATGTGCATGACACGGATGCCGATTGCTTCGAGTTCTCTTGCTACGAGAACCATTCGGTGGCACTCAATCGGTTCCGCCTCGGCGCACACCACAGCAATCCGTTCGCGTTTGCTCCCGAGTCGAAGACGTTCGATTCCAGAGCGAAACGTCGCGGTCTCCGCGAGTCGTCTGTACTGCACCCGGCCATCGACGTAACAGCTCGTGTCGTTGCTCCGCGCGCCAAGTTCCTCGCCGAGGAAGACGTAGGAGATCCTGTGGGGAACGAGTCCCTGCTTCAATGGGGATTGGTTGAACTGTGGCTGCCACCGGCTGTACGGCACCGAGCGCACGTCGGCAACAGCCGTCACTGCGTGCTTCTGCAATAGGTCGATGAACTGCTCCAGCATGTGCGTGGAGTGGCCGACCGTGAAGATAGAATGCTCGTTGTTCATGAGATCTGTCCGCCACGCTCGTTTACTGCGGCGATGAGCTTGTAGCAAGCACCCTGATAGGGCTCCCCGAGGCTGATTGTGAGGTAACTCTCACCGAGATCGTGGTCCCCGTCGGGCTGAGCTAGGTACAGGCGCTCGATGCGAGGGTCCGTTATCCACAACGCGTAGTCATTCCCATCGAAGCGGAACCGTCCTTGCACGCGGCGCTTCGGATTGCCGAATGCTGCACCGGGTGTGAAGACTGTGAGATGGACGGCGTCGACGTGTACCAGCCGAAGCGACCCCGAGCCTGCCGCGGCATCGGCGACCGGGACTTCGTCGTTTTGGCCGTGATACGTGTGATGATTGTTGATCCAGAGAGGCCCATTCGTCTGAGTGAAGCGCCCGAGGTCGGTCCAGTTACACTCGCCGACCTTGACCCAGTATTTGTCTGGATCGAACAGCCAGTTCTCTGCCTGATGTCCGTTCGGACGCCGCTCAACTAGCGTGATGTCGATGATGTCCAAGACTCTTGGGTCGCTGCCGTCTTCGTACTGCCTCTCGTACTCGGACACTTCCCCCTCGAGCCTGTTGCTTACAGGTCGAATCCATGCGGATGGGGTGTCCCACTCCGGCCCGGCGACACATCGGCCCTAGTACTTTCGGGAATTCGCGAGGCAGACGATACGTTTCGTGGCGGGCATGCCTCATATCCTAAGGTTGGTGGAGCGCGAGTCCCACTAGGATACGCTGCCGTCAGTCGGTTAGCCCCCGTCCCCCTCTCGTCGCTCGCCACCCGCGTAGCCGCTATCCTCGACGCATGAGCACAACCACCCTCGCCACTCCGACCCGCCGAGGCGCTGCGCCACATCGAGGGGTGCGCGCCGTGCTTGCCGGACTCGCCGCTGCGGCACTGCTGCTCGCGAGCGGGTGCGGGGCGATGGGCGGCACGGCCACGCCGACGCCGACTGCTGCTGCGAAGGCCTCGACGCCTGCGGCAGCCACGCCGCCCGCTGCGCTGAGCCCCGGGCAGGGCATCCGCGCGGTTGGCACACCATCGCCGGACGGGGTGTTCCGCCGCTTCACCGGCGCGCCGGGCATGACCATCGACCCGAAGCGTGCGTACTCGGCGGTCTTCCACATGGAGAAGGGCGACTTCACCGTGCAGCTGCTGGCGGACGCCGCCCCCGGCTACGTCAACAACTTCGTCTTCCTGTCGCGGCTCGGCTTCTACAACGGGCTCACGTTCCACCGCGTCATTCCCGGCTTCGTGGCCCAGGGCGGCGACCCGTTCAATGAGGTCAACGGCCCCGGCTACATGCTCCCGCAGGAGCGCAACAGCGTGAAACTGGACACCGGCGTGCTCTCCATGGCTTCCTCGCCGGCCGGCGTCAGCGGCTCGCAGTTCTTCATCACGCTGACGCCGCAACCCGGGCTGGAGGCGAACTTCGCCGCCTTCGGGCGCGTCACCAGCGGCATGAACGTGGTGCAGGCGATCACCCCGCGCGACCCGAGTCGAGGCGGCACGCTCCCTCCGGGCGACCGCATCAAGAGCATCGACATCATCGATGGCCAGTAGACCGCCGGCCCAGGCCGGTCCTCGGGGGCGTGGCGGGGTGCGTACACTCGGCGGTTGGGTGCATGGGCGTAGGCGGCGGACGCGTCGGGCGTAGGTGTCGAGGCGGGTGGGACGTGCCGCGAAACCTCGACGGCGCTATGCTCACTTCGTGACCACGACAGCCGCCACCGAGCGCCTGATCATCCGCGGCGGGCACCCGCTGCGCGGTCGCATCGCCGTCTCCGGCTCCAAGAACGCCGCGCTCTATGCCGTCGCTGCCACGCTGCTGACCGCGGAGCCGATGACGCTGCGCAACGTCCCCGCGATCGCCGACATCGGCGAGATGGCCGAACTGCTGCGCGACCTCGGCGCGAGTGTCGAGGTGGATGGCGAGATCATGCGTGTCGAGGCGCACATCGGCGAGAAGACCGCCGCCGACCCGGAGCGCGCCGCCTCACTGCGTGCTTCCTTCCTCGTGATGGGGCCGCTGCTCGGCCGACTTGGCGAGGCTGCGTGCGCGCCACCCGGCGGCGACGTCATCGGCTCGCGACCGCTGGACGTGCACTTCGCAGGTTTTCGCGCGCTCGGTGCGGTGGTGCAGCGCGAGGGTCCGGAGTACGTCGCGCGCGCGTCCAAGTTGCGTGGTGCGCGCATCTTCTTCGACTACCCCAGCGTGCTCGGCACCGTAAACGTGATCTTCGCCGCGGTGCTCGCGGAGGGAATGACCACCATCGTCAACGCCGCCGCGGAGCCGGAGGTGGCGATGGCGTGCGACCTGCTCAACGCGATGGGCGCGCGCATCGAGGGCGGCGGCAACAACACCGTGCGCATCGAGGGTGTCACGAGCCTGCACGGCGCGGACTTCACGATCATCCCGGACCGCATCGAGGCAGGGACCTACCTGCTGGCGGGCGTCGCTACCGATGGCGACATCGAGGTGGTGGGCGCGGTACCGGATCACCTCGACTCGCTTGTCGCCAAGCTGCGCGAGGCGAACGTGCTCGTGGAGCCGTTCACGCTGCCCGCGCAGGCCTCGTCAGGCCGTGTCGACGTCGGCATCCGCGTGCGCCGTGGCGGGCGCTTCGATGCGGTGCAGCTGCAGGCCGTGCCGTACCCCGGCTTCGCCACCGACCTGCACGCGCCGATGGCGGCCGCGCTGACGCAGGCGCACGGTGTCTCCATCATCCACGAGCGCGTGTACGACAACCGCATGAACTACGTCAGCGAGCTGCGCTTCATGGGTGCGCGCATGACCACCGGCGGCCAGTCCGTGATGATCGAGGGGCCCACCGCGCTCATCGGCACGCCGGTGCGTGCGCACGATGTGCGGGCGGGTGCCGCCGTTGTGCTCGCCGCGCTCTGCGCCGATGGCGAGACCACGATCCGCGACATCACCCACATCGACCGAGGCTACGCGGACCTCGACGTGCGGCTGCGCGCGCTCGGGGCGGATGTGTCCAGGCGGTAAGCGCGCGGTCTGTGTCTTCTTTCCCTCTGTCGAACCCCTTCGACGCCCCGTCGACCTCTCGCCATGCGGGGCGGGAGGCGATAAGGTAGCGCGACCTCGGACTCGGCGACGAGTTATCCACAGCCCTGCGCTCGGCCGACGAGGCACGCGAGGGCAGCGAGACGGGACAGCGCGCTGCTCACTCGGCGGTTCGGCATCGACCTTGGCACCGCGAACGTCCTTGTCTACGAGCAGGGCAAGGGGATCGTGCTCGACGAGCCGGCCGTCGTTGCGATCGCGGAGCGCGACAACATCGTCGTGGCCGTCGGCGCCGAAGCGCACGCGATGCTCGGCCGCCACCCCGGAACGATCCAGGTCATCCGCCCGATGCGAGAGGGTGTGATCGCCGACTACCTGATCACCGAGGCCTTACTGCGTTACTTGATCGGTCGGGCGATGGGCCGCATCCGGCTGATCCGTCCGGAGGTGATGGTCTCCGTCCCCGTCGGCGTCACCGGCGTGGAGCAGCGCGCAGTGCGTGATGCTGCGGAGGCCGCGGGTGCACGTCGTCCGGCGCATCTCATCCCGGAGCCGTTGGCCGCGGCGATTGGTGCGGGCATACCGGTCGGGTCACCGCGCGGGCACATGGTGTTGGATGTTGGCGGCGGGCGCACCGAGGCGGCCGTGATCTCGATGTATGGCATTGTCGCCAGCCAGTCGGTGCGTGTGGCCGGTGACCGGCTGAACGAGGCGATCGTCGACTACGTCCGTCGACGCCACAACCTCGTGATCGGCGAGCGCAGCGCTGAGGAAGTGAAGATCGCGATCGGCTCTGCCCTGCCGATCGAGCCGGAAGAGTCGACAGGCGTGCGCGGTCGAGACCTGATCACCGGACTTCCTCGCACCATCGTCATCCGCTCATCGGAGGTCTCTGGCGTGATCCAGGAGCACCTGGGCGCCATCGTCCAGACCGCACGAGGCGTCCTGGAGCGTACTCCGCCGGAACTCGTCTCGGACGTGATCGATCGCGGGATCGTGCTCACCGGCGGCGGGGCGCTGCTGCGGCACCTCGACCAGTTGCTGGTGCACGAGACCGGCGTGCCCGTGCACGTCGCGGAAGATCCGACGCGTTGCGTCGCGAGAGGTGCAGGGGCGGCGCTCGATTACCTCGAAGTGATCGCGCGGAGCCTGCCGACGGAAGAGGAATCGCTGATCAGCGAGATCGGTCGGTAGCTCGCGCCGACGGGCGGCTACGGCGTGACCGGTGCGGGTGCGGGCGTTGCGACCGGTGCAGTTGGTGCAGTTGTTGCAGTTGGTGCCGTCGCGGACAGCGCCCGATGCTGCAGGTGGTATGTCATTCCCTGTAACGCGAGCACCGGATCGATCTGCCGCACCTCAATGTGTGGCGGCACCTGTGCGGCGATCGGTGCGTAGTTGAGGATCGCACTCACGCCGACGCGCACCAATCGATCGACGACGGCCTGTGCCTGTCCGGCGGGAACCGCGACGATGCCGATATCCACCGGATCGGCCGCCAGATCCGCCTCGAGGTTCGCGACATCGCGAACCGGGATGCCCAGGAGCTCGCCGCTCTCGTCCGGGTAGATGTCATACGCTGCCACGATATCGAAGCCCTGCGGCTCGAAACCGCGGTATGACGCGATCGCGCGGCCCAAGTGGCCGGCACCGACGAGCACCATCCGCCATCGACGGGTGAGGCCCAGGATCAGTCGCAGCTCCTCCGTGAGGCGTTCGACCGAGTAGCCTCGACCCTGTTTGCCGAAGCGCCCGAAGTACGAGAGGTCCTTGCGGATTTGCGCAGGAGTCACGTTGAGCGCCTGTCCGAGCTCCTGCGAGGAGACGACAGTTGACCCCTCCTCCTGTAACCGGCTGAGCAGCCGGTAGTAGGTGGGCAGGCGATCGATCACGACTTCGGGAATCTCAAGAGGCACGATCACGCCGCCAGACGGTGCCGGGGAGGGCCCGATCGCTAGTTTGCGAATATGCACACAATCATATTCCCAGTGCAGGCGGCTGCCAAGAAGCCCCTCGAGGCTTAACGGCTGCGCGAGAACAGGAGTCGCAGCGCTGGCCCGCTGCCGAGCAGTCCGATGACCAGACCGACCATGTCGACTGCCCAGTCTTCCGCGCTTGGGTCACGTCCCACGTAGCGCTGGGCCATCTCGTCCAGCGCAGCGAAGAGCCAGACCGCGAACACGATCGCGAACAGCACACGCCGAGGCGAACGTCGTGCCGCATCGCTGGTTGCGAACCACACGCCCAGCGATGCGCCCAGAACCGCAAATGAACCGAGGTGCCCCAGCGCACAGGGCAGTCCCAGCGCGCAGCCGTGCTCGCTGGTGCCGGCTGGCGTCAGCGTCAGCAGCAGGATCGCCGCCACGGTCAGCGCGATCGCTGCCTTGGCCCAGGCTCGCAAGACTGGACGGCTCATGGACACCTCGGATCGGTAGGCGGGATGCGGGCAGCATACCGGCGTTATCGATCGCGCGCGGCTCCCTCGCGATCTGGGGACGTACAATTGGCGCAATGTCCGAGTCGCCGCACCCGTCTGCCCCTTCCCCCGAGCTGTACCTCGGATTGACGGTCACGCCGTGGTCCGGCGATCTGCCGGCCGCAGCCGCGCGACTCAGTGAAGCGCCGGGCTTCGCCTGGTTGGATTCAGCACTCTCCATGGCGCGCGTTGGACGCTGGTCGGTGCTGGCATGCGAGCCCCGATGGCGGTTGCTGGCGCACGGCCATGCCATCGAGCGGTGGGAGGCCGACGGTACGTTCCACCGCTGGGAAGGCGACCCGCTCACCGCCCTCGCTGCCGCCATCGAGGCTGAGCCGATGGTCGCCCGGCGGTCCGCGCGGGACGGTGCGCCGTCGCAAGCGGCCGCCACCGACGAGGCTGACGCGCTGCCGTTTGTGTGCGGCGCGATCGGCTATCTGGGATTCGAGCTGGCGCGCCACGTGGAGCGGTTGCCCGCCACCACTCGTGATGACGTCGGCGCGCCTGACCTGTCTGTGGCGTGGTACGACGCGGCGCTGGTGTGGGACGGCGTGCGGCACCTCGGTTGGTTGGTGGGCACGGCAACCGCGGTCGCGCGCCTGCAGGAACACCTCGACGTGCCGCCGTCCGCTCGCCTCGAAGAATCGCCGTCGCCTGCGACGACCACACTGCGTTCCAACTTCGAACGTGCGGAATACCTCGCAGCCGTGAGTCGCGCTCGGGAGTACATCGCTGCCGGCGACATCTACCAGGTCAACCTCTCGCAGCGCTTCTCCATGCGCACGAGCCTGCGACCGTTCGAGTTGTATCGACGGCTGCGCACTGTCAGTCCCGCACCGTTCGCCGCGTATCTTGACGTTGGTCCGCATGCGGGCGAGGTTACGCTGCTGTCGTCCTCGCCGGAGCGCCTGCTCCTCGTCGATGGGGATGCGCTGGAGACGCGCCCGATCAAGGGCACTCGCCCGCGAGGAGCGAGCGGGGTGGAGGACGCCAGGCTTGCCGCCATGCTGCGCCGGAGTGCGAAGGACGCCGCCGAGCATGTGATGATCGTGGATCTGGAGCGGAGCGACCTGGGCCGCATTGCGCAGATCGGGAGCGTGCGCGTCCCCGAGTTCGCCGCGCTGGAGTCGTTTGCGCAGGTGCATCACCTCACGTCGACGGTCACCGCACGTCGACGCGTGGATGTCGGGCTGGAGGCGACTTTGCGCGCGATCTTCCCCGGTGGCTCCGTCACCGGCGCTCCGAAAATCCGCGCGCTGGAGATCATCGATGAGTTGGAGCCGACGGTGCGTGGGGCGTACACGGGCGCGATTGGGTACTTCTCCGCGCATGGCCGCATCGATCTCAACGTCGCGATTCGTACCATCATCCTCATGGGTGACGAATCTGGCGATGCCACGCTTGGGCGTGAGGCGCACTTCCACGTCGGTGGCGCAATTGTCGCCGACTCCGACCCGGCCGCCGAGTACCGCGAGACGCTGGACAAGGCTCGCGGCATGGCGCGTGCGCTGGGCGTGCTGCTCCCGGACGAGCAACCAATCGACGTCGAGGTTCCGCAGCATGCTGCGGGCATCGTCGGCGCGCCGGCGGAGCACGGATGACGCAGGTGTGGCTGGATGGATCGCTTCGCCCGCGCGAGGCGGCCACGGTCTCCATCGATGACCTGGGGTTCCTCTACGGCGCGGGTTGTTTCGAGACCATGCGCGCGTTCGGCGGGGTGGTGTTCCGACTGGACCGCCACCTCGCGCGGTTGGCGAGTGGGCTCGCGGCGCTTGGGATCGCGGCGCCGTCACCCCGGGAGTTGGAGCGTGCGATCGCCGCAACCCTGGACGCGAACGCGCTCGTCGAAGCACGTATTCGACTCACGGTGAGCGCAGGCCGGGGCATCGGCCGGCCTGACCTCTCACAGGCCGGACCTCCCACTGTGCTGGTCGTCGCGGAGCCGCCACCCCCGAACCCCGCACCGGCACGTCTTATCCTCTCCGCGCAGCGTGCCGACCCACATCGACCGCTGGCGAGCGCGAAGACCACGAACTACCTCGCGTCGCTGCTGGCGTTGTCGGAGGCGCGCGCGGCCGGCGCTGACGACGCGCTCCTGCTCGGCGGTGCGGACGACGGCTCGGGCGCCGGCGGCGGCGACATCGTGGAGGCTGCGACCGCGAACGTGTTCGCGGTAGTCGACGATGCGCTGCTGACCCCAACGCTCGCCAGCGGGCCGCTTCCGGGCGTTACGCGCGAGGCGGTGCTTGAATGTGCGGCGAACCTCGGTGTCCGCGTGGTAGAGCGGCCGCTCCCGCGCGCGATGATCGCTCGTGCCAGCGAGGTGTTCCTCACCAGCAGCATCGTCGGCATTCGGCCGGTCGCCAGCATCGAGGGGTGGTGGGATGCCGCAGGCAATGCGGTCCCAGGGCCGCGCACGCAGGCCCTCGTGGCTGCCTACGTGGTGCTCGTCGCTCGTGAGTGCAAGGTCGGCCGGGCGGGCTGACGGTCTCACGCTCCCCTGGCGCTCCTCTGACAGCGAGGCGCTCTCAGAGTCTTGATGCACTCCTCATGACATTCGCACGATGCCGTCACGGGCACTCGACTGGCGGTCATCACACTCGATGGAGTGGACATGACGGTGGTGGTACGGGCGCGCTGCCCGCACCGAGATCGTGGGATGGGGCAGCGTGATGGTTAGTCGGTTGGCTCTGATCCCGCCTACGTTCGCGGGCGTGAAGCCTCGTATCGAGCGCCGCTGGGCGGACGAGGTACGCGGCTGGCCGGCCGCGCCCGGCTCCGCGACCCATCCGCCGCGGCTCCTACTTGTGGATGACGAGATCGACACCGACGAGGTGATCGCCGCGCCGCTCGCGACGGAGGGCAATGCGGTTCTGCGCGTACGCAGCGGGGAACAGGCGCTGGCGGTGCTGACGCGCGAACAGTGCGACCTGGTGCTGTTGGAGGTGTGCCTGCCTGGCATCTCCGGCCTGCAGACCTGCCGCCAGATCCGCGAACAGAGCGACGTTCCGATCGTGTTCCTGACAGAGCAGACTGCGTTGCAGGAGCGGCTGTTGGCGTTTGACCTGGGTGCGGATGACTACATCGTGCGGCCAGTGGTCGTGGAGGAGGTCGTGCGCCGCGTGCGTGCTGCGCCGCATGCGTCCCGCCGCCGGTTGCGATGTCATCGATGGTCCGGACGAGTTGACGATCGACATGCGCTCACACGAGATGCGCGTGGGCGACGTCCTGGTCACCGCGACGCCGAAAGAGTTTGACCTCATCCGTCTGCTGCTGGAGCACCGTGGGGAGGTGATGACCTCGGACGTGATCTCCTCGCTGATCTGGGGGTACGAGACGTTTGGGTCGCGTAACTTCGTAGAGGCGCATGTTTTGCGACTGCGCTCCAAGCTGCGGCACGTCGGCGCGCCGTGCGTGGTCACGACAGTGCGCGGCGTCGGGTATGTGATTCGCTAGCGGGCAGTTAGCGCCGAGCAGTGATGTCCGTGAGCGGCTCGCCGTCGATACCCGTCGGCGGCTGGAAGACGACCGTCTCCTCTGCGACGACAACCGGTTCCACTCGTGTGACGCCACGGCGCCGCAGGTCATCGATGATGGGATCCAACAACTCGTCCGGCACGGAGGCGCCCGCAGTCAGGCCGACGATGCCCACACCCTCGTACCAGGCGGGGTCGATCTCCTCGATGCCATCGACGCGGTAGGCCGGCTTGCCGAGGCTCGCCGCCACCTCGCGCAGTCGTACCGAGTTGCTGGAGTTGCTCGATCCAACGACCAGCACCAGGTCTGAGCGCTCCGCGAGCGCACGCACGGCGAGCTGGCGATTGGTCGTTGCGTAGCAGATGTCGTTGCGCACCTGCGCCGAGGGGTATTGCGAACGGATTGCGTCGATCACCTGCGCGGTGTCGTCCAGCGACAGCGTTGTCTGAGTCACCACGAACACGGGCCGCGTCCGTCCTGGCAGTCCGACCACCTCATCGGCGGAATCGACGACCGTCGTGCGATCGGGTGCCTCGCCCAGCGTACCGACCACCTCGTCATGCCCGCGGTGTCCGACCAGCAGGATGTCGAAGCCGTCCTTTGCTGCCTTGCGTGTTTCCAGGTGCACCTTTGTCACCAGCGGACAGGTCGCGTCGATGACCCGCAGGCGGCGTCGGCGTGCCTCTTCCACCACTTCCGGCGCAACGCCGTGGGCGCTGAACACGATGCGGCCGCCCTCCGGCACCTCGTCGATGCGATCCACGAAGACGGTGCCGCGCGCGCGGAACCCCTCCACCACGTGGCGGTTGTGCACGATCTCGTGGAAGGCGTAGATCGGCGTCGGCTCCCGGTCCAACACCGCATCCAGCACATCGATGGCGCGTACTACGCCAGCGCAGAAGCCGCGCGGCTCCGCCAGCAGCAGGGTGTGTGGCATTCGTTCTCCGGTGGGTCTTCGCGTACCAATCGCTGGCACCAGTGTACGGGGCAGCGCGCGCTGCATCGACGCGACGGCGCTACGCGTCCAACCGGAGAACCAGCGCAAGCCATGTGGAGAGGTCGGCGGCGCTCCGGCTGCTGACCTCGTGGCCCATCGGGTACTCCTGGTACGTCGCGTCGAGGCCCAACGCGCGCAGCCGATCGAGCGTTGCTCGACCCTCCTCGACAGCGATTTGCTGGTCACGTTCGCCGTGCTGCACCAGCACTGGCAGTCGTTCCGCGCCGGTGGCGGGCGTCAGCGTGCCGACGGAGCGTTCCGCCGTGCGCGTGCTGAGCAGCGCGAGGCCGGCGAATCGCTCCGGTGCCTGCAGCGCGATGCGCGTCGCGACCATCCCGCCCTGGCTGAAGCCGAGCAACGCGATGCGTGTGGGGTCGATCGGATAGCGCCTGGTGGCGGACTCAATGAACGTCAGCACTGCCTCGGCGGCGGCGGCGATCCCATCGGCGTTACCGCCGCCGCCTGGTGGCGCCACGGACCAGGAGTAGCCGGGGTACCCCATCTCAATGCTGTGCGGCGCCTGGGGGCACAGCATCAGCAGTCTCCCGCCCGCCAACGCCGGCTGGAGACCGAGTAGATCCTGTGCGTGCGCGCCGTAGCCGTGCAGCGCGATCAACGTCGGCTGCAGGTCATCTCCGCCCGGGTGCGCGACCGCGTGAATCAGCATGCCTTGAGTATAGGCGGCTCTCTGCGGGGCGGGAGTGACACCTCGTCGGCGCACAGCCGTTGAGCGGCGCGGAGTTGGCGCTGAGGATCGCGGATCGCGTCATGGGTGCGTGTAGGCGGGTGTCCATGCTCATCGGGCCGCGATGATCTTGCTCGTACGCGTGCATATAATTTCGTGGGTTGGCCAGTCGACCAGCCGAGCGTCCAGGAAAGGGAACCGTCGTGCCCGCAGCGAAGAAGTCCGCAGCCAAGCCAGCAGCCAAGCCCGCCGCGAAGGCCCCCGCCAAGGCTGCGCCGAAGAAGAAGTAAGAACTGGCGCGGCGGCTCTCCGGGCCGCCGAGGGACGACCTCGGCCGCCCGGGGAGCCGCGTTCACTCCACCGCATCCGCTGCGGCCTGCCCCGGTCGTCGACGCACGATTCGGGACCTTCGGCACCTGCACCAGACCCCCCCGGGGTGGGTATACTGATGCCAAGGAGGGACGTGCCCATGCCGCAACTGACGCTTTACGCACCTGCCATCCACTGCGAGCACTGCATCGCCACCATTCAGAAGGCCGTTGAGGCGCAGCCCGGCGCGCGTTTCGTCGATGGTGACATTGAGGGTCGGCGATTCTCCGTCGACCTCGAGCGTGGCTCGATCCTCGACGCACTCGCCGAAGCGCTCGCCGCGGAGGGCTATCCGCTCGGGGATGCCGAATCCGTTGCGCGTCCCGCTGCTGCCGCGCTCACGCTGGAACTCAGCGGGACGCATCCCGCGTACCGCGTGACGCCTGCCGATTTCGGCGCGGAATTGAACTACGACTGCCCATGCGGCTGTGTGGCTGGGTTCGCGTTTGACCGCTCAAAGGCGGATCCGGCGCCGGAGTCCTGCTGCTGCGGTCGCACGATGTTGGTTGGTGCGCGCGCGGAAGAACGCCTGCGCGCCGCCCTGGAAGCCAGCAACTACTTCTTCGATGTGCAGACCGTCACCATGCCGTGGGGCCAGCAGTTGGAGAGTGCGCTGGCAACGCCGCGGGAGCCTTCGCACTAGGGGGCGGTGATGGACGACACCAGTCGCCGGGACGTGCTTCGCCGCCTCGCGTACGTGGAGGGGCATCTTGCTGGCGTGCGCAAGATGGTCGAGCAGGATCAGTACTGCGTCGACATCCTGAAGCAGACGTTCGCGATCCGCCGAGCCATCGAGAAGCTCGAAGCCAAGATGCTGGACGGGCACCTGCACAGTTGTGTCGTCGAGGGTATTGAGGGCGGTGAGTCGGAGCGCGTGATCGGCGAGCTGCTGGATCTCTACACGCTGAATCGCCGCTAACCGCTGCGCGCACGGCCGCGAACGTCGAGCGGGCGCGCTGGCTGTGTGGGCCAGCGCTCGCAAGGGATCGAGGCATATCACCATGACGAGTCCATCGTGACCACATCGACAGCCGTCCCGGGCGGCGCACCATCATCACTACGGCTGCCGGTGCAGGGGATGACGTGCGCGTCCTGTGTCCGCCGCGTGGAGCGTGCGCTGAGTGGAGTGCCGGGCGTTGAGCGCGCGGCGGTCAACCTGGCCACCGAGGAAGTGACGGTGAGCTTCGCCGATCCGTCCGCGCCCCCGATCGATGCGATGCGGGCCGCGGTGGACAGCGCCGGCTATCGGCTGCTGGTGCCGGGCGAGGGCGAAGGCGAGGACGCGCCTGACCGCATCGAAGCGGAACGCCGCGCGGAACTTGATGCGTTGCGGCTGCGCACCATCGTCGCGCTGGGTGCGGCCGCCTTCCTCATGGTCGCGATGCAGTGGCACTCGATCCCGGGCCTGCACCTCTACGTGAACGCCTCCCTGATGCACCCACTGTTCTTTGCCATCGCGACGCCGGTGCAGCTTTGGGCGGGTTGGCGATTCTACGTCACCGCCTGGAAGGCCGCGCGTCACGGTACATCTGACATGAACACGCTGATCGTGATCGGCACTACGGCCGCCTACGGACTGTCGGTGGTGGCCACGTTCGCGCCCGGTGTGTTCGCGGAGATCAAGGGGCTGCAGGACGCCGTCTACTACGACGTTTCCACCGCCGTGATCGGGTTTGTGCTGCTGGGTCGGTTGTTGGAAGCGCGTGCCAAAGGCGAGACCTCGCAGGCCGTGCGCGCGCTGATCGCGTTGCGCCCGCAGCGCGCGCGTGTGATCGAGGATGGCGAGGAGTTCGAGATCCCGATCACCGCCGTGCAGGCGGGTGACATCGTGTTGGTGCGGCCCAGCGAGCAGCTGCCCGTGGATGGCGTGGTCACCGAGGGTGCCTCGGCCGTCGACGAGTCGATGCTGACTGGCGAGTCGCTCCCGGTCGCGAAGGCCGTTGGCGCCAGCGTCTTCGGCGGGACGCTGAACAGTACCGGGCTGTTGCGCGTGCGCGCGACTGCTGTGGGTGCCGACTCGGCGCTGGCGCGCATCATCCAGTTGGTGCAGGAGGCGCAGGGCTCGAAGGCTCCGATTCAGCGGCTCGCGGACGCGATCGCGGCGGTGTTTGTGCCGGCGGTGATTGCGGTGGCGGCGCTGACGTTCCTTGCCTGGTGGCTGCTTGGGCCGGACCCCGCGCTGACCCTCGCTGTGCTGAGTGCGGTCACCGTGCTGGTGATCGCGTGTCCCTGCGCGATGGGCCTCGCCACCCCGACGGCGATCATGGTCGGCACGGGCCTCGGCGCGAAGCACGGCGTGCTGATCCGTGACGCCGAGGCGCTGGAGCGCGCACAGCGCATCGACACCGTGGTGCTCGACAAGACCGGCACCATCACCGAGGGCCGTCCGGAGGTGACCGAGGTCATCACGCTGCCCGACTCGCCAGTGGACGCGGATACGCTGGTCTGGCTGGTGGCGTCCGCGGAGCGCGGCTCGGAGCACCCGCTCGCCTCCGCGGTGTTGCGAGAGGCTGAGCGGCGTGCGCTGAACCTCGTATGGCCCGACACGTTCAAGGCCGTCGTCGGTGAGGGCATCGATGCGACGATCGAGGGGCATCGCGTGCTCGTCGGCAACGCTGTGCTGCTCGGCAACGCGCAGATATCGTCGTTGGCGGTGGACGTGCCCGCAGCCGAGGCGGCTCATCGCGGCGCGACGCCGCTTTTGATCGCCGTTGATGGCGTTGCGGCCGGGATGATTGCGGTTGCCGACCGCATTCGCGAGACCTCGGCCGCCGGTGTCGCACGAATGCGGCGCCTCGGCGTTGAGGTGGTGATGCTCACCGGTGACCAGCGCGCGACTGCCGAGGCGGTGGCCGCGCTCGCCGGGATCACTCGCGTGATCGCTGACATGCGCCCGGAGGGCAAGATCGCGCTGATCCGCGAGCTGCAGGCCGCCGGCCACGTGGTGGCGATGGTGGGCGACGGCGTGAACGATGCGCCCGCGCTGGCCGCAGCCGATGTTGGCATCGCGATCGGCACCGGCACCGACGTGGCGATGGAGGCCGCGCCGGTCACGCTGATGCGCCCGGATCTCGCTGGCGTCGCGGTTGCGATCGCGCTCAGCCGCGCCACCATGCGCACGATGTATCAGAACCTCGCGTGGGCGTTCGGCTACAATGTGTTGCTGATCCCGATCGCGGCGGGGGCGGGCTACTTCGTGTTCGCGAATCTGCTCGGTGGTGCCGAGGTGCCCGCGCTGCTGCGCCCGATCTTCGGCGACCGCGGCTTCCTCAACCCGATCGTCGGCGCCGCCGCGATGGCGTTCTCCTCGGTCTCGGTGATGGCGAACTCGCTGCGACTGCGTGGGGCGAAGCTGGGGGAGTAGCGCCGCGAGGTCTGGGCGCTGCCGCTCCTAGATGACCCGGTAGCGCAGGTACAACTCGCTGGTCGCCGCGTTCGGCGTGACGGCGAGCAGCTCGAGGCGCGTGACATCGTCGACAGTCGGCGCGTCGGCCGTCTCGACGGGTGAGCGCACGCGGCGGTCGCCACCGACGATCACCGGGCCGATCGTGACGAAACACTCGTCGAGGTAACGCGCGGCGACAAACTGTCCCAGCAGTGTCGGCCCACCCTCCAGCAGCAGCAGCGTGCAGTCCAGCTCCTCGCGCATGTGGCGCAGCATCGTGGGCAGTGCGTCGTCGTGCGGCACCATCACCACGCGGCGGCCGGTGCCAAGCAGCGCCTCGAACGCTGCGCGCGGGGCGTGGTCGGAGAGGTACACGACCGCGTCGAAGTCACGCGCTGTGAAGAACGCGCGGTCGAGCGGGAGCTCGCCGGAGGCGCTGAGCACCGCCGCGATCGGTCGTTCGCGCTTGCCTCGACTGGTGCGTAACGCCTCCAGCGCCGGGTCGCCCAGTCGCGATGAGGTGCCGCTGGCGCGCAAGGTGCCAGCGCCGGTCAGCACCACGTCCGCGTGCACGCGCAACTCGCGCATCAGCCGTCGGTCCGTGTCGGAGCCGAGCCCGCGCTCCGTGCTCTCGATGGTTGCCTTGCCATCGACGGAGCTGACCATGTTGCTGATCACGTACGGCCGCTCGGCGGGCGCAGCGGAAAACTCCAGAGCGGTGTAGTCGGGGGTCGAGGGGGACGGCACCTCGGTCATCCGTTAGCGCCCAGCGGCGAGCGCGCGATCAAGTGCGGCCGCCGCCTCCTCGCGCTCCACGATGCCCTCGAACGTGGCGCTCACGCGTCCGGCGCGGTCCAGCACGAACAGGTACGGCTCGCTCGCCAGTCCCCACTCGTCCAGTTGGGGGATCGGCGTGAGCTTGCCCGCACGCGCGTCCGCCAATTTGTACGGTTCGATATGGATGAAGTTCGCGTGGCCCGCGTATTCCTTCGCCAATGGTGCCACCACGTCATCCACCACAGGCCCGCAGAATCGCGTCTGACAGAAGGCGGGCGTCGCGAACGCGATCAGCGAGGGCTTCCCGGCGTCGATGGCGTCCGCGACGGTGAGCGTGTGCAGTTCCGGGCGCGGCGGGTCAGACGAATCGATCTCGCGGATGTCCGCGACGTCGCGCAGCACCGGTTGCTTCGTCCTGGGTGCCGCCCCACCGATCGCGGGGACGGTGCTTTGCGCCAACACGAAGAATCGCGTGCGCAGGTGGGTGTACTGCTTGCCACCGGCGGTCACCAGCAGTTCGGCGCCCCATTCTTCCGGCTTTGTCAGATCGACCTGCGCGATGTACATCGTCGCCACCGGGTCGTCGTGCAGGTGCTTCTGGCCATCGGGGTGAAGGTGCGTGGCGTTCTCGCGCAGCGTCACCGCGCGCAGATCGTACTCACCGGCGGCGACGGCGCGCGTCCCCTCGAAATGCACGAGGCGAACCCGACCCTTGGCATCCTGGATGAGGCCGCCCTCCTTGGAGAACAGCCCGAACGCGAGGCGAGTGGGCCCCGTGGCGGGCTGTGAGTTGACCACCGCGGCGGTCACGCCGTCCTCGCCCTGTGCGACCGCGGACGTCGACCAATCGTCTTTCGTTCCGCAGCCCACAATCGCGACACAGAGAAGGGCGGGCGCGACAAAACGCACGAACCGGTGGTGCATAGTCCAGTCTCCTTGGCGGTGGATACACCCAGTGTACGACCGACGCGCGTGAGCGGTATGTCTGACTGCAGAGCGCTGGTCCGACTACGGGTTCCTTCGCGTTGGATCCATGCGACTGGCGGCGAACGCGGCCAGCGCGGTGGTTACGGGCACTGCGGCGATCAGTCCGATGCTCGCGACCAACGTGCGCACTACCTCGACGGCGACGAACTCGCGGTTCAGTTGGATGGCGAGCGGCTCACCCTGGATAGCGAGCAGCATCACCAGTGGCAGCGAAGCCCCGACGTATGCCAGCACGAGCGTGTTCACCGTGGACGCGATGTGGTCGCGGCCGACGTTCATCGCGCGTCGATACAACTCTGCCGGGCCGAACCGCGGATCTGCGGCGCGCAACTCGAAGACCGCTGCAGACTGCGCGACCGTCACGTCATCAAGCACGCCCAGCGTTCCGATGATGATCCCTCCCAACAGCAGCCCGCCCGCCTCGATGTGGCCGGACGAGAGCACCTGCAGCGTCGCCGCGTCCTCGGACGCCACGCCGGTAATGCGTGCAGCTGTGATCACCAGCACCGCCAGCAGTGCGGTCAACGCCAGCGCAACGGTTGTCCCGCCCAGCGCCGCCGTCGTCTTCCATGAGACGCCGTGCGAGAGGTAGAGCGTGGTGACCATGATCGAGACTGCGCCGACCTCCGCGATCAGGAGCGGGCTATGTCCGGACAGAATCCCCGGTACGATGAAGCGCGCGATGATCAGCAGACTGGCCGCGAGCCCCAGCAATGACCACGCTCCCGTCGCCCGGCCGATCACCAATACCAATGCGGCGAACGCAACGGTGATCGCGATCAGCGGCATGTCGCGCACGCGATCGACGATGAGATACGTGTCGCCATCCGGGCCGGGCTGCCGCGACACGAGCACCTGATCCCCCGCCTCGAGGTCCAGGCGCCCCGTGGCGCCGAGTTGCACCGTGCGAGCCACCTCCACGGTTGAGCCGGCGAGATCGACGCGCAGCCGTTCGGTGCGCACCTCGCCGCGTGGTGACGTCTCGACGCGGCGTTCCAGCACCTCGGCGACTCGGCCCTTGGAGGTCGCGGGGGGAGGCGTCGTGGACGGCGCGACGGAGAAACCAGCGATGGCGGGCACCAGCACGCACGTCACCAGCAGCACCGCGCCGACGAACCAGAGCAGTGCGACCTGCGTCATGTCCGGACGCGTGAAGCGCGTCATCAGGCGCGCAGCGCGCGCACCACTGTGCGATGGCTGTACTCGTGGGTCGCGCGGTCGAACGTGCCGCCGCAGGTGATCAGCGTGATCGCGTCCCCTCCGACCTTCGAGCTCACGATCTCGCGCCAGTCCGCGGACGAGGCGTTCAACTCGCGGACCCACTGCACCGCGTAGCGGGTCGTCTTGCCGTTCACTGCCACCTCGATGACCTCACCGCTCCCCAGTTGGTCCAGGCTGTAGAAGATGCCAGGCCCGCTGTACTGCACCCCGGCGTAAGCGAGGAAGGCCGCGCGGTCCACGTGACCCGCAAAGACCGCATTGCCGCCGCCACCGGGCGTCCCTCCCAGGCCTGCTATCGCCGCGAAGTCGTACCACACCACGTCGCTCGCGCCCGTCGGATCGTCGAGCTGCCCGTCGCGGCCGACCACCCGCCGCCCGATCGGCGCGTCCACGTGCAACGAGGGGATACGCATCCGCCCGTAGTTCGCATCCGGCGGGTCACCATAGGTGGAGCGGAGCGTCTCTAGGCTATATACCGTCCGGTCCGCGGCGCCGGCACCCTGCGGCGTCGAGGACGTGGCGAGGTAGCGGCCGAACAGCGGCAAGGCCCCCACGCGTTCCGGCATCCACCCGCCGACGAATCGCATGACAAGTACCGCAGAGAGCAACGCCGCGCCGCCGAGCAGCCACGCGCGGGGCGTTCGGCGCGGTGTGCCCGGGGCCGGTCGGCGCCCCGCGCCGCGGGGCGCCGACCGGGGCGGTGTGTGATCCGGATTGCTGCGCATGCGCGAGGTGACCCTTCGGGGGAACAGGTGATGCACCCATGCTTACCCTGCCGGTGTGTTCGCGGCAACCGGTTGGCCACCGGTCTTGAGCGGCGGCATATAATTATTTCAGGTGCTGTGTGTTCCACTCGCACCGATCTCAGTCCGGGCTGGCCGTTCACCCGAGAGGCCGTGTCGAGCCTGACAGTCCAGTGGCCTAGCCGGGCCCTCGGAGGGAGGCCGTTCGTCGGCAGCGCCGACGCGGAGTGAATGATTGAACCAAGCGAATCAACGAATCTACGTGGGGAACCTTCCCTTCAGCGCACGTGAGGATGACGTGCGGCAGTTGTTTGCGCAGTACGGCGAGGTAGTCTCGGTCGTGCTTCCGACGGATCGAGAGACGGGCCGACCGCGTGGGTTTGGCTTCGTGGAGATGTCTCCGGCGGACGCTCAAAAGGCCATCGACGGGCTGAACGGCAAGGACATGGACGGACGCGCCCTGAACGTCAACCAGGCGCGCGAGCGTGAAGAGCGCCCACGTGGTGGTGGCTACGGTGGTGGCGGCTATGGCGGCGGCTACGGAGGTGGTCGCGGCCGCTAGACTGCTCGCGGGCTGGCATACTCGGTACTCGGGTGGCCGGTACCCAGCCTGAACCGACACAACGTCGATATGTTGAAGGCCCGGATTCCGGGCCTTCAACATATGCCGGACCTTCCGCCGCACGGGTCGCCGGTGCGCCGGCCCGGAGCGGTCCCTGTCCGGTGCCTGGCGCATTGACGTAGGGCGCGCGGTGAGGAAGGATGGGGCTGTATCGCAGGCCCGCCTAATTCTCTGGCTCGCGCCAGAGGGCCGGGGGAACCAGTTCGGGGGCGAATCGCTTGCCGGAAGTGTCCGCACCAGCGGACCACCGTCCAGGCGAACGGTGCTTCCGCCGTAGCCCGTCAGCTAACCCCGTCGGCGTAGGAAGAACCTCGCGCATTGGCGCAAAGAGGGGTTCTCTCATGGCCATTCAGGCGCGCATCCGCGCGACCTCTGCTACCGATGTTGCTGATCGCAACGCGGAGCCGCTGCGGGTTGCTACTCCAGCGGTCGCCGGCGCATCGCCGGTGCTGGAACGGTTGCTGGCGGTGGTGCCCCTCACCATCACCCTGATGCTGTCCTCCGCGCTGTTCTGGATGCCGCTTGCCCAGGGCACAGCAGGTTTCATCGCGGTCGCGCTGACACTCTTCTTCATCTACTGGGCGGTGCGCTCCTACCTGACGCTGCTGGGCTGCATCATCAGCATGCGGCGCATCACGCGATGGGGACGGCGCGATTGGCGCGCGGAGTACCTCGACCGATTGGCGTCGCTGTCGCCGACGCAGCGCGCGCAGGCCGAGGCTTGGGATTGGGCTCGTCACCTCGTCGTCATCCCGAACTACAAGGAGGACGAGTCCGGGCTTCGACGGCTCCTACAGTCGCTTGCGGAGCAGTCCAACCCGCAACAAATGGTCGTTGTGCTCGCGATGGAGGCGCGCGAGGCGGATGCGCAGCGTAAGGCCACCCACCTGCTGCTGGAGTTCCGTGGACGCTTTGCGGACTGCTTCGCTTCGTACCATCCCGCGGACCTCGAAGGTGAAGCGCCCGGCAAGGGCTCCAACGAGGCGTGGGGCGTCCGCCGCGCCTATGAGCGCCTGATCGAGGGTGCTGAGCAGCCCGCTGCGGAGCTCGCTCGCTACACCGTCACCAGCTGTGACGCCGACTCGATCTTCTCGCCGCACCACTTCGAGGCGTTGAACTTCCTCTTCCTCACCGCTCCGGATCGCTACCGCACCTTCTGGCAGCCCGCGATTACCAACTCCAACAACATCTGGGACATCCCGGCGCCGCTCCGCATCATGGAGGGTCTGGGAAGTGTGAACCGTCTCTCCAACCTCACGCTGCCGGTCACCATCCCGTTCCCGACATCGTGCTACACGTTGAGTTGGCAGATGCTCCACCTGGTCGACTACTGGGACGAGGAAGTGATCCCGGAGGACTGGCACATCTTCCTGAAGTGCTCGTTCGCGCTGGGTGACCGTGTGCGCATGCACTCCATGTACGTCCGCATTGGCAACGATTGCGTGCTCACGGACGGGTATTTCCGGACGCTGAAGGCGCGCTACCTCCAGACCGTTCGACACGCGTGGGGCTGCGTGGACCTGCCGTACGCATGGCGCGGGTTCTGGCGCGGGTTCTCCCGACAGGGCAGCCCGCTCGGCTGGCGCCGGAGTCTCTCATTGGCTTTCTCGGTGACGCATGTCCACTCGCTCTGGGCTTCGCAGTGGTTCTTTGTCACGCTGGGCGTGACGGTGCCGACCTGGCTCGTCGTGCACGCGCAGGCGCCGATGCCGGAATGGTGGAGCGCGTCGACGTACTCCATCCCCGGCGTGTCGCTGCACCTGGGGGCGTTCGCGGACCCTGCCCGATGGCTGATCTGGGGCGTCGACGGGCTGTTTGACCCGGTGATGCGGTTCAGCCTGCCTGGGCTGATCGTGTCCAGTTGCCTGATCCCCCTGGTGGGGCTGGTGGTGTTGGAGTTGCGCGTTCGAGGCGAGCGGCCCGCGCACTTCTCGAATGTGGCATATGTGCGTCAGTTTCTGACGCTGTTCCTCATGGCGCCGATCACGCTCGTCTGGGGGGCGCTGCCGGCCGTGCAGGCCCAATGGCGGCTCGCGACCGGCAAGGGGTTGGTCTACCGCGTTGCGGAGAAGGGCACTCGCGAGAGTGTGCGCGCGGCGGCTTCCGGGCCGGTGGCCGTGCCAGGGGGCGCAGCCGTCGCGAGTGTGGCCGTCACCGCCGCCGACTACCAGGCGATGGTTCGCGCTGGCGTCATGTGCGAGGAGCCGACCCAGCGCGTCACCGTCGAGTCGGACGTGTCCATCCTCTAGGTTCCGTGACGTCCGGCGGCTGGTTCGGCGCCCGCGCCGCCCGGGTGTCGGATCGCCTCGCGGGCGGCGTGGAACAACGTGCGGACGTTCTCCCGTTGGCTCACCAGCAAGATGACCGACAGCACCACGTATACCGCTGACATCGCGAGCCTGAACTCCCGGTTCGGGATCAGGAACGAAACCAGGAAGAGCGCGCCCAAGGCCGTCGCCTCCCGCCAGGTGAACGTCAGACTGGACACCATCGACACCGCAAACAGTGATTGCGCCGCGGTCAGCAGCACTTCCTCCGTCTGTCGAGCATCCAGCGGGAGCCCGTGGATCCCGCCAGCGGAGAGGCCGAAGGCGATCGCCAGCCCGCCGACCAGCAGCGTCCACTGGTTCAACGTGGAGGACATCAGCGCGCCCAGCGCCATCGACGCGCGGCCTCGGTAGGCCATGATCCCGGCGAACAGAAACTCCGGAGCCTCCGAGGCGAGCGGCGCGAGCCACTGCACCAGCAGGAACTCATCCAACCCCAGTTGCACGCCCGTGTGCACCAGTCCGTCTGCGAACTGCTCCGCCGACACGAGGATCGCCGTCGCCGCGTAAAGGAACAGGCCCACGACGATGGTGCGCCGCCGACCGTTCGGCAGGGTGCCGATCGCGCGCGCTGGCCCAATCAGTTCCGGCTCCTCCGTGGGAGCCCGTCCGATGATGATCACGTACACGATGAACAGAGCGCCCAGTATCGCCGCATCCACCAGCGAGAGCGCACCCTTCAGCGGCAGGATGAACGCGTACAACGTCGCGACGGCGAGTGCGATCACCTCGACAGCGTGGCCGTGCTCCAGCTGTAGCACGCGACTCCGCGTGCGCAGCCAGTACAGGCCGAAGACGAATGGCCACGCTGCGCCGATGATGAGGCGGTTGCCGCCCGTCATGTTCGCGATCGCGAACGGTGCGAAGTGCGGATCCTGTCCCGCCTTCCACGCGAAGGTCATGTCCACCGCGTACTCCGGCAGCACCGCCACCAGCGCAACGAACGCCACGGCCAGACTCTGCGGGATGTCGACCTCGGAGGCCTCTGCCGCCCACGCCAGCAGGAACGCCGCTGAGACGATCGCCAGGCCTTAGATCGCCGTATCCATCGGGATGTTGATGTGGATGCCGCCCAGCCGGAGGACGAGCGCCGGGACTGCGAGCGCCGCGGCCGCCAGGATGAAGAGCACGTTCTGCACTGGCGTTCCCCCGTCGATCAGTGTGCCGCGAGGTGCGGCCGATTCAGATGTTGCCTGGCTCATCGTGCGCATCAGGAACCCGAATGGTCGCGCACGAGCGCGCACCCGGCGATGCTGCGATGCATGGTACCGCCTGTGATTGTCTGGAAGGAGCCTTGACGTGCTCGTTGCGTTCTCTGTGACCCCCATCGGCACTGCGTCGGCGTCCGTGAGTGGCGCGGTTGCAGCCGCCGTGCGCGTCGTTCGCGAGTCGGGCCTACCGAATCGCACGGATGCGATGTTCACCACCATCGAGGGTGAGTGGGATGAGGTGATGGCCGTTGTCCGCAACGCCATGTTGGCGGCCGGACAGGGTGCCGAGCGTGTGAGTCTGGTGCTGAAGGCCGACGATCGCCCCGGCGTCACCGGTACCATGGAATCCAAGGTGCGCGCGGTGGAGGAGCATCTGCTCCGGTAGGCCACATCGGCTCGCAGCCGCTCAGCGCCGCGATGCCGTTCACGCATCGGTTGGCCGCGCGTGCCTACTGGTAGATGACAAGGTCAGGGACGCGCGGCAGTGCCATGAGCTGGTCTGCCGTCAGCAACGGCGCGTCCCAGTCGTAGAACAGTTTGATCGCCGGTCGCTGTGAGTATGCGGCCATCGCGTACGCCTCGTAGTTTGAGAGCTTCGCCGACTGACCGCCCCAGCCGTCCATGTCGACGATCCGCGTGACCTCCGGAAGGTCGATGTACGCGTCGGTGCTGGTCAGCATGTCCTCGCGGAACTGGTGCAGCACCAGGGTCTTTGGCGGAATCTGCTCCTGACGCACCAGCGACGCGAGGTAGCGTTGCACTGGGTTCACCTGCGCGGCGTCCAGGCTGCCGATGGTGTCACCAGGTACCCCGCCCTTCGCCTGCATCGCGAACTCCGGGTCCAACGCCAGGTGCACGAACGACTCGCGTAGAAACGGTTCCAGCTGCCGCACTTCCGCGAGCGGGTCCGCCATCCCTAGCTGGACATCCAGTATGAGCTCCAGTCCATGCGTCCGGGCCGCCTCGACGTATCGGCTGATGGTCTCCGATCCCACCCTGCCGAGGTATGAGCCGTCTGACATCGGGCTCGGTTGTGCGACGGCGGTGATCAGATGCAGGACGCCCACGGCCCCGCGGTCGCCGTTGACGGCGTCCCACTGCGCGGCCATCCGCATCACCTCCCGGGCCGCGTCGTCCGCGGAGTACGACCCCAACGCGCCCATGCTTGGCGTGTCGGCGCAGCCATACAGCGCGATCGCTTGCATGCCGTCGTAGAAGGGGCGCGTGGGGCCGATCAGGGCGCGGGCAGGTGGGTTGGGGTTGGATGGGGTTGGGGCCCTGACCGCCTCGATGATGACGGCGTTGCCGGACTCGGCACTGGCATGGGACAGACCGGCCAGCGGGATCCTCGCCAGTGCTGCGCTCGTCGCCCCGGGGAGAAGCACGGCGGCGAGCAGCAGCAGGGCGAGACGTTCGGACAGCCGAGGCATGCCGCGACCCCATTCCCCGATATTCCACCGCAGTTGTGAACAATAGTGGAACTACACACCTGAGTAAACCCCTCATCCTTTTGTTACCAACAGTCGCCGCCACGCCCCCCGCTGCACTCAGCACCAAACCCGGTCGTATCATCGAACCATGCGCGACATCGTCGATGACCCGGTGGCGAGGGGATTGCGTTCCCCGTATCTGCCGACGCCGTTGCTTCGGATCGTCGATGGCGGCTACCTGCATGCGGTATGGACGCAGCTGGAGCCTTCGGTGGAGACGGACGGGTTCATTGAGAGCGCGCGCTACATGGCGGACATGGCGCTGGACGCCGTGCTCCAGCAGTACGAGCCGGTGAGCGACCGCGCCGAATTGCTCCGCGTGGGACTGTCCACGGATGAGCTCGATGCCGTCGCGTCGACGCTGGATACGCTGCAACTGGTGCAGCCGCAGCTGTTGCTGGTGCTCGCTGCGCTTGCGGAGGCGCGGAACGCCTCCAGCGTCGGCGGCGGCGGTCGACCAGCGCCGCGCGCGTCAACCGATCGAGAGCGCGCGCACCTCCGGGGACGGTTGCTGCTCGCACCACCGACTCAGGCTCCGCTCCCGGCAATCGCCACGGCGCTCGGGGCGGTCGAGGCGCCTGACCTCTACCGCGCCATTGCGCCGTGGCCTGCGTACCTCGATGCAACATGGGCGGAGCTGCAGCACCTCGATGCCTTGCCCCTGCTGCGCGACCGAGCACGTGGCTTGTACTACTACGCCCGCGACGCTGCTCGCTTCCTTGCTCGCCCGCTGCGCGCGAACCGGGAGGCGCTGGCCGCTGCCGGTGTGCCGGATGCCGCTCGCCTCGCCGCCGAGTCGACGATCGACGAGGCGTTACCGCTGACCGCCACGATGCTCGTCCATTGCTCCGCGATGCGCGTCGCGCTGGGCATCACCGCGCCCGAGGTGGCGGGCCGAGGGTAGGACGCCGCGAGCAGACGATGGCGGATCCTCCCGGCATCGCCACCGCTACAATCGATGGCGAGGAGGCGTCCCTCGCCGGGGCGCGCGCGCATGCTGGACAGACTTGCTAACGCGTGGGCACCCGAAGACCGCTTCGTCCCTGAAGCGTTGCGCGAGTCCTCGATCGTCGGCATGCAGCTGCTCTACGACTCCTCGAATTACGTCTACCTTGTCGCGATGGAGCACCCGGTGCACGGCTCCGGTGTCGGTGTCTACAAGCCCGCCGCGGGCGCGCAGCCGCTGTCCGATTTCGACTACACCACGCTGCACCGGCGAGAGGTCGCCGCGTACGAGCTGTCTGTGCTGTTGGGTTGGCGCTTTGTGCCGCCAGTTGTGGAGCGCGAGGGGCCGCAGGGCATCGGCTCGGTGCAACTCTTCATCGCGCATGAGGCGGAGCAGCACTACTTCAACCTCCGCGACGATCCGCAGTACCACGCGCAGTTCCAACGCATCGTGGCGTTCGACCTGATCGCGAACAACGCGGACCGTAAGGGCGGGCACCTGCTGCGCGATGCCGCCGGACAGATTTGGGGCATCGACAACGCGCTGTGCTTTCATCGCCAGGAGAAGATGCGCACCGTGATCTGGGACTTCGCCGGCGTGACGCTGGACGAGGCGTGGGTGGCGGACATGCAACGGGCGCGCGACAGCCTCGCGGCCGCCGACGAGGCGTCGCAGCCACTGCGTGCGCTGCTCTCGCGTGGCGAAGTGGCCGCATTGGTCGAGCGCTGTGATGCGTTGATCGCGTACCCGGTGCTGCCGGAGATGTACCCGTGGCGGTGCGTGCCCTGGCCGTTGCTGTAGCGTCCCCGTGGCGGCTACAGCCAGCGATTCGCCAGCCTTCGCAGCCGTCCGCGCAATCGCCAGCGCCAGTCGCGCTGGAACTCGAGGCTTGGCGCGATGCCCTCCGGCGACCCGATGGCGAGTGGGCGCTTCCAGTCGCGCACGCTGGGCGCACGTCCCGCTGTCACGGTCGTCGGCGCCTCGAATCGCTCCAGCGGTACCCAGCGGTTGCCGTCGTGCATCCACGCTTCCAGGCCGGCCGCGCGGATCAGTACGACGCCAGCCGCCACGTCCCACACCCAGGGGGCCCAGAACATCCCGGAGATGAAGATCCCCGCCGCCACGAATGCACACTCGATCGCCGTTGAGCCGGTGACGCGGGTGTCCCAGGGCTGGCGGCGACCTGGCAACCCGCCGGGCCGTGCGGCCAATCGGCGCTGCACACCCACGCTCGGACGAGCGGCGGGCACCGGGCGACCCTCGAACAGCAGCGGGCCGCCGAGGTGCGCGTGGTACACGCCGGTGCGCAGCTCGTGCCCGGTGGAGCACCAGATCGCGCCGACGATTGGCACCCCGCGATGCAGCACGCCGATGGAAGCACAGAACAGCGGGTAGCCGTTGATGAAGTTGGTGGTGCCGTCCACCGGGTCGATGACCCAGACGTACTCATGCGTCGGGTCTGGGTGGACGTCCATCTCCTCACCGATGATGCCGTGGGCGGGGTACCGCTCTCCGACCCGCGATCGGATCAGCGCTTCCACCGCGCGATCCACCTCCGAGACGGGGTTGGCGTGATCGTCGGTGCGACCGCCCTCGGACGGCTTGTACTCCACGATGATCGCGCTACTGAGCGTGTTCATGATCTCCGCGCCCGCCAGTCGGGCGAGCTCCACGGCCAACTCCTCGATCTCCACGAGCACTGCTGGCGATGGGATGGCGTCGTTCATACCTGCTCCGATGCGCTGCACTTCTGGCGCTCGATGTTGCGAGCATAGCCGCTGCGCACGTGAGTAGTCGTTATCCTATGCGCATGGCAGATGACGGATGGCGAGAATCCAGCGAGGGTGACCTGGACCCGGATCTGACCGAGGAAGCCGGGTACATGGGTTGGGAGCCGCCTCAGCGCGGTGGCTGGCGGATTGTCCAGCGCGTCGTGGTCGTACTGGTGCTTGTCGTGCTGATCGGCGGCGCGCTGCTCGTGCTGCGCTAGGATCGCCATCCCGCTCGTAATTGACGAAACGCTGACGGTCGGCATACGTTCCTCTCACGCTTGAGCATCTCGCCGCTCGCCCCGCTCTGTAGCGAGGTAGGGGCTGGTGGTCGCGCTGCGGGGCGTCGCAATGGGCCGAGCGTGGTGGCGCCATTGCGGTGGGCATCTTCGTGGGCCTTGCGTGCTCGTTGTCGGGTCCGGGCTTCGGCGCGGCCGAAGATCCGACCGAGCTGCTCGCTACGTCGTTCGAGGCAGGGACAACGGGCTGGCTCCCGACTGGGGCCGCGACGCTGACCACCAGCGCGAGTCCGCCGCCCCACTCGGGCCTCTTCGCTGCTCGCCTCACGTCGAACGCGGTCGGTCTATTCAGCACCTCGACCCAGTACTGGCTGGTGCCGACCACTCCGGGTACAACACTGACATTGTCCGCGTGGCTCTCCGACAACGACGCGAACACCAGCAGCGTGACACTCCGACTCGCGTTCGTTGCGAGCGACGGGTCCGCCATTGGCCTCGGCGTACGCGATGCCCCGCTCCCCGGCGGTGACTCCGCGGCGTTCCGCCTCGTCACGTTGTCGCAGCGTGCGCCGGCCGATGCTGCGTTCGCCCGTCTGACGGTGTTCGGTACGGCATCCGCGAGCGTTGCAACGCTCGGCATCGATGACGTGCTGTTGGTCACCGATGACCCGCCAACACCAACCGCGTCCGCAACTGCGACCGCAACGCCGACCGTCGCTCCGACGTCCACCAGCACGGCGGCGCCTACCGTTATCGGTCCGACGTCTCCCACAATCCCTCTGGCGACATCGACGGCTGTCGCTGCGCCGCAGGTGTTCCTCACGCTCACCAACGGCAACTTCGAAGGCGGGCTCTACTGCTGGGCGCGGGTAGGCGGCACGGCAGATATATCGGCCGGAGTGATTGGCAGTGGAGCCCCCAGCTTGGCGGCCATCCTGAGTTCGCAGACGGATTCCACCAAGTGGCTGGAGCAAACCATCGTGGTCGCCCCAGGCTGGTACGCCGCCAGCGTGCGATTGCGGTTGCAGGGCGAGGCAAGCGCGGGCTGGCTGCGCATCGCCTGGTACACCTCGATCGACGGCTCGGGGACGCAGACTGCGGTCGTTGACTCGCCACTGCTGCTGGTGACCCACGAGACACGCGAGGTGCGGCTGGGGCCGGTGGCGGTCCCGGAGGGTGTCCGTAGCGCTCGCGTGCGCATCATGCTCCGTCCGAAGGGCACCGCCGCCGCGTCCATCCTCGTCGATGATGTGCAGTTCGCGACGACTGCCGCGCCGTCGGCGCCTGTTGCAGCTGCAGTGGTGGTGCCCACACCTGCGGCGCCTCGCGTACCTCGCGTTGTGGCGTCACCCGCGCCGAGGGTTCAGGCGAGCCCGCCGCGCGCGACGACGCCGACCGACGATGGTGCACAACCCGCCGCGTCCGAGGTTGATGAGCCCGCCGACGATGCCCTGCCCGGGCAACCAGCGGCGGGTCCGGCCTCGCCGGGGAGTGGGGCCGCACGACCAGCGGCATCCGGTGCCCGCGCGCCGAACCGTTCTCTGCTGCCATCGGCGGGCGCTGCTCCCCCGACCTTCGCTCCCTCGATGTTGCGCATCTCGGAGTTGCTGCCGGACCCGGTTCAACCAGGCAATGATGCTGAATACGAGTGGATCGAAATCGCCAACCTCGGTGATCAGCCCGCCGGACTCGTTGGCCTCTACCTCGCGGACAACGCTGGAGCGATCGAACTGCCGGCGGTGACGCTGCGGCCGGGGGGCGTATTGGTGGTAGCGGGTGCGCGCGCTCAGGTGCCGGAGGAGAGCGCGTTCTGGCCCGTTGGCGGGATCTCCAACGGTCTGGGCAACGGTGGCGACCGGCTGGTGCTGTTCCGCGCGGACGGGGCGATGTTGGACGCGCTGTCCTACGGCAGCGACGCGACGTATGACCGCCCGCCGCTCCCGGCCCCGCCCAGCGGTCGATCACTGGTGCGCAACTTCGCCGACGATGGTTCGCTGTTGAGCGTGGAGGTCGCCGCCAGCCCCTCACCGGGCGTGCTGACGGGCGCGACTCCGCCTCGGAATCCGAACGCTGCTGCGTCCGATGCTGCAGGGGTGGTCGTGCGTCCGCCCGGTCGACTGGATGCGCTCGCGTGGGTCGCGCTCGGCACGATTGCGGCGGGCGCGATTGGGGCGGGAGTTGTGCAGCGGTACCGGGCGTCCGCCAACGGCCCAGGTGGCACGCGCTAGGGGGTCGAGGTGCTGCCGCTCACCGCTTCACGCCAGTGACCATCGCATCGCCCACCTGTGAGCCCGCGAGCGTGCCGAGTGCGCGCGTGGCATCTTCGAACAGCGGCACGAACGGTTCCATCGCTCCGCGTGCGAGCAGTTCACGCGCGAAGCGTCGTCCCAGTTCGCCCGGATGAACGGTCGCGCGCGCCTCGGCGAACCCGGCGCGGCGCAGCGCCTCGATGAGCGCTGGCGTGCTCCAGCGTTGCAGTTCCACAACCGTCGATGCGCGGGTGTACGGCGCGAGCCGCTCCAGCATCGCGATGCCGAGCGAGTCGTCGAGCAGCGTCTCGCCGTACGCGCGTCGGCCGACTGCCACCTGCAGCAGCGCTTCCTGGTGCAGGGCCCGCGCTGCCTCGCTGCCATCGAGGATCAACGTGTATCGACGTTCACGCGGCGGATCCTGTACGCGGCTGACGTAGGAGTAGCACAGGGCGCCGGCCCGCCCCTCGCCAGCCTGCCCGTCTGCGATCGATTCCCAGAGCAGGACGGTCTCGAACCCGGGCACGCCGAGTCGCCAATCCTGCGAGGAGGCGCGCAGCACTCCGCCGGGCCGCAGCACGCGCAGCGTCTCGCGCAGCACCGCCTCAGGTGCGCTCGCTTCTTCCAGCGACGAGGCTGCCGTCACCAGGTCGAACGTCGACGCTTCGAACGGCAGTGCCGCGCCGTCACCGACGACGAAGCGGGCGTTGCCAAGGCCCATGCGCGTCGCATTCGCCGTACAGACTTGTACGCGCAGCGGCGATGGGTCGACGCCGAGCACCAGCAGATCAGGACGTGCCGCAGCGACCGGGAGGGCAGGCCAACCGTCGCCCGGGCCGATGTCCAGGACACGTTGCGCCCCGGCAGGCGCATGCGCGACGTAGTCCGCGATGCGCGCGGCCTCCGCCCAGTGCTCCTCGCTCATTGGGCGGTACGGCACGTCCACCAGCGGGAGCTGTCCGCCGCGCTGCCGCGGCATCAGCTCGTACAGCGCGCGAGCAGAGTCCAGCAGCCGCGGTGCGAGGTGGTCGAGCAGCCATAACTCCACCGCGGTGTACGGCGGGGCCAACATGGCTGCGCCGCCATTCGAGCTGTCGCGTGTCCGGTCGGGAGGTGGGTTGGTCACGCGCTGCTAGAACGGACTGCCGAGGCGGATCGTCCGCTCAATGGCGTACACCACCAGCATCCCAACGCCGGTGGCGATCCACTTCCAGTAGAACCGCCCGGGTTCTTCCAGCATCGCGCACTCTCCTCTGTGTGGTCGCGTAGGCGCATCGCGCCGTGGCGATGCTGTCCGAAGCACAGCGTACCGGCCACCGCGCGCTATCGCAGCAGCCGCGCGACCTCGGCGGCGATTGGCAGCGATGCGGTCAGGCCCGGCGACTCGATGCCGCCGAGGTGCACGTAGCCACGGTTGTGCCAGATCAGGAAGTCGGCCTCCGGCTCGCCGGCAGCGTTCCGCTTCGGGCGATACCCAACCTGGCCGGGCGCGATGTCCTCGGCCCGCAGTCGTGGAAGCAGCCGCTGCGCCGAAGCGAGGAACTCGTCGCGCCGCGCATCGTCGCTGCGATAGTCCAGGGCGGCGTCGTCCGGCAGCCACTCGGCGTCGGGCCCAAGATGCAGCGAGCCGTCGGTGTCGATGGTGAGGTGCACCCCCAGGCCGCCGAGGTCATGGCGGGGCAGCGGGTAGACCGGTCGCGAGATCGCACGCGCGAACTCGGGCGCGACCACGTCGTAGTAGCGACCTCGGTTCGCGTGTTGTCGCAACGGCGGCTTGGTGGCGTCGCCATCGAGTGAGTAGCCGAGCGACGCGGCGAGCGCGGGCGCGCCGTGTCCGGCGGCGTTCACGAGTGCGGCGCAGCGCACGGTGGAAACAGCGCCATCCGGGTCGCTCACCTCCAGTCGAAACGTGTCGTTCAGCCGTTCAACGCGCCGCACCTCGTGCCGGTAGGCGAGTAGCGCACCAGCGGCGCGCGCCGCCGCTTCCAGCGATCGCGCGTATCCGATGGCATCGACGATTCCCGTGCTCCCCGAGTACAGCGCGGCGGTGGCGGGCACCTCGGGCTCCATCGCCCGCGCCTCGGCGGCGGTCAGCGCCTCGATTGAGGGCACCGCGTTCGCGCGTGCTTGCTGCAGCACCGCGTCCAGAGCGCCGTCACGATCGCCATCGAGCGCGACGATCAGCTTGCCAGTGCGGCGGGCGGTGACGTGGTGGGCCTCGCACCAGGCGTAGAGCGCGGGATTGCCGGCGATGCAGAGCCGGTGCTTCAGCGAGCCGGTGGCGTAGTAGATCCCCGCGTGTATGACGCCGCTGTTGTGCGACGAGGTCTCGCGCGCGTACGCCTCGTGGCGTTCCACCAGCACCACGCTGTGCGTGCGTGCCAGTTCGGCGGCAACGGCGAGCCCGATCACACCCGCGCCGACAATGACGACATCGGCGTCAACGACGCTATCCGACGTCACGTGCGGCGTTGGGGAGGGCGTCAGGCCACGCTCACGATCTCGCCCGTCGTCGTGATCACCACGTCGTGCTGCTCGATGCCGCGCAGGGTCGCGCCCGGCGCGACGAGTGCGCGTTCGAGGTGCACATCGCGCAGGTCGGCGTCGTCCGCGATGACCACGCCGGGGCCGAGCACGCAATTCTCGATGCGCACGCCGCTGCCGAGCAGCACGGGGCCACGCAATTGCGAGCGCAGCACCTGCGTCCCGCTGCCAGCCGCAGCCACGCCATCGATCGTCGAGTCCGTGCTCTCGAACGGCACCGCGACCAGATCCGTGAGCAGTTCCAGTTGTGCCGCCAGCAGCCCACCCAGCGCGCCGCCGTCCATCCACGCACCCTCGAACACGCGCCCGCCCACCGGGAGGCCCTCATTGAGCAGCGCGGCGATCGTGCCGGTCAGATCGTGCTCGCCTTTCGGCGTGATCACCGGGTTCGTGCGCACGCGCTCGACGGCCTCCGGCGCGAGCAGCCAGAGCCCCACGCACGCGAGGTTGGAGCGCGGCTGCTGCGGCTTCTCCTCCAACGCGGTGATGCGGTCGCCATCTAGCAGCGCGATGCCCATCTGCTGCGGCCGGTCGGTGGTGTGCAGCGGCAGCCACGCCACCGCGTCGCTCTGCATGAACGCCTCGAGTTGACTGGCGAGGTCGCCGCCGCGCAGCACCGTATCCACAGCGAGCACCACGACTGTGCGCCCATCGAGTTGCGTACCGACCGATGCCAGCGCGTCACCAGGCCCGAGCGGCTGTGGTTGCTCGGCGAGGGTCACGGTGGTGCCGGGCGGGGCGGCGGCCAGCGCCACCGGTCCGGTGCGGCTGTCCCCACCTCCGGTGACGACCACCAGCTCATCGATGCCCATGCTCGCCAGCAGTTCCAGCCCGTACGCGACCAGCGGGCGGTTCAGCAGCGGTACCATCGCCTTGGAGAGCGCAGGGGTCAGGGGTTGCAGGCGGGTGCCCAGTCCCCCGGTCAGCAACACACCCAGTGGCCGATCGCTCATTGCCGCGCTCCCCTCATCGAATGCTGCGCCGACTATATGGTGAGCCGTGGGTGACGGCGATACGGCATTCCCATGATGCGCGCTGTCACGCACGCCATGCCGAGCCGCGCCGGGAGCGCCGAGGCGAGGAGCAGGCTCCGGAGATCGCGCGGCGTTGTGACGGCTTGCGGGTGGCCCCACAATGGGCGCGTGGCAGGCGTTTCACCCCATCTCCCCGGCCGCGTGGCCTCCCCAGACCGCAACGACGAGCAGGCATCCGATCCGGTGCTGGACCGCCGCTACCACCTCGTGCTGCTCGACGACGACGATCACAGCTACGGTTATGTCATCGAGTTGCTCGGCCGCGTGTTCGGGTATGGCGTCGAGAAGTCATACACGCTCGCGTGCATCGTCGACGCCGAGGGGCGCGTGATCGTGGAGACTGGGAGCCACGACGAGGTGGACCGGCACCAGCGCGCGATTCACGCGTTCGGCCCCGATCCGCGCATCCCGCACTGCAAGGGCTCGATGTCCGCGGTCGTTGAGCCAGCGCGATGACTACTCCTCCCGCGAGCGATCGCGGCGGCCCGCTCAACCTCGCGCGCGCCTGCATCGAGGCGCACGCCACTGATCCCGCGAGCGCAGCCCGACCGGCGCTCACGTTCGTCGATGTCAGCGTCGTCGACGCGGAGCGCGTGTCGACGTGGACGTACGCCGAACTGTGGGCGGAGGTGCAGCGCATCGCGCACGGCCTGCTCGCGCTCGGCCTAGTGCCCGGCGATCGCGTGCTGATTCGCCTGCCGCACTCGCCCGCGTACGCGTTCGCGTTCTTCGGCGCGAACCTCGCAGGGCTCGTACCGATCCCGGCCTCGCCGCAACTCACGGACGAGGAAGCGCGCATGTTGGCCACGGACTCCGATGCACGCGGGCTGATTGCCTCGGAGGGCGCCAGCCTCGCTGAGTTCGCTGGACTCGTGGTTACGGAGGCGCAACTCGCCATGCTGGTAGTGCCGCCCGGGGCGGATGCGCTCCCGGAGACGCGCGCCGAGGATCCGGCGTACCTGCTCTACACCTCCGGCACCACCGCGCGTCCGAAGGGCGTGCTACACGCGCAGCGTGTGGTGCGCGGGCGCGACCTGATGCGAGGCGACGCCTGGGAGGCGATCGGCGCAGACGACACCACGTTGCATGCGGGCGCACTGAACTGGTCGTACACCATGGGCGTCGGGCTCATGGATCCGTGGGCCGCGGGCGCGCATGCGGTACTGGTCTCCGGTGGTGTGGAGCCTGCAGCGTGGCCCTCGATCCTGGAACGTCACCGCGTGACCGTGTTCGCGGCTGTGCCCACCGTGTACCGCCAGTTGCTGAAGTACGGCCGCCCGGAAGACTTCGACCTCCGTGCGCTGCGCCACGGGCTCTGCGCCGGTGAGGCGCTGACCCCTGCCGTCGCGCAGGAGTGGACGGCCCGCACCGGCAAGCCGCTGTACGAATCGCTCGGCATGACCGAGGTGAGCACCTACGTCTCCAGCGGCCCGGCGGTACCGGTGCGCCTCGGCTCCCCGGGCCGCGCGCAACCGGGCCGGCGCATCGCCGTGCTCCGAGAGGACGACGACGAGGCTGGCGATACGCCGCTGCCCCCGGGCGAGGTGGGACTGCTGGCGGTGCATCGCTCTGACCCCGGTCTGATGCTGGGCTACTGGCGTCGGCCGGAAGAGGAGGCCGCCGTCTTCCGCGGCGACTGGTTCTGCGGCGGCGACCGCGCAGCCATCGATGCGGACGGCTACCTGTGGTTCCACGGCCGGGCGGACGACGTGATGAAATCGTTTGGCTACCGGCTCTCCCCGGTGGAGATCGAGGCGGCGCTCGCCTCGTGTCCCGGTGTCGCCGAGGTGGCGGTCGTGGGGCTCGCCATCGATGCGGAGCGCACGTTGGTCACGGCGTGCATCGTCCCGCAGCCCGGTGAGCTGCCGAGCGAGGCGACGCTGCGCGCGCACGCGGCGGCGCACCTCGCCGGGTACAAGCAGCCACACCAGTACCGCGTGGTCGAGTCGTTGCCACGCACGGCGAACGGCAAGGTGCTGCGGCGTGTGCTGATCGAACGCCTCGCGGCAGAACCTGCGTGACGACGAGTCATACCCGCATGACCACCCACACCCCAGCGCGCGCGCCAACACAGGCGCCGATGCAGACTCCGGGTACTGGCACGGGCGGGCGCACTCGACCGATCGAGGAGACGCTCCCGCCGTACCGTGTCCTGCTGCACAACGATGACGTGAACGAGATGCGGCACGTGGTACGCGCACTCTTGGAGAGCGTGCCCGAGCTCACTACCGAGCGTGCCGCCGAGATCATGATCGAGGCGCACACGCATGGTATGGCCGAGGTTATCCGCTGCCCGCTGGAGCGCGCAGAACTCTACCGCGACCGCCTGCACACCTTTGGCCTCATCGCGACGATCGAGCGGGCCTAGCGGCGTCAGGCGGGCAGGACTTCCGCCGTCTCCCGCCTCGCCCTATCCTGTGCGTCTCAGCCTCGGCTCCTGCAGTGGGGCCGAGGGATATGGCCTGCGTGCGAGTGGGAGACACGATGTACCGAGCACAAATCGTCGGCGCGACGGGATACGGCGGGCTCGGCATCCTCGAGCTGTTGTTGGGCCACCCCCAGTTCGAGATCGCCTCGCTGGTCGCGCGCGACGACGCAGGCCGGCGCATCGACGAGGTGTACCCGCACCTCGCCTCCCGCTGCGAGTTGGTGGTGCAGGCTCCCGACGCGGCGAGCGTGGGCGCGGACTGCGACGTTGTGATCTTCGCCACCCCGGACCGCGTCGCGATGGGCCATGCCGCTGCGCTCGTGGGCGCTGGCGTGCGCTTCATCGACTACTCGGGCGACTTTCGCTTCCCAACCACGCAGGCGTATGCGGAGTACGCGGCGGCTCACCCCTCGATCGCCGATCCCGGTCACGGCGCGGAGGCGCTCCTGGGTCGCGCGGTGTACGGGGTGCCCGAGCTGTTCGGGGACCGTGTGGCAGATGCGCCGATCGTGGGTAACCCCGGCTGCTTCGCGGCGGGCATGATCATCGGGCTGGCGCCGGTCTTCGCCGACGGCCTCGTGCTTGAAGGCGAGGTGCTCGTCGACGCGCTCACTGGATCGTCGGGCGCAGGCAAGAAGCCCGCGCCGCTGCAGCACTTCTCGCACCTGAATGACAACGTGGTGCCGTACCGGGTGTTCAACCACCAGCACGTCACTGAGACGGCGCAGACGCTGGGCGCGCTGTCCGGTGCGCCCGCCACCGTCCACTTCGTGCCGCACCTCCTGAGCACGACTCGAGGCATCCTCTGCACGATGCATGTCCGCCTGACTCGGTCGATCACCAAGGCCGCCCTGCTGGAGCGCTACCGGGAGTTCTACGCCGGTCAGCCGTTTGTGCGGGTGCTGAACACCCCGCCAACGCTGAAGGGGACGGCTGGCTCCAACTATTGCGACATCTCCACGGAGATATCCGGCGACGGGAAGCGGGCGGTCATCATCTCCTCGATCGACAACCTACTGAAGGGCCAGAGCGGGACCGCGATGCAGAACGTGAACCTCATGTTCGGCCTGGATCCGCGCGCCGGCCTCGAGCGCGGCCCGATCTACCCGTAGCGCCGTCAGCCGACCTCGGCCGCGCTGCCGCCGGTTGTCTCGCACGCTCCCCGTCGGTTCGCCGGCTTCGAGGTGTGCGGATGCAACGGATCGCGGGCGGCATCGTTACACCCTTCGTAACCACGAGCGAAGGGATGATTCGACGATGCTTTGGAACAAAATCGCACTCGCCGTAGTTGGTGTGCTGGTGCTGGTGACCGGCCTGACCTCTGTGGTGAGCGCAGACGGTGGGGGCGACAACTCCGCAGCGGTGAACGAAGCTGCGGCCACCCCAGCCACGATTTGTGCCACCACCTCCACCACGCCCGGTATCAACGCCCTCTGCGCGCTGTGGCTGGGCGACACCTTGCCACAGCGCGCGAAGCACATGATTGGATCCGTGATCGAACGACTGGCCGCAGGTGATGCGCCTGACAGCGCGAACGGCGGTGACAGCGATGACGACGACAAGCCCGCACGAGGCCTGGGGCAGTGCATGGACGTGCTGACCGAGCAGGCAGTGAACGCCCCTGCGGCTGTGGTGACCCGCTGCAACAGCCTTGAGGCGGGTGCGCTGTCCCGGCTGTGTGAGCACGCCTCTACGCTCCCGGGTGGCGTGCCCACCTCGCTGACCGCGCGCTGTGCGGCGGCCGAGCAGGAGGTGCAGCAGGAGGCGCTGGCGCGCACGAAGGCCGCCTGCACCGCGTTCGTCGCAACGCACCCCGCTGCCACCGGCGAGCGTGCCGCGTTCTGCTCGCGTGTCATCGCCGGTACGCAAACCGCCGAGGACTTGCAGCGCATTCAGCAGGATGGCGTGCCAGCCGGGCAGCAAGGCGAGACGCGCCGCGAGCACGAGGGGCACGATGGTCCGACCGGGCCGTCGACGCAGGCTGCACCGTCCGGTGCGTCCGGCGGGCTACGTCAGAGCGGCATGGAGGCGGGTCATTCCGCCGCGGCGGTGGCGATCGGTAACACAAGAGGCTGACGATACGGGGTGTCCCACCTGCGCAACCGATGGGACACCCGTATCGTCTTTGGCACCGTGATCAACGAACTGTCGCCGGCATCGACCAACGCGTCGACAACGCTCGCCCTCCGGGCTGCCGAGGCGGAGCGCGCTGTCGTCGATGGGTTGGTGCGGCAGGCGAGCGGTGGCAACGCGGAGGCCTTCGGTGCGCTGTACGACCGCTTCCAGGCAGAGATTCTGCGGTACCTCATCCATCGACTGCACGACCGTGAGCAGGCCGAGGATCTGACGCAGCAGGTCTTCTTGAAGGCCTGGCAGGCAATCCCGCGGTATGAACAGCGCAGCATCCCGTTCAAGGCGTGGCTCTATCGGATGGCACACAACCAGATGGTCGACCACTTCCGGACGACGGGACGGGCCAGCCGACGCACCGTGGACCTGGAGGGGGTCGACCCCGCCGAGCCTGCGGAGGCCGAGGCACTCGTGCTGGCGGCGGAGAGTCGGGCGTTACTGGATGCCGCACTCGCGCGGCTCAGCGAGGATCATCGACAGGTGCTGACACTGCGTTTTCTGATGGAGCATTCCGCGGCAGAGATCGGTCAAATCATGGGGCGCAAAGAAGTGACCATACGCGGGATGCAACTTCGGGCACTGCGAGCGCTGCGCGTGGAGATTGAACAGATGGGTGGTCGACCGTGAGCCCCCAGTCCTCATTCGACCAGGTGCTCGACCAGTGCCTGGATGACGTGCGCACGGGACGCCGCAGCGTTGCGGAGTGCCTGGCGCGTTGGCCGCGACACGCGGCAACGCTGGAGCCGCTGCTGCGCACCGCTGCGACGCTGGGCAGCCTCGCCACGGCCGACGTGCCGGACGCGACGGTGGACCCGCGACGACGCGCCGCGTTCATGGCCGCGCTCGCCGTGACGCCGCAGCAGCGTCCTGGCTGGTCCGCATCGCGCGCGTTCAGTCGGTTCGGCGGCTGGTTGCGCGGCACGATCCGGATGGCTGCGATCGCCGCGCCAGTGGCCATTGTTGCGCTGGTGTTGATGTTTGGGCGCGGCACGCCCGCGGGCGCGGCCACCCTCACGGTGTTCAGCGGCACGGTTGAGCGTGTCGAGGGCGACCACTGGGTCAGCGTCGCCGATGACGCGCGGCTGATGGAGGGCGCGCGTCTACGCACCGATGCTGCCGGACGCGCGGTGCTGACCTTCGAGGACGGTTCCACCGTGGCAGTCGATCCGCAGACCGAGCTGGCGATCGAGCGGGCGCGCGTCGGCACCTCGCGCGAGATCGCCGTGCGTCAGTGGAGCGGGCGGCTCTGGAGCCATGTGGAGCCGTCCGACCGCGCAGGCGCCTCGTTCACCGTGCGCACGCCGGAGGCGACCGTGGTCGCGCACGGCACCGTGTTCGAGACCGCGATCACCGAGGGTGAGACCGCCGTGAACACTGCAGAAGGTGTGGTGGAGGTGCAGGCCGGACAGCAGAAACAACGCGTCGCGCAGGGCGAGTCGGCGACGGCGCGACCCTCCGCCGTGGTGTCCGCGCCGGAGCGGGCGAGGAGCCTCGTGCCCGCTGAGATTTCCATCGACGGGCCATTCGCCGTCTCGCTGATCGGTCCGGGCGGGCGCGCCACCGGGACGCGGCCGGATGGCATCGTCTACCAGCAGATTCCCGGTGCGGTCTTCGGCGCGTCGACGGCCGGGCAACGCCTCGCAGTTGGCGGCGTGGAGGCGGGCGCGTACACCGTGGTGGTGCGACGTACCGGCGCGGGCGAGGGGGCCGTCCGCTTCACCGTGGCCGGCGTGGAGCGCAGTCTCGCCCTCACCGCGGACAGCGACGCGGCAACGGTGCCGCTGCGCGTCTCGGCCGAGGGTGGACGCACGCGGCTGGATGCGGACGGCGATGGCCCCAATCGCGAGGGGCCGCGTTTCACCTCGGGTACACCGGTGGCGGCCGCGCAGGAGCGTGTGGTCGTCACGGAGCAGCAGCGTGAGCGCGCGGCGCAGCGGCGCGGCGAGGAGGCCAGCGCGACGCCGCTGCGCCGCCCCGCCTTCGCGCCGACGCCAACCATCGGGGCGGGAACGCCGACGTCGCCGCCACGCGAGCGTGAGCGCGAGGGGGCGGCAGGGGCCACCGGGCCGGTGCCGGGACAGGAACTGCGACCGCCGGAGCAGCAGCGGACGCCGGTTCCGCAGCGTCCGGGCGAGTCGCCACGCCCCACAGAGCCTCGGCGGGAGACCGGGCCGCAGCGGCAGCGTACGTAGGAGAGCGAACGCGAGAACGAGCGTGAGGATGAGACGGACTTGCGACGCACTCCGCCGCAGCGTCCGGTGCAGACCCCACCAGCGCGCCCGGTGGTGCCGAATCGGCCGGATGGCGGGGTGGTCGTGCCGACCCCGGTCGTGCCGACGCCTACGGTGCGCGCCGAGGAACGCCGCCCGCAGATCGCAACCCCTGCGCCGATCTCGACGCCACCGCCGCTCCGTCGACCGGGCGGCTAATCCGACCGGCGTGCACCGTAGGCCTCGGAACGCTAGGCGCTACGACACGAACGGCGGTACGCCGACGCCCGCGGCTGTCTCCTGAATCTGGCGCCACGTTTCGTCGTCCACCTCGACACCTTCGGAACGGGCGGCGCGTGCCCAACGCTCCGGCTCGCCGGGGATCACGATGCGGTCAAACCCGGCTGCGAGCGGTGGTGACTGGACATAATCGATGAGCGCGCCGAACGTCGAGGCGAATTCGCCGACCGGACGGAAGTGCGCGATATCGATCGCCATTGTGAAGAGTCCGTTGCCGCCGCTGGGCCCGCCGGCACGGCTGGTGCCGGCCGGGGAGAGCGCCCCCGCGAGCGCCTCAACCACCAGCGCGAGCCCGAATCCCTTGTGCGCGCTGTCGCCGCCGAGCGGTAGGATCGCGCCGGCAGGGGGGCCGTAGTATGCGGCCGGGTCCGTGCTCGGGCGGCCCTCGGCATCGACGACCCAGCCCTCGTGCAGTTGGTCACCGCGGTTGCGGGCGAGCCGCACCTTGCCCTCCGCGACCACCGAGGTGGTCATATCCAGCAGGAACGGTGCGTCCGCGTCGGGCGTCGGGAACGCGACGACGATCGGGTTCGGGGAGAGCCGCCGCTCGCGGCCACCGGGTGGGGCCATCACCTGCCCACCGCCGTGGTTGTTCACCATCGCGATGCCGATCATGCCCTCGGCGGCGGCCTGTTCGCCGTACGCGCCGACCCGGCCGACGTGCCCGCACTGGTGCGCCACGGCGATACCGACGCCATACGCGCGCGCCTTCTCGATCGCGATCGCCATCGTGCGTTCTGCGACCACCTGCCCGAAGTTCCAGCCGCCGTCGATGACAGCAGTCGTCTCGGTCTCGCGTTCCACTCGCACCGGTTGGCCGGGGACGATGCGCCCACCCTGCATGTCGCGCACGTAGCGCTCCACGCGAATCACGCCATGCGAGTCGTGCCCCATCAGGTTCGCATCGACGAGGTGCGAGGCGACCAGCGTGGCGTCCGCTTCCGGTGTGCCTGCAGCCGTAAAGATGCGCGCCACGTAGTCCGTCAGCGCAGCCGGTGTCAGCGTCGGCATGCTACTGGCCCGCTTCGGCGCGACAGCACGTCGACGGCCTGTGCCACACGTACGGGGTTGTGTTCGTTTGCAACGGGGGTGCCTCCTCAGCATGTCCGCCGGGAGCGTACCATCGACGCAGCCGATGGGGCTCTGGTTGCCGCGGGATGTGGAGCGACGCTGATGGCGTATTACGAGGTGATGGATTCGCCGCTCGGCCCGATCTTCATTGGTGGTTCCGCGGCCGGGGTGCATCGCATCGACTTCCTCGCCGAGGTGCGCGAGGAGGCCGCCGAGGTGGCGCGACTGGTGCGCGATGCCGGTGAGCCTGTGGTCCGCGATGCTGCGGCTGCCGCCCCGGCCATCGATGCGTTGCGCGCGTACTTCCAGGGCCACGGCAGTGAGTTCGCGCTGCCACTCGCGGCGCGAGGAACGGCGTTCCAGTGCGCAGTGTGGCAGGCGCTGCTCGACATTCCGGCGGGACGCACCGCGTCCTACGGCGAGGTGGCACGAGCCGCAGGCTTCCCCGGATCAGCTCGTGCCACGGGGGCAGCGATCGGTCGGAATCCCATCGCCATCGTCGTGCCGTGCCATCGCGTGATCGGTGCGGACGGCAGCCTCACCGGCTACGCCAGTGGCCTGGACCGCAAGCGCTGGCTGCTCGTGCACGAGGCGCAGGCGCTCGTGCCGGCGTTGCGCTAGGCCGCCTCGGCGAGGTTCGCGGGGCGCGTCGCCATGGCCTCCAGCGTGGGGTACGGATAGAGTTCGGCCGCGTTCATTCGCTTGCCGACCGCCAGCACGAACTCCAGGTGGTTGCGCCGCAAGTCTGCCGGCGACTTCAGCCCCACGGAGCGTGTGACCGTCATGAGGTCGTCCTGCACGGCCCGCGCATACGCGGCAACACGCTGTGCTTTGTCCTGCGGCACCAGACCGCGCTGCCGCCATTTGCTCTGCGTCGCGACCCCGGTGGGGCATTCGTTGGTGTGACAGCGCAGCGCCTGGATACAGCCGATGGAGAAGAGGAACTCGCGCGCGATGCTGACCAGGTCGGCGCCGAGCGCCATCGCAGCGGCGACATCCGCACCGTTCGTCGCCCGACCCGCCGCGATGATGGTGATGCGGTCACGCACGCCGTGCCGCCGGTAGGCGTTGTCGACGGCGACTACCGCGTCGCGCATCGGCAGACCCATGTGGTCTGTGAGCGAGGGCGGCGCAGCGCCCGTGCCACCCTCGGCACCATCGACGGAGATGTAGTCCGGCCCACGTCCGCTGCGTGCAAACTCGGTGGCCAGTTCCTCGATGAATTGCGTGTCGCCGATCACGATCTTCATGCCGACCGGCACCGGTACTGCGGCCTGCACCGCCTCGATGAAGTCGATGAGTGACGCAGTGTCGTGGTACTCGGAGAAGCGGTTCGGCTGGACCGACGGCTTGCCCGCCGGGATGCCGCGGATCGTCGCAATCTCCTCGGTGACCTTCGCGCCGGGGAGGATGCCGCCTTTGCCCGGCTTCGCGCCCTGGCTGAGTTTGATCTCGATCGCGCGAATCTGCGGCATTCGCCCGATCTCGGCGAGGCGCGCCCAATCGAGCGTCCCCTCCGGCGTGCGCACGCCATACTTCCCGGGCCCGACCTGGAAGATCACGTCGCCGCCGCCTTCGAGGTGGTACGGCGCCAGTCCACCCTCGCCGGTGTTGATGTAGCAGCCGGCCTCGGCCGCGCCCATCGCCAGCGCGCGCACCGCCGCCGCCGACAGCGCCCCGAACGACATGGGCGCGACGTTGATGCGCGAATGTACTCGGAACGGTCGCGGTCGGTTGGGGCCGACGACGTGCGGTGCGCCGGCGTTCGGAGCCTCCTCGGTCAGCGTCGCGAAGACCGAGGGCAGGAAGTGGAACGAGCCGGCCGCCCAGGTATCCAGTTGGGTTCCGAAGCCCACGGCGTTGTTCATGCCCTTGGCCGCTTGATACACCCACGACCGCTGCGCCCGGTTGTATGGTCGCTCGTCCAGGTCGCCGGTGACGATGTACTGGCGCAGCTCCGGGCCGACCATCTCGACCAGGTAGCGGAGCCGCCCGAGCAGGGGATAGACCCGGCGGATTGCATGCTTCCGCTGCCGCAGGTCTTGCACCGCCAGCAAAGCGAGCACGGCGACCACCACAACAGCACCAGTCAGCCATGCGTCCATGCGGGCCTCCTGTGTAGAGAGTCGGTGAACCGTGGCCCGCGCGTAGGTGGAGCCTCGATCGGTTGCGTACTGTCAGGTGCCGTCAGGAGGGAGGGGTGCCCTCACCCCCGGCCCCTCTCCCCGCAGGCGGGGCGAGGGGAGCAGGAGGCGCTTGGGTCGACCCCCTCCCCTCAACGGGGGAGGGTTGGGGTGGGGGTCTCCCGGCATCTCGGGCGTGCCGGACGTGCCGGGCACGCCACTCGCCGCGCGCGCCGAACGGCGCCGCTGCTCAGCCGCCGAGCGCGTTCCAACGGTCGATGTGGCCGAGCAGTTCCGGCAGGCGATCGATGGTGGCAGCCGGTGTCACTTCGAAGGGTGGGACGGAGGGGTTCGGGCGGAGCACGCCACGCATCCCGAGGCGCTGCGCCCCGTACACGTCGTCGTACGGCCGGTCGCCGACGAATACCGCCCGTGCCGGGTCGGTCACGCCGAGCGCCGCCAGTGCCGCCTCGAACGTCGAGGGGTGCGGCTTCATGTACGGCAACTCGCTGGAGTACAGCCGTGCGTCCAGCAGCTCGGCGAGACCGTCACGCTCCAGAAAGTGCTCGTGGAAGGCGCGGGGCCAGTGCGTGTTGGAGAGCAGCGCGGTGCGGATGCCGCGTGCGCGCAACCCCGCCAGCATCGGTGCGGCGTCCGGGTCGTGGCGGATGTGCGGGGTCCATGAGTCGAGGTAGTGCGTCGCCGCCTCCTCGAATACCGCCTCCGCCACGTCGACGCCGATCGTCTCACGCGCCTCGGCGAGCAGCTCGGCGAGCGTGGATGAGCGCTGATCAGTCTCCGTGCGCGCCCAGTACGCCACCTCCACGGCCGTGAGTTGCGCCGTCACCTCGGCCTCCCGATCCGGCGCGATGTGCCGCGCCGCGAGCCGCCACATATCCTTCAGTTCCACCTCGGCGTAGTAGGCGAGTGTCCCGCCCCAGTCGAAGATCACCGCGTCGATGGGCATCGCGCTAGTGCCCGCCCTCGAACGTCATCTCCCCGGCACGGATGGCGACGGCAAGGTGGTTCTCCGGCGGCGGGATCGGGCAGGACCAGCCGTCGCCGTACGCGCAGTACGGGTTGGTGGCGTAGTTGAAGTCCAGCAGCAGTTCACCCGGGCCGAGCTCCTGCACCTCCAGGTAGCGGCCCGCCCCGTAGGTCTCGCCGCCCGCGTTGCTGTCTTGGAACGGGAGGAACAGCCCGCCGAGCATCGGGTCGTGGAAGATCGTGAGCGCGACCGGCGCGCCGTCCACCTCGAACGTGACGCGGGCCCAGCGCTGATAGAGCGCGGTGTCGCCGGTGCTGGTCGCCATCTCTACCGCCGCCGAGGGCGGCAGCAACTCCGGCACCAACTCGAAGACGAGGGCTGGAGCCTCCGGGTAGTAGCGCAGCCCGTCGAAGTGCGCTCGCTGCGCCGCCGTCAGCGGCGACGCCGAGCCATCGCGGAAGTAGGCATCCTTCGCGGCGCGGTACTCGTCCAGGTCGCTCATATCTTGATGGTAGCGGATGGGTCGTTGGTGATGACCAACTCGCTGATCGGGCCGCGGCGATCCCCTCGCGAGTTGATGGCGCGCCGCGCCGGGATCTCCTCCACCGGATAGCCGCCGCTCTCGTACACCCCGACCACCCACTGGTGCCCGGAGTTGGAGAGCAGCACGCGCACGCCGTCGCCGGTCAGCACATCGATACAGCGCTTCAGCCGCAACTGCTCAGCCTTGCCGAACGCCGACTCGGTGTAGCCGGTGAAGCTGGAGGTCGCGGAGAGCGGATGGAACGGCGGGTCGAGATACACGAAGTCGCCGCTCCGAGCGTCGGCACACGCCTCGGCAAAGTCCGCGTTGCGCAGCTCCACATCACGAAGCGCCTCGGACGCCGCGAGCAGGCCGGGGCGGTCGAGGATGCGCGGGGCGCGATAGCGGCCATGCGGGACATTGAACTCGCCACGGCGGTTCACGCGGTAGAGACCGTTGAAGCAGGTGCGGTTCAAGAAGATCACCCGAGCGGCGACCTCCATGCGTTCGGTGGGGCGCTCGGCGCGGACGGCGTAGTACGCCGCCTCCCGTCCTGCGGCGTCCTCGGCGAGGTAGCGTGCCTCGAGGCTGGCGAGCCGCTCGGCCAGCGCCTCGGAGGCGTCGCGCACCACCTCGTAGGTAGTGACCAGGTCGGCGTTGAGGTCGTTGAGCACGGCACGACGCGGGCGGCGAGTGGGGTTGGCCATCAACGCAAAGAAGAGCGCCCCGCCGCCGATGAACGGCTCGTAGTACGTATCGATGCGCTCCGGCACGCGCGCCAGCAGTTCCGGCAACAGCTGGCCCTTGCCTCCCGCCCACTTCAAGAACGGGTGCGGCGCGGGCGCGGCTGGGGCGGCGGGTGCGCTGTCAGGGTGAGGGGCTACGCGTGCACGTGCGGCCCGGGTGGTGACAGTCATCGAGGGTTGTGCCGACCTCGGGGAGAGGTGTGGCGAGTGTGGGTCCGGGCCGTCGAGCACGCAAGTTGGGCGCGGGACGAATCAGCATTATTGAAATGAGAACGTAACGTAGAGCTCCGGAAAAGCTGTCCTGGTGTGGCATGCTGTCGCTCATCACCGGGCGAGCGCACCGAGGGGGGGACATCTTGGATACCGGAGATACGGCGTGGATGCTGACCAGTTCAGCGCTGGTGCTCTTTATGACTCCGGGGCTGGCGCTGTTCTACGGCGGCATGGTGCGCGCGAAGAACGCGCTGGGCATGTTGCTCAAGAACTACATCGCGATGGGCGTCGTGACGATCACATGGGTGGTCATCGGATACACCCTGGCGTTTGGGCCGGATCTTGGCGGCGGGATGTTGGGTGGCCTGGACTACCTTGGGCTGAAGGGCGTCAGCAGCTTCTTCGCCGAGGGGCAGACGAAGGGCTCCATCCACGGGCTGCCTGTCTCGGACACCGCGGTGATGGTGTTCCAAATGATGTTTGCGATCATCACCCCCGCGCTGATTTCCGGCGCGCTGGCGGAGCGGATGAAGTTCACGACATGGGTCGTGTTCATCGCCCTCTGGTCGGTGGTGGTATACGCACCCGTCGCTCATTGGGTGTGGGCCGCTGACGGCTTCATCTTTCGCGACGTGAAGGCGGTGGATTTCGCCGGCGGCACGGTGGTGCACATCAGCGCAGGCGCTGCGGCGCTGGCGGTGATCTTCGTGCTGGGGCCGCGCCTCGGATTCCGTCGCGAGGTGATTCGACCGCACAACCTGCCGCTGACACTGCTGGGCGCCGGGATGCTGTGGTTCGGCTGGTTCGGCTTCAACGCCGGCTCCGCGCTGGGCGCAAACGGACTGGCGGTGAACGCCTTTGTCACCACTCAGATCGGTGCCGCGGTCGCGGGCACCGTGTGGGCGTTGATGGAACAGGTGCAGCACGGCAAGCCCACCACGCTTGGCTTCGCGTCCGGTGCGGTGGCGGGTCTGGTGGCGATCACGCCCGGTGCTGGCTTCGTCAGCCCAATGGGTGCGATTGCGATCGGGGCAGCCGCAGGTGTCGTCTGCTACCTGGCGCTGCAGATCAAGTTCAAGTTCAACTTCGACGATGCGCTGGACGTGGTGGCGGTCCACCTCGTCGGCGGCGTCCTTGGCTCGCTGCTGGTGGGCGTGTTCGCGCTGAACGAAATCAACGCCGCCACCGAGAACGGGCTGCTGTACGGCGGCGGGATGACGCAGCTGATCCGTCAGGCGAGCGCCGTGATTGTTGTGTTTGTGTACTCCTTCGGCGTCTCGTGGGTGCTGGCGCGCGTACTCCATGCCATCATGGGATTGCGCGTGAGCGAGGTGGACGAGCGCCGCGGCATCGACCTCTCTCTACACGAAGAGCAGTCGTACGTACTGGCGGAGTAAGGCAATTCCATGAAGATGATCATCGGCTACATCAACCCGTACAAAGTGGACGAGGTGCGCGACGCGCTGAAAGCGGCCGGCGTCTCCGGCATGTCCGTCAGCAACATCCAGGGCTTCGGCCGGCAGGCCGGTCACACTGAGACCTATCGTGGTGCCGAGTACGAGGTGGACTTCGTACCGAAGGTTCGCGTCGAAGTGCTGGTGGACGACACCCTCGCGCCCACAGTGATCTCCGCGCTGGAGACCACCGCGCGTACTGGCTCGATCGGTGACGGCAAAATCGCTGTCATCGATGTGGAGGATGTCATCCGCATTCGCACCGGCGAGCGCGGGCGCGACGCCCTGTAAGTTCGGCGATGCCAGTCGCACCGCTGGAGGCGTTCATGGCGGCGCGCACGGAGCAATCCGTGCGCGCCGCTGTGTCCGCGGGGCAGCACGCCTCGCGCGCGCTGAGTGACACGTTGGACGCTGCCGTGCGCGAGCTGGCGGCACCCGTCGCGCGCGCGGGCGTGGCGCTGGTGGCGCTCGGCAGCTACGGGCGGCGCGAGCAGTGCCGCCACTCCGACATCGACATCATGCTGCTCGTGACTGGCGCGGCCGCCGACGTCGTGAATGCCGTGCTGTATCCGTTGTGGGACACGGGCGTGAAGGTTGGCCACTCCGTCCGCACGGTGGAACAGGCCATCGAGTCTGGGCACCAGAACGTGGAGACGCTGACCTCGCTGCTGGATGCGCGACTCGTCTGCGGCGATGCGGCGTTGTACGCACGGTTCGTCGAGGCACGGCGTCGGCTGTTTCGTCGCGAGCGTGGGCGCATGTTTGAGCAGTTGCGCGAGCGGCGGTGGGCGCTGGTGGCGGCTGAGCCGTGGCAGCTGCAGGAACCGGACATCAAGACCGGTCGCGGCGGATTGCGCGATCTGCAGTCGACGCACTGGCTCGCTGCTGCCGAGGCATTCGCTGCGGGCACTGAACCGCCGCCCTTGGCGCCCGAGCTGGCCTCGGCGCAGGACGTATTGCTGGCCACACGGCACGCCCTGCATGTGTTGAGTGCACGTGCAGACGATCAGCTGCGTCAGGACGTGCTGTCGAGTGTCGCGCAGATGCTGGGAATAGAACGCCCTGAGGCGGGTCGGCGCGTGTTCGCCGCGATGCGCCGCATTGACGCGGAGGCCGAGCGCGTCTTCGGGTGGGCCGATGAGCCCGCTCCTGCGCAGTCCGCGATCTCGCGCTGGCTGCCGTGGCGGCGTGCTACCACGCGCCCCGCCGAGGTGCCCACTGCCGGTACGACGGATCTCGAAACGCTCATGGCCACGTTGCGTCAGGCCTCGCCGCGCAGTCTCGATTCGCTGCCTGCGGAGCCGTGGCTCGCGCGCCTGCTGCCAGAGTGGGAGGTGCTGCGCTGCCTTCCGCACATCGCGCCGTTCCATCGGCACCCGGTAGACGTGCACTCGTTTCGGGCCGTCGCCGAGGTGAGGCGCGGCCTGGAGGAGGACGCGGAGGAGACCGGCACGGTGCTGGTGGGCCAGGAGATTGCCGATCGCGACGAGTTGTTGCTGGCCGCGTTGTTGCACGACATCGGCAAGGGCCACGATGGCGACCACAGCACGGTGGGTGCGGTGATTGTGGAGCGGTTCGCGTCCCGCGTCGGGCTGGACGCGGAACGTGCGGGGCGGCTGGTGGCGATCACGCGACAGCACCTGCTGCTCCCCACCGTCGCCACCCGTCGTGACATCGCCGACGAGCGCGTGATCCGCGAGACCGCGGAGTTGGCCGGTGACGCGCACACGCTGCGGCTGCTGTACCTCGTCTCGGTTGCCGACGCGCGTGCGAGCGGCCCGGACGTCTGGAGCGCGTGGAAAGCGCAGTTGATGCGCTCGCTCTTCCTGCGCGTGCTTGGCCATCTGGAGGCGGAAGGTGGCGCAGCGGCTGCGACGGTGCGGCTGCGCGATGACGCCATCGCCGCGCTGGCTCCGCGTTTCGGGGCGAGCGCCGTCTACGAACACCTCGCGAAGCTGCCCGCGACCTACCTGCTTAGCACACGCCCGGAGGTGATCGGCGATCACCTGGCGTTGATCGAGCGCGCCGCGGGAGGGACCGCCGTCGACCACGATCGCGTCGGCGATCTGGATCGGCTGACCATCGTGACGCCCGACCGTCCCGGCATCCTCTCGCTGCTCGCGGGCACGCTCGCGGTGCACAACGTGACGGTGTTGGGTGGCGTGGCGTACACGCGCGACGACGGTGTGGCGATGGACGTCATGTACGTCGCCGATGGTCTCGGTCACGGCATCGACGATCGGCGCTGGGCGCGCGTGGTGGAGGCGGTGCCGCTGGCGCTCGCCGGTGAGTTCCCGATTGAGGAGCGGTTGGCAGAAACGCGTCGTGCCTACGCCAGCGCAACGCCGCCGCCCGCGCCGATTCCCACCACCGTGCTGGTGGACAATGCGGGCTCCGATGGCTACTCGATCGTGGAGGTGAACGCAGCGGATCGACTGGGCTTGCTGTACGCGATCACCAACGCGCTGCGTAGCCTGGCGCTTGACATCCACGTCGCGAAGGTCGACACCGTCGGCCGCGAGGTTGTGGACGCGTTCTACGTGCGCCGCGAGAACGGCCGTCGTGTCGAGGCAGACGATGAGATCGACCGCCTCCGCCAGCGGGTGATGGAGGCAGTCTCGGCCCTCGACGGGTAGTTCCCCGCGCCCCCTACAGCGTGTTCATCCAGGCGCCGAGTCGATCCGGTGTCCCCTCGGGGTAGACCCGATGCGCCCCCGCCAACACCTCCGCCAGCGGCAGCCACTTGGCCGTGAACGCGTGTCCACCCTCCTCGCAGGTGACCGGGTCGAGGTTAGTTGGCTCTGTGGGTTCGGCGCCGGGCGCAGAGGGGCCCGGCGCGAACGCGCAGACGAACTCGAAGCAGATCTCGTGGCCGGTTGCGCCGCGGTACATGAACAGGTTCTCGATGATGCCGAGCGGCGCCTGCACCTGAATGGCGTGTCCGGTCTCCTCGCGCAGTTCGCGGATGGCGGCCTCGGCGGCGGTCTCGCCGAACTCCACCTCGCCGCCCAGCGCGCGGTAGAACGTTTCGCGCTTCACCTCGTCGTATCCCTCGGCGAACAGCACGTGGTCGCGCCACACCACCAGCGCGAGCGCGACCGCGCGAATGCGTGCGGGTGGCTGCGGCGGCGGTGGCGAGGCGGGGGAGGTGGGGGATGTCATGGCGGGCATCGTATTCCACGGGGCCTGCGCCCGGAAGGGCAGGCGGGGCGGGTGAAGACCCTCACCCCCGGCCCCTCTCCCCGCACGGGGGGGCGAGGGGAGCAAGAAGGAGCAAGAGGGGTAGAGTCGCCCGCTCGGAACCCCTCGCCCCGTCCCGGGGAGAGGGGCAGGGGTGAGGGGTTCCGAGCGGGCCGCACCGAGGCTGCGTGGTAGGATACGCGGCGGCCCGCGCCTCTCGCGCGGAGCCTGTTAGTGTGCGCAGCGAGGGGGGACCGATGGCCGACCAGGAGATCTACGCGCTCGGTGAGGTGCCGCCGCTGGGCACGGTGCCGAAGCGAATGCACGCCAGCCTGATCCGCGCCGAGCGCTTCGGACAGCCTCGTGACGCGTTCAAGATTGAAGAAGTCGACGTGCCGACGCCCGGGCCGAAGCAGGTGCTGGTCTACGTCATGGCCGCCGGCACGAACTACAACAACGTGTGGGCCGCGCTGGGGTCGCCCGTCGATGTCATCGGCGCGCGCATGCGCCGCGGCGCGACCGAGGACTTCCACATCGGTGGTTCGGACGCCTCGGGCGTGGTGTGGGCGGTCGGCGCCGAGGTCAGCAACGTCAAAGTCGGCGACGAGGTCGTGCTCTCCTGCGGGATGTGGGACGAGAACGCCGCCGACATCAAGGCGGGCGCCGAGCCGATCACGTCCTCCTCCAACAAGATCTGGGGCTATGAGGAGAACTGGGGCTCCTTCGCCCAGTACGCGCTGGTGGACTCCTACCAGTGCTTCCCGAAGCCGAAGCACCTCTCGTGGGAGGCCGCCGCGGCCTATATGCTGGTCGGCGCGACGGCGTACCGCATGCTCGCGGGCTGGCCGCCGCACACTGTGCGGCCCGGCGACCCGGTGCTGGTATGGGGCGGCGCGGGCGGCCTGGGCGTGATGGCGATCCAGATCGTGCGCGAGCTGGGCGGCGTCCCGATCGCCGTCGTCTCCGGACCGGAGCGCGCCGAGTACTGCATGTCGCTGGGTGCGAAGGGCGTGATCAACCGCAAGGACTTCGACCACTGGGGCCGCCTTCCGGACATCGATGATGCCGAGGCGTTCGCGAAGTGGATGACCGGCGCTCGTGCCTTTGGCGCGAAGTTCTGGGAAGTGCTCGGCGACCGCCGTAGCCCGAAGATCGTCTTCGAGCACCCCGGCGAGGCGACGATCCCCACCTCGATCTTCATGGCGGACAACGCCGGCATGGTCGTGATCTGCGCGGGTACCTCCGGCTACAACGCGGACGTGGACCTGCGCTACCTCTGGATGCGCCAGAAGCGGCTGCAGGGCTCGCACTTCGCGAGCACCGAGCAGTGCGCGGCGTTTAACCAGCTCGTGATGGACACGCGGATCGACCCGTGCCTCTCGCAGACCTTCGCGTTCGACCAGGTCGGCGAGAGCCACCAGGCGATGTACGAGAACCGCCACGCGCCCGGCAACATGGCGATCCTCGTCAACGCCCCGCGCGAGGGCATGACGACGTTGAGCTAGGAGTCGGTATGGCCGCGGGCGACCGTTGCGAGTTCTGCACCACGCGCCCCCGCGAGGAGGTGGCGGTCGCCCGCTGGCATGCTCCTGACCCGGACGACCGCGAGCGGCTCACGCTCTGGTTGTGCAGCCGCCACATGGAGCGCATGTCCAAGGCGGGCACCCGCGGCTGGCCGCACGAGGGCTGGCTGCACAAGATCGGCTGGTGGTAGCGCGACCTCGTCGAGGTGGCGCTACCACGTGGGCTCCGGACTTCGTCCCGGCTGTGTATGCTCGCGCCACTCAGGGCGGCACGTGCTGCCCTCGAGGTGACGACTGGAGATGCACATGGATGCGCCGACCGCGACCAGCCGACGTGAACTCGTCCTCTACTTCCTGAAGCTCGGCACGATTGGGTTCGGTGGGCCGGCAGCGCTCGTCGGGTACATGCGGCGCGACCTGGTGGAGCTCCGCAAGACTGTCGACGAGGACACGTACAACCTCGGGCTGGCACTGGCGCAGATCATGCCCGGGCCGCTCGCCGCGCAGACGGCGATCGCCATCGGGTACTTTCAGGGAGGCGTGCTCAGTGCCACGCTCGTCGGGCTCGCGTTCATCGTGCCGTCGTTCCTCATGGTCATCGGGCTCAGCGTCGCGTATGTCGCGTACGGTGGGCTGCCGTGGATGCAGGCGCTGTTCTACGGCATCGGCGCGGTGGTGATCGCGATCATCGCCGTCGCCGCCTATCGGCTCGCACGAGGCACGAACAAGCGCGACCCGCTGCTGTGGGGCGTGTTCGGCGTGCTGTTCGTCGCGACGGTCTGGTCCGGCGCGGAGCTTGCGGCGTTGTTCCTGCTCGCGGGGCTCGTCGTGGTGTGCGTGCGCGCGTGGCCGGGGCCGCGAAGCGCGATCCTGCTGGCGCTCGGCGTGGTCGCGCTCTCGGCGGCGATCTGGTGGCTGGAGCGCTTCCTCCTCACCGCATCGGCCGGCGATCGAGGCGGCAACGTGCTGCTGCAGATCCTGCTGTTCTTCACGAAGGCCGGATCGTTCGTGTTCGGGAGCGGGCTCGCGATCGTGCCGTTCCTGCAGCAGGGCGTCGTGCACGACCTCGGCTGGCTGACCGAGCACCAGTTCGTCGATGCCGTCGCGGTCGCGCTAATCACGCCGGGGCCGGTGGTGATCACGGTGGCGTTCATCGGCTACCTCGTTGCGGGACTGAGCGGCGCGACGCTGGCTGCGGTCGGCATCTTCCTGCCGGTGTATGTGTTCACCATCGTGCCGGCGCCGTGGTTCCAGCGGCACCGCGACAACGCGCAGTTGCGTGCGTTTGTCTCCGGCACTACAGCCGCCGCGAGCGGCGCGATCGCCGGTGCGGTGCTCGTGCTCGGCGGGCGCTCCATCGTCGATGTGCCGACGGCGCTCATCGCGGGGGTGGGGCTGGTGCTGCTGTGGCGGTACCGCGTGCAGGAGCCGATCCTCGTCGTCGGCGCGGGCGTGGCAGGCCTGCTGGTCTGGCCGCTCGTGCATACGTGAACAGCCTCGACCGCACCGCGAGGTGAAGTCGAGGCTGTTGCAACGGGTCGTCGTGTCGGCGCGTTGAGGGACTCATTCCGCGCGCCGACCCCTCGCCCCCTGCCACCAGTCAGCCGCGAGCGTTACGCGGCGCGGCGGCGGTAATCCGCCACCGAGGCCGGTGCACCCGACGAGCGACCGGACTCCTGCCCGTTGCCCTCATCGACGAGCTTGAACGTCGCGACCTGCTCCGAGAGCTGGGCCGACATCCGCCCCAGGTCTCCCGCAGCGGCGGTCACCTGCTCCATCTGGCCGCGCAGCATCGTCGCGCTGGCGGTCATCTCCTCTGCCGAGGCCGACACTTCCTCCGTGGCGGCCGAGACCTCCTCGGTGGCGGCGGAATTCTCCTCGGCGATCGAAGCGACCGTCGTGATCGAATCGCCGACTGAGGCAGCCGTCGCCTGCATCTCCTCGGCCGCGGCCGAGTTCTGCTCCACGATGTCGCGCACCCCGGCGATGCGGCGTGCCATCTCCTCGCCCTGGTCCTGCACCTGCGTTGCGGTCTGCGAGATCTGAGCGATCTGCGCCGCCACCTCGCGCGAAGCGCTAAGGATCAGCTTCAGCGACTCGCTCGCCTCGCCCGCGGCACTGGTACCGGCCGCCATCTCCGTGGTGCCCTGCTCCATCGCACGCACCGTGGAGGTGACGCCGTTCTGGACACCGGTGATCAGCACCCCGATCTCCTTCGTGGCGTTGGCGACGCGCTCTGCGAGTTGGCGGACCTCATCGGCGACCACCGCGAAGCCGCGGCCCTGGTCACCGGCGCGAGCCGCCTCGATCGCCGCGTTCAGCGCCAGCAGATTGGTCTGCGCGGCGATGTCCTGGATGACCGAAACGATGTTCCCGATCTCGGCGGAGCGACTACCGAGCGTCGCCACCTCCGCCGAAGCGGCTTCCAGCGCCTGCTGGATGCTGTGGATCCCGCTGGTGGTCTTCTCCACCGCCGCGGCGCCCTCCTCTGCGGACTGCGCGTTGGTGCGAGCACCATCGGCGGCCTGCTGCGCCTGGTTCGCCATCTCCTGCGCCGAGCGTGCAACGGCATCGCTCACACCGGCGATCGCCTCCACCTCGCGGGCCTGCTGCTGTGCGCCGGTGGCGACCTGCGTCGCGGCGGCGGACAGCTGCTCGATCGAGCGGTTCACTTCCTGCACGGACGAAGCCTGCTGGCTGGCACCCTCGGCGACCTGCGTGATCGCGCGGGCGACTTCCGTCGAGGCGCGCGAGACCTGGTCGGATCCGGACGCCACCGCGTCGGTCGCCTGCGAGGCGTCAGAGGAGAGCGTGTCCAGCTCGCGGCGCTGCCCGTCGAGCGCGGTCGCGGCGTTGCGCACCTCGGACATCGTGGCGGAGAGGCTGACACGTGACTCGTTGTAGGCGGCGATGGTGGCGACCATGCCATCGATGATCTTGTTGGTCTGGTCGACGGCCTGCCCGATCTCGTCGGAGTTGCTGGCCGGGATCTTCTGGGTCACGGGCGTGACGCCCACGGTGAGGTTCCCACCAGCGAGTGCGACCATGCCGGCCCGGAGGTCGGTGAGGCAGTGCTCCTGCAGGCTCTGCAGCCGGCTCAGGATGGACGTGGCGCGCTGGCTGATGTCACGCGCGAGCCAGAAGCCGATGCCCAACCCGATCGCAACGGCGATCGCGGTACTGGCCAGGAGCAACCACTCCGCGAACCCTGCCGCGGCGGCCCCCGCGTCCTTCGAGTCCTTGGCGGCTGCGGCGTTGAGCGTCGCTGCTTCGTCGAGCGAATCGTTCATCTTGTCGATGGCGTCGGACATGCCCGCCGCTGTTGCTTTGGCTTCGGCGTCCTGGCCCTTCTCCAAGAGTTGCAGCACCTGTTCGCGTGTCGTGGAGACCCCGCGCACGCCAGCCATGACGCTTTCCCACTGCACACGGTCGGAGTCGTTGATGTAGGTCTGCTCATAGAGCTTGCCGGACTTCGCAGCGTCTTGCATTTCGGCGCGCGATTGCACAATCAGTTTGTTGCGGGCGTCACCGGCCGCGGTCAGAAACGCGCGCTTCTCCTCGCGCGCGCTTGAAATCATGCCGATGTTGGTTTCCGCCGCGTACAAGACGCCAAGCAGGTTCTTCTCGTACGCGCTCGTTTGGCGGGTCGACGCTGCCGAAAGCTGCGTGTAGCCGATGAACGCCACTATCCCCGTGATGATCAGCACCACTGCAAAGCCGCCGAGCAACTTGGCGCGGATACCCATTCCTGTCTTGGTCATGGAGTCCCTTCCCCGATCGTTCGCCTGCTTGGATGGTCCGTCACTGGCAGGCTGTTGCCGTCTGGATGGAACCACTATCGGCAGCGATCGGTGTGCTTAGGACTCCGTAAAGCCCCTTAGGGGCGGCCGGATCGGGCGATCAGCAGTGAGTCGTCAGGAACAGGCGGGGGCGACCGCCGAGTCTATCCGCAGACGCCGCGCACAACCTCGTGGAGGATGCGCAGGCCGAGGTCGAGGTGGGGCGTGAGCCGTGGTCTCCGGTGCGGTAACGCGAACGCGACCTTTTCGGTCGCCAATGTTGAGTATGTTTCCTCGCGCCCCGCTGCTATACCTCTGATCGAGGCTGGCGCATCGGCCGGGGAGATGGCGTGGCGGACGACGGGTTCCTGCTGGCGGTAGCGTTCGCGATCGGGGTGTATTCCACCGCGCTGGGGGCGGGCGGCGCGTTCCTGCTGACCCCGTTGTTGCTGATCCGCTACCCCGATGCGCCGCCCGCGACGGTGGCGATGGCCTCGCTCTGTGTGGTTGTGGTGTCCAGCGGGCTCTCGGCGGTGCAGGCGGTGCGCGACCGCCGTATCGATTATCCGGTAGTCGGGGTGTTGCTGGCGGTCGTGGTGCCCATGGCAGTGCTCGGCGCGTGGGCGACCTCGCTCGTCCCGCGGCGCGAGTTCCAGATCGGATTCGCCGCGTTCATGCTGCTGATGGCGCTGTATCTGCTGCTCCCGCCGCGCGATCGCATGCTCGGCGTGCCGCGAGGCTGGCGGCGGATGATCACGGACATCGAGGGCGACACGTTCGTCTACACGTTCCCGCTAGTCCCCAGCCTGATCGCGGCCGCCGGTGCCTCGTTTATCTCCTCGCTGGCCGGGATCGGCGGTGGGCCGTTCTACACCCCGCTGGCGATCCGCGTGATGCGGCTTCCGATCACGCTGGCCGTGCCGATCGCGCACGTCGTCATCACCGCGCTCGCGATCTCCGGGCTCGCGCTTTACATCGCGACGGGACACATCGGTGAGCCGCTGCGCGATGCGCCGTGGCTCGTGGTTGGGATGCTGGCCGCCAACCCGTTGGGTCGACGCCTGAACCGGCGGCTCCGCGACGGCCCGGTAGTGCGGCTGCTGGTGGTGGGCATCGTGCTCGTCGCGCTGCGTACCGCCTGGGGGGCGTGGTAGGCCGTAAGTCGGGCGCGCGGATGCCCGGAGACCCCCACCCCAACCCTCCCCCGTAGAGGGGAGGGTGCGAGTACCCGAGCGGGGGGCCTCACTGATCGGGAAGGGCCCGGTTGTCGCATGCTCCCCTCGCCCCGTCCTCGGGGAGAGGGGGCGGGGGTGAGGGTTCCCCACGCCAAGGCGGCCCCGCCCGCGCTATGCTGCGCCCGCTTGAAAGGGGGGCACCCAGTGGCACGCATTGAGACGATGCTCGGTCCGATCGATGGTTCACAGCTCGGGTTCACGTTGAGCCATGAGCACGTCACGGTGAGCAACGGCGAGGACAGCGCGCACTATCCGTGGCTCTACGATCGCCCGCGCACGGTGGATGTAGCGGTGCAGACGCTGCGCGCGATGAAGGCCGAGGGCGTCGACAGCATCATCGACCTCACGACACCGGACCTCGGACGCGACATGGATTTCATGCTGGACGTCGCGCGGCAGGTGGGCATGCACATCGTGGCGGCGACGGGCATCTGGCGCGATCCGCCGCGCTCGATCATGGAGCGTGACGTCGACGCGACGGCGGACATCTTCGTGCGCGAGATCGAGCAGGGGATCGGGCACTCCGGCGTAAAGGCAGGCGCGATCAAGGTCGCGAATGACATCGAGGGGTTCACGGAGGCGCACGTGCGCATCCTGCGTGCGGCGGCACGGGCCTGTGCGCGCACCGGTATTCCGATCAGCACTCACCACAACGCCGCGTTGCAGATGGGGACGACACAGGTGCGCATCTTCCAGGAGGAAGGCGCGCCGATGGATCGCATCTGCATCGGTCACAGCGCGGACTCGACGGACATCGAGTACCTCGAGTCGCTTCTGAAGGCGGGCGTCTACCTTTCGCTCGACCGCTATCCCGGTCGCGCGCCGCGTCCGGACTGGCAGGCGCGGAACGCCACGGTACGTGAGCTCATCCGTCGAGGCTGGACACACCGGTTGATGCTCGGCCACGACGGTCACGCCGTGCGCTGGATCCCGGTCGGGCAGGAACCCGCAGTGAACGCCTACAACCCGGACGGGATGCTCTTCCTCTCGCGTGTCGCGATCCCCGGGCTGCTGCAGGACGGCGTCCCGCAGGACGCGATTGACGAGATGATGCGCGAGGTGCCTCGGCGCTTCCTCAGCGGCGAGGCGTAGAGCAGCGCGGATGGCTGCGGATGATTGCGGGTGACAACCGCGCATTGGCGATGAACGGGTCAGGCGCTGAACTGCTGGCGGTGCAACAGAGCACGCAGCGGGGAGGCGCCCACGATGCCCACATTGCAAGCCGGTGTGTCCGGTCAGAACGTTGGCGATCAGTGGAACGGGTATCCCGTCTCCGGCCCGATCACCTCGCGGTTTGGAATCATCGACGATGCGCACCCGCAGCCGCACTCGGGGAACGATGTGGCGTGCGACGCCGGGACACTGGTGCGTGCGCCCTTCGCAGGGCAGGTGGTGCTGGTTTCGCGGTTCGGGGATGGCGTGCGCTGGACCGAGATATTCGGCAACAGCGCGGTGATTCGCGGTGAGGACGGCATGCGTTGCCTGACGGCGCATTACCAAGACCCGCCCGCAGTTACCGTGGGCCAAAGCGTGCAGGCCGGGGATGTATTGGGTGCCGCCGGGAGCACGGGACAATCCACGGGCGTCCACGTACACATTGGGCTCTCGGACGACTCGAACCCGAACTTCTCGAAGGACGAGGATGGCGGGGTCACTCGGCTGCTCGACGCGATGACGCACCTGTCGCCGCTCGCTCCGGCCGCGCCGACTCCGACACGTCGAGGCTACGCGAGCGAACTGGTCGCATCGGCGCAGATCGTCGCTCAGATGATCGAGCGTGACGCGCTTGCGATCGGAGTGGACGCGATGCTGGATCACGTCATCGCGACGGTGGGAGCACTGAAGGCTAGCGGTGGCGGCTAGCCCTCGCGCATGACGATGGCACACGCGAGGGTGCGCTGCAGGCGGCTGGTGCGATAGACGCTCGCCAGCCTCGGAGACCCCCACCCTAACCCTCCCCCGTAGAGCGGGAGGGAGCCAGCCCCCGAAGGGGAGGGGGCTGCACGGGAGAGGGGGCGACGACGCCTCGTGCTCCCCTCGCCCCGCCGCGCGGGGAGAGGGGCCGGGGGTGAGGGTTCCCCGCTTTTCCCTAGTTGCGCCCCTCGCCGGAGGCGGCGGTGCCGCCGGCGCCCAGGTCCACGTCGCAGCGGACCAGGTGCTCGCGGAGCAGGCGGTTGAACTCCTCGGGCGCCTCAACGGCGGAGAGGTGACCCGCGCCGGCAATCTCTGCGTAGATCGCGCCGGGGATGGCGTCGGCCATCGGCTTCGTCGCCGCCGCCGGGATCAGCGTGTCGTCGCTCGACGAGATGACCAGCGTCGGCACTGCGATGTTGGCGAGGTCAGCCGTCATGTCCGGGCGCGCGCCCATACCCATCGATGCTGCCGCGACCGCCTCGGCGGGCTGGCTGCGGATGGCGCGCTTCACGCGGTCCCACATCACCTGCGGGGCGGCAGCGGAGAGCAACGGCGGCGGCGACTCCACCAGGAAGGCCAGACCCTCCGCGCGGATGCGGTCCGCCAGTGCCTTGCGGCGCTCCTTGCCGGCCTCGTCGTCCGCGCCGGACCGGGTGTTCGCCAGCACCAAGCCCTGCACCATCTGCGGGTACTTTTTGGCGAACGCCAGCGCGATGTATCCACCCATCGAGAGTCCGACTATGACCGCCTTGTCGATCTCCGCGTAGCGCATGGAGTGCGCGACGTAGTCCGCTGCGGCCTCCATCTCCATCACCGGGCCGGCGTCCATGGTGCCGCCGAAGCCAGGCATGTCCGGTGCCAGTACCTGCAGCTGGTGGCGGAACGCCATCACCTGGTTCCCCCACATGGATGAGTCTACCGGGAACGCGTGGATCAGGACCAGACCGGCGTCAACGGGCATCTGCGAGTATCCCTTCGGGGGGCCGTCGCGCATCAGAGCGATGCGCCGGGCGGCGTTGGCTGCGTGTGCCGGGGCGTGTCGTGTCCCCGTAGTGGGAGACGATGCCGCCCACGCGCGGATTGCGCAAGTCAGCGCCGACGAAATGGACGAGTCGCGTGACCTCGCGGGGAGGGGCGGAGTGGCGTCGTCCGGTAGGCTGCGTGCGGATACGCTGCTCCACGCTGAAGCAAGACGCTGTGCCGCGACGAAAGGTGGTTCACGATGCAGGTAGGTCTGGTGGGGATGGGACGGATGGGCGCTGGCATTCGCGACCGGCTGTCCGATCACGGCCATGAGGTGGTGGGCTACGACCGCGACGCCAGCCTGGGCGGCGTGGCGTCGCTACAGGCGCTTGTGGATGCGCTGGCGGCCCCGCGCGTGGTCTGGGTGATGGTGCCTTCCGGCGAGGCCACCGAGCAGACCGTACAGACGCTGACGAGCCTCCTCCAGCCAGGTGATGTGCTCATCGAGGGGGGCAACAGCAACTACCACGACTCCGTGCGTCGCGCGGCCGCGGTCGCCGAGCACGGCATCGGATTCATCGACTGCGGCACCTCGGGCGGGATCTGGGGGCACGCGAACGGGTTCTGCCTCATGGTGGGCGGCTCGGACTCCGCGGTGGCACTTGCGGAGCCTCTGTTCACCTCACTCGCCGCCGAGGGTGGCTACGCGCACCTCGGGCCGGCGGGGGCGGGGCACTTCACCAAAATGGTGCATAACGGCATCGAGTACGGGCTAATGGAGGCGTACGCCGAGGGCTTCGCACTGCTGCGTGCCTACGACGCACCGCTGGACCTCGAACGCGTCGCGGGGCTGTGGCAGCACGGCAGCGTCGTGCGGGGCTGGCTGCTGGAGCTCACGGAGCGCGCGTTCCGCGCCGACCCCGGCCTGGACACGCTACGCGGCGTGGTGGACGACTCTGGCGAGGGACGCTGGATGGTGCAGGACGCGATCGACCGCGTGGTGCCGCTGGATGTGATCGCCACCTCGGTGTTCAAGCGTTTCGCGTCGCGCGACGACAACTCGTTCTCGATGCGGGTGCTTGCGGCGCTGCGGCGAGAGTTCGGCGGGCACGCGGTGCACGTGGAGCCCTAGGGCCAGCGACCGGGTGATGGGGGAGGGGCGCTCGCCGTTCGGACGGGGCGAGCGCTACCTGACGGTGACGGCGCCGCTATCCGACAGTGAGGGTGCGCTGTGCGCCGCGCACGGCGTGCACGGGGCTCTGGCACGGGGTCGGCTCCCGCGTACTGGTGGGGTCGAAGACGTAGCCCAGCCCTCGCACCGTGCGGATGATCATGCGTGCCTCGTGTGCGCCGAGTTTGGAGCGCAGCCGGGACACCCAGACTCGCAAGTACTGCAAGTCGTCGCGGTATTCCGGGCCCCAGACGTTGCTGAGGATCTCGGAGCCGGTGAGCGTCTGACCAGGGTGCCCGGCGAGGTAGGTGAGCAGTGCCCACTCCGTGCGCGTGAGCCACGCGATCTCGCCGCCTCGACGCACCGTGCGCCGCACGAGGTCGATGTCCAGGCCCTCCACGGAGACATGAGTCGCGGCGGCGGGCGGCGGTTCTGCCGCTGCGCCCAACGCCTCTTCTACCGCGTCCGCCAGCTGGCGAGCGGAGAAGCGCTTGGGCAACACGCCACTCTTTGCCGTTGCCGCGGTCGTACGAGCATCGGCGGAGACAAGGATGACCGGGATCGGTGTGCGGGCTCGCAGCCGGCGCATCATCTCCAGCCCGGACATGTCGGACAGCCGTGTGGAGAGCAGTACCAGGTTGGGGTGCTGTTGGACGGCGGCGCGCAATGCGTCGTCGCCGGTGGTGGCGGTCACCACGCGCAAACCCTCCGCGCGGAGCCCGCGGCCGAAGGTTTCCAGTGTGGCCGGGTCGCTATCGACAGCCAGCGCCAGCGGTGCGCGCGCGGTCATCCGGCGGTTCCGCATGCGGCTGTCGGGCGCGGGTACGCAGCGTGCTCGGTTGCTGTGCGCGTCGTGTGCGCGAGTAATCGCCCGATCCGTCGGGCCAGAATCTCAGACATGCTTCCCCGCCACCGCTCGGAATCTTGCAGGACTGCGCTGGACCGCTTGCAGTCACTACCATGCGCACAGGCGCAGCCTGGACCAAGCCACTCTCCTGCGCGCCGTCCGCAACTCTAGCGGGGGCAGTGCGCGTCAGCAAGTGCGACGCGCGTTGACAAGGAGGCCCGGCTGTGGAACGTGATGCGCTGGGCCACGTGCAGGCCGAGGTGATCGACTGCCAGCGCTGCCCGCGCCTTGTCGAGTGGCGCGAGCAGGTGGCGACCGAGCGCCGCGCGGCATATCGCGACGTGCAGTACTGGGGGCGTCCTGTCCCTGGCTGGGGTGACTCGGCCGCCCGTCTGGTGGTGGTGGGGCTGGCTCCCGCCGCGCACGGGGGGAATCGTCCCGGTCGCATCTTCACGGGCGACCGCTCCGGGGACTGGTTGTTCCGCGCGATGCATCGTGCGGGATTCGCGAGCCAGGCCACGAGCACGCATCGCGGCGACGGCCTTGAGTTGCGCGACGCGTACGTCACCGCGGCCGTGCACTGCGCGCCGCCGCAGAACCGCCCAACGACCGAGGAGTTCCACGCCTGCGCGCCGTATCTGCAGCGCGAGTTGCAACTGCTCGATCGTGCAAGGGTAGTGCTCGCGCTCGGCGGGATTGCGATGGCGAGCGTGGCTGCGCTCGCAGGGCTGCGTCCGCGTCCACGTTTCGGCCACGGTGCGGAGGCGACGCTGCCCGATGGTCGGGTGCTGCTTGCCTCGTACCACCCGAGCCAGCAGAACACGTTCACCGGCCGCCTCACCGAGCCGATGCTCGACGCGGTGTTCGAGCGCGCCCGCGCGATCATCGAGGCTTGACGAGCCCCTGCGCCACGCTCGATCGTGCGCGCATGGAATTCGCGAACGAGATCATGCTGCGTGGGATCGTCGTCGGCGTGTTCCGGGAGAACTGCTGGGTCGTCGGTAGTCGACGCAGCGGCGAGGCGATCTGCATCGACCCTGGCGATGAGCCGGATGAGGTGCTGGCGCTGGCCCGCGACATGGGCGTCACGATCAAGGCGATCGTGAACTCGCATGCGCACGTGGACCACGTGCTCGGTGTCGCCGGCGTGCACAGCGCGACCGGTGCGCGCTTCCTACTGCACGATGCGGACCTGGAACTGCTGCGCCACGGATGGCAGGGCGCAGCGCTGCGCATGGGCCTCGATGTCGCGCAGGGGCCGCCGGACCCGGATGGCTTCGTGCGCGATGGTGAGTTGGTGGAGGTCGCCGGACTGCAACTGCAGGTGATGGAGACGCCCGGCCACACGCCCGGCAGCGTCTCGTACTACGCCGAGGGGATGCTGTTCAGCGGGGACACGTTGTTCCAGGGCTCGATCGGGCGCACCGACTTGCCCGGTGGCGACTTCGAGCAGGAGATGCGCAGCATCTGCGACCGGCTGCTCACGCTGCCGGACGAGACCATCGTGCTGCCGGGCCACATGGCCGAAACCACGATCCGCGAGGAGCGCAACGAGAACCCGTTCGTGCTCGATTGGCTGCGCCGCGCCCGATGAGGGTCACGCGTCGCTATGGTGATGTGCGAGAAGGAATGCTAAGGAGGCCTCGATGATCTTCGAACTGCGCAGCTATGTGGCGATGCCGGGACGGCTGCCGGACCTGCACAAGCGGTTCCGGGAGCACACCACGAAGCTCTGGGAGAAGGCCGGCTGGAACATGGTCGGGTTCTGGACCTACAAGCACGGCGGCCGGAGCGACACGCTGGTCTACATGCTTGCGTGGCCCGACCAGCAAGTCCGCGATGCCGCGTTCGCCGAGTTCGGGCGTGACCCGGAATGGCTGCGCGCGCGTGATGAGTCCGAGGTGAACGGCCCACTGGTGGCTCGGATCACCTCCGAGATCCTGCAGCCCACCGACTACTCGCCGCTGCAGTAGTTCACCAGTCCCCCGCGGCGCGATGGCCGGGAGTTGTGGCGTAGAGCGTGACGCACTACCTCGTCATCGCGCATGGGGGGATCGGCGCCGAGCTGGCGAGTAGCCTCGAACGCGTGTCGGTGGACGATCCGGCCGCCGTGTTCACGTTGCTCGTGCCCGACGCTCGGGCTGCGCGCGAACGCGAGGCTGCTGGGTCCGCGCGGCTGTCTCGCGAGCAGATGCAGGCAGCGGGGATCCACCCCGTGCGGGCGTTGGCAGGGGATGGATCGCCTGCCGTTGCGGTGGACGACGAGCTACGCCTCCATCCCGGGATGTACGACGCCATCCTGTTGTGCACTCCACCGCCGGGGCTGCGCTCCTGGATCGGCGGCGATCTCCGTACGCAACTTGAAGAGCGGGCGGGGCTCCCCACCCTCCACCTCCACCCCCGCGCCGTCGACACGTGGTCTCGTGCTCGCGCGCCGCGCAGTGCGCGTTGGACGCGGTGGTGGGAGTGGACCCGCTTCACCTCGACGGCCGAGGATCGCGCAGGGGCCGCGCCGACAGGGCGCCAATTGCTGCCGGTGCTGGCGATGATGCTGGTCTATCTGTCCGCCGGTCTGGTGCTCGCCTTCACCGTGCACCGAGGCTTCCTGTTCACCGATGCCGTGGCATTTCTGCTCTACACGGCGGTGATCGGTGGACTGCTGTTCCTGCTGCGGGACGGGCGATAGCGTTCAGTCGGTGATCGTTGTCTGGCTTTCTGCGGGCGTGATCGTGAGGTGCGCCATCGGCGACCCGGTGTCGCCGGCCCCGTGCCAGTGATCCTCACGCGCGGGAACCACCACCATGTCGCCCACGCCGACCGTGTACTCCTCGCTGGCTGTGCCGACCTTGCCGATGCCATGCACGATGTAGAGCAGTTGGTCGTGGGTGTGCTGGTGCATCCGCGTGCGTGCTCCGGGTGCGAAATTCACGATTGCGGCGTTGATGTGCTCACTTTCCGGAGCGCCCGCGAGCGTGCGGCCCCAGACGTTGCCCTGAAACAACGCCTCCCCGCTCCGTTCCGTCGTCGCGCCATCGGTGTGCCTAGTGACCTGCATCGTGCCCTCCCGTCGCTCGGTGATGTGTCGCCTCGATCATGCCGCAGCAGACCCGCTGGCGCTCATGCCTGTGCCGTGTGGGAGCGGGTATAGTCAGCGCCACCGGCAGGGCGGCTGCCCCCCGGATGCGCGCGAGGAGGTTGCCGTGCACTTGAACGAGGTGGCCGAGGGGCTGGAGCCCCTGGACCTGTCGCAGTCCGCCGAGTTCCAGAGCCTGCTGCAGAGCGCGCGCGACCTCGGCATCCCGCACCGCGAGGGTGTGCGGTACGTCTCCCGGAACACGGTGGTCCGTCACGAGCGGCTGCACTTCCTGGAGTGGGGCGATCCCGCGGCGCCGCCCGTGCTGCTCTTGCATGGGGCGAACCAGACCTCGCACGCCTGGGACCTCGTGAGCCTGCATCTGTCGGATCGATACCACGTGTTCGCGCTCGACCATCGTGGTCACGGCGACAGCGAATGGGCGCGCGATCAGGACTACAACTCGGAGTCGATGGCGGCCGACGCAGTGGCGTTCATGCACCAGCAGGGCATCGTGCAGCCGATCATCATCGGACACTCCATGGGTGGACGTGTCACGTTGCGTATCGCGCTCGACGATCCGGCGCTCGCTCGCGCGATCTGCTTTGTCGACATTGCGCCGGTGCGCTCCGGCAACGGCGGGAACGAGATCCGCGAGTTCATGCGCCGCAACGTGGAGTTCGACCGCATCGAGGACTTCATCGAGCGCGTGCGCGCGTACGATCCGTTCCGGCCGACGGAGCACATCGCGCGTACCGCACGCTACAACCTGTTTCTGCGCGCGGACGGCAAGTACGTCTCCAAGTCGGATCGCTTCCTGCACGAGCGCGACCAGCGGGCAACACCACAGGCCGAAACGATCACGCTGGATGATGTGAAGGTGATCGACTGCCCCGTGCTGGTCGTGCGCGGCGAGTCATCGAACATCCTGCTGCCGCCGGAGGCGCAGGCGTTCGCGGACGCGGTGCAGCACGGGCGCATGGTCGAGGTCGCGAAGTGCGGCCACAACGTGCACACGCAGAACACGCCCGGATTCCTCGACGTGCTACGCCCGTTCCTGGAGTCGATCGAGTAGCGCCGAGGCTACGACAGGCCGAGCAGCTCCACGTCGAAGATCAGCGTCGCGCCGGCGGGAATCACAGGCGGTGCGCCGCGATCGCCGTATCCGATGTGCGGCGGGATGATCAGTCGACGCTTCCCGCCCACGCGCATGGTGAGCAATCCCTCGTCCCAACCGGCGATCACCTGTCCCACGCCGATCGAGAAGCCGATGGGGCGGCCGCCGGCGGACGAGTCGAACTGCGTGCCGTCGGTGAGCCAGCCGGTGTAGTGCACCAGCACGGTCTGCCCCGCCTGCGCGAGGTCACCGTCGCCGAGCTGCTCGTCGATGTAGCGCAGTCCGCTCTCGCACTCCTCGACCGGTGCGTCGAGTTGCGGGATGCCGGGTGCGTTGCCGTCTGTGTCAGCCACGTGGGTTCCTCCGGTGGGCGTGTGCAGTGGGTTGCCGCGTTGTTGGGTTGTTGGGTTGTTGGGTTGCCTCGGAGCGGAGTGTCCGGCGGGGCACGCGCATGGTGCGGGGTTCCAGTGGCGGGTGCAACCGACGCGGCAACGCACCGCTAGCGATGCGCTGCCGATTCGCGCTCCGCTGACGACTCGAGGCCCCACTCGCCGGTGCGGGCGAGGCCGTACAGCCAGAACAGCAGCGGCGGTACGAATGCCACGACGACCGGCGCGGCAATCGCGCGGGTGTACTCCGCCAGCCACGGCCAGTGACCGCGGAACTGCTCGATCAGGTCGGGGAACGCGCCGCCGAGCGTGGCCGCCAGTAGCACCGGCGTCAGCCAGCTCCGCGGGCGCAGCGCCGCCAGCGTCACCGGCCACACCATGTACCACGGTCGATACCACGAGCTTGCTACCAACAGGTACAGGAACAAGATCGTGAAGCTCAGCGTCACCAGATGCCGGAAGTCGCGCCGAGCGTGCCAGACAAGCGTGGGATACACGAGCAGAAACGCGAGGCGCGTGATCCATCGTGCATCGTCCGCCGCGCGCGCGGGATCGTTCCAGCCGAGGTACGCGATCTGCTGGAGGAAGAGCTCCAGCAACAGCGGTGTCGACGTGATCATGAGCGTCGATTGCACACTGAGCATCGCGAAGGTGGCGCGCCCCTCGAAGAACGGCGCGTACGCCAGCGCCGCTGTGATGGCCGCGACCGCTCCGGCGCGCGCGATCAGCCGGAGCCGAGTGCGCGCGTCGCCATCGGCGTGCATCCAGATGTAGAGCAGCAACGGCGGGCCAAGCAGCGCCGTCGCGAACTTCACCAGCACCGACAGCGTGAGCGCCTCGATGGCGAGTACCCACCATCGACGTTGTACGCACTCCAGGGCGATGAGCACCGGCAGCATCATCCACAGCTCGTTGTGCCCATTGCCGACGATGCGCAGCAGCACAAACGGGTTCCACGCGAACAGCAGCGTCGCCAGCGCCTGCTGGCCCGGCGCCATGCGGCCGACGATGCGCCAGATCATGCCCGCCGTGGCCAGCACTGACAGCGCGCCCATCGCCTTGAACGCGTACAGCCCGATGGTCACATCGTCCGCGAAGAGTCGGGGGATGACTGCGGCGGGCCCGGTGAGCAGGGACCACAACGGACCGTACGGCGACGGGAGTTCCGACCATGACATGCCGATGGGATACGGGAAGTCGCCCTGTGGTGTGATGAGCGGATTGGCACCAAACACCCACGCGATCCGCGCCATTGCGTGGTAGTGGAACATGTCGACGGCGGTGGGTGGATACATCGGCACCAGTGCCAGCGCGAACAGCGCCGCGAAGCCCATCACCAGCCACCACGGCGGCTGCTGCCACGCCCGCCAGACGATTGCCACCGCGCCGAGGTACGCACCGAAGGTCAGCGCAACCAGCGCGACGTACTCCACCGTGGCGCGTTCCCAGTCCGGCCCGAGCATGTATACGAAGTCGACGGTGATCCCGCGCGCGCCGAAGTAACGCCACATCGGGATCCGCGCCGTCGCCACCAGGTAGGCGCCGAGGAGCAGCAGTCCTGCCGCCGGGAGCGCGATCCTCGTGCGGGTGGCGTTCACGTCGTCATCGGTTACCTGAAGAGGAAGTTCGCGAAGGTCCAGTCGAACAGTTTGCGCGCGTCGGCATCGCGGTCGGGCGCGTTCAGCAGGGCGATGAACACACGACGCCCGTCGCGCGTCGCGGAGGCGACCATGGTGCGACCGGCCTCCTCGGTGAACCCGGTCTTCACACCATCCGCGCCCAGATAGCCGCCGAGCATGGTGTTGGTGTTCGTGAGGGCGATCGTGCGCGACCCGAGGGCCGTCCACTGGCGCGCACTCACGGCGCCGGCGAAGTCCGGCAGCGTCATCGCGTAGCGGGCCAGCATGGCCAGGTCGTACGCGGAGCTGTAGTGCCCGCTGGCGTTCAGACCGTGCGCGTTCTCGAAATGCGTCTCGCCCAGCCCCAGCCGCAGCACCAACGCGTTCATGCGCCCGACGAATGCGTCGTCACTGCCGGCCTGGAACCGCCCCAGCGCAAGCGCGGCGTCGTTGCCGGACGGCAGCATTAACCCGTAGAGCAGGTCGCGCTCACGGAAGCAGTCGCCCGGTCGCAGCCCCATCACAGAACTGTCGCCCATCTCGCGGCTGTCCACGGTCACGGGCACCCACGCGTCGAGTCGCCTCGATTCCACCGTGAGGATCGCGGTCGCGATCTTCGTGAGGCTGGCGGGCGGCGCGGTGCGGTGGCCGTTGCGCTCGTAGATCACCGCGCCCGATGCGGCGTCGACGATCGCGACCGCACTGGCGCTGACCGGCGGCGGCGGCAGCGCGCGGATGGCGAGCGGCGGCGAACCGGTGGGTGCGGGCGGGGGCAGGGTGGCGGTGGGGGCAGCCTTTGGCGCTGTGATCGCCTGTCGAGTGATTGCACCACCGCACACCAGCAGGAGCGGTGTGCCTGCGCTGATCGATGGTCCGTACCGCTCCAGCCAGTCGGCGTTCACCACCTCGGGTGCGTCGTAGATGTAGCCGATGAATCCACCGTCAGCGGCTGGCGCCCACACCGACCGCAGGGAGCAGCCACGCTCCGCGGACGCTGCTGCAACCTGCTCCATCGAGCCGCCGCCCCACACCACCAGGCCGGTGCCGGAGTCTGGCACGGCACCCGTGATGCCGGGCGCCACCGTCGGCCCCTGCGCGGCCCCCGCGCGTGCGGGCGTGGATGTGATAGCGGTGCAACCGGGGCCGATCGGCGGCACGGCGGCTGCCGAAGGGGCGCTGGCGGGGGCCGGCACGGCGGCGGGGGAGATGGCTGGCGCTGTGGGGAGCGCGGTGCCTGCAGGAACCTCGCGCAGGTACATCTCGGCGACCCAGCCGATCTGCTCGCCGACCCGCACCTGCTGCCACGCGGTTCCATCGACGACCACGCGACCGGGGATGGCGGTGACGGGGCTGCCGTGCGGCAGGCAACGCAGTTCGGGGAGTGCCCTGCCCGGCCCGCCACGCAGACGCAAGCAGTCGCCATCAGCATCGACCACTGCCGCTGTGCCGGCGGCCAATGCGCCCGGCGAGGCCGGTGCCGTGTGTGCGGAGCGGGAGTGTTGTGCCGCGGTGGGGCGCGCGAAGGCGGACTGCACCGGAGCCACCAGCGTCAGCAGCAGTGCGAGTAGCAGGCCCCAGCGAGGCGTGTTGGTACGAACGATGCTCAAGCGCCCCAACCCTCCAACCCGCCAGATCGAGGATACCGCACCATGCGATGGAAGGACGCTGTCGGTCCCAGTGCAGTGGTGGGCGGTACCATGGCCACATGCCAGCATCCGCCGTCATCGTTGGGATCGCGTGTGCACTGGAGGCGGCGGACATTGCGCGCCTGGAGGCGCTCGACCCGCGCATCGCGGTGCGCGTCATCGCGCCGGAGGCGCTGGCGGATGCCGCGAGCGCGCAGGCGGTCCTCGCGAACATCGAGGGCATTGAGGTGCTGCTGACGCCCCGCTGGCCCTGGCCCACGGCCGCCATTGGGGTCGCGTTCCCGCCGAGCCTGCGTTGGGTGCAGTTCGCGCACGACGATGGCAGCACTGTCATGCACCTGCGCGATGGACGCATCGAGTCGACGACGTCCGCCGATTCACGCGCGGCTGCCCTCGCGGAGTGGGTGCTCACCGACATGCTGCTGTTCGCCAAGCGCTGGCCGGAAGCGCTGCGCCACCAGCACGCGCACGAATACGCTCGCTTCATGCCCGGCGAGCTTGCCGGTGCCACGGTCGGCATCGTCGCCGCCGGAGCGATCGGCGCGGAGATAGCGTGGCGGGCTAGCCTGTTCGACTGTCGCGTGCTCGTGATGTGGCCGTCCGATGCTGATGCACTGCCCGAGGCCGACGAGGCCGACGAGGCCGGCGGGATGCACGAGGTACTGTCGCGGGAGCAGTTGCCGCGACTGCTCGCGGAGAGCGACTACCTCGTGCTGGCGTCGTCCGCGACTGCGGCCACCCGCAATCTCATCGACGCGGCGGCATTGCGCGCGATGAAGTCGAGCGCCGTGCTGATCAACGTCGGTGGCGGCGAACTCGTCGATGAGGCGGCGCTCGTCGAGGCTCTGCGCACGGGCGCGATCGCGGGCGCGGCGCTGGGCTTGACCGCTCAAGAGCCGTTGCCGCCGGACAGCCCGCTGTGGGATGCACCGAACCTCGTGCTGACCCCGCGCGCCGACCGGAGTGAGCTCGGGGATGTCACGCGTGCGACCGATGTCTTTTTGGAGCACCTGCGTCGCTACCTCGCGGGCCAGCCGCCGACGAGCGACATCTAGGCATTGCACGGGGCTGCGGGCGCACTGGTCGGATATCTGACCCCCTCCCGCTAAACGGGGGAGGGCTACGGTGGGGGTCTCCCCGGCGACGCTGGTCTCGGTCGGTCACACCGTCGAGGCGGGCCTCCCGCGGGAGGCCCGCCTGCGACTCAGCACCAGTACGTTGCCGTCGGGATCAGCGAAGTCCGCCGTGCCCTCGGGCTGCGAGAGGAACAGCCGCACCCCGCCGCAGTCGAAGAACGCGAGCGTCCCGAACGTGAAGAGGTGCGGCAGCTCCAGCGTGTCGCGGTAGAACGCCTCGGCGCGTGCCACGTCGCGCACGAGCAGGCTCACCTGCCCGAGGCCCTCTATCCCCGGTCCCGGCACCGCGGCCCTCCTAGCGGATTTGTGAGAACGTGGCCGGCAGCGCGATCGCGTTCTGCTGCGAGACGATGAACTCGCGGGTGCGCGGCGGCCAGTGGCCGGACGCGGCAACTTCCGCGCGGACGCGCACTCGCTCGTTGAGGTCGTTGTACGCCCAGATGTGGATCCACTCGTGCAGTTGGCCCAGCTGCGTGACGCCGGCGAACACCAGCGGCGAGTGCGTGACGCGTTCCGCGATCGGCCCCGCCCACAGCGTCGCGACCTGGTCGCCCGCACCCGGCTTCAACTGGTACGTGCGAATCTCGAAGATCGGGCCGATCTCGCGCGGCTCCAACGAGGGGCTGAACGATGCCGGCGCGAGGATCTTCGACTCCTGTGTCAGCACAAGGTCCTCGCCATCGGGGGGCCACACGCCGGGCTTCAGCGCCGCGCGGCGCACCTCGTCACGCTGGGCCATCGACTCGTAGGGCCACAGGTGGATGACCTGGTTCAGCGTCCCGATGTCGGTGTGCCACCACGCCGCGAGCGGGGAGAACTGCGTGCGGTGCTCCAGCCCTGCCGCCACGCGCTGCTCGTACTCCGCAGTGGCGCCGGGGCGAAGGTTGTAGGTGCGCATCTCGACGATCATCGTGGTCTCCCGTCCCCGCTCGCCTCGCGAGTGTTCGTGGCTCTCAGAAGGAACCAATAACACAGGCCCGACAGCATGCTGTCGGGCCTGTACTGTATCGCGTTTCGGTACCGCGTTGCCGCGAAGTGTTGGCTAGAACGCGGCGTCGTGCTCCCCCAGTTCCTGCTGGAACTGGCCGATCTCGGCGGTCCACGTCTCTGTGTCCAGGATCGCGTACGTCCGGCGGATCGGGAACTCCGGGTTGCGCGGCTGGCCGAGCGATCCAGGATTGATCACCAGAGTGTCGCCGATCTGTGCGATCACCGGCTGGTGGGTATGCCCCACGACGAGGATGTCCGCCTTCGATTCCGGCAGGTCGCTGTTGTCGGTGCTGCGCACGCGGATCGCGCCGGAGCCCTGGTCGTTCCCGCTGGAGTCGTAGGTCGCGAGGTTGTCCGAGACGACGCGGCCGTCCTGCATCACGATGGTCTCGATGCGCTCCAGTTCGCCGCTGGAGTGGTGGCGCATGGCCTTCACGGCCTTCTGCACCATGCCGGAGTGGTAGACCTCGCGGCCACCGCCGGTCGGATCCATTGGGCTGGTGTGCATCATGACGATGGTGCGGCCCTCGATGTGCAGTTCGATCACGGAGGGCATCTCCTCCAGAGCGACCAGGTGCTCCTGGGTGATCTTGCCGGAGGCGCGGAGGGCCGCTCCGGCGGAGGAGGCGACTGCCTGCTCATGGTTGCCGCGTACGGTCAGGAAGTTGTAGTCCCGCAGTATGTCGAAGATCTCGTTGGAGAATCGGTACTGCAGCACGTTGTCCCCGGCGCTGAGCCAGAGATCCATTGGGCCCATGTCGTCCAGGGCGCGCTTGAACGCCGTGATATCGCAGTGAATGTCCGAAACGATGCCGATCTTCATGGTCGTCCTCCGTCCAGTGCCGTCCCGCGTCCGTTGCTCGTGCACATGCACAGCGCCGGTGCGCCGGTGCGGATTGAACTTCGTCCCGGCATGGCTCATGCGCGGGATCCCACCTGGTGGTGTGCGCCGAGGCGCCGCCGTGATGCTCGGTGCCGACCCTGCAACACGCTCGCCATCCGCTCGCCTGCGCTGTACGCGCGGCGGCTGACTGGATCAGCGGAGGTCCACAGTGCCGGGTGATGCGACCCACCAGCAGGCGGGATGCATCGCAACTGGCCAACCGGCCAGTTGAATACCATCGGGCGGCCCACATTGTAACCCGGGGATGTGCTCTGGCGCCTCTACTCGCGAGGCGGCTCGATGGCGAGGCTGATCGTGGCGCGGGCGTTCAGCGTCCCGGCCTCCGGGTCGGACAGTTCCACGTCGACGACGGCCAGCCGGCCACCGCGCCGGAGCAAGCGAGCCTCCACCGCTGTCAGCGCGCCACGCGCCGCCGAGAGGTAGGAGACGCTCAACTCCTGAGTCGGTCCGGCGCGCTCCCCGGACTCCAGTACGGTGTCCAGGCAGAGGCGGGCGGCGGATTCCATGAACGCCGCTACCATCCCCCCGTTGATCGAGGCGCGCACCCCGCGCAGCTTTACCGCCTCTTGCCGCACATCAATGCGGGCGCGGCCCTCGGCGGCCTCCGCGATGCGGAGTTGGAAGAGGCGCGGGAAGGGTTGCGCCTCCCATGCTGCGATCTGTTCCGGGGTCACTGGGCTGCACCGCGCGGCGGCTCGGTTGCGCCCTCGTTCGAGGTTGCGGGGCGGTCGCCCTTGGGGCGTAGCGAATAGGCGCTGAGCCCGTGTGCGATCATCGCGCCGCTGCGGTCACGCGCGGTCATCTCCGCCAGCGCCTGGAACTCGCCCCAATGCGTCACGCGAGCTTCCACGTCGACGGGGGAGCGCGGCGGCGAGAGGAAGTTCATGTGCAGGCTGGCCGTGCCGTTACCTTGCTGCCGGGTGGTGTCCACGCCGGAGTTGGCGGCCGCGACGGCGGCGATGTCGGCGGCGTACAACAGCCCCGCCATGAAGTGCGAGGGGTCGTTGTCCCGCTCATCGCCGTACGGCTGCTCGACGACGAAGTGCGCGTAGGAGCGCTGCACGTCGATGGCGCGCACGCCGAGGGCGCGGGCCTGTTCGGTGTCCCAGCGGCTCAACCACCGTTCGCGATCGGCGGGCGTCAGCGGTGGGAGTGGCGGCCGCGCCGGCGGCGAGGGCTCCTGCTCGCCCGTGGTCACCCCGCCAGCCCGGCATGCTGCCCGGCCGGCGCGGCCAATTCGCCGATGCCGTACGCGCGCCGCTCGCCATCGATCAGGTCGATGATTTCGCACTCGGGGCGCTGCCCGCGCTCCAGCGTCAGGTAGCCGATGTGCCCGGGCCGCGGGGCGCGGTTACGCGGCAGCGTGGCGCTGCCGGCGTTGATGCAGAGCGCGCCGTAGGCCATCTCCACCTCTTCCAGGTGGGAGTCGCCGTGCACGACGATGTCCGCCCAGCTGCCACCAAGCATGTCGGACAGCCATTCCTTGCTTGCGGTCAGCGGCTCGAAGACGTGGAGCAGGGCGATGCGGAAGCCCTCGACCTCGATGAAGTGCACTGGCTTCACGCGAGGATCCTCGGTGAGGTGGCCGTCGTGGTTACCCTGGGCCGCGTACACCGGCGCGATGGTCTCCAGTTCATCGAGCACGCGCGACAGCACGATGTCGCCGGCGTGCAGGATCAGGTCAACGCCGCGCAATGCCTCCAACACCTCTGGGAAGAGCGGTGCGACCGGGACGTGCGTGTCTGAGATCAGTCCGATGCGCATGGCGCCCCTTCGTCGGTGTGGTGCTCGCGGTGACAGCAGGATGATACGACACGCGAAGTTGCCGGGCGGCACCGGCTCGCGGTTAGGCCATGGCCTGCGAGGACTCGAGCACCGGCTCGCGCACCATGATCAGGACGAACCCAGCGAGCGCCGCGAAGGTGAGTCCGATCACCACAAACGCCAGATTCAGTGACGCCGCCCCGAGCGCCGCGGCGGCGATCGGCCCCGCCATCAGGGCGAGTGCCTGCGCACTGCTCGCGATCCCGAAGCCGGTGCCTCGACGTTCGCGGCTGACGTTGGTGGCGATCAGCGTGTTGGTGATAGGGATCATCGCGGCCTGCAACAACGAGGCGAAGGAGAACACGACGATGAACTCGGCGGAGCTGCTTGCCAGTGCCAGGCCTGCGCTGGCCGCGCCAGCCAGCAGGGAGGCCACCATCAGCGTGGGGCGCAGTCGCCCCGGTCGGAGGAACCAGCGGCTGATGAGCAACAGTCCCGCGACGGCCGCCGCGCCACTGATGGTGAACGCCAGTCCTGCGATCCACGCTACGTTCTGGTGCCCCTCAATGTCCTGGAGCGCGAGCGGCGTGATCAGTCGGACCAGCTGATTCAGGGCGAAGACCAGGAAGAAGATGAACACCGCGAAGTAGAACTGGCGTGGCAGTGTCCGCCAGAGGGCGCGCGCGGGCGCAGCGGGGGCGTCGCCCGCCGCGGCCTGCTGGCGCGGACGCACCTCGTCCCGGGGCACGAAGATCAGCACCACGGCTGCCGCCAGCAGCGGGAGCGCCGCGCCGGCCACCATGGAGCCGCGGAACCCGAGGAACAGCACCAGCGCTGCCCCCAGCGCGGGGCCCAGCGTGGTTCCCAGGTACTGGCCGCCGGTGACCAGCCCCAGGCTGGCGCTCATTCGCTCTTCCGGCACGCTGACGCTCATCAGCGCTACGGCCGCCGGATTGAACCCGGAGAACAGTCCCTGACACGCGAATGCGATGGCGATGTGCCATGGCGTCTGGGCCGCTGCGACGATCAGGATCGTCCCGGACGCGAAGCAGAGGGTTCGGACAAACATCGGCTTGCGGCCGTAGCGGTCGGAGATCACACCCCAGATTGGGCCTGACACGATGCGTGCGACGCCGAGCGCCGAGTTTGCGACGGCCGTCCAGAACAGGGCGCTGGCTCGGTCGCCCGCGCCAATCTCCTGCATGTAGAGCGGCAGCAACGGGATCCAGAAGTTCATCGCCATGGAGGCGATCGTGACCCCGGCCGCGATGCTCAAGGTGGTTGCGCGAACGCTGCGGGTAGATGTCACGCGACCTCACTCGCTCAGCGCGCGGGCTTCCCCATACGCGCGGCGCCGGAGCCCCCCAGGCGGAACGTCGACGCTGAGAGGCTACTGGTGTGCGGCCAGTACGACCAGCGCGGTCAGACCGAACAGCGCGACCGAGGCAAGCAGCGCCCCGTCGCGAAAGATCAGCTCGTCGACGTTCCGGTCCGGCTGGCGCTCCGCGATCCAGCGGAACCGGAGCAGCCCGTACAGGACGATCGGCAGGGTGACGAGCATCGAATGGTCGCGGGGCAGGTTCGGGGCGGTCGTGACATACATCGCGTACGCCACCACGGTCGCCGAGGTTGCCACGGAGATCACCTGGTCCAGGTATGCGGGCGTGTACTGATCCAACACCGAGCGGCGTGCCTCGTCGGGCTTCGCGGGCAATGGCAGGGCGATCTTCTGTCGACGCTTCACGGTGACGAGTAGCAGCGCCCCGAGCATGGTCACGATGAATATCCACGGCGAGACCGGCACGGCGATCGCCGCCGCGCCCGCGATGGCGCGCAACTCGAAGCCGGAGGCGACCGCCAGCAGATCGACGACGACCAGGCGCTTCAGCAGCAGCGAGTAGCACACCGTCAGCGCCACGTACGTGGTGGCCACCACGAAGAACAGGCTGCCGAGCCACGCTGCGCCCGCCAGCCCCAGCACGGCCAGTGTCCCGCCGATGCTGACCGCGGATCCCTTCGAGAGTTGTCTGGCCGCGACCGGGCGGGCGCGCTTGCGTGGATGCGCGCGGTCGGAGGCGGCATCCGCAGCGTCGTTCACGAAGTACATCGCGGACGCCAGCAGGCAGAAGATCAGGAACCCGGCGGTGGCCTGCAGCAGCATCGGCAGCCATTGGTCGGTCGATCGCCACGACCAGGATGCGCCGGCGGAGAAGACAAACGCCGCGTACAGCAGTGCGTTCTTCGGCCATTGTCCGGGACGTGCCGTGACCAGCATTGCTCGCAGCCAATGGGTGGTCGGGGGTGCGGCGGCTCGGTTGCTTCGGGGCGTGGGGGCGTGGGGTCGACCCGTGCCGTCCGAGGTGGTGCCGAGCCTGTCATCGCGTGCTCCCGCTCGGTGGCGCGTCGCCGCCTCGGTCGGCGGGTGTCGAGGCGCCACTCCAGCATAGCAAGGCAGCGCGGGAGGTCGCTCGGCAGGTACGGACTGGGAGCGACCTCCCGCGCCGTCTCGGGCAGAGGGTCAGCGACAGCAAACGGGCCGGGTGCATGGAGGTGCACTCGGCCCGTTTGCCCCAGAGAGATACCCCCAAGGTTGCTCACGCCTCGGGATGAGCTGGCGATCGGCGCCCGCGCGGCTCGTGCCAACGCGGGACATCGCGAGTATGCCGATCGCGCATGAAAAATACAAACATGATTTACGGTCACCGGCGCCATGCCTCCCCACGACGCCGCCAACCCTGTTGCGAGGTATTGACAATGCGAGCACACTGATAATCGATTAACCCCTGACTGTGAGGTGCCGAGATGGCTCGATGGCTGACGGTAACGGCAGTGTGGGTAGCGATGCTCATCCTGGTGCTTGGGCAACCGCATCTCGCCTCGGCGGCGACGCCGGAGGTGCAAGCCTTCTTGGGCGGTGTGTCCAGTGGGCCGACGACCGGCGGTACTGGTGTCAGAATCCTCGGCGATAAGTTCGCTGACGGGGCGATCGTCACATTCGGGGGAATTCCCGCGACTGACGTGATGTGGCTCGGGGCGAGGCAACTTTTCGTGGTCTCACCGCCTGGATCGGCCGGTTCCGTTGCGGTCGTCGTGGCAAATCCGAGTGGCGAGACGAACATCGGATCGCTCGTATGGACGTACATTCAGGCCGGCGGAGTCGCCACTGCGACCCCGGCTCCCGGCGCGACTTCCACACCGGCGGCAACAGCCACGCCTGCGGTACCCACCACTCAGCCGATCATTGGTTCCATCGTGCCGCCCAGCGGCCCGGCGTCCGGCGGCACGCCCGTCACGATCAACGGCAACGGCTTCTCGACGGGGAGCACGGTCAAGTTCGGTGCGAACCCGGCGACATCCGTATCCGTCGTGAGCAGCACGCAGATCACGGTGGTCACGCCCGCCGGCACGCAGGGGCCTGTGGCAGTGCTTGTCACCGCGCCGGGCAGCGCCGTGGGCGGTTTGGACGGGGGCTTCACGTACTCGCTCTCATCTCCGGTGGTTGCGGGCGTCACGCCGATCTCCGGTCCGGTGGCCGGAGGCACCGTGGTGACCATCACCGGCAGCGGCTTCCTCTCGGGCGCGACGGTGAAGTTCGGTGGGGCATTCGCGCCGAGTGTGACTGTCGCCGGGCCTACGCAGATCCTTGCGACCACGCCTCCGGGCGTCGTTGGTTCGGTGGCAGTGCTCATCGAGAATCCGGGCGGCGTGGCCGGTGGTGTGCCGACTGGCTACACATACACCGCGCCCAGCCTCGGCCTTACTGCCGTCTCGCCGAACAGCGGGCCGGTTGCGGGCGGCACCACAGTCACGATTAGTGGTGCCGCATTTCAGTTCGGCGCGACGGTCACGTTCGGCGCGGCCGCAGCGACGAACGTGACCGTCGTGGGTCCCACGCAGATCACTGCCGTCAGTCCTGCAGGCCCTCCCGGCTCGGTGGCCGTGACGGTGACGAATCCTGGCGGCTCCAATGCCTCCATGGGCGGGGCCTTCACCTACCAGGGGGCCGGTGCCGGCCCGATCTCCCTGCCCACGAAGGGCCTCGGCCTGTTCGTATTCGGCGGTGGTTCCAACGATGACTTGGTGCGCGCATCCGGGTGTCCCGTCGGCACGGCGGCGTTCTGGGCGTCCGATGGCGTGGGTGGGTTCATCGTCTACGTGCCCGGAACCTCGATAGCGGCGGTGAACGCCGCATGGAACGCACGGTTCCCGGCTGGCCTTCCTGCCAGCACCCCACTGGGGGGTCGCTGCCAGTAGCTGTAGCTGTTCATTGGCGCAGCCGCTGCTGCGCCAGGTGGCTGGTCACACCGGCGCTCACGACGGGTGAGCCGTGCTGCGGCGTGCCTTCGTGCCCGTGGATGCCCGCGCTCATTTGGGGGCTCGACGGGCAGTAGCGGGGTCTCAGCGAAAAAAATTGCAATTTTCCCAGCGAGAGGCAGTCACAACCCTCTCGCTGGGGGTAGAATCCCCGGCGCGGGCGGTCAGAGAGACTGCCATGGAGGGAACGGTATGCCGATTCAAACGACTATGGCGCCCTACGGCATCATGCCCGTCTCTACCGCCGACACCAAACCCATCTGGGATGGTGCCAAGGAGGGGAAACTGGTAGTGCTGAAGTGTTCCGACTGCGGTTTCTTGAACTGGCCCCCACAGCCGTGGTGTGGCGGTTGCAAGAACCCAGACTTCAACAAGGAGTGGGTTGCGGTCTCCGGCCGCGGCACCATCTACTGCTGGTACATCTGCCACGACACTTCCATCACCGGCTACGAGGAGAAGGTTCCGTACGCGGTACTGCTCGTCGAGCTTGAGGAGCAGAAGGGTCTGCTCGTGATGAGCAACCTGCTCAACTTCGAGTACGGCACTCTGGGCGAGGGCATCGAGAACGGCGCCGCCGTCGAGGTGGTCTTCGACAAGGCGAGCGACGACATCTTCGTCCCGCAATTCCAGCTGCGCCGCTAGCGCCCACGTTCGAAGCGAAAGGAAATACTTCACATGCCAATGTCATGGGCACCGGGCAAGCGCCCGGTCTTCGTGGGCGCGGGCTCGACGATGGTTCGCCGCTACATGCCGCGCTCGCACTCCGCGAACGCCAAGGATGCCGCAACCGCAGCCATCGCTGACGCCGGCCTCAAGATTGAGGACATCGACGGTATCTTCATCTGGGCAGACCCGAACTGGGGCCCCTCCGCGGTGGGCGACCCCAAGGTCTGGCTGGACGTCGCGCACGTCATGCAGGTCATGCCATGGAAGAACATCAAGTTCTGGCTGCAGCCTGAGGCAGTAGCCGCCGGCTCCTGCTCCGGCATCCAGTCGGCTGCCCTCGCGCTGGGCGCGGGCGCCTGCAACTACGCTCTGGTGATCCGCACCGGCCACCACCCGGCCGGCGTGCGCTACCGCCAGATCTCCTCGAACCGCGCCGCTGGCAACGCTGCCTTCACCCAGCCGTACGGCCACGGTGTCGGTGGTTCCGGCCAGGCCGTCTCGTACCAGGCCTACCTGAGCAAGTACGGCGCGAAGCGGGAGTCCATGTGGGGCTACGTCGGGACGGCGCACGACAACGCGCAGCTGAACCCGAACGCCGTCTGGAAGGGTCGCGAGATCACGCAGGACGACTACCTGAACGCCCGCCTGATCGCGTACCCGATGAACATCTTCGACAACGACATGCCGTGTGACGGTGTGCACGCGGTGGTCATGACCACCGAGGACCGCGCCAAGAACACGCCGCACCCCGGCGGGTACATGTCCGGTATGGCTGCCATCAACTGGGAGCTCCGCAGCACCGGTGCCGCCGAAACCCTCGAGAACCTCGAGGACATGGGCAAGCGCATGGCGGACAACATGTACGCCAGCTCTGGCTTCAGCGCCAAGGACGTCGATGTGAAGCACGTCTACGACGGCTTCAGCCCGATGGTCTGGATGTGGCTGGAGGCGTTTGGCTTCGCTCCCAAGGGCGAGGCGCACCGCTGGGCACAGCCGGAGACCATTGGTCTCAAGGGCACTGACCCGCTGAACATGTCCGGCGGCAACCTGGGTAACGGCCGTGTCCACGGCTTCACCCACGTGCTGGAATGTGCTCAGCAGATGATGGGGACCGCTGGTCCTCGTCAGCTGGAGAAGGTCACCGTCGGTACGGTTGAGACCGGCCCGTTCGGCAACGGCTCCTGCTTCCTGGTCACCAAGGAATAGATTGGCTCACGGGCTCAGCCCGCGGTCCGAATACACGAAGCGGCGCCTCGAAAGAGGCGCCGCTTCGTGTTGTCCCGTCCTACGCTCGATGCTGGAACCGGCAGAGGTCTGTGCGCATCTGTGGCGGCTCGGAGCCGCGTCCACTCGGCGGAAGACGGCTACCCGTCGCCAGTACCGGCCTCCAGCGGCGGCAGGCGTAGCGGCCGCTGCAGCAGTGGATACAACGAACCGAAGAGTCCCGCGCCGGCCAGCCCGCCCGCGAGCGCGGCCAGTGCGTACAACTTGCCCTCACCGATGTTCACGAGGATCGGGCCCGGGCACATCCCGGTGATTGCCCACCCGATCCCGAACAGCACCCCACCGACGAGGTTGCCTCGATGCAGCGGTTTGGGCGTCACGCTGATCCTCGCGCCGGTGAGGGAGCGACCGTGGCGCTTGATCAGCCACAATCCCGGAGCCGTGAACACCACCGCCGCGCCAATGATCCCGTACAGCTGCAGGTTGGTGAACAGGAACATCCCCTGGATGAAGTTGTAGTCCGCCGCGCCGGACCGACTGAGCGCCAGCCCGAACAGCGTGCCGAGGATGAGAAACAGCACTGGCATCGTGTCCCCCTCCCGCTACGCCGCGAACAGGACGCGGTAGATGACGTTGGTGGTGACCACTCCGGCCGCCATGAAACTGACGGTGGAGATGATGCTCGGCAGCTCGAAGTTGGACAGGCCGAAGATGCCGTGTCCGCTGGTGCAGCCGCCCGCGAGGCGTGTCCCAAAGCCAATGAACGCGCCGCCGGCAAACATCCACGCCAGCTTCCCGGCGGGCCCCCACCCGATCACCGTATCGAACATGCCAAGCGCCCACGTCGGCGACCAATCACCGCCCGCGACCGCCGAGAGCGCGCCGCCGAGCACGAGCCCGCCGAGGAACCAGAAGCGCCATCGATCCGCCAGCTCCGAGCGCCGGAAGTACGGCACGCGCAGCACCAGCGCGCACGCATCCTCGAACCCGGTGGAGATGCCCAGTCGGCGGTTCCCGACGTAGAGCAGCACCAGCGTGACGGCGGAGATCATGGCGCCGGCTAGCGCCCAGTGGATCGGCGGCAGGTTGTGCAGGATCAGGGGCGGCATGGGCTGTCTCGATTCCGATGCGATGGATGGCTGCGCTCACCCTACGATGAGCGCAGCCATGACGCCTAGTGCGAGGCCGGGATCACGCCCAGGCGGCCCTGCTTGTAGTCCTCGAACGCCTGGGCGAGTTCCGCGTGGCTGTTCATGACGAACGGGCCGTACCAGGCCACGGGCTCGCCGATCGGCTGGCCGCCGAGCAGCAGCACGTCGAGGTTGGGGCTGCGCCCCTCCTGCTGTCGGTTGGCGGCGATGGTGAGGGACTCGCCCGGGCCGAAGCGTACCAGTTGGCCCAGTCCGGCCGCCCGTCCCTCATCGCCGAACGTTCCGTCGCCGTTCAGCACGTACGCCAGCGCGTTGAACGCTGCTGGCCACGGCAGACGGACGCGTGCACCCGGCTGGAGCGTCGCGTGGATCATCGTGATCGGGGTATGCGTCGAGCCGGGTCCGCGGTGCCCATCGAGGCTTCCCGCGATCAGGCGCAGTAGCGCGCCGCCGTCCGCTGAGGTGAGCAGCACGGTCTCGCTGCCGCGCAGATCCTGGTACCGAGGCGCCAGGAACTTGTCGCTCGATGGGAGGTTCACCCACAACTGGAAGCCGTGGAACAGCCCGCCGGAAACCACCAGCGCCTCCGGCGGCCGCTCGATGTGCAGGATGCCCGCACCAGCGGTCATCCATTGGGTGTCCCCGTTGGTGATCACCCCGCCGCCGCCGTTGGAGTCCTGGTGCTCGAACGTCCCGTCGATCATGTACGTGACAGTTTCGAAGCCGCGGTGGGGGTGCCACGGCGTGCCCTTCGGCTCGCCTGCGGCCCACTCCACCTCGCCGATTTGATCGAGGTGGATGAACGGGTCGAGTTCCGACATCTCCACGTCGGCGAAGGCGTGACGCACCGGGAAGCCCTCGCCCTCCAATCCGCGTGGGGCGGTGGTGATGCCTCGGACGGGCCGAGGCAGCGCAGTGGCCTCCGGCTCGAGCACGCGCGGCAGCGCGAGGTTGTCTGGGACGGTCACGGCAGGCATGGCGTACTCCGTTCTGCCGGGCTGGTGTCCGAGGCTGGCCCGGCGTGCTGCATTGTGATTAGGTGGTGGTGGCGGTGAACCCGCGGCGATGTAACTCGCCGGTGAGGTCGAGCGGCTTGAGGTCGAACCCACGAGTCGTCCACTCCTCACGGGGGACGGCCCAGAACAGCTCGAACTCGTTCCCGTCCGGGTCCTTGCCGTACAGACTCAGGCTGGCGCCGTGGTCGGACTGTCCGGTGAACGCGCCCGCGTTCACCAGCTCCGTGAACGCGGGCGCAAGGTCGGGCAGCGTCTCCGTCTCCCATGCGAGGTGGTAGAGCCCTACGCGGTCTCCACGGCTCGGTCCCGGCGCGTCTGCGCCGACCTCGAACAGGCCGAGGTCGTGATGGTTTTCGCTGCCGCTGGTCTGCATGAAGTACGCGCGGCCGCCGATGTCCTCAACGACCCGGAAGCCGAGGGTGTCGCGATAGAACTCCATAGCCCGCTGCGCGTTCCGTACGTAGAGCACCGCGTGGTTCAGACGTTTGATCGCGAACATGTGCTGTCCCTTCCGTGAGTAGTGGACTACGCCGCAGGGGCGGTTTCACTCACCTGCTGCGCACCGATGAGATCAGCCTCGATGCCGATCTTCACCTTCTTGCCGATCAGCACGCCGCCAGCCTCGATCGGTGCGTTCCAGGTGAGCCCGAAGAGCTCGCGGTCGATCTCGCCGGCGAGCGAGAGGCCGATCGCGGTGCCGCCCGCGAGGTGCGCGACGGGCCCGCTGAACTCGCCACGCAATGCCACCTGGTGGGTGATGTTACGGATCGTGAGCGCGCCGTGGATCGTCAGCGCCTCCGCGCCATCCCGCTCCACGTGCTGGCTCACGAACGTCATCGTCGGGTACTGCTCTGCATCGAAGAAGTCGGTGGAGCGGAGATGAGTGTCGCGATCGGCGTTTCCAGTGGCGAGGCTGGCGACGTCCACGGTCGCAGTGACCGTCGCCAGTTCCGGCTGCTGCGGGTCGAGTTCGATGGTCGCGTCGAACGCCTCGAAGCGCCCGCGCACCGTTGCTACCATCATGTGGCGGACGCCGAAGGTGACTTCGGAGTGGGTGGGGTCGATCTTCCAGTTCATCTCAGGGCTCCTTCTGTAGTGCTTACAACTTGTAAGTAACTATGCGGAAGGAAGTTACTCTTGTCAAGGTGCTAATTGTTCGTAAGATGTGGCTGCGAGGTGCCGATATGAGTGATGCATCGATCGAGGCGTTCTGTCCGCGCTTTCACGAGGCCGTCGAACTCATCGGGCGGCGGTGGACGGGCGCGATCCTGCGTGCCCTCTTCTTCGGCACGGAGCGGTTCTCAGACTTCGCGGCTGTCGTCTCTGGAATGAGCGACCGGCTACTCTCGGAGCGGCTGAAGGAACTGGAGGCGGAGGGGATCGTCGTGCGCACCGTCATCCCCGTGACCCCGGTACGCATTGAGTACCGGCTGACGGCAAAGGGGCTCGCGTTGCGCCCGGTGGTGGATGCGCTGGCCGCATGGGCGGAGCAGTGGCTGCCGCTTCCGTCCGAGCCCGCTCGGTAGAGGCCGCGCACGGCCCGGCGTGTCCCGTATCGTCTCGGCGTCTATTGTACGGTGGCACCTCTGATCGGGCCGCGGCCGTACGGCTGAACGCGGCGTCCGGCCACGCGGACGCCTGAGACAGGACACCTGATGGGACGAGTATTTCTTGAGGTCGTGTTGCCGGTGGCGCTGGTCGCCGTGCTGGGCGGCTTGGTGGGGCACTGGCGAAAGGTGGCGCTGCCGCCGGTCTCCGCGCTGGTGTTCTATCTGTTCAGTCCAGCGCTCGTCTTCCACTCGCTGTCCACGACCACGCTGTCCGCAAACGCATCGCTCCGCATCGTGGCGGTGATGCTGGCCACCTTCGTCGCGATGTACCTGGCGGCGCGGCTCTGGTCCTGGCTCGCGGGGCACGATGCTTCGTGGCGCGCCGGATTCGCGTTGGGCGCCACCACTCCGAACTCCGGCAACATGGGATTGCCCGTCGCGATGCTGGCCTTCGGCAAAGAGGGGTTTGAGGTCGCGGTGATGAACTTCGTTGCCGGGGCGGTGTTGGCGAACTCGGGTGGGATCGCGATCGCCGCTGCGGCCAGCGGCTCCAGCGCGCAGGCGTGGCGCGCTCCATTCCGATTCCCCGCCGTGTACGCGGCGGCCGCAGGTGTGCTGGTGAACGCGCTCGGCATTCACCTCCCGGTGACCATCGACGCGCCGATCACGACGCTCGCCGGGGCCGCGGTGCCGGTCATGTTGGTCGTGCTGGGGCTCCAGTTGCGTCAGGCGGTTGGTGCTGACCACCTGATGGACACCGTCGCGGTGAACGCCGGTCGGCTGTTGATCGCGCCGGTGGTGACCTGGTTCGCCGCCACCGCGCTGGGCCTCGATGGCATCGAGCGCGGGACGCTCACCGTGCTGTCGGCGATGCCGACGGCTGTGCTGGCGACGATCCTAGCGACGGAGTTCCACGCGCAGCCGGGCTTCGTCACGCGCACGGTCGTCACCTCGACGGTGTTGAGCATGCTGACGTTGACGGTGCTGATCACGCTCGTGCGCTAGCGCTGTAGCAGCAGCACAGTCGCGATGACCGCCCCGTAGCCGATGATCCCGGTGCGCAGCACTCGCGGGCTGATGCGCCGTGCGAAGTGCACGCCGACGTATCCGCCAACGATGGAGGCGACCGCCATCACGCCCGCCGGGCCCCACGCGACATCGGCCCGCAATGCGAACACCACCAGCGCGGTGAAGTTGATGATCATCGCCAGCATGCCTTTGATGGCGTTGGAGTGGTGCAGGTTGTCCGGGGCGAGGATGCCGAGGATCGCCAGCATCAGGATGCCGATGCCCGCACCGAAGTATCCGCCGTACACGCCGACGAGAAAGATGCCGACGTGCAGCATTGGCGAGGTTGTCGTGGTGTCGTCCGCGGAGCGCACGCCGAGCATCGTCAGCTTCGACAGCCGAGGCTGCAGATACAGCAGTATGCACGCGAAGTAGATCAGGAACGGCACCACCGCGCGGAACGCCTGGTCCGAGGTGGAGAGCAGCAATACGGAGCCGACCAGCCCACCCAGCACGCTGGGGATCGTGAGTGCCGCCACCCGCGTTCCACGCTCGCCGAGCTCGCGGCGATAGGCGAGCGACCCGCCGATCGTCCCCGGCCAGATCGCGACCGTATTCGTGACGTTCGCGACCTTCGATGAGTAGCCGGCCGCCATGAGCGCGGGGAACGCGATGAGGGTGCCGCCACCCGCGACTGCGTTGACCGCGCCCGCAGCGCCGGACGCCACCGCGAGCCCGATGAGCGTGAGTGGATCCAAGATGGTCCCCTGTCGGATACGCGGACGGTGACAGAACGTGGTCGCAGCATGCCGGAGCGTACCGCCGCTGTCACCTCGCGCGGTACGCTGGCGTCCTGATGCGTCAGGCTCACGCCGCGTTACTGCTCGTATTCGTCTCGTTCGCTGGCCTCCCGGTGGGCTGTGACGTGCCGTCCGGCGCGGGGCGTGGCATCGCGGACGGCGGGCACGCAGGAGCGCCGACGGCAGCCGATGGCGCGAGGCCGGTGACGTCCTCCACAGCGGCCCCCGTAGCGCCCGTGTCACCTCGCACAGTCGAGGAGCGGGCGCTGCTGCGGGTGGTCAGCAAGCAGGCCCCGCTGGGCGCTGCCTACGTACCCGCGGAGCTGGTGGGCCTGCCGGAGCCGGCCGTGTCGCCGGGGCTGGGCACGCTCCAACTCACCCGCCCGGCGAGCGAGGCGCTGCTGGCGATGCAGGTAGCGGCGCGGGCAGCAGGCCTCGATGTGCGAGTGCAGTCGGCGTACCGATCCTTCGAGGTGCAGCAGCAGGTGCATGGTGCGCTGGCCGCACGGCTCGGCGAGCCGGAAGCCTCCAGGCGGAGCGCGCCGCCGGGGTACAGCGAGCATCAACTCGGCACCGTCGTCGACCTCACCACCGCCTCGGTCGGGTGGGGGCTCAACGCTCGCTTCGCGGCTACCGCGGAGGGGCTGTGGTTGGCCGCGAACGCGCCCACGTTCGGTTTCGCGCTCAGCTATCCCGAGGGTGCAGAGGCGGTCACGGGCTACGTCTATGAGCCGTGGCATCTCCGCTTCATCGGCTCCTCGCGTGCCGCCGAGTGGCAACGCAGCGGAGTGACCCTCGTCGAGTACCTCGGGCGGGTGGGCGGTGCGTCCCCAGAGCCCTCACTCTCGGCCCCTCTCCCACGTCGTGGGAGAGGGGAGTAGGCGGCAACTCCGCTTCAGGCCCCCTCACCCTTTACGGGGGAGGGCTGGGGTGGGGGTCTCGGTGAGGGCCCCCTCGCCCCGTTCGCGGGGAGAGGGTTGGGGTGAGGGCTCTGAGGTGGGGGCGGGCTCATGGCCCCCCGGATAACAGGAAGGGCGGGCCCGCAGGCCCGCCCTTCCTCATCTCGTTGCCGAGAAGGTAGTCGATGTAGCGTGGGCTACTTGCCCTGCTTCTCCAGCAGTGCATCCAGGATGCGCTGCGGGGTGGCCGGCATGTCGTTCATGCGGATGCCGATAGCGTCGAACAGCGCGTTCGCGATCGCGCCGACCGGCGGCACAATCGAGCACTCGCCGACGCCGCGGACGCCCAGCGGGTGGCCGGGGTTCGGGACCTCCACAAGGATGGTCTCGATGTTCGGCATGTCCAGCGTGGTCGGCATGCGGTAGTCCAGCAGGCTGCTGTTACGCAGCGTGCCTTCCTTGTCGTAGAAGTAGTCCTCAAGCAGGCCCATGCCGATGCCCTGGGCAGCGGCGCCCTGGAGCTGACCCTCCACGTACGAGGGGTGCAGGGCGAACCCGACATCCTCGACCACCGTGTAGCGCAGCACGGTCACCTTGCCGGTGTCCGGGTCCACTTCAACGTCCACGATGTGGCCGCCGTAGGTGGGGCCGCCGGTGGCGCCGGAGAGGTCCACGTGGCCGCTGATGTAGCCGCCCGTGGCGCCCTGCTGCGCTGCCAGCTGCTTGAAGGTCATCGAACGAGGCTTGCCATCCTTGTCGGCCGGGCCGCTGAGGATGGTGGTGGCCACGTCGTACGTGACCTCGTCGACCTTGGCCTCCCAGATCTTGGCAGCACGCTCAATGGCGCGCTCGCGGATCTGGAGGGCGACCTTGTACACGCTCGCCGAGGTGCCGGCACCGGTGCCGCTACCTGCGGTGATCGTGGTGTAGCCAATGGAGTCCGTGTCCAGGATGCGCGTGCGCACATCCTCGTACGGGACGCCCAGGAACTCGGCCATGGTCATCGCCTCGGTGGCACGGAGGCCACCGATGTCGACAGCCGCCGAGTTGAGGGCGATGGTGCCGTCAGCGTTGACGCTGGCGTTGATGCTGTGCGCGCCGGCGTTGGCGTTCCAGAAGCCCATGGCGACACCGCGACCGCGGTTGGCGCCGGTGAGCTCAGAGCGGTAGTGCGGGCTGGCCTTGACGGCCTCCATCACCTCAATGTTGCCGTTGACCGGGAGCACGGTGCCGTTGGGGCGGCGGGTGCCCTCGCGCGCGGCGTTCTTGAGGCGGACGTCCATCGGGTCCATATCCAGGGCCTCAGCGACACGATCGATCATCGTCTCAGCGACGAAGTTCGGGGCCGGGACGCCGGGGGCGCGGTAGGCAGCGTTGCGGGGCTTGTTCAGCACCACGTCGTAGCCATCGATGAGGACGTTCGGGATGTCGTACGCGCCCAGCACGCTGTTGGCGCCGCCGGAGACGTTGGAGCCCGGGAAGGCGCCAGCCTCGTACGCCATCCAGAGCTTGATGGCGTTGATGGTGCCGTCCTTCATCGCGCCGATCTTGGCGCGAATGTAGGTGCCGGAGGTGGGGCCGGAGGCCGCCATCACTTCCTCGCGGGTCATGGACAGCTTGACGGGCTTGCCGGCCTTCTTGGACAGCATGGCCGCCAGTGGCTCAACGTAGACGCGGTTCTTACCGCCGAAGCCGCCACCGATTTCCATCGGCACGGCGCGGATGCGGCCCGCGGGCATGCGCATGATGGTCGCCATCTGGTCGCGCACCACTTGGAACACGCCCTGGCTGCTGCTGTAGATCACCAGGCTGCCGTCCTGGTTCCACGTTGCCGTGGCGGAGTGCGGCTCGATGTAGCCCTGGTGCCACGTGCCGGTGTGGAACTCGTCCTCGAAGACGATGTCCGAGGCGCCGAACGCCTGCTCCGCGTCACCCATGGAGACCTGCAGGTGGCTGGCGACGTTGGTCGGGCCGGGGTTGGCGTCGGCCGGGGAGCCCATCGGCTCGGCGGTCTTGAGGCCGGCGTGCAGGATGGGCGCACCGGGCTCCATCGCCTGCTGCGCGCTCATCACCGGCGGGAGCACCTCGTACTCAACTTCGATGAGGTCGAGTGCGTCTTCCGCGATGTGCGGGCTGGTGGCGGCGACGGCGGCGACGGCCTGGCCCCAGTACAGCACCTTGTCCACCGCGACGAAGTTGCCGATGAGGAACTTGCGCGGGATCGGCACCATGCCTGGCACCATCGTGTCGTCCACGTCCGGGAAGTCGGCCGAGGTCACGACCGCCTCGACGCCCGGGAGCGCGAGTGCCTTCGAGACGTCGATCTTCTTGATGATGGCGTGGGCGTACGGGCTCTTCTTGATCCGCGCGAACAGCATGCGCGGAAGGTGAATGTCAGCGGCGTAGTCCGCGTGACCGGTCACCTTGTCGATGCCATCCGGGCGCACCGGCCGCGTGTGAAGTACGCGGAACTTCGGATCCATTGTCGAGGTCATTGCCTCCCCTTTCCGTGGCAGAGGTGCAGGAACACCGGTGGCATTATACCTACCCGGAGCATTGCTCACTACAGACAGTGCAAACGGCCGTGTTCTATGTATCCGTATCGTAATGCTGGGATTCGGTGTCGGTCCGTAGTCGGCGCCCGGTCTCCGACGGCGACTGGTGCAGGTGGCGTGCGGAGTCCATGACGGCGGTGACGCCGGGTGCGGCGATGGCGTACCAAATGCTGGTGCCGTCACGTCGAGTGCTCACGAGGCTGCTCTGTCGGAGCACGGCGAGGTGTTGCGAGACGTTCGCTGCGCGCAGCCCGAGGCGCTGTTGAATCTCGCCGACGGTCAGGCTGCTGGCGGCGCGCAGCAACTCCAAGATCCGCAGGCGTGTCGGGTGGGCGAGCGCCCGAAACAGCTCAGCCTCGATGTCGTGTGATGTCACGATTTGATTATATCGGTTGCTGTCTGCAAATATGCGCATATATGAAACTAACAATCGTGGTAGTCGATAGCGCTGGGTCGTGACGTCGAGGCGCGTGGCGGGGCCCTCGTCCACTGCGCGTGTCCGGCGCGACCTCTTGGCGGGCGTGGTCGTCGGGGTGATCGCGTTGCCACTTTCGATCGCGCTGGCGGTCGCGGTCGGGGTATCGCCGGTCGCGGGCTTATACACGGCGGCGTTCGCCGGAGCGGCGGCGACGCTCTTCGGTGGGTCGCGTTACAACATCACGGGGCCGACGGCGGCGCTGGTGCCGGTACTCAGCCACGTTGTGCTGGCGCATGGCGCTGCGGCGCTGCCGATGGTCGGCCTCCTGGCTGGCCTGCTCCTGCTCGCGATGAGCGCACTACGGGCCGGGCGGCTGATGCGCTACATGCCGGGGTTGGTGGTCGTCGGGTTCACGGCGGGCATCGCACTGTCATCGCGTTCGGCCAGCTGAACACGCTGCTCGCGGTGTGGGGCATCGATCCGGCGCTGGAGCAGTTCCATGCGAGGCTGGCGGACACTATCCGACATCTGGGGAGCGTGAGCCCGACTACGCCGCTGCTGGGGCTGGCGTCGCTTGCGGTGCTGGTGATCTGGCGGCGCGTGCCGGTGTTGCATCGGGTACCCGGCCCGCTGGTGGTGGTGTCGGGCGCAACTGCGCTCGCGTGGTGGCTCGGCCTCGATACGCCGACGCTGGCGAGCCGCTACGGCGTCATCGAGTCGGCGAAGCCGCGGCCGTCGCTCGCGTTCCTCGATTGGTCGCTGGCGTGGGTGGTGCTGCCTTCGGCGTTCGCGGTTGCTGCCCTCGGCGGTATCGAGACGCTGTTGAGCGCCGTAGTGGCGGACGACATGACGACGACGCGACGCCGCCACGCCGCCACGATCCAAACCGCGAGCTGTTCGGTCAGGGCATCGCGAACATCGTCAGTCCGATCATGGGTGGGATGCCCGCGACCGCCGCGATTGCGCGGACGGCGGCTGGCATTCGCGCGGGTGGTGACTCGCGTCTGACTGGTGTCGTGCATTCGGCGACGGTGCTGGCGTCCACGCTGGTGCTGGGTCCGCTGGCGGGGCATATCCCGTTGGCCGTGCTGGCGGCGGTGTTGTGGTCCGTCGCATGGAACATCGCAGAGGCGCCCGAGATCGTCCGACTGGTGCGTCGTGCGCCGCGCGAGGATGTGTTCATCCTGCTCGCAACCATTGGCATCACGCTGTTCCTCGACCTGACGTACGCCATCGGCTTCGGTGTGTTGGCCTCGGCGGTGCTGCTGGTGCGGCGGCTGACGAGGGTTCCCGGCGCGCAGGAGTTGCTGCCGGACGAGGAGGGGCGCACCCAGCAGGTGTCACAGGAGTTGAGCGACCTGATTTAGTCCCGGCCAGACATCACCGTCTTCACCGCGTCCGGTCTGCTCTCGTTCCATTGCGCCGCCGCGTTCGAGTACGAGTTGACCGCGGAACGACGCGGGCCGCTCATTCTGCGCATGAAGGATGTGCACTACATCGATACGACGGGGCTGCTCACGCTGGAGGAAGTGGTGAAGCACCGTCGTCGAGAAGGCGAGCGCACCATGCTGTCGTTCATTCAGCCTGAGGTACGCGGCGTGCTCGATCGCTTCGGGCTGATCGACCTCGTCGGCCGGGAGAACGTGTTCGTGGCGACGCGCGATGCGATCCAGTCGGTGCCGCTGGTGGCTCTCGGCGGTGTCTGAGGTGGCGCACCCACCATCGTGCCGAGCAGGACTCGGCACGATGGTGGGCGTGTGTGCGTTTCGGTCGGCGGGCGCATACGCCTGCATCGGCGACGACTTGATGATCCCGAAGACCGCCCCCTGCGGATCGCGCAGGATGGCGAAGCGGCCGGGCATGATGTCCGCCGGCTCCTGCAGCACGGTGGCGCCGAGGTTCCGCGCGGATGTCGTGGCGGCGTCAGTGTCGGCAACCTCGAAGTACACGCACCATACGTTCGGCATCGGGCACATTTCGGGGGTCTTCGTCATCAGGCCCGCGCGCTGTTCCCCGGCCGGGCCGAGCAGGATGTAGGGCGGCGCGTCCGGGCCCATGTTCATCGTCTGGTGCGGCACGTCGAGGATGGCGGTGAAGAAGTCGGCGGCGCGGTCCGCGTCGTCAGTCATCAACTCGCACCAGGTGACCATGGTCGGCTCGTTCACCCGGCCGAAGCCTTGGTGGCTCTTTGCCTCCCACAGCGAGACGACACCGCCGGTGGGGTCGAGGATCACCGCCATACGACCGACATCCATCACGTCCATCGGCGGCAGGATCACCGTGCCGCCAGCTGCTGCCACCTTCGCGACTGCGGCACTGGCGTCGTCGACGGCGATGTAGACGCTCCAGTGGGGCGGGATGCCACTGGCTTGCTCATCCTTGTTTTGTACGCTGAGGCCGACCAGCCAAACAGGCGGGAGTAGACCGTCCGCGCGCCTTGCTCGTCGTTGGTCATGAGTTCAACCCAGCTCGGTACGCCTTGCTTGTGTCAGTCGACCTTCATCGTGCTCCCTGCCTTCTCCGTGCGCGTTCCGCTGTGTGCACATCCACGGTAGGCACCATCTGTGGTCGCGCTGTAGACGTCCCGCAGGGCAGAGCTGGTGTTCTCACCGTGTCAGCCGTTGAAACCGCATCGCAAGGCAGCCCGGACGGGCCGCCTTGCACGAGAATGGGGGGCGCTACAGCCGCTGGCGCTGGCCGCTGTCCGAGGCGCGCTCGATAGCATCGATGATGCGGTGCAGCTCCACGGCGGTGTCGAAGTCAGCGGTGACCGGCGCGGTGCCGCCGGAGCCGATCGCGGCAGCGAGCTCGCGGTAGACCTGGCTCACGTTTGCGGGCGCGCCACTCGGCGTGCCGGGCGGGCGCTGGTACGCCTCGCTCAGCGCGAGCGGGTCGAGCGCAGCCTCGCCACGCTTGCCGAGCAGCACGGTGAGTTCCGCTGTGTTGGGTGCGGACTCGCCGCGCAGCAGCACGGTGCCCTCCGTGCCATGGACCTCGAGGTGGAAGCCGCTCCCGAGCACCGGCACCGTCTCGATGTGCATCGCGACCAGCGCGCCGTTGGCGAGCTCCGCGTCGACCACGACGTTGTCCGGCGCGGTGGGGTGGAGCACCTCGTTGGTGCCTTGCACCACCACGTCCGGAAACAGCGTGCGCACCGTCGCCGAGAGCGCCGCGATCTCGCCGAGGGCGTAACGCAGGCTGTCGATGGCGTGGCCCCCCTGAATGGTGAGCACGGTCGCGCCCATGTCTTTGTCGATCTGCCAGTGCAGCGTGCCCGCGCGCGCTCCCGCGCCGCTCCCGCTCACGACCATCGTCGCGGAGACCACCTCGCCGATCTCGCCGGCGGCGATCAGGTCGCGCACCTGGTTGATGGCGGGGTTGCTGCGCCCCTGCAGGCCGACCTGGTGGATGACACCTTTCGCGTGCGCGAGGTCACGCAGTTCGATGGCCTCGCGCAGGTTCGCGCCCAGCGGCCACTCGCAGAAGACGTGCTTGCCCGCGTCCAGCGCCGCCTTCACGAGCGCGTAGTGCGAGGGAACACGCACCGCCACCACGATGAGGTCGACCTCCGGGTGATTCGCCATTGCCTCGACGTTGTCGAACGCGAGCGGGACGCCGAAGCGATCCGCGGTGGCGCGAGCGGTCTCCATGCGGGTGGTGCACACGGCGCGCACCTCGAACTCCGGGACGGCGGCGAGCGCCGGGAGGTGGGCACGCGTGCCCCAGCCGTAGTCGAGGTTCGCCCCGACGATGCCTACTCGAATGCGGTCTGCCATCGATGGCCTCCTTCTGTGTGCATGTTCCAGTGCGGACGCGCCGCGTTTCATGTGTTCGATTGGTGACACTGGGCGGCGAGGGTGTCGTCGCCTAGCCCCCGCGCGCTACAAAATCGTGCGGCCGCCGTCGATGGCGATGGTCTGGCCGGTGACGTAGGCCGCGGCCTCCGAGGCGAGGTAGACCGCCAGCAGTCCCACCTCGCGCGTCAGGCCCATGCGGCGCAGCGGGACGGTGGTCGCGGCCTGCGCGTTGCGGCGCTCCCAGTCGGCGTCGGTCATCGCCTCGCGGTCGGGGAAGGTGCCGGGGGCGATGCCGTTCACGCGCACCCCGTATGGCGCCCACTCCAGCGCGAGCGACTCCGTAAAACGCGTGAGGCCGGTCTTGGCGGCGGCGTACGCGCTCATGTTCGGCCCGCCCTTGAGCGCGGCGAACGAGGAGATGTTGATGACGCAGCCCTCGCCGCGCTCCAGCAGTTGCGGGCCGAACATGTGGCAGGCGAGGTAGGCCTGCGTGAGGTTGATATCGATCACGTGGTGCCACTCGGCGGGGGTCATCACGTGGCCGGTCGCGCCCGGAGCGGCAGCGACCGCGCCCTGGATCGAGTCGCCGAGGCAGTTGATGAGCACGTCCACCCCGCCGAGGTCGGCCATCACGCGGGGGAGCAGCGCCTTCATCGACTCCGCGTTGGTGCCGTCGGCGGCCCAGCCGAAGCCGGCGCGGCCGCGCGCGCGCACCTCCTCGGCGACCTGCTGCGCGCTCGCCTCGCCGAGGCTCGTGACGCCAACGTCGGCACCCGCGTCGGCCATCGCCAGCGCGATGCCCTTGCCGATGCCTCGGCCCGCGCCCGTGATCAGCACGCGGGCCCCGGTCAGGTCGAACTCTGTGAGCGCCATCGTTGTGCCCCTCCTCCTGCGCGTGTCGTTGTCTTGTCTCGAGAGCGTACGAGCGATGACCGCGCGGCGGAACAGGGCGCGCGCGACTCGCGCCCTCAGTCGGCGGCGGCGGCGGCTGGGACGAGCGCGGGCGTCAGATGGTGCGCGAGCGGCCTCGGCGGCTTCGAGACGAAGATCAGCGCCGCTGCTACCGCGAAGAAGCTGAAGGATATCTCCCACACCGTGCTGGCGGCGAAGCCGGCGTCCAGCAGGTAGCCGAAGAGCGGCGCGCCGAGCCCGGAGGCGACGATGGAGACCGGCATCACGATGCCACGGATCGCGCCGAGGTGGCGGCGGCCGAAGTAGTTGGGGAAGAACAGGTTATTCAGCGCGGTGTACGCGCCCGCCGCGGAGCCCCACAGCACGTTGTGCGCGACGATCGTCCACGGCTCGCCGTTGCTGATGATCATCGGCACGATCGAAGCGGCGAAGCCAATCAGCCCTGCACATCCGACATAACGGATCGGGAAGCGATCGGCGAACAATCCCACCACCATGATCGAGCCCACCACCGTCAGCGGGTCGAGCGCGGTGCCCAGCCCGACGAGCGTCGGCGACATCCCGGTGCTGGTCCAGAACCCGACCCGGTACACGAGCGTCCCGGTGAGCGCGGCGCCCGCAATCGCCAGCGCCGCCAGTGCGAGCCACATCGTCCCGGTGCGCAGCGCCTCGCGGGCGGTCCAGTCGATGGTCGTGATCAAGCGGGCGGACCGGCTGGTGGTGTCGACGACCGCGGACGGGTCGATCGGCGTCGCGTCGCCGTCGGGGTGCAGTCCAATGTCTTCCGGCGAGCGGCGGACGAAGAGCACGCTGACTGATACCACTACCGCCGCCACCACCGCACCGAAGATCATCGTGGTGTTACGCCAGCCCATGATGCCGATCATCCACTGGGTGATCGGGATCGTGAACACGGTGCCTGCTGCCATCCCCGTGCTCGCGATGGCGAGCGCGCGGCCTCGCTGGCGGATGAACCACTTCGCCAGCGGCACCTGAGTCAGTAGCTGCCCGGCCGGTCCGCCGAACCCTGCGAGGCCGGAGACCGCGAACACGGCGTACGCCAGCCAGAGGCTATGTACCGTCCCCAGCGCAATCAGTCCGATGCCGCCAATCGCGCCGCAGATCGCGCCGACCCATCGCGCCCCGTGGCGGTCGATCATGATGCCGAGCATTGGGCCGCTGAGCCCCGCGGCGAACAGCCGAAGCGTCAGCGACCAGGCCAGCGCGCTCTTCGGCACGCCGAGGTCTTCGCTCATCGGGCCGATGAGGAAGGAGAAGATCACTGCGTTCAGGGGGGAGACGGCGACGTTGATCGCCAGCGCTGACCATACCATCACCCAGCCGTAGTACAGGCGGTGCACAGGCAAGGCGCGCATCGGCTGCTCCAGACGTGAACGTCATGTGCGGGGGGTGTCACGGTATCTTACGCTTCACGCCGCCGTTCCTGTTGCCGTGGAGCGCATGTTGCACCGTCGCGGCCGCGACCGTCCGATTGACCGCCCTGCTCCCTCGTCCGACCCTCGACGTGGACGGAACGATGCCGCCCGCACTCACATCGAGGAGCCATGAGCACGCCGCCCACCCCGCCTCATCCGACGCCTCCACCTGAGCCGCGTTGGGATGCATCCCGTCTGTCAGGGGAGCGACGGTTCTTCGCGGGGCCGCAGTCTCGCCTCGCAGAGTTGTGGTGGGCGATCCAGGTGTTCGTGGAGTTCATCCGTGGATTTCGTGCGCTGCACTTCGTTGGTCCGTGCGTGACGGTGTTCGGCTCGGCGCGATTTGCCGAGGGGCACCCGTACTACACGTTGACCCGCGAGGTGGGCGCAGAACTTGCGCGCGAGGGGTTCATTGTGATGACGGGCGGCGGTCCCGGGCTGATGGAGGCCGCGAATCGCGGCGCGCGCGATGCGGGCGGCCGCAGTATTGGCTGCAACATCCAACTGCCGCTGGAGCAGCAGCCGAATCCGTACTTGGATGTCTGGCTTGAGTTTCGGCACTTCTTCGTGCGCAAGGTCATGCTCGTGAAGTATTCGTACGCCTTCATCGTGATGCCCGGTGGGTTCGGTACCCTCGACGAGGCGTTCGAGGCGGCGACGCTGGTGCAGACCGGGAAGATCGAGGAGTTCCCGATCGTCTTCATGGGCACGGAGTTCTGGGCGCCGATCCGGGAGCAGTTGTACAGCCAGATGGTGCCCGCCGGCACGATCACTCAGGCCGAGGCAGATCGCGTGTTGTTCACCGATTCGCCGCAGGAGGCGGCTGCTGCGATCCAGCAGCGCGCACTCTCGCGGTTTGGGTTGCGATACGGCCCGCGGGTTCGCCCGCGTCGGCGGTTCTGGCTGTTCGAGTGAGGGCTCCGCTCGTGCAGCTTACGCACATGGCCACGCTGGGATCGCGCTGATGGAGCGCGTGGAGTTGGCGGTGGTGGGGGCGGGCGCTGCCGGGTTGATGGCGAGCATCCACGCTGGCCGCGTCGGACAGTCGACAGTCGTGCTGGATGGTGCGCGCGTGCTAGGCGCGAAAATCCTCGTGGCGGGCGGCGGGCGCTGCAACGTGACGCACGACGAGGTGGATGAGGGGGCGTACTTCGGCTCGACCCCTGCTGCGATCCGCCGTGTGCTGCGCGCGTTCGATGTACCTCGCACGATCGAGTTCTTCGCAGCGCTTGGCGTCACGTTGAAGCGCGAGGACACGGGCAAGTTGTTCCCGGTGACCGACAGTTCGCGCACCGTGTTGGACGCGCTGCTACGCGCCGCCCACGAGGCTGGCGCCGAGTTGCGGCACCCTCGACGTGTGCGCGATGTGGAGCGCATCGACGATGTCGAGGGCGTTGGGTACGTGGTGCGCGGCGATTGGGGAGAGTTGTATGCGCGTCGGTTGATCCTCGCGATGGGAGGGCAGAGCTTGCCGCGCTCCGGCAGTGACGGTTCGGGGTTTGCGCTCGCGCGGACGCTGGGACACCACGTGACGCCACGGCTGCTGCCGGCGCTGGTCGCGTTGACGCTCGCCGATGGCTGCTTCGTGCGCGGGCTGTCCGGGCTGGCGGCGGAGACACGTATCGAGGTGCGCGCGGCGACGGGCAAGCGACTGCACATGCGCAGCGGCGCAACGCTCTGCACGCACTTCGGACTCTCTGGCCCTGCGCCGATGGACATCAGCCGGTGCTGGCAAGACGCGCTGATCGATGATCCGGGCGCGCAGCTCGTCGTTAGTTGGTTACCACAGGAGACGGCGGCGTCGCTGGATGCGGCCTTGCAGGCGCTCGGCCCCGAGACGCCGTTGCGCTACCTCGCGGCGCGGCTGCCCGCGCGCCTCGCACGTGCGTTGTGCGAGCAGGCGGGCGTCGATCCCTCGACGCCGGGACATGCGCTGCGTCGCGAGCAACGTCGCGCGCTGGTTCACGCGGTGCTGGATGCACCGCTGCCGGTCACGGGCACGCGCGGCTGGGCGAACGCCGAGGCAACGGCAGGCGGCGTCCCGCTGAGCGAGGTGCATCTGGACACGATGGAGTCGCGTGTGTCTCCGGGGCTCTACCTCTGCGGCGAACTGCTCGACGTGGACGGCCACATCGGGGGGTACAACTTCCAGTGGGCGTGGTCGAGTGGCACCCTCGCGGGGCGAGGTGCGGCGAGAGGGTAGAAGCGCGGACCTACGCCGGGAGAAAGCCCCACCCCAACCCTCCCCCGTACAGGGGGAGGGGGCTAGCACCGGAGTGGGAGAGGGTGGGATGTGGAGCCAAACGTTTGCTGCTCCCCTCGCCACGCTTGCGGGGAGAGGGGCCGGGGGTGAGGGCTCCGAGTATCGCCGCTGAGGGCTCCTACTACCGTCGGCGCGGGTCGTAGCCGAGGTTCGGCGCGAGCCAGCGCTCCATCTCCCCGATGCTCGTGCCCTTACGGCGTGCGTAGTCCTCGACCTGGTCCCGACCGATGCGGCCGACGCCGAAGTAGCGCGCGTCCGGGTGGGAGAAGTAGTAGCCGGAGACACTGGCTGCCGGCTGCATCGCGAACGAGTCGGTCAGCGTGATCCCGGTACGTACCTCGGCATCCAGCATGTCGAAGAGGGTGCGCTTCTCGGTGTGGTCGGGGCAGGCGGGGTAGCCGGGGGCCGGGCGGATGCCGCGATAGCGCTCGGCAATCACCGCTGCATTGTCCAACGCCTCGTCGGTGGCGTAGCCCCAGATGTCGGTGCGCACGCGCTCATGGATGCGCTCCGCCAGCGCCTCTGCGAGGCGATCCGCGAGCGCCTTGAGCAGGATCGCGGAGTAGTCGTCGTGGTCCGCCTCGAACGCCGCAACGCGCGCATCGATGCCGTCGCCGGCGGTGACCGCGAACCCGCCGAGGTAGTCCGGAACGCCGCTGTCCGCGGGCGCGATGTAGTCGGCGAGCGCGATGTTCTCCGGGCGTCCGCGCTCGCGGCTGGTCTGCTGGCGCAGCGTGTGCACGGTCGCTGCAACGTGCGTGCGCGACTCGTCGGTGTAGACCTCGATGTCATCGCCGCGGCGGTTCGCGGGCCACAGCCCGACCACCGCGTGTGCGTGCAGCCAGCGCTCGTCGACGATGCGACGGAGCATCGCCTGGGCATCCTCGTACAACTGGTGCGCTGCCTCACCCACTACCGGGTCGTCCAACAATTGCGGGAACGAGCCGCTGATCTCCCACGCCTGGAAGAACGGCGTCCAGTCGATGCGATCGACGAGGTCGGCGAGCGGGTAGTCGCGAAACTCCGTGATGCCCGCCTGCTGCGGGTGCGGCGGGGCGTAGCCCTCCCAGTGCACCGGCGCGGAGCGCGCTCGCGCCTCCTCGATCGGGTAGCGGTCGGTGGTCTCCGTGCGGCTGAGGTGCTCCTCGCGGATGTGGTCGTACTCGATGCGCGTCTCGTCTGCGAGGCTGTCGCCGGCGAGCAGCCGGGAGACCACGGACACGGCGCGCGACGCGTCTGGCACATACACGAGCGGGCCGAGGTAGTTCGGCGCGATCTTCACGGCGGTGTGCGCTCGACTGGTGGTGGCACCGCCGATCAGCAGCGGCAACGTGAACCCCTGGCGCTGCATCTCCGATGCGACGTACGCCATCTCCTCCAGGCTGGGGGTGATCAATCCGGAGAGGCCGATCACGTCCGCGCCCACCTCGATCGCGGTGTCGAGGATGCGCTGCGCGGGCACCATCACGCCGAGGTCGATCACCTCGTAGTTGTTGCACTGCAGCACGATGCCAACGATGTTCTTGCCGATGTCGTGGACATCGCCCTTCACCGTCGCCATCACGATCTTGCCGTTGCTGCTGCGGTCACCCGCGACTTTCAACGCCTCGATGTACGGCGTGAGGTGCGCGACCGCCTTCTTCATGACGCGGGCGCTCTTCACCACCTGCGGCAGGAACATCTTCCCGGCGCCGAAGAGGTCGCCGACGACACTCATCCCGGCCATCAGCGGCCCCTCGATGACATTGACCGGCCCTGCGGAGATGAGCCGCACTTCCTCCACGTCATCGACGATGAACTCATCGATGCCGTGCACGAGGCCGTACGCGATACGGTCGGCGGCGGGCTCTGCGCGCCACGCGAGGCTGGGTACCTCGGGCGCGCCAGCGTCGCGGCGATAGCGCTCGGCGGCCTCCAACAGTCGATCGGTGGCGTCTTCGCGGCGGTTGAGGATCACGTCCTCTACACGCACCCGCAGATCCTCGGGAATCTCGTCGTACACGGGCAGTGCGCCGGCGTTCACGATCGCCATGTCCATGCCCGCCGCGATCGCGTGGTAGAGGAAGACCGCGTGCATCGCCTCCCGCACTGCATCGTTGCCGCGGAACGCGAAGGAGACATTGGAGACGCCGCCGGAGACCTTCACGTGCGGCAGCGTCGCCTTGATCGCGCGCGTCGCCTCGAAGAACGCGAGGGCGTAGCCGCTGTGCTCCTCGATGCCAGTCGCGACCGCGAAGACGTTCGGGTCGAAGATGATGTCCTCGGGCGGGAACCCGATACGGTCCACCAGCAGGTGGTACGCGCGCGTACAGATCGCGACCTTGCGCTCGGCGCTGTCGGCCTGACCCTGCTCATCGAACGCCATCACCACGGCAGCCGCGCCAAAGCGACGCACCGTGCGGGCGCGCGCCAGGAAGGTCTCTTCGCCGTCCTTCAGGCTGATCGAGTTCACGATCGGCTTGCCCTGCACGCAGCGCAGGCCAGCCTCGATCACCGGCCAGCGGGACGAGTCGACCATGAAGGGCACGCGGGCGATGTCCGGCTCTGCGGCGATCAGGTTGAGGTAGCGGGTCATTGCCTGCTCGCCGTTGAGCATCCCCTCGTCCATGTTCACGTCGAGGATTGCGGCGCCGGCTTCGACCTGCTGGCGAGCAACCTCGACGGCCGCAGGGAAGTCGCCCGTGAGGATCAGACGGCGGAAGCGCGCGGAGCCGGTCACGTTTGTGCGCTCGCCGATGTTGACGAAGCGCGCGCTGCGCACGGCCCGTTCCGCTTCGTCTGTGACGCCGGCGTCTTCGGGGAAGGCTGTCATCTAGCCGCCGATCTCGACGGGCTCAAGGCCGGCGAGGGTGAGCACGGCGCGGTGGGCCGGAAGCGTGCGCGGCGACAGGCCGCGTACCGCCTCGGCGATGGCTCGCGTGTGCTCCGGGGTGCTCCCGCAGCAGGAGCCGACGATGTTGACGAGGCCTTCACGCGCCCAGGTACCGATCGTGCCGGCCATCTCCTCGGGCGTCTCGTCGTATCCGCCGAACTCGTTCGGCAGTCCGGCGTTCGGGTAGACCGCGACGGCGGCGTCCGCGGCGCGTGACAGGTCGGCGACGTATTCGCGCATCGCCTCCGGGCCGAGCGAGCAATTCAACCCGATCGCCAACGGTCGCGCGTGTCGGACGGAGACCCAGAACGCGTCCAGCGTCTGCCCGGAGAGCGTGCGGCCGGAGCGGTCCACGATGGTTCCGCTGATGATCAGCGGGATCGTCTCTCCGCGCTGCTCCATCACCTCGTCGGCGGCGAAGATCGCGGCCTTCGCGTTCAGGGTGTCGGTGATCGTCTCGATCAGCAGGATATCCGCGCCGCCATCGATGAGGCCCGTGACCGCCTCGCGGTAGGCTGCGCGCAGCTCGTCGAAGGTGATGTTGCGCGCGCCGGGGTCGTTCACATCGGGCGACATGGAGGCGGTGCGGTTGGTGGGGCCAATGGATCCAGCCACCCAGCGCGGGCGTCCGTCGAGTGCCGTGGCAGCGTCACACGCCTCGCGGCCGATGCGCGCGCCTTCACGGTTCAACTCCTCGGCGTGCTCCTCCAGGCGGTAGTCGCCCTGCGCGATGCGGGTGGAGGAGAAGGTGTTGGTGGAGGTGATGTCCGCGCCCGCGGCCAGATAGCGGTCGTGGATGTCCCGCACGATATCCGGGCGGGTGAGGTTCAGGAGGTCGTTGTTCCCTCGGAGGTCGACGGGCCAGTCGCGGAAGTGCTCGCCGCGGAAGTCGGCCTCGGTCAGCCGGTAGCCCTGGATCAGAGAGCCCCACGCGCCGTCCAGCACCAGGATGCGCTCCCCGGCTGCCGCCTCCAACGCCTGTTGCCGCTCTGACCGAGTCATGGTTGCCCGCTCCCTCGCCCCGGCTGTTGGAATCTCCGTAGCCGAGGTTTCAATGATAGGGCGGCGAGTGGCCATGCGCTCCCGTGCCCGTTGTGAGCGGGTGATCGTGCGCGGCGGCGGTGGCTCGAATGCCGAGGCCGAGACCGGGGGGCGCTAGCCGCCAGCGAGTGGCGCGACCTCCGCAGCGTTGAGCACGATCGCGAGCATCGAGTAGTAGCCGAGCGTGGCGGTGAGTTCCACCAGCACGCGGTCGCCGTAGCGCGCCCGCAGGGCCTCGAACGTCTCGGGGTCGACGCGGTTCGTCGTGAGCAGTGCGCGCCCGTAGCGCACCACCAGCGCCTCATCGGCGGTGAACGCCTCGAGGTCTGCATCGCGCTCGATGGCCGCGATCGCTTCGGGGCGCACGCCAACTCGCTGCGCCTGTGGCAGGTGGGCGGACCACTCGTACTCGCAGCGCCAGAGGTGCGCGCCCAGCAGCACGGCGAGCTCGCGCACCTCCGGTGGCACCGACGATTCGAAGCGCACGAAGGCGCCGAGGTGTGCCGCGCGTCCTGCCAGCTCCGGACTGTGCAGGAGGATGGAGAACGGGCCACGCACCCGCCCGCGACTCTCCACGATCGCATCGAACACCGCGTGCGCGTCCTCGCTCAGTTGATCCTTCGTGGCGATCTCGGGCAGTCGGCTCATGGGTGCTCCGTACGGTGCGGCGGGCAACGAATGTCGGTCGGAGTCTACCGGCTGGTGGGCGTAGGGCGTTGGCTGCTGGCGCGGGAGCGCGGCCCGTCCCGCCCTCGCGTATCGTGCGTCCGAGACCATTGGCGCCCGCCTCCGCGATCGCGGATAAGGTAGCGGCAGGGCCGAGGCGTGAGGCGCGCTGCCCGGATCGCCGCGGGGCGCAAGGTGGCGCGAGGTGGAGCGGGGGGGACGATGACTGACGAGACGAATGGTGTGGGCAGCACAGGCGGGCCGCTGGCCGGGATCCGCGTGCTGGACTTGAGTTGGGTACTGGCCGGGCCATTCTGCACCATGACGCTCGCCGACCTTGGCGCGGACGTGGTGAAGTGCGAGCGACCGCCGTTCGGCGATGTTGCGCGCACCACCGGGCCGCTGATCGATGGCGAGTCCGGCTACTTCTTCAGCGTGAATCGCGGCAAGCGCAGCATCTCGCTGGACCTCAAGCAGGACGAGGGGCGCGAGCTATTCAAGCAACTGGTGCCCGAGTTCGATGTGCTGGTGGAGAACTTTACCCCGGGCACGATGGCGAGCCTCGGGCTTGGGTACGACGTGTTGTCGGCGATCAACCCACGGCTGATCTTCGCCTCGATCTCTGGGTTCGGGCAGACCGGGCCGATGAGCACGCGACCGGCTCTGGACGTGGTGGTGCAGGGCGCCGGCGGTATCCTCTCACTCACCGGTGAGCCCGGCGGGCCGCCGATCAAGCCCGGCATCTCGCTCGGCGACATCGCAGGCGGGCTGTACGCGACCATCGGCATCACCTCCGCTCTGTTCGAGCGCGAGCGCTCCGGAGTGGGCCAGTACATCGACATCGCGATGCTCGATTGCCAGGTGGCGATCCTCGAGAACGCCTTCATTCGCTACGCGATCACTGGCGAGGTGCCGGGTCCCACTGGAACTCGTCACCCGTGGGCCGTGCCGTTCCAGGCGTTCCCGACCAGCGACGGCTACTTCGTGCTGGCGCTCGCGTGGGGCGTGCCCAACCAGTGGGCGCTGCTCTGCTCCGAGATCGAGCGCGTCGACCTCATCGATGATCCGCGATTCGCGACGGCGGACGCCCGCTCGCAGAACCACGCATTGCTAGAGCCGGAGTTGAACGCCGCCTTCCGCACCCGCACCGCCGCCCAGTGGATCGCGCGGCTGGAGCAGTATTCGATTCCCTGTGGCCCGCTGAACACGATCCCGGAAGTGCTGGCCATGCCGCAGCTGGCGGCTCGCAACATGTTCGTGCCAGTGGAGCACCGCGTGCTGGGGCGATTACCGCTGGTGAACACGCCGATCAATCTCTCCCGCACGCCCGGGGGGGTGCGAGGTTCTTCGCCGGACATGGGGGAGCACAGCCGCGCGGTGCTCCGTGACGACCTCGGGCTGGACGAGGCGACGCTGGACGATCTGGTAGCGCGCGAAGTGGTCTGGGTGGAGCGCCCGTCGATCGACCTCGGGTAGCGCGGAGCAGCGCCGACGGCTTACGACCGTGGCATGACGATCAGGTCGGCGGCGGGCAATTCGACCACCCAGCGCTGCCGGCCGGCGATACCAAGCACTTCGTACGGTCGCGCGGCCGTCTCCACCTCGACTGCCGGGCCCGCGCCCATCGGGTGCAGCCGCAGCGTGTGCGAGTTCCCGAACGCGAGGTCCGCGGTCACGTCGGCGACAAAGCAGTTCTCCGGCAACGGTCCGTCCGGGTCGAATCGTCGCAACAGGCAGCGCTCCGCGCGGATGGCTATGTCTACCGGGCCGGCGGTGGCGGGCACCGGCTCCACGCGCAGCGGGAGCCCTTCCACCAGCACCCGGTCGCCATCGGCGATGCCAGCGAACAGGTTGCGCACGCCGGTGAGTTCCGCGACGCGTCGTGACGCGGGGTGACGGAAGATCTCCTCGCGTGGGCCGTGCTGCAGCACGCGACCGCCGTCTAGCACCGCGATGCTGTCTGCCAGCAGGTGCGCCTCACGCAGGTCATGGGTGACGAAGACGATCGGGATGTCCACCTCCGCGCGCAGCCGCAGCAACTCGGTGCGCAGATCGGCGCGCAACGCCTCGTCCAGCGCGGAGAACGGCTCGTCCAGCAGCAGCACGTCCACCGGGCGCGCCAGCGCACGAGCCAGCGCGACCCGCTGCTGCTGCCCGCCGGAGAGTTGGTGCGGGAGCCGATCCTCGAGGCCGTCGAGGCTCAACAGCGCGCCCAACTCATGGACGCGTCGTGCCTGCGCCTCGCGTGTCCAGCCGGTCAGCCCGAACGCGATGTTCTGAGCCGTCGTGAGGTGCGGGAACAGTGCGTACCGCTGCACGACGAGTCCCACGTTGCGCAGATGCGGCGCGAGGTTGATCCCCCGGGACGCATCGAACACCACGTGGCCATTCAGCGCGATGCGGCCCGCGTCGGGGCGATCGAGGCCCGCGATGCTGCGCAGCGTCATGCTCTTGCCGGAGCCGGAGTGCCCGAAGAGCACCACGAGTTCGCCCGCGGCGGCCTGGATGGCGACGTTGAGGCGGAAATCGCTCAGGCGCCGATCGATCGCAACCTCGAGGGTCATAGCTGGCGTGTCCGCTGCGTGCGGTGAAACAGCAGCGCGAGCAGCGAGAGCAGGACGATCCCGATCAGCAGCGTCAGCGCCGCCAGCGTGTTCGCGAGTCCATGGTTGCCGGCCTGTGTCGCGTCGTAGATCGCGGTGGGGATGGTCTGCGTTTCACCGGGGATGTTGCTGGCGACGATGATCGTTGCCCCGAACTCGCCGAGGTTTCGCGCGAAGCCAATCACCGTTGCGGCGGCGAGCGATGGCCAGGCCAACGGAATGGCCACCCGCCAGAAGACTCGTTGTGGACTGATCATCGTGCGCGCGACGGCGAGCAAATCGGGATCGATCTGCTCGAAGCCCGCCTGTGTGGTGCGCACGTAGAGCGGAAGCGAGACGATCGCCGCCGCGATCGCGGCACCTGGCCACGTAAAGATCAGACGGATACCGAGGTCGTCGATCAAGAACTGACCGAAGGCGCTCTGCCGCCCGAGGCCATACAGCAGGTAGTAGCCGATCGCGGTTGGTGGGAGCACCAGCGGGAGCAGCGCCAGCGAGGACAGCATGCTGGCCGCGGCGGGTCGCGAGCGCGCGATGCGCCACGCCAGCGGCGTGCCGACCAGCACGCAGAGTACGGTCGCCAGCGTCGTTACTTCCGCCGAGACACGGAACACGTCCCAGGTGATGCCTGCGAAGTTCATCGCGGCGCTACAGGCTCGAACCCGAATTGGCGGAGCGCTGCCTGTCCCGCTGGGTCGAGGATGTACTGGAGCACGCAGCGTCCCGTCAGTTCCGCGCCGCTTCCCTTGATCACCGCGCCGCCCTGCTCGATCGGTCGATGCATCGATGCGTCGATGAGCGTCCACTTCGCGGGCGAGCCGTTGATGACCAGCGCGTACGCAACGATGGCGGCATCCGCATTGCCCTGCTCCACGTAGTCGGTCGCCTGCCGGATGTTCTCTGCCAGCACCAGTCGATTCTTGATGCGATCGTACACACCCGCCTGCCGCAGTGCCTGCTCTGCGGCTCGCCCGTAGGGTGCATGCAGCGGGTTGGCGATCGCGATCGTCCGCACGTCGGCACGAGCGAGACTCGCTACATCGGTGATTGGATCGAGGCCGGCGCGCGTCGCAAGCGCGATACGTCCCACCGCGTAGGACGCGATGCCGTTCGGTACCACTGCGCCCGCCCGCAGCAGATCGGCAGGGTACTGCGCGTCTGCGGAGAGCAGTACGCCGAAGTCCGCGCCAGCCGCAACCTGCGTTGTCAGTTGCCCCGACGATCCGAAGACGAACGCCAACTTCGTCTCGCATTGGCGCTCGATGTCCGGTTGGATGAGCGTGAGCGCCGTCCGCAGGTCGGCGGCGGCCGCGACCTTGATCGTGCCGCTCTTCCGCTCGGCGGGCGCTGCACCGGTCAGGACGGTAGTGCGTCCGCCCGCGACGGCCGAGGCGACCTCGCGCGTTGGTGTGACGGAGCTGCCGGTCGTCGGCGCATCTCCCGCCGCGCATGCCGTCGTCGAGGCGACCGCCAGCACGACAAGCATCGCGAGCCAGTGCACCGCGAGTCCTCTCACGATGCCGCCACGCGCAACGGATGACGGTTCGCGATCACAGCCGTTGCCGGTAGTCGCGCAACCAGTCGAGCGTGCTGCGGGCCGCGCTGGTTCGCGACTCGATCACGAGGTAGCCAAACTCCTCCGGGTCGAGTGCCGCCGCCCGTGCCTCGAGGTCCGCGAGGTAATCGAGGCAGGCGGCGATCTGCGCATCCACCAGCGCGCGTAGCTGCGCCTTGCCTCGCCGGCGGAGGAGATAGAGCTTCACGAGGAAGTCGAGGCGTACCTGCCGCAGCCGCGCGACGGGTTGCTTCAGCCACTGCTCCAGCGTGTGTTGCCCCGCGGGCGTCAGCGCATACACCGTGCGCGGCGGTCGTAGGCCCTCGCGTGCCTCGGTGCCGGCGATCAGGCCGCGCGTCGCCAACTCCTTGAGCGCCGCGTACAGGCTCGCTTGTTCCAGCGGGAGCACCGCGCCCAGGTCGCCATCGCCCACAAACCAGTGCTGGAGGTCGTAGCCGTGCGCCGGACGATCGTGCAGCAGTCCGAGGATCGCGCACTGGGCTGCCGTGAGCGGAGCCGTCCGCGCCTCGGCCACGGGGTCCAGCACGCGCTGCCTGGGATTCGTCACAATCTGCTCCCAGTTCAGTCGTTGTTCGCGTGCCTGGTCGAATCGCGTCGAATACTCATTGACTGAGTAGGATGCGCGGGAGTATTACTCGTCCACCGAGCGAACGCAAGACCGAAGGGCTCCGAGCAATGTGCGCAATGCCCCTCCGCCCCAGCGCCGACGAAGCCATCGCGGCGTATCGCGCGGCTGTCGTTGCCAACCGCGCGCAGGTCGAGCGGTTGCGTGACCTGGTGCCTCCGGCGGGCGGTGACTTCTGGGTGGATCGCGCGGCCAGGTTCCGCCCGGGCGCGCTCGATGCGGAAGAGATGCCCGCGCTGGAAGCGATCGCCCTCCCCGATGACGTGTGGATGGACATCGGCGCGGGTGGTGGCCGGTTCGCGCTGCCCGTCGCACGGCTCGTGGCGCAGGTGATCGCCGTCGAGCCGTCGGCTGCGATGCGTGCGGTGCTGGCCGAGGCGTTCGCATCCGAGGCGCGCACGAACTACGAGGTGCTGGATCTGCGCTGGCCGCCGTCGCCGTCCGAAGCGTCGCAGGTGCCGGTTGTCGATGTCAGTCTGATCGCGAACGTGCTGTACGACGCCGCCGACGTGGACGCGTTCCTCGCCGCCGCCGAGGCGCACACGCGCCGTCGATGCGTCGTCATCACCTCGGATCGGGCGCCGAGCACGCCGGATGCCGACATCTGGCAGGCGCTGTACGGCGAGGCGCTGTGCCCACTGCCCGCGCTCACCGACTTCGTCGCGGTACTCGGTGCACTTGGACGTTGCTACGATATCACGACGTTCCCGGTGCGCGGTCCTGAACCGGTCACGCTGGATCGCGCGCTCGATGAGATGCGCTGGCGGTACTGGGTGGCGCCGGGATCCGATGCGGAAGCCCGCCTGGGCGAGCTGTTCCACCAGCACTTCGGCCAGCCTTCCGGGCTGATCCAACTCCCGCCGCGGCGCAACTACTCCGCCGTGGTCTCGTGGGAACCCGCGCCCCGCTAGCGCACGCCCCGTTACCCCTCGCGCAGTTCGATGCTGACGATGCCCTTCGCCCACCGCCCCGGCTTGCGGTCGAACGGCACGATGAGCCGTGCCGCGCCGTCATCCGGTGAGAGCGGCGCGCCATCGTGTCGTGTCGCGACGATCACATCACCGTTCATGAACCGCGGCTCAATCTCTCCACCGGCGATCACGACGGCATGCCCGTCCGCGCCGCGTATCACTACCACCTTGCTGAGAAAGTCCTCGTGGGCCTGTGGGTCGAGTTGGATCCCGGCTGCGTCCAGCAGCTCGTACAGACGCGCGCCGCTGTATCCGCGCGGCGTGATCGGCGCGCCGCCGTGCCCGGACGCCGCCACTGTGGTCACGTCGATCGTGGTGCCCTGCGCGAGCGCGACCGCATCGAGGGTTGTCGGGCGGTCGAGCAGGCCGGAGAGCGGGAACGTCGCCGTTGATACGCTCGCCGGCTCGGGTGCGATCGTCTTCACCTCAATGCTCACGACACCTGCCACCGAACGGCCCGCGAGGTGGTCGCCGGTGAGCACCAGTCGTACCCCCGCGCGCACGGGCTCCCCGTCCTGCTCCGTCGCGAGGATCACGTCCTTCCTGCTGGCGTTTGGCCAGACCTCGGCGACCGCAATCGTCACCTTCGCGCCGTCCTCCGCCTCGACGAGGAAGTACCCGTTCGCGAGCGCGCCGCCGCCGAGCTTCACCGGCAACATGCCCGTAGCGACCGCGTAGTCGTACAACGAGACGCCCCGGAACGACCGATCCGCCGACGACCGTGGGTTGCGCATCGTCGCAGTCAGCGAACGTGTCTCCAGTCCGCTCAACGCATTCAGGATTACGGCTGCTCGGTCATCCACGTGTGTCTCCCTCATCTATCGATCGAAGCGCGCCTCGCTCGGCAACTGGCATATCATCGTGCATAGGCCGCTCGGCCGCCGCATCCGAGGCATGTACTGCAAAGGTCCGAACACCATGGCGCTCTTCCTCTCCAACGACGATGTCAGCGGGCTGCTCTCGGTCGCCGAGTGTGTCGAGGTGCTGGAGGATCTGTTCCAGCAGGAGGGGCGCGGACTGGTCGAGAACCTGCCGAGGCGGCGCGCGCGCTATGGTCGCGCCGGCACCTCGTTGATGGGTGGTGCCGTGCTGGGATCACAGGCGTACGGGGTACGCCACTCGACACACTCGCTGCTCTACAACACGGAAACGGGCGCGCTGGACGCGGTCTTTGAGCCGGGGACGCTGGCTTGGATCCGCACCGGTGCGGCGTCCGGCGTGGCCGCGAAGTATCTCGCAGCCTCGGACGCCTCGGTGGTTGGGATGATTGGCACCGGGCGGCAGGCCATCACGCAGATCGAGGCGATTTGCGCCGTGCGTCCGGTGAAGCAGGTGAAAGTCTTCAGCCGCACCGAGGCGACGCGCACCGCCTTCGCTCGTGAGATGACGGAACGGCTGGGCGTGGAAGTGGTGCCCGTCGCCACCACCGAGGCAAGTGTGCAGGGCTCGCAGATCGTGATCGCGATCACCAACGCGCGCGAGCCGGTGTTCGACGGCAACCTCATCGAGCCGGGGGCATGCGTGATCGCGGCTGGCTCCAACTCCTACGCGAAGCGAGAGGTGGATACGACGACGATCCAGCGCGCGAGTGTGGTGGCGGTGGACAACCTGGAGCAGGCGAAGATCGAATGTGGCGAGCTGATCTGGGCCGTCGATCGCGGCGAGTTCCGCTGGCAGCAGGCCGTGGAACTGCACCGCATCGTGAGCGGGCAGGTGTCGGGCCGGCCGACCGCCGACGCCATCACGCTGTTCGAGAGCCAGGGCATTGGCATCGAGGATGTCGCGGCGATGTCCTACGTGCTGCGCAAGGCGCGCACGGCTGAGGTCGGAGTGCAACTGCCGTTCTAGTCACGCGCCATCGATGGCATAGCGCCGATCCGCGCTCCCTCGGCATGAGGGGGCGGCACATTCGGGATGGGGAGATGAGCGATGAGCACAGCCTTTGTGCGGCACTTCGTGGAAATGTTGGCGGCGATGGCGGTTGGGATGATGGTGTTCGGCATGACCGGCCGCGCGACCTTCTCACTCTTCGACGCAGCGAGCCTCCTCGGCAACTCGACGGTGTGGGTGATGGCGATGGCCACCTACATGACCATCGCGATGGCCGTCTGGATGCGATACCGCGGTCACGGCTGGGGGCGCATCACAGAGATGGGCGCGGCGATGTACGTGCCGTTCGTGCTGCTGCTGGTGCCGCTGTGGGCGGGACTTATCTCAGAGCACATGCTGAACCTGCTGGGGCACGTGCTCATGGTGCTGTTCATGCTGGGCGCGATGCTGTTGCGTCGGGACGAGTACTCGCACGATCACTCGCAGCACGCGGCGGCTGGCCTCGATGGTCACGAGGCGATGCACGGCATGCATCACTGAGCAGCGGGCCACCAACGTGTGGCGGTGACAGTGGGGCGCGCCCGATGCGCTAGACCTCTGCCCCGTCCACCCACGCGCGGATCAGGTGGTGCGCTATCGCCACGCGATCCGGGAGGACCAAGTCTGGGTTCGTGCCGTCGAGGGCACGACGCGCCTCGTCGCGGGTGAACCAGCGAGCCTCGCCGATCTCCGTACCGTCCGGGCGCACGTGATCGCTCGTCGCCTCCGCGAAGCAGCCGATCATCAGCGTGGCGGGGAAGGGCCACGCCTGCGAGGAGTGATAGCGCACGCGGCCGAGGCTGACCTCGCACTCCTCGTACGCCTCGCGCACGACGGCGTCTTCAATGGTCTCGCCTGGCTCCACGTACCCCGCGAGGCACGAGAAGCGATTCGCGGCGCCCGTAGGCCGGTGGCCGAGTAGGCATCGGTCACCGCGCGTGATCAGCACGATCATCGAGGGCGACACCGACGGATAGTGGCGCGCCCCGCAGGCCAGGCACTGTCGTCGTGCGCCGCCCTCCAGCGCCTGCGTCTCACCTCCGCACATCGCGCAGAAACGATGTGTGCGGTGCCAGTCCAGCATCGACCGCGCCTGCGCGAAGATGCCCGCCTCTGCCGCCGCCAGCGAGGCACCGATGGCACGGGCTTCGCCGAACTCGATGCCGGGCAGACTCGCCTCGGCGAGACGCAGGGGGTCGGCGGCGACAGCGAAGTGGGGCACTCCATCCAACGTCCCCAGAAGCACCTCCTCGCTGCCCCCGGAGGCGAGACGCACGGTCTCGCGGTCCAGCCACGCGAGGCGGGTCAACTCGCCAGGGGTGACCGGAGGCTGGAGGTTGTGCAGCAGCAGGTAGCGCCCGTGCTCGTGGTCGCGCTGGGTGATGATCCACGCCTCATCCCCGCGCTGGGCAGGGACGCGGTCGAGCGGGTTGGAGCCGAAGACGTAGGCGGCGCTGGCCGCGTTCGGCGGCTTGCTCGGCGGGTTGTCTCCCCGAGGTGCATCGCCCGTCTGAGCGTCGGTTGCCATCGTCTGCCGCCTTTCGTTGGCCACGTCGGCCGGCCGCGATTATCGCACGAGGGTGTAGTGCCGGACCGAGGCTAGCGGCTACCGGGGGCGGCGCCAGCAGTGGCCGCCGAATCGCCTGTCTCGGACTCGCGCGCAGGGACCGCGCCAAGGTCGGGGTCCCGCAACTCACGGCTGGCGGCCGCGATCCCGCCGACGAACAGCACGCACGCGAGCGAGCCGCTGACCAGCGCCATCGCCGGACCAAAGACATCCGCCAGCGCGCCGGCGAGCGTGTAGCCCAGCGGCGGCGCGCCGCCGGCGAGCATGCTGCGGAACGCCTCGACGCGGCCGCGCATCGCGTCAGGCGAGATGGTGAGGATCACCGTGTTGCGCGGGATCATCTGGATCGAGTTCGTGGCACCGAGTAGCGCAGCCGCGACCAGGCTGAGCCAGAACCACGGCGAGAGCGCCAGCATGATCGCGGCGCCGCAGTACGCGAGCACCCCGCAGAGCGTGTACACCCCTTTGTAGCGAAAGTCGCCGAGCGAGAGGATGAACGCCGCTCCGGCCAGTGCTCCCACGCCCGGCGCCGCGCTCAGCAGCCCGAACCCGGTTGCCCCCACCCCCAGCGTCGCCGCGAAGATCGGGAGCAGCCCGCGGTACGAGCCGAGCGCGGTGGCACCGACATCGAGCGCCAGCAGCGAGACGATGACGGAGCGGCTGCGCACGAACTTGAGCCCGTCCAAGAAGCTTCGCCACGGGCTCTCCGCCACGGCGGGCGGGGTGGACGGCGTGCGCACGCCGAGGATCGCCATCATGGATGCGAGGTAGAGCAGCCCGTTCACGACGTACACCGGCCCGAGGTCGACGGCCGCGATCGCGATCCCGCCCAGCGCCGGACCGACGATTTGCGCGACCTGACCGATGGTGGCGTTGAGCCCGATGGCGTTCAGCAGTCGATCGGCGGGGACCAGCCGTGGGATCAGCGCGGTACGTGCCGGCTGCGTGAGCGCGGTGAACGCGGCGTTCAGTGCCGTGACGAGGTACAGGTGCCACACCTCGACGCGTCCGAGCAGCGTCAGCGCCGCCAGCGCCAGCATCAGCAGCCCGTTCGCGAGTTGTCCCGCCTGGATGAGCCGCACGCGATTGACGCGATCGGCGATCACCCCGCCCACCAGCGACAGCGCGATATGCGGGACCGCTCGAGCGAGCCCCGTCAGACCGATAAGCAACGCGCTGCCGGTGATGAGGTACACCTGCCACAGCACCGCGACCTGAACGAGCTGCGCACCCAGCGAGGTCAGCAGGAAGGAGATGGAGAACGCCCGATAGTCGGGGTACGCGAGCGCGGAAAGCGCCTGCCGGAGGCCGGGCCGCGCCGAGGGTCGTTGCTGTGCCATCGCCTGATTTCTGTGGGTTGGGGTGCGGCCAGTCTACACATTCGCGTGAAGGGGAGCGTTCGAAGGCCACCTCGACCCCCACCCCAACCCTCCCCCATAGAGGGGGGGTGAGGGCTCCCGTCCGCCGCAGCCTCCACCTCCCATAGCGCAGGACACCGCACTATCCTGAGCGGGCCAGTCCTGCGGTACTCAGCCCGCGCGGAACGAGGAGGAATCGATGGTCATCGACGCTCAGCAGGTCGACGCGCTCGCAGCGGAGCTGGACGCGATGCATCCGGCGGACATCATGAAGCGCGCGCAGCAGGAGTATGGCGCCGAGCTGGCGATCTCCTTCAGCGGCGCTGAGGATGTCGTGCTGGTGGATATGGCGTCGCGGACCGGGCTGCCGTTCCGCGTGTTCACTCTGGACACCGCGCGGCTGCACGCGCAGACCTACAAGTTCCTCGACACCGTTCGGGAGCGCTACGGCGTGCCGATCGAGGCGTACTTCCCGCAGCCGGAGGGCGTGCAGGACCTGGTGCGCGCGAAGGGGTACTTCTCCTTCTTCGAGGACGGGCACACCGAGTGCTGCGGGATCCGGAAGGTGGAGCCGCTGCGCCGCGCGCTCGCCTCGGTCCCGGCGTACGTCACCGGCCAGCGTCGCGACCAGAGTCCCGGCACGCGCGCCGCGATTCCCGTCGTGCAGGTGGACACCGCGTTCTCCACGCCCGGGCACACGCTGGTGAAGTTCAACCCGCTGGCCAACTGGAGTGCGGGCAAAGTCTGGCAGTGGATTCGGGAGCACGACGTGCCCTACAACCCGCTGCACGACGTCGGGTTCCGCTCGATCGGTTGCGAGCCGTGCACCAGGGCCACCAACCCCGGCGAGCATGAGCGCGAGGGCAGGTGGTGGTGGGAAGAGGCGACGAAGCGGGAGTGCGGTCTGCACATCATCAATCTAGGTAACGAGTAGCTCGCTCTGCGAGGTACGGCACGCGCCGGAGGTTGTATAGTCCGGCGGCGTCGCTGCATTGTGGCGGCTCATACACGATGACGGAGGGGGCGACGCGTCCCCGTGCGTTGCGAGGGGGATGACGATGGCAGGTCCACTGGACGGTCAGGTGGCGGTGGTGACGGGCAGCAGCCGTGGCATTGGCCGGGCGTGCGTGATGGAGCTCGCTCGGGCGGGCGCAACCGTGGTCGTGAACTACGCGGCCAACCAGCCGGCCGCGAACGCGACGCTCATGGACATCCTGAAAGAGGGCGGCAGCGGCATCGTCGTGCGCGCCGACGTCTCCGACCCGGAGCAGGCCAAGCAACTGATCGACACCGCCATCGAGTCGTACGACAAGGTCGACATCCTGGTGAATAACGCCGGGATCAACCGCGACCGCACCATCGCCCGCATGTCGACGGACGAGTGGGACACGGTCATCAAGACCGACCTCTCCTCCATGTTCTACTGCACGGCGGCCGCTGTGCCCTCCATGCGTGAGCGGAACTACGGGCGGATCATCAACATCTCCTCGATCATCGGGCAGATGGGGAACGTCGGTCAGGCGAACTACGCGGCGGCCAAGGCGGGCATGATTGCGTTCACCAAGACCGCAGCGCGTGAGCTCGCTCGCAACCAGATCACCGTCAACGCGGTCTGCCCGGGCTTCGTCGAGACGGAGATGGTGGGCTCGCTGTCCGACGAGGTGAAGGCCGCCGTCCTCGCCAACATCCCGCTGGGGCGCTTCGGCACCGCCGAGGAGATTGCCGCCATCGTGCGCTTCCTGTGCGTCGAGGGTGGGTTCTTCACCGGCGCGCAGCTTTCGCCCAACGGCGGCCAGTACATGTAGCCTCGCCCGCCGCGGCTATGCTCAAAGGTGTTAGAATTCGGCTAACACACGACCGGTACACACGGCGGGAAGTTGCACTCATGAAGATCCTGATCAGCTTTGATATCGATGGCACGCTGGAGACAGGGGACCCCCCGGGGCGCGTCACCATGGAGATGGTGCGGCGTGCGCAGGAGTTGGGTTACATCATCGGCAGTGCGTCCGACCGTCCCGTGCCGGTGCAGAAGTCGATCTGGGAGAAGCACGGCATCGAGGTGGACTTCACCGTGCACAAGCACAAGCTCGACGAGGTGAAAGTCGCGTTCGAGGCGGACGAGTACCACCACATCGGCGACACGAACATGGACGAGCATTACGCCGTCCTGCACGGGTTCCGCTATCTGGATGTGGCGATCCACAAGGCTGAGCCGTGGATGTTCATGGATGGCGAGGAGCAGACCGTGCCCCCGACCGAGCCAACCGCCGCGGCACCGACTGGCGGCATCGCCGTCACGATGGTCCCGAACTACGGACTGGATGCGAACGGTGCACCAATCGCCGAGTAGCGGCACACAGTCAGCGCGTTCGCACGCGCGGGCAGTGAGATGAACAAGCGGGCGGGTCGTGAGACCCGCCCGTTTGCTGTTCAGCCGCCGAGCCGCCGTCAGGCCGGCTGGTAGTCGCCGGGGCGCATCCGGATCGTCACCTCGTCGCCACGCCCCGCCTGCACTCGGTCGAGGTTCGCGCGCAGTCGGGCGAAGGTGTCCGTCCAGCCGGCGATCCCACCCGCGGAGTGTGGGGTCAGCACCACGTTGTCCAGCGTGCGCAACGCACTATCGCGCGGGAGCGGCTCCACGTTGAACACGTCCAGGCCCGCGCCGGCGATGCGGTGCTCCTGCAGCGCGCGAATCAACGCATCCTGATCGGTGGAGCGTGCCCGACCGCAGTTCACGAAGTACGCGCTGGACTTCATCAGACCGAACTCGCGCTCGCCCATCATCTGCAGCGCGCCGGGGCTGCCGGGGACGAAGCTCACCACCACGTCCGACTGTTGCAGCAACTCGTCGAGCGGGGTCCAGCGCACGCCGTAGAACGTCTCCTGCTCTGGCGTGAGCGGGCGTCGACGGTACGCAAGCGTGCGCGTGTGGAACGGCGCGAGGAGCCGCGCGTACGACGCACCGATCTCGCCGAACCCGATGATCCCCACGGTCTTGTCGTTCAGGCTCTGGATGTCCGGAATGCGCGCCCAGTTCACGGTGTTCTGACCACCGGTGTCGGCGGGCAACTCCTGCAGCTCCTCCGGGTTGAGGCGGCGGTTGAGCGCATCGATGGCGACATACATGCGCCGCAGCAGCATGAGTGTCAGCGTGAAGCCGTGGTGTGCGACGCGGTCCGAGACGCCGAACGGTGTGACCGCGACTGGGATGCCGCGCTCCACCGCGTACGAGGCGTCACCCTGCGCGCGGAACCAGCCGATGCGCTGCATGAAGCGCAGGTTCGGCATCTGCTCGATGAGCTCGCGGTTCATTGGCGTGTCGAACCAGACGGCGGCTTCGGCCTCCTGCCAGCGCGGCGGCAGCACGCCGGCGGTGTCGGCCACCGTCACATCGAAGTCCGGCGCGGGGAGATACTCGGCGGGGAAGTCCGCCAGCCGTGCTTCAAGGGGGTCGAGGAATGCGACGCGCATCACGGGTCTCCTTCGTCTAGTCACGGGATGATAGGGCAACCCGCCGAGGTGGTGCGGCGGTGCGGTGGTGCGGTGGTGGGTCGGCCCGACGGCGGCCCTCGGCGTGCCGGCGTCGCTCAGCCGCGCGCCAACTCCACGAACCGCGCGAGCGCGTTCGCAAGCCGCATCTGGCGCGGCGTCCGGCAGCGCACGCGCAGCAGCCGTGGGCTGGCGACCAGCACCGTCAGGCACTGGGCCCGCGAGCTGGCGACGTTCAGGCGGTGCAGGCTGTAGAGGAACTCCATGCCGCGCGGCGCTTCGTCGGCGGAGCTTGTCGCCATCGAATAGATGGCGATTGGTGCCTCCTGGCCCTGGAACTTGTCGACGGTGCTCACGCGCACTCGGCTGTTCGCGACGGTGGCGAGTCGTGCCTCGATGAGTCCGACCTGTGCGTTGTACGGCGTGATCACTAGCACGTCGTCGGCGCTCACCGCGTGCGGCGTGCCCGTCGTGTCGCGCCACGCGGCGGCGGTGCTGGATGCGCGGAACAGCGCCTCGAGGGCCGCGGCCAGCGCGCTCGCCTCTTCGTCGGAGTCGCTGGCGTTGCCCTCGTGGTCGACGGCCATGTAGCGGAGGCCGGTGCCGGTCAGCACGCCAGCGCCGGTCAACGCCTGCTGTTGCGTCGATGGTTCCGGATGCAGCCGACCTTCGTAGAACGCCTCCGAGGTGTATGCGCACACGTCCGGATGCAGACGCCACGTGCTGTCCAGGAACAGCCCGAGGTGTGGCGGCATCGTTTGGTGCGCGCCCAGGAGGTGCCCGAGCGCCGAGCGCTCCGCACCGGGCGGATGGGAGCCCTGCAGCGGCTGATCCAACTGCTGCGGGTCCCCGAGCAGCACGAGGTTTGCCGCCGCTCCCGACACCGCGACGGTATTCGCCAGCGAGAGTTGCCCTGCCTCGTCGATGAACAGGACGTCGAGGCTGCCGCGCAGTTCCTCCCGCGACCAGAGCCAGGCCGTGCCGCCGACCACATCGACGGTGTGCGCGGTGAGTTCGTTGTACACGCCGTCGTTGTCGAGCGGCGTCGCCGCGTCGAACGTCGGCGTGCCGCGGCTGCCCGCGTTCTGCGCGATACGCACGGAGACACCTCGTCGCGCGCCTTCCGCCGCGATCGCGCTCAGGAGGTTGCCGATCACCTCGTGGCTGTTGGCGGTCACGCCCACTCGTTTGCCGCGCCCCACGAGGTCTACAACCATCTGTGCGCCGACAGTGGTCTTCCCGGAACCGGGTGGTCCTTGCACCGCGAGGGTGGAGTGGTCCAACGCCGCGACCAGTCGTCGAGCAGCATCGCGGGCGTGCTCTCCCGGCGCGATCAGTGCATCGCCCGCAACTTGCCCCACGCGCGGTGGCGTGCGGCGCAGCAGGTCGCGCGCCGCACGCCACTCCGGCCCGCTGGATGCGATGCCCTGTGCCACGACCGCTGCGCCGGCGGCCAGCAGGCTGCCTTTGAGCGCGTCGGTGGGAATTATTTCCTTCGGGATGAGCGAGCTGGGCGCCGGTACGCCGGCCTGCAGCCCACGCCGGAGGTCGACCGTGCCCGCGTCGTCGATGGCGACAATGGTGCCGGGCGACTGTCCGGTCTCATCGACGACCTGCGTGCCGGGCTTGAGGTGATGCTCCTGAGGCGGGAAGCGAAAGCGGTAGATCGCAGAGCGCCGCACCGTGCCGACGGTGCCCTCGTACGTGAGGCCACCGATCGCGTCGCGATCCTCGATGCGCTCCTCATCGGTCATCGCGAGCAGCTCGAAGTAACGACGCCACGCCGACTTGTCTTCCCGGCGGTGCCAGTTCAGCAATTGAGCGAGTAGCCAACGCGCATGCTGATCCGGGTCGCGCTCTGCTTCGTCTTCCGGTACGTCGACGACCAGTTGGTCGACCACGGCCTGTACTTCCGCAAGCACGGCGGGAAGGGCCTCGCCGGGCTCGGCTGGCTGCGGCGTGGGGCGGGGGAGCGGTTCGCCGAGGTGCGCCTCCAACTCGGCGCGGCGTTCCTCCAGCCAATCGCGGAGTCGCCACGTCGAGACACAGTCGTCGCGGTTGTACGCCTCGATGGTGTCGAGCACGCGCTGGTCGTCCGGGTTGTCGTCCACCCGCTCCAGCCATCGCTCGAACTCGACGATGCTCGAGTTCGCGTCGCGCATCTCGGCGGCTCGAGTGAAGCCGTAGAGGCGTTCGATCTTCTTGATCGAGTAGCTCTCGAAGGAAGCGCGCACACCTTGCCGCACCGCGCGAAACAGGTCGACGAATACACCTGCGCGCAGCAGTCCATCCACCTCCGCCTCGCGCGTCGCATAGCGGCCCATGAGGCGGCGCATCGCCGTGGGCTCGTAGGGCGCGTAGTGGTAGACGTGCAGTTGCGGGTCAGCCTCGAGGCGGGCCATCACGAGGTCGATGAACGCCTCGAACGCCGTGCGCTCCGCGGCCAGCGTGGCTTCTCCCACCGCATCGAGTGCCCATATCGCGTGGAACCTGGCTGCCTCGTTGCTGTCGCCGGCGGTCGGCTCCAGCACTCCGAAGAGGTAGTCGATGCCATCCTCGAAGGCGAACGGGTCGCCCTCCATATCGAAGAAGAGATCGCCACGCGAGGGCGCGGGCAGGCTTGTGAGTCCACGGTCGGCGGTCAGCGCGTTGTCACGGTCGCGAGCCGGCGGCAGCAGTTCGTACAGCGGCCGAACGGCGCGCTCACCCTCCACCTGCAGCCGCGCCTGCTCCCGAACGCGGGTCATGCTCTCCCGCTGGCTGCCTTTCAGCGGTGGGTCGAGGCTCAACGGCACCGGTAGCCGACCGAGCGCCTCGCGGCTGTCGACGCCGCGCTCCCGCAGCAGGCGGCGCTGGCGTGCGCTGATGCCCGCGACGAGCGAGAGGTCGTCCTGCGCGCGTCGTTGGGCGTCGCAGCGGTCGCTCCAGCGGCAGACATCGCAGTGCTCCACCGGATCGGGCTGCGTCGATGGTGGGTACGCGGCATCGAGGCTCATGGTGTCCAGGAAGTCGGCGCGCACCATGCGGACGTACGCGGCGTAGTCCGCGACGCGATGGGATTCCACCGCGTGCGCGCTGCCGCCCAGCGCCACGTGCATCCGCTCCGGCATCAACCCCTGCACCTCACCCAACAGCGCGGAGTAGAGCGACAGCTGCAGGATCGCGGAGCCCTTGGTGTGGCGGGCGAGCTTGGTGTCCCACACCTCGTAGCTCCATGCGCCGAGGTTGCTGCGCGTCTCCACGCGGCGCAGGAAGTCGGCGTGCCCCCGCCACGACCCATCGAACAGCGTCGCTTGGGTGATGACATCCACGCCGCGGCGCATCGCCTCGGTGGTCTCCGCTGCCGCCTCGATGAGTTGCACGCGCTGGTCGGCGATTGAGGCGTCGAGGTGGATCGCCTGCACTTCGTGCCCCGCGGCCTCGAGGTCGCGACGGAAGCGCTCCTCGTGCTGGATGCCGCGCAGCGCGATGCGGTCCAACTCCGGGTCCGGGCGCATCGGCCTCGCGACGAGGCCAGTCAACGCGGCGTGCTCCAGGTTCGTGAGGTGCTCGCAGGCCAGGAATCCGACGAGGTCAGTGGCTGAGTAGACCGGCTGTCCATTGATCGTCTGCATGTCGGGCATCGTACCGCCCGACTCCGGCGCGCGTATGATCGCGTGACAGCGCAGGTGTGGAGGTGGTCAGTGGAGGCGACATTGCAGGCCGTGCGGCCGTACGAGTTGCACGGCATCGTGTACTACCAGCTGCTGTATGCGCTGGACACCGATCCGACGCCGCGTGAGGCGCGACTCTCTCACGACATGGTGTACCCGGATCCGCAGCCGGGTGACCGCGTGGACGTGCATGCCATCCTGGGGATCGTGGACGCCGTTCGGCGCGTGCAGGCACCGGCGCCGTAGCGCGAGCCGCCCGAGGCTGCTACTCCGCCTTGCGAGCCGCGCGCGCCTCACGTGCCGCGCGCGCATCGGCGCGGAACGCATCGTGCGGCCGCCCCATCCAGTCCGGCGACGTCGGCCCGGCAGCGATGGACTTCGCGAGCCGCTCCAACGCCTCGTCGAACGTCGGACCGCCCGATCCCGGTTCCAGCACGGTCAGCGCGTACACCCCGTCCGCGCAGAACGCGCGCAGCCGGAAGTAGGGGACGATGTCCGATGACACGCGGTCCAGGCGCTCCACGCCGTGACTGTCCATCCACTCCCGGTAGTCCTGCGGCGGCATGGGCGCTGCCTCTCTACGACCGACTCCGCTGCGAGGTTGAGCCTACCCGCGGGCCGCCAGCGCCACCGCGCCGAAGGCACGGGCGATCGAGCCGTCGCGATCGTCCGGGTCGATGATCGGAGCGGCCAGCACCTCGGCCATCCCGGCCGCTTGCAGCGAGCGCAGGCCAGCAGCGACCTCCTGCTCCGTGCCGGAGATCACCAGGTCATCCAGCAGTGCGTCGCTGTACCCGTCGGCGATGTCGGCGTATCCCGCCTGCTCGAACATCGCGCGGTAGAACGGTGTGCGGCCGTAGTTGCCGAGGGTGGAGCGTGCGAGCTCGCGGACCGCGGCGCGGTCGGACAGCACGGAGATCGGTACGTGCGCGATCAATGGCGGCACCGGCCGACCAGCGCGTTCCGCTCCGCGCTGCAGCGCTGGCAGCGCCTGCTCCACCAGGTACGGGCGGGGGCACATCCAGGAGATCGCACCATCCGCCAACTCGCCGCACAGCTCGAAGGACTTCGGACGGAGCGCGGACGCCATCACCGGCACGTCCACTGCCTGCCGGATGCGGGTGCGCGCGGTGACCTGCTTCCCCTCGAACTCCACTTCGCCGGTGTGCAGCAGCGTGGTCAGCACCGTGAGGTACTCGCGCAGGTTGGTCAGCGGCGCGCTGAAGTCGTAGCCGTAGGCGCGCTCCATGTTGCCGATGTGCGCGGGCCCAACGCCGAGGCGAAACCGGCCGGGCGCGAGCGCCTCCAGCCCGAGCGCCTGCTGTGCGATGACGATGGGGTGCCGTGGCCAGGTCTGGATGATCGCGCTGCCCAGCAGGATGCGACTCGTCTGCGTGAGCGCACCCGCGAACGCGATCAACGGGTCGTCACCGCCGGCCCCGCCGATCGTCGACCACGCGGCCTCGACGCCGGACGACTCCGCCTGCCGGATCTGCGCCACCGCGTCTGCCGCGTCCCGTGCCTGAATCGATACGCCGAAACGCGCCATGCCGTGCCTCCCTCGATCGTTCTTGCGCCATCTTCCAGAGGTGAGCGCCGCGAGGCAAGCGGCCCAGCGGTTCGCTGCCATCGAGGATTGCTTAGCCGCCCTGCTGCCATCGACGGATCGCGGCGATCGGGTAGAACAGCATGACGATGTTGACCAGCAGGCTGTCGCGGATCCAGAACAGCAGCACCACCTCCAGCGCGACGATGCCGAGCGCTGCTACCCGGCCCGGCAGCCGGCTGGCCAGCAGGAAGCCCGCGATGCAGAACGCCACGTCGCTGGTGGAGTTGATGACGCTGTCGCCGTAGTAGTCGAGCGAGATCGTCGCCTCGCGGTAGCGGTTGATGACGAAGTCCGTGTTCTCCGCGACCTCCCATGCGGCCTCGATGATCGTCGCGATGATCAGGCGAGTGCGCAGCGGACCGGATCTCCAGAGCAGTCGCAGAGCGCCATACAGCAGCACGCCGTGGGTGACGTGGGTGAGGCTGTACGGGTCGGCGAACTGCTGCGAGTTTTGGTTGCTCCAGATGTCACCGGACCACAGCGCTATCTCGCCACATCGACAAGCGAGTGCGCGCCCCATCACCAGCAGCGTGACCGCGAGCGCGAGCAGGATCGCGACTTCGATGAGGGCCGTGCGGGCCGTCGAGTGGCGTCGCAGCCGCATCGCGTGCGCGGTCGTCAGGCCGGAGCGGCGGACGCTGGTGGGGCGTCGAGGATCGCGTCGCGCAGGAAGTGGAGCGCGAGCGTCGTGAACGCGGACATGTTCTCCGCGCGGTCATCGAGGCCGGTCTCCACTACCTCCGAGCGGCTGACCGGACCGGCGACGCTGAGCGTCGTGCGGCCGGCGGGCACCCCCGAGCGGGAGGGGCCGGGCCCGGCGAGTCCGGACTCCGCGATGCACCACGTGGCGCTCAGGCGTAGTCGCATCGCCTCGGCGAGGGAATCGAGCAGTGCGGGCGTCGTGCCCTGGTAGTTCGCGTACAGCTCCGCCGGCTGACCGGCGAGCGCGATGCGTGATGCACGCGTGTACATCACGCCACCGCCCAGGTAGTAGCGGGAGGCACCGGGCACGCGGAGCAGGGCAGCGGATACCAGCCCCCCGGCTGTCGTCTCCGCGACCGCTACCGTCTCTCCGCGCGCTGTCAGCAGAGCAGCGATCTCATCGGCCAGTGACTGCTGCTCATCGGTGAGGAATGAGGTCATCGAGTGCTCCCCGCATTCGGCCGACTGATCCCGTGTGTAGCGTGGCAGCGAGCAGAGGTTATCGCGCTGGCCGAACGGCCTGTCCCTCGTGCAGCGTGTTCTGGCCAGCCACGATCACCAGATCGCCAGCGCGCAGGCCATCGGTCACCTCAACGTTGAGGTGGTCCGCCAGGCCAGTCGTGACGGTTCGGATGCGGACGGTGCCGTCCACCATCGTAAAGACGCGTGCGGCGGTGCCCTCGGTAATCAGGGCACTGGCCGGGACGATGATTGCGTTCGCCTTCTGGACCGTGAGCAGCCGCACCTGCGCAAGGGTGCCCGGGCGCAGGCGCCCCGTCGGATCATCGACGGCCACGATCACGTCCACGGTGTGAGCGCGGGCGTCGCCCGAGGGTGCGATCTGGCGGACGCGGCCGACCAGCGGTCGCTCTTCCCCCGAGATGGCGATCTCGGCGGCGAGCCCCGCCGAGATGCGAGGTGCATCGGTGTCGCGCAACGTGATGCGAACCTCGACGCCCTTCGCGGCCAGCATCAGCACCGGCGTCTGCAACGTCACGTTCGTGCCGGGTTCCACCATGCGCTGCGTGACCATGCCATCAAATGGGGCGCGAACGATCGTGCGCGCCAGATTGGCCTCGGCGATCGCGGTCTGCGCCTGCGCGCGGGAGATTGTCGCGTTCACCGCCTGCATATCGGCCTCGGTGTAGGGCGTGAGCTTCGCCTCCAGGGTGTCGCGGGCCGTGGCGATCTGGGCGCGCTGCGTGCTGACCTCGGCCGCCGAGGGGTTGCCGAGCGCCTCCAGCTTCGCGCGTGCAGCCGCGACGTTGTCACGGGCAGCCGCAGCGTTGCCGATCGCCGTGCGGTATGCGGCGTTGGCCGTCAGGACGGCAACCGCGCGCGCACCCAGGTCGCTGCGAGCGTCGCCGGCGCGGGAGGTGAGGAATGACTCGGCGGCCGCCTGTGCGTCGAGGCTGAGTGGCACGTCCGCACTGCCGCATGGAAGCCCGAACGAGAAGTTCGTGGCGCACGCGGTGGCGATGGCACCGAGCAACTGGGCACGGCTGTTGTCGCCGGCCAGTTCGCTACTCGCCACGCTTGCCTGGGCAGTCGCGAGGGTGGCACGAGCTGCGGCCACGTCGGCCAGCGATGGCGTCGACAACTGCGCGAGCCGGGCCTCAGCCGCAGCGAGCACCGCACGCGCGCCTGCGACATCGGTCGCACGCGGCCCGGTCAGCAGTTGGGCGCGACGTGCCTCTGCGGCCTGGAGGTCGGCCTGCGCCTGCTGCACCTGCAGTGGTAACGATTCGGACGCGAGGCTGGCGATGCGATCGCCGGCACGGACGGTGCGGCCGACCTCGACATCGACAGTCGCGAGCATGCCGGCCGATGGCGGAGTGACCGTCGCCTGCTGTACGGAGGAGACGAGCCCCGAGTAGGCAAGTTCTGACCGAATTGGCCCGGTCGCCACGGTGTAGGTCTCGACAGGCGCTTTCGCCGCCGCCGCTTCCTGCACCTGCGACAGGTAGCGGACGCCGAGGGCGGCCGCTACCAGGAGGCCAACGCACGCGCCGATAGCCGCGCTGGTCATCATTGGATGCCCATGGGCACGAGGGATCGCAGCTGATTCTTCCACTGGGCAATCCTTACAGGGCCTACGGGCGGCGAATATACAACAAGAATCACCTGTACGGGAGATTCGGTAACCTTCTTGTCCGAGTGATACGCTACGCGCGCTATCGGGGGGTGGCTGGCGAACGGCCGGGCGGTTGGCTGGGCAGGCGTTCACGCTCGCCCAGTCGGGTTGCGAGGGGCTCGTGTCACGTAGGTTGCGGTTCGGGTTGTTGGTGGCGTGGGCGGCTGTAGTCGCCGTGTTGGTTCCGCTTGCCCTCTGGGGTGGCATCGTCGGGTTCGAGTATTTCCGCGATGGTGGGCGCTACGTGTCCACCACCGCTGCATCGGTATCAGGTGACCTGGTGGTGGTGGCATCCGTGAACGCGGGGCGTGTGGTGCGGGTCTACCCGGGCACTGGCGCTAGCGTGCGCGAGGGCGATGCGCTCGCCGAGGTGGAGCTGGCGGCGCCGGTTCGGCTGACGGCCAGTGGCACACCGGTGCTCGCATTCCTCGGCACCACCGATCAGGAAGTGCGCGTGACCGCACCAGTCGACGGCTCGATCGCCTCGATCCTGGTGGCCGAGGGTACGGCCGTCACGGCCGGCCAGCCGATCATGCGCATCGTCGACCCCGCGCATCTGCGCGTGACCGCGTATGTGAGCGAGGCCGATCTGCCTCGCGTCCGCACCGGACAGGACGCCGAGGTGTACCTCACCGCCGTCGACCGGACGATCACCGGGGTGGTGCAGGCGGTGGTGCCGGCCAGCTCGGTGGCCTTCGCCACGCCGCCTGCGGCGGGTGCGGCCATCGCGCCGACCGTGTACGCGGTGTTCGTCCGCGTTGACTTGCGTGATACGCCGCAACTGCTGGGCAGTTCCGCCGAGGTGAGAATTCGCGTGCGGTAGCTGGAGGGCGGCTGGCATGACGACATCCGGCCGCCTGCTCCCGATCGCTACGACGCTATTTGTCGTCATGGTCGGCTTGGCCGTGGCCGATGTGTCCGCCCTCACGATCTCCGCCTTGCTGGTCTGTCTGGCGATTGTCGCGGTGCTGGCGGTGACCACTGGGCTGCGAGAGGTCACCGCGGCGGTGGACGCAATGCCTGCGCCGGATGCCTCCACGTCACCGCAGGTGATCGCGAAGGCGTGGCTGGATCGCACGTTCGGTGCGCTGGGCGACCGGCACTTCCGCATGTTCTACCTGGGGAATGTCATGCAGTTTGGCTGCATGAACATGCAACTGGTGGTGCGTGGCTGGCTGGTGTTCCATCTGACCGGCTCCTTTGCGGCGCTGGGCACCATGGCGCTGGCGAACGCGATCCCGGTACTGGTCTGCTCCCCGATCGGTGGAGTGATCGCGGATCGCGCGCCGAAGAAGACTGTGATCCAACTGGCGCAGGGTTACAACGTGGTGAACGCGTTATTGCTGGTGATCCTGGCCGCCGGTTGGTTCGGGCTGCGCCTGGAGTTCTGGCACCTGTTCTTGAGCGCGTTTCTCCAGGGCGCCGTGAACTCCCTCATGCAGCCATCGCGGCAGTCGATGATTTCCGACCTCGTCCCGCGCGAGCGGCTGATGAATGCAATTGGCATCAACGCCTCCGGGCAGACGTTCATGCAGTTGGTGGCCCCCGGGCTGGCGGGGTTCCTGATCGCGGCGGTCAGCCCGGCCGCGGTGTTCGGCGTGATCACCACCATGTACGTGCTGGCCATGGTTGCCACCATGGGGTTGCCAGCGAAGCCGCTGTATGCCTTCGTGCCGGGGGCGGCACCCGTGGGCGGCGGGCATGGCGCGGTGGGCCGACGCCGTGGTGGCGGCGGCATGGCGGACCTGATTGCCGGCATGAAGTACGTGGCCACCAGCCGCACGATCCGCGGGATTATGGTGGTGAACTTCCTCATCGTGATCGTCGCGCTGCCGTACACGCAGTTGCTGCCGGGCTTCGTGGCCGCAGTGCTGCATAAGGGGCCGGTGGAGCAGGGACTGCTGCAGAGCGTGCAGGGGCTGGGTGCGATCGGTGGCGCGATCTTCATCGCCTCCGCTGCCGCTACGAAGCGAGGACGGCTGCTACTCTTTGTGGGTGCGCTGCTTGGCGGCGCGATCGTCGCGTTCTCCATGTCGACGATCTACTGGGTCACGCTGCCGATCATGATCGTCCTCGGCTTCGCGCAGGCGAGCCGTATGGCGATCGGACAGGTGCTGATCCAGGAGTACTCGGAGGATGAGTACCGCGGGCGCGTGGCCTCTATCTGGTTCATGGAGTTCGGCATCGTGCAGTTCGGGACGTTCTTGGTCGGCCTCCTCGCGGAGGCCGTGGGGCCGCAGCTCGCGATTGGCGGCATGGCGGTCATGCTCCTGACCTCCATGGGCCTTGCCTCGTTGTTCATGCCTTCCGTCCGGGATCTGGACTGACGGTGCGCGGGTTGGGCGCCCGGTGGAACGCGGGATCGCGTAGCTCGCACCGGGGGTGCCCGTGATCGGACTGCGCGCGCTACACGGCTACCTCGAGGCCCCTCCGGACTCCACTCCGGTCGAACGCCACAACTTCCACCACGCGTTTCGCGAGGCCGCGCTGATCGGTGTGATCAACGCTGCCATCGCGTTCCTGCCGGTGTTCGTGGCGCGCCTCGGCGGGACAAACCTGGAGGTCAGCCTGGTCACCGCGCTGCCCAGCCTCACTGGTGTGCTGCTTGCCATCCCGCTCGGCGGGTTCATGCAGACGCGGCGGAACATCATCCCGTGGTACGCACGTGGGCGGCTGGGCAGCCAGTTGGCGTTCGGGCTGGTGGCACTGGCATCGCTGCTGCTGCCCGGCCGGCTCGTGATCCCGTGGATCCTCGCGATCTATGGAATCGCGACGGTGTTCGCCACCATGACCAACGTCTCGTTCAACGTGGTCATGGACGCCACCGCCGGGACGCGAGGGCGCTTCGAGTTGATGAGCCGACGCTGGTCGATCATGGGCGTCGCCACGGCCGGAAGTCTGGCGCTGGTGGGCACGGTGCTGGGCTGGCTCCCGTTCCCTCTGAACTACCAGGTCGTGTTCACCGGGTTCGCGCTCACGGGAGTGTGGGCGTACCAGTTCGGCTCCAGGATTCAGGTGCCCGACCACCCCTCGTCCGCCCGAGGCACCGCGGGCGAGGCGTTCAGCGCGCGCGTGCGCAGCATGGTCGCGCGCGTGCTCGCCGAGCGCCCGTTCCTGGCATTCGAGGGGCGGCGACTGGTGTATGCCATGAGCGCGATGCTGACGCTGCCACTGATCCCGCTGTACTACGTCCGCGTGCTGGACGCGCCGGACCAGTGGATCGGGTTGATGGGCACGGTACAGGCACTGATGCTGCTGGTGGGGTACGCGATCTGGCGTTGGCAGGCGCGCCTCCGAGGTGCCGGGTTCGTGCTGGCGATGGCGACGTTTGGTGCGGCGCTGTACCCGGCTGCGCTGTCGCTGACGCATGGGATCGCCTCGGCGGCGGTACTGGCGGGGCTGGGCGCGGTGTTCACCTCCGGCGTGAACCTCGCGATCTTCGATCGGCTGATGACCACGGTGCCGCGAGGTTATGGCGTCACCTTCAACTCCATCGATACCACCATCGTGTACCTGGCGGGTGTGGTGGCGCCGGTGCTTGGGGCACTGCTCGCCGACTGGATCGGGATCGGTGGAGCGCTGCGCGTGTCTGCCGTCATCGGGCTGGCCGGCGCGACGCTGTTCGCGTTGGACCGCGGGCCGAGGCCGGACTCGGCACCAGCGACTCATCTCGAGGGTGTCGTCGACGCCGAATCTGTCGCCCCCGAGGCGTAGCGCCGGCGGGTTCCCACTGCGTTCGAGTGCCACAGGGCGCGGTCCGGGCTACCATGCCTCCCACGCATGGCAAACGAGCGACATCAAGGTCAGTCGTATGGGGGCGCGTCGCTCTGGGAGCGTGCGTGTCAGCATTGGCCGCTGCTTGCCGTGCTGCTCACCTTCGTCGCCTCCATGGGTGTGGTGCACACGCTCGCCGCCGTCGCGATCAGCGATGACTGGGTGTACATCCGCTCGGTCGAGATTCTCGTGCGTGAGCATCGGCTGTACGTGCTGCCGATTGCCACCGCGCACCTGGTGTTCCAGATCGTCTGGGCTGGGCTGTTCGCCAGCGTCTTCGGCCCCTCGTTCGGCGTGATCCGGCTGTCGGTCGCGGTGCTCTGGTTGCTGAGCGGGATCGCGTTCTACGGCTTGGTGTGGGAGCTCACGGGGAAGCGGGCGTTGAGCGCGCTGGGCGCCTTCGCGTACCTGTTCAACCCGCTTGCGTACGTGCTGGCGTTCACCTTCATGACCGACTCGCCATTCACCGCCCTCCTCACGATGGCGGCGTACACCACCGTTCGAGGCTTGCGCGGCCCGGACGCGACTCGGTGGCTCCTTGCCGGCTCCACAGTGGCTGCCGCGGCGGTGCTGGTGCGCCAGCCGGGGTTGCTGATCCCGCTGGGGGTGGTGACGGCGCTGTGGCTGACCGGACGGTTGCGAGTGAACCTCGCCGGGGTGTGGCTCGGGCTCCAGATCTCGGCGCTGCCGTTCGCCGCGTATGTGGCGTACTACTTCTGGCTGACGCGTATCAACGGCGTGCCAGTCACGCAGACCCTCATGCGCGATCAACTCATCGAGGGCGGGCTGGGCGCACTGAGCCAGCACGCGGCGCAGATGTTCATCATCGAGGCCACGTACATCGGGTTGTTCGCGCTACCGATCGTGGCCGCCGCGGCACCGGCGCTGTTCGCGCTGATGCGTACGTTGCCGGGGCGATGTTGGACGGCGGTGATCGTCTGGGAGACGTTGATCCTCGCGGGGTTTGCTGGCCTCTGGCAGACCGGGCATGTGATGCCGTACGTGCCGCACTTCTTCTCCCGCGCGGGCCTCGGCCCGAACGACCTGCTCATCGCGCGCAGTCCAGTCGCCGACCCCTGGTTCTTCTCCACGCTCACACTGGTGTGCACCGCTGCGGCGTTGGCGATGGTGCCGCTGCTGATCCGCGCCCTCGATGCCGTGCGTAGCGACGCCGGCACGAGTGCCCAACGTCTCGCGATTGGTGGCGAGCACGGTGGCGGTGCCGGGACGGCCGAGCGCGGCGGCGGTCTCGACGGCGGTCGCGATGGCGTGACCGTGTTGCTCTCGCTGCTGGCGTGGCAGGGCGTGGGCGGGCTGCTGGTGTCCACGCACTTCCGCTATTGGATGATCGGCGGCGTGAGCGCGCCAAGCCTCGATCGGTATCTGTTGCCGCTGTTGCCGCTGGCATTGGCGGCGCTGGTCTGGGCCGTTCGCGACCTCCGGCTGTCGCTGACCGCCGGGTGGTGGTTCGCGCTGCTGTTTGGCATCGTGGCCGTAGTGGGCACACGCGACAACATCGTCTTTCACGAGGTGACGTGGGAGCTCGCGCGGGTCGCGAATGCCGAGGGCGTCCCAAATCTGAAGCTCGACGCTGGCGCGGCGTGGGACGGCTACTACGTCGGCGAGTACTCGTATGAGCGCATCGGCATCGGCGTAGTGCAGGACCCGCGATGGTGGATTGGCCTGTTCGCCCCGGCGATCGATTCCGAGTACCTGATCACGGTGGAGCCGCCGCCGGGGCATACCGTGGTGCATCAGGTGTCCTCCCGGCTCTGGCTCGATCCGGAGGCCCAGCAGTACCTCGTCCGCCGTCCGTAGCCTGCCTCACCCTGACGAAGACGCATCCCCCCGAGGCCCGCCGACCCTGACCGAGGGGCGCTCACGGCTGGGATTTGCCATACTGGATACCCACCCGTCGTCTGGCGGACGGGTCGACGCTGCGGGAGGCGTGTGATCGTGCTTCAGCGCCTCTTTGCTGCCCTGCTGGCTCTCCTGCTGTCGCGTCAGTTGCGACGGTTCGTCGTGGTCGGGCTCTGCTCGGCGATCACGGACTTCTCCGTGTTCAACATCGCCCTCGCCTACCTCGGGCCGTCCGCGTGGCACGCGGTCATCGCCAACACGCTGTCGTTCACCGCGGGCACCTGCGTGGGGTACACGCTGAACTCTCGATACACCTTCAGCGCGGAGCGTTCGCGTACCTCGGCGGCCCGCTATCTGGCGGTGGCGGTGATTGGCGTCGCAATCTACGACACCGGACTATTCCTGCTGCTGCTGAAGTTGGACGCGAGCAGCACGCTCATGACGAATGCCGCCAAGGTGTTCGTGGTGGCGCCGTCCGCCACGTGGAACTTCATCGGGTTCAGCCTCTTCGCCTTCGGTGGTGCGCGTGCGGGCACGGGAGCAGGCGCTGCCACGCCCGCAACGAGACCACTGGCGGCCGGAATAGCGACGGAGACCATCGATGGACGTCGCTGAGATCAGCCGCCTGGCTGCATACGAGGACTGGTACTGGTGGCACCGCGCGCGCCGACGGATCATCGACCGCCTGCTGCAGCGCGCGCTGGGCGAGGGTGACGCCACCCGGCGAATCCTGGATGTCGGAGCGGGCACCGGGGCCACCTCGCAGGCGCTTCGGAAGTACGGCCGCGTGATGGCCGTCGACCTGAGCACGGAAGCGACCATCGTCGCTCGCCGCCGCGGCCTCGATGTCGCGAGGATGGACGCCGGCAACCTGGCGTTCCCGGACGCAAGTTTCGACGTGGTCGTCGTGCTGGATGTGATCGAACACCTGGAGGACGATGCCGCCGCCGTGCGCGAACTGCGCCGAGTGTTGAAGCCGGGCGGCGTGCTCCTGGCTACCGTCCCGGCCTACAAGTGGCTCTGGAGTAGCCACGATGTCGCGAACCACCACTTCCGCCGCTACCGCCAGAGCGAGCTGCGGCGCCTGCTCCGAGGCGGCGACTTCCACGTGGAGGTCTGTTCCTACGTGATGATGAGCATGTTGATCCCGGCGGCGGCGTACCGGCTCTTGGAACATCTGCCCGGCCGCAAGGTCGCGGACGATGAGGCGCACGTCCGGTTCACGCCCGTGCCGCCGCTCATCAATTGGGCGCTGTCACACGTCGCGGCATGGGGTGGGTACTTCGCGGGGCGAGTTTGGCTGCCGTTCGGGCTCAGCATCGCTGCCGTGGCGCGCAAGCCGCTCGATGCTCCTCGCGCGGCCTCGGACGAGTCGTCCGGGACACCGGCCGGGCGACCGTCTTCGACATAACTTGATGGCGAGAGGCAACCGCCGCAGCCGGGACGATGAGGCCCCGACTGCGGCCAGTCCGGCTGCGGGTCAGCGCGGGCTGTAGATCTGCCCGCCGGCCGCACGGAACTCCTCGGCCTTCTCGACCAGCCCAATCTCGATCACGTTCGAGTCATCGAGGCCATGCGTGCGGGCGTATTCCCGCACGTCCTGCGTGATGCTCATGCTGCAGAACTTCGGACCGCACATGGAGCAGAAGTGCGCGGTCTTCGCCGGCTCCGCTGGCAGCGTCTCGTCGTGGAACGAGTGCGCGGTCTCCGGGTCAAGCGAGAGGTTGAACTGATCCTTCCAGCGGAACTCGAAGCGCGCCTTGGAGAGCGCGTTATCGCGGTCCTGCGCGCCGGGGTGTCCTTTGGCGAGGTCAGCGGCGTGGGCGGCGATCTTGTAGGTGATCACGCCCGCCTTCACGTCCTCGTTGTTCGGCAGGCCCAGGTGCTCCTTCGGCGTGACGTAGCACAGCATCGCGGTGCCGTACGAGCCGATCATCGCGGCGCCAATCGCCGAGGTGATGTGGTCGTACCCCGGTGCGATGTCGGTGGTCAGCGGCCCCAGGGTGTAGAACGGCGCCTCGTGGCAGACCTCCAGCTGGAGGTCCATGTTCTCCTTGATCTTGTGCATCGGGACGTGGCCCGGGCCCTCGATCATCACCTGCACGTCGTGCTTCCAGGCGATCTCGGTGAGCTCGCCGAGGGTGCGCAACTCGCCGAACTGCGCCTCGTCGTTCGCATCCGCGATCGAGCCGGGGCGCAGCCCGTCGCCGAGCGAGAAGGCCACGTCGTAGGCCTTCATGATCTCGCAGATCTCCTCGAAGTGCGTGTAGAGGAAGTTCTCCTCGTGATGTGCGAGGCACCACGCCGCCATGATCGAGCCGCCGCGCGAGACGATGCCCGTGACGCGCTTCGCGGTCAGCGGGATGTACTGGAGACGCACCCCGGCGTGGATCGTGAAGTAGTCGACGCCCTGCTCGGCCTGCTCGATCAAGGTGTCGCGGTAGATCTCCCAGGTCAGATCGGCGGCGCTGTCGACCTTCTCGAGCGCCTGGTAGATCGGCACGGTGCCGATCGGGACCGGGCTGTTGCGCAGGATCCACTCGCGCGTGGTGTGGATGCCTCGGCCGGTCGAGAGGTCCATGACCGTGTCGGCACCCCAGTGCGTCGCCCAGGTCAGCTTCTGCACTTCCTCGTCTATCGAGGAGGCGACGGCGGAGTTGCCAATGTTCGCGTTCACCTTCACCAGGAAGTTGCGCCCGATGATCATCGGCTCGCTCTCGGGGTGGTTCACGTTCGCCGGGATAATCGCGCGGCCCTCGGCCACCTCGAGGCGGACGAACTCGGGCGTCACGTTCTCACGCAGCGCGATGAACTCCATCTCCGGGGTGACGATGCCTCGACGCGCGTAGTGCATCTGGCTGACGTTGGCACCCGGCTTCGCGCGCAGCGGGCGACGCAGCGCAGTGGGGAACGTCTCGATCGAGGCGACCCCGCGCTCTCCGCCGTCGTCCAATGTGGTCACCGGACGGCCGTCGTACTCCTCCACGTCGCTGCGCTCGCGAATCCACGCGTCACGCAGCGGTGCGAGGCCGCGACGGATGTCCACATCGGCGGCGGGGTCGGTGTACGGGCCGCTGGTGTCGTACACCATCACCGGTGGGTTGGGCTCCAGGCCCGCGAGCCCGGTGGTCGGCTCCTGTTCGATGCTCCGCACGGGCACGCGCACGTCGGGGCGCGAGCCGGTGAGGTAGGTCTTCGTGCTGGCTGGGAAGCTGCTGTGCACCTGCGGATCCTGGGTGGCTGTCATCGCGGATTGCCTCTCTGTGCGGGACTGGTTGGTTGCATGGGACTGGTTGAGTTGACCGCCGCGGCAAGCGCCGCGAGGTATGCATGGATGGCCTCGGCCGGCGAGGGCGCGCCGAGCACTCCGGAGACGACGGCGACCCCGTACGCTCCGGCCTGGATGCACGCTGCGACGCGTTCAGGGCTGATGCCGCCGATGGCGATCACCGGCACCGTCGATGCCTCGGTGATCGCGCGGAGCGCCTCGACGCCGACGCCGTCGCCGGGCTTCGAGCCGGGAGCGTGCACCGCGCCGAAGACCGCGAAGTTCGCTCTCGCCTCCTCTGCGCGGTGCAGTGCCGCCTCCGAGTGGATCGCCGCGCTGTGCACACGCAGCCCATCGAGGGGTGCGGCGGCCGGGATTGCGTCCTCCGGCCAGTGCAGCCCGTCATACCCGAGTGCTGCCGCGAGGTCGGCGCTGCTCGCGTCACCGTTGAGCAGCGCGGGCACGTCGGCAGGGATCGCCTCACGCGCACGGACGGCGAGGTCGGCGAGCGCGTCGCCGAGGTAGGTTTTCGCGCGCACCTGCACCCACACCGGTTCGCCACGCGCGGCCTCACCGACCGCGCGCAGCGCAGCCAGCCAACGGTCGTCGTCGCCCGCATACGCGCGATCCGCGACCACGAGCAGCCTTGGGGCCAGCATCGGCATCACCATGCGGCGCTCTCCGCCGCGATGCGCCCACCCATCGGAGAGGACGCCTCGGCGTAGAACCGCTTCGGCATGCGACCGGCGAGGTAGGCCTCGCGACCGGCGACAGCAGCGGCGCGCATCGCGGCCGCCATGCGCACGGGCTGGCGGGCCTGCGCGACCGCAGTGTTCATCAGCACTCCGTCCACGCCCAACTCGAATGCAACCGCGACGTCCGAGGCCGTGCCGACGCCGGCATCGACGATCACCGGGATGTGCGCGCGCTGCACGATCAATTCGATGTTGTGCGGGTTGCGAATGCCGAGGCCAGAGCCAATCGGCGCGCCCAGCGGCATCACCGCGACGCACCCGATCTCCTCCAGCTTGCGCGCGGTCACCGGATCGTCGTTGGTGTAGGGGAAGACCTGGAAGCCCTTGCCGACCAGCGTCTCCGCCGCACGCAGCAGTTCCTCCACGTCCGGGAGCAGCGTCTCCTCATCGGCGATCACCTCGAGTTTGATGCGGGAGGTGCCGAGGGCTTCGCGCGCGAGCTCGGCGGTGAGCACCGCGTCGCGCGCGGTGAAGCAGCCGGCGGTGTTCGGCAGCAGGTGGTAGCCGCGCTCCACCAGCAGGCGGTACAGGTTCTCCGTGCCGCCCGCGACGGGATCGACGCGGCGCAGTGCCACCGTGACGAGCTGCGTCCCCGACGCTTCCAGCGCGTCGAGTAGCAACTGCGTGCTCGGGTAGCGCGCGGTGCCCAACAGCACGCGCGAGGTCAGTTGCAGCCCGGCGATCGCCAGGAAGTCCTCGGTGGGCGCGGGCGTGTGAGGGCTGTCTGTGGTCATTGCTTAACCTCCCTGAGTCGGGCGGACGACTTCGATGGTGTCGCCGTCGGTGAGCAGCACCTCGTCCCAGTGGGAGCGCGGTACCACCTCGCGGTTGCGCGCGATCGCTGAGCCGAGCGTGTCGACGTCTGTCATCAGCGTGGCGATGGCTGTACCGCGCGGGAGCCGACGCTCCTCGCCGTTCACGGTCACGGTGATACCCCCGGTCGACAAGGGCTGCGAGGGCTGCGCGGTGTGGGTGTCGTGAGAGGGGAGACCCCCTCCCCCGCCCTCCCCCGTAAAGGGGGATGGGGTTGGATCGGAACGGGCAGCCTCGGAGGTGTGCGGAGCCATCATGCACGCGCCTCCACAGCCTGGAAACGGCCGGGTGCGAACGCCGCGAGGAGTGGGTCGCTGCGGCCATCGCAGATCAGGTCGCCCAGCAGCCGCGCCGTGATCGGGGCGAGCAGCACGCCGTCGCGGAAGTGCCCGGTCGCCACCATCAGACCCGGGCGCGCCTCGCCGATGGCGGGGAGGTGGTCGCGCAGTGCGGGACGGAACCCGATGTTGCACTCCATCAACGTCAGTTCGCGCACTCCCGGGAGCGCACGCGTCGCCTCCACCAGCAGGTCCAGCACGTCTCCCGCGCGGCTGTCGCGGTCGAAGCCGTTCTCCTCCATCGTCGCGCCGACGACGAGTTCGCCGTCTGTGCGCGGCACCAGGTAGACGTCCGGCGTGCGCACCACGTGGTGCAGCAACCGCTCGCCGCGCAGGCGCAGCGCCTGCCCTTTGACCGGGCGCATCGGCAGCGCGAGGCCCGATGCTGCCACCTGACCGCTCCACGCACCCGCCGCCAGCACAACGAGTTGTGCGTGCATCGTCTGGGTCGCGCCCTGCTCCTCGAACTCCACGAGGTTGCTCGGGCCGTCCGAGTGGATCGCGGTGACGCGGACGCCTTCGCGCACCGTGCTGCCCGCGCGCGTCACGGTCTCGCGTAACGCCGCGAGCAGGCGGCGCGGATCGATCTGGCGATCGCCGGGAACCCGGATGCCACCGATGGCGTTCGCGAGGGCCGGCTCCAGTTCGCGAATCTCGCGGCGCGTCACTGGCTCGGGCGCCAGTCCGCGGTCGTGCTGGAACGCGCGCAGATGTTCGATCTCCGCCATGTGGTCGCGATGCAACGCGACGATCAGCGTCCCGGTTGCTTCGTATCCGGTGTCGAGGCCGGAGCGCGCGGCGATGTCCTGCGCCCACTGCTCGTAGATCGCCGCGCTGGCGAGCGAGAGTCGGGTCAGTTCCGGGTGCGAGAGGTCGGCCTCCGAGACCGGCGCGAGCATCCCAGCCGCCGTCCGTGCCGCCGCGTCCGCGCTGCCGACGGTCGCTTCCAGCACGCACACCTCTCGGCCTCGCCGCACGAGCTCCGCGGCCACGGCGAGGCCGATCATGCCGCCGCCGATGATGCAGACATCGACGCTGCGCGATTCGGTAGCCGTGCTCATTGCCGAGCCTCGCGTGCCGCGTCGTGGGCATCGATAGCGTCACGGCAACGACGAGCGGCCGCGGCGGGGTCGTCCGCTAGCAGCACTTCGGAGAGCACAGCGACGCCGTGCGCGCCGGCGGCCAGCACCTCGGGGATGCGCGCGGCGGTGATGCTCCCGATCGCGACGATGGGCAGTGGCGAGTCGGCGCAGATGCGCGCGAGCACGTCGAGGCCCATCACCGGTGCGGGGTTCGCCTTGGACGTGGTGCCGTAGATCGGGCCCACACCGAGGTAATCGACGCCTGACTGCCAGACCGTGCGCGCCTCCTCGTACGAATTGGCGGTGCCGCCGATGATCGCGTCCGCGCCGAGCATGGCGCGTGCGGTACGCACATCGAGGTCGTCCCGTCCGAGGTGGACCGCGACCGCGCCGACGCTGCACGCCACGTCCACGCGGTCATCGACGATCAGCAGCGTTTCACCACAGGCGGCCCGCATCTCCGCGGCCACCGCCAGTATCGCGCGCGTCGTGAGCGGTCGCTTCTCGCGGTACTGCACCGCGTCCGCCCCACCCTCGACAGCGAGGCGCGCCAGCTGCGCGTGCGTGTAGCGCGTCTGCAGCACCTCGTCGGTGATCACCTGGAACCGTGGGATCTGCTTCATCGTGACTTCCCTGACAGCATCGCGTCCGGTGTGAAGTGGGCGAAGAGGTGGTCTGGCATCACCGCGCTCCCTGTGCCCTTCGGCGCGGATCGGAACGCGACGTCGATGAGCGCGGCCATGTACTGCTTCGCCGTGCCGATGGCGTCCACCAACGCGTCGCCGAAGGCGAGGCGCGTCGCGATCGCAGAGGCGAACGCACAGCCGGTGCCGTGCACGTCTGGGCCGTCGAGGTAGGCACCCTCGAACAGTTGCGTACCCTCGGCGGTGATGAGGATGTCTGTGGCCAGGTCGGACGTGAGGTGCCCTCCGGTGACGAGCACCGCGCCGACACCGAGCGCGAGGATGCGCCGCCCGGCTTCGATCGCGTCGGCGCGCGTCTCCACAGCGATCCCGGAGAGCAGTGCAGCCTCGGCGGCGTTCGGCGTGACCAGCGCCGCCAGCGGCAGCAGCAGCGTGCGCAGCGCGTCAACGCCCGCGGCATCGAGCAACGTGGCGCCCGAGGTGGAACGCACCACCGGGTCGACCACGAGGTTTCGCGCGCCGAGTTCGCGCAGCAACTGCGAGGTGGCCTCGACTGCCTCGCGGTTCGCCAGCATTCCGGTCTTCACCGCTGCGGGCGGCCCGTCGAGGTACGCGGCGCGCAGCTGCGCCTCGATCGTTGATGTGGGCACGGGCCAGGCGGCGGTGACGCCGCCGGAGTGCTGCGCGGTGACGGCCGTGACCACCGTGCGTGCGTAGCCACCGAGGGCAGCGACGGTCTTCAGGTCGGCCTGCACGCCAGCGCCGGCGCTGCTGTCTGAGCCACCGATCGCCAGCACGATTGGCAGGACGCCGCGATCGTGCGGGTGCGCCGCCGATCCGGGCATCTCAGTCGTCGGGGCGTGTGGTGGGGACCAAGAGGCTGTCACGCACATTCCTCCGCCGGCATTATCCGGTTCAGGTACGCGGGTTTGATCTCAGGCCGGGCGCTCCCCGACCACCCCGTGTGCAGTTTCAAGTGTAGCGCATCGCCGGATGGTGATACCACCGGCGCCGAGTGGTGGCCCGTACAGTGAGGCCATGCGGAACAAATCGGCGCTGACGTGCTCCATCCTCGCGGTCGCGTGGGGGATGGTGCTGGTGGTGGGCGCGTTGACGTTCCCGGTTTATCAGGGCCGCACCATCACGGTCGCCTGCCCTGGCTGCCCGCTAATCGTCGAGGTAGACGCCTCGCGCACCCTCGTCGAGGTGAGCGGCGGCGTGGTTCTGGTGGCGGTGTCGCTCCCGCTGGTGCTCGCGTCGGCGTCGACGCTGCTGCTCTGGCGGCACAGGCGAGGTGCCTGAAACGCGGGCTATATCGCTGCATGGGTGCTGATCGGCCTGCTCGTCGCGTTCGCGGTGCTCGCGCTGTTCTCGCGTCGGCCGGGGGAGGCGTAACGCGGTTCCACCGAGGGCGCACTGCGCACGAAACCTGATTGAAATCATCGCCTCCTACGATGCCCCCAGACGCACGATGGGGAGCGGGGCGATACGGGATCGCACCGCCGGGAGGGGCGAATGAAGCTCACGGATCGAGAGGTCGACAAACTGCTGATGTCGGTGGCAGCGATGATCGCGCGCGATCGGCGGGCTCGAGGCGTGAAGCTCAACTACCCGGAGGCGGTCGCAGTGATCGCCAGCGGGCTCATGGAGCGCGCGCGCTCGCCGATCGATAGCGCCGCGGCGTTCGCCGGGTACGGCGTGAGCATTGCGCTGTTGGCGCTGGGCGACTGGGCGGCTGGGCGCCGGCGACCGAGGCGTGGTGGGGCGAATGGCCTTTGAGCGATGTGCTGCTCGGCGGCGTCGGCGCGCTCTGCCGATCCGCGGGCGACGCGCTCGCGTGCGACAGGGTTGGGCAGCGTCCCGATGCCGGGCACCTCGATCTCCACGAGATCGCCGTCGCGCATGTTCTCCGTCGCGCCGTCGCTGCCCATCCACAACACGTCGCCGGGTGCGAGCGTCAGGTACTGGCTCATCCGGCTGATGAACGCTCGCACACCGAAGATCGCGTCCGCGACGCGGTAGGTGTACATCTCCTTACCGTTCAACCGGATCGTCACGCTGAGGTTGTCCGGGTCGAGCCCGGTGGTGATCCAGGGGCCCATTGGCTTGAACGTGTCGGTGTTCTTCGCCCGCCAGAGCGTGCGGTCGCTCGCCTGCCAGCTGCGCTCGCTCACGTCGTTGCCGATGGTGTAGCCAAGCACGTAGTCCAGTACTTCGGCCTTCGAGACGCGATGACAGGTGCGGCCGATCACCGCCACCAGTTCGCCCTCGTACTGCACGAGTTTGGTGGCGTCGCGCGGGATCACGTTCGTCTCGCCCTGCGCGATCAGCGCGTTGTTCGCGCGGTAACCCGCGTCCGCCTGTGGTGGGAACTGCGGCTCCACGCCGCGCTTGCGTGCGCCCTCGATCACATGCTCGCGATAGTTGATACCTGCTGCGTAGAACGTCGGCGGGATCACCGGTACCAGCAGCCGCACCGCATCAAGGGGCTGCGTTGAGGCGGTGCGGCAACCCGTTCGAGGGTTACACGCGCACCGCCTCAACGCGGTTACTCTCGTTCAACCCGTACGTCGCGCCATCCGCGGCCTAGGATCGGCACCACTGCATCGCGCACCCCCTTGGGGCGCACTTTAGCGCTTCGGCTTTGGCGTCACCACCCGCACGGCCTGACCGTCACGCGCGAGGTTCTGGCCGATGGCGATCACCTGCTCGCCAGCACGCAGCCCATCGAGCACCTCGGTGTTGGTGCCATCGGAGATGCCGAGGGTGACCGGGCGGCGCTTTGCCTTGCCGTCCGCGATGGTGAGCACGGACGCGCCGGTGGTGGTCGTGCTGAGCGCCGTGTTTACGACCAACGTTGCGCTGGGTCTGGTCTCCGTCACGATCGTCACGTTGGCAGACATGCCGGGGCGAAGTTGCTTGTCGGCATCCTCGGCGTACACCGTCACATCGAAGGAGTGCGCGCGCAGGTCAGCGGACGGTGCGATCACGCCGACCCGCGCACGGAACGTGCGGCCGGGGAAGGCGGGCGTGGTGAGCGCTGCCTCTAGGTCCGGGCGCATCAGCCCAATGCGCGCCTCCTCCACGGTGAGATGCAGTTCCACGGCCTTGGCCGCGAGCACGAAGATCGGCGCCACCGGTGAGACCGATGAGCCGACGTCGACGAGTTTCGCCACGACAGTGCCATCGAACGGCGCGATCACCACGGTCTGATCGAGGGCCGCGCGTGCGACCGCAAGGCCGGCCTGCGCCTGTGACAGCGTGGCCCTCGAGGTCAGCAGATCGGCGTTGGTCGGGCCCGTCGTGACCGTCTCCAGCCGGGCGCGTGCGGCGTCCAGCGCGGAGGCGGCCGCGTCGCGCGTGCGCTGTGCGGTGCGTACGGCGTCCGCCGAAGGGATGCCTGCCGAGGAGTTCAGCGAGAGCGCGAGGTTGCTAGCGCGAGCACTCAGTCCGGCCTGTCCTGCAGTTGCCTGCATCAGCCGGAACACAGCATCGGTCACCGCTGGCTGGTCGGCGGCAACCAGCGCATCCTCGTATTGCTTGAGCGTCGTCGCCAGGTCGATTGGACCACTGGTGGTGTTGCTCACACGCGCGACCAGATCGCCGGTGGAGATGCTGTCCAGCGCAGCGGTCGCGCAGGTGTCGCGGTTGCCGATGGTGTCGCAGCGCGTGCGAATCGTGTTGCCCATATCACTCACGTTGGCGTGGAGCATACCCGCGCCGTACAGGTTGCTGGCCCGGATGCGCGCGATCACTGCATTGATCTCTGCCTGCGCCGGAGGGCCCTGCGCGACCATGCGGTCGGCCTGTTGTTGCACGCTCGCCGCGCGGGAGGCGGCGTTGGCGCGTGCGAGCACCCCAGCGAGTGTGCTCTGCGCGGCGGTGTACGCGGCGTCGGCGGCCAGCACCGCCTGCGTGGCAGTTGCCGTATCGGCTGTCGTCGCGCCGTCTTGCACGACGCGCAGTCGCGCCTCGGCGGCGGCAACGCCGGCCTGGGCCTGCAGCACCTGCGCTGCCAGCGTCCCCGGGTCGAGGGTCGCGAGGCGGTCACCGGCGCGCACGGACGTACCGATTCCCACTGCGATCGAGGCGATCTGGCCTGGCGCCTTCGGTGCAAGGTTGACCGTCTCGGTCGCCTGAATCGTCCCAGCATAGCTGACACTCGCACGGATCGGTCCGGTCTGTACCGTGACCACTTCCACCGGTACGGCTACGTCCGTGGGTGCCGCTGGCGGTAGCGCAGGCCTCAGCCGTCCCGGCAGGATCAACGCTCCGGCCAACAGCCCGACGGCCACGAGCGACGCCACCACGGTACGAATCGACACTGTCATCGCAAGCCTCCAGCCGAGTCGACGCTGCGCTCGCCGCGGGGGTCAGTCATCAGGATGTTCCACTGCCGCCGCCGTCGTGAGGGACGCCTCGACAGTCGATCCACCACCGCGCAGGCCCATGAGTTGAAGAACCCAAGTCACCGGGCGGGGAAGTCCGTCGAGCAGCGTGTAGACAACAGGGATCAGTACGAGCGTAAGCAACGTGGAGGAGATCACCCCGCCGAGGACGACCGCAGCCAGCGGTGCGCGCAGTTCGGCACCCTCGCCCAACTGCAGCGCCGTCGGGAGCATCGCGACGACGATGGTCATGCTGGTCATCACGATCGGGCGTAGCCGGGCTGGCCCTGCCTCGAGCAGCGCGTCGTGGGTAGACATGCCCTGCTCCTTGTTTCGGTTCGTCCGGTCAACCAGCAGGATGCCGTTCTTGATCGCCAGCGCGACCAGCAGGATGAGCCCGATCATCGCGAAGATGCTGAATGCGTACCCAAAGATCCAGAGCCCGAACATCGCCCCGCCGACGGCCACCGGCAGCGAGAACAGGATGACGAGCGGATGCAGCAGGGAGTTGTAGAGCACCGCCATCAGCAGGTACGCCAGCAACACGGAGGCGCCGAGAGCAGTGAACAGCTGCCCGAAGCTCTTCGCCTGCTCCGCGCTGCTGCCGGCGATGCGTGCGGCGTAGCCGGCGGGCGGGTTCAAGTCCTGCACGATGCGGTTCAGATCGGGGCTGACGCCGCCGAGTGACTGGCCGGTCTCGAGGTCGGCACTCACCGTGACGATGCGACGGCGAGCCTCGTGACTGATTTGGGTCGGTCCGGCGGTCTCGGTGATCGTGACCACCTGGCGCAGTGGGATCAGCTGCCCCGCGGCCGTGGGCACTGGCAGGTCGCCCAGGCGCGTGACATCGCCACGTGCCTCGCTGCTCAGCTGCAGTTGGACGTCCTCCAGCGTGCCGTCCGGAAGTTGGTACTTGGTGGCGACCACGCCGGCGAACGAGGTACGCACCGCAAGCGCGATGGAGGCGGCGCTCACGCCCAGTTGCGCTGCCGCCTGCTGGTTCACGTCCACGCGGAGTTGGGGCTGACCGATAGGCGCGCCGTTGGTGACGTTAATGAGGCCACGCGTCGCGCTCAGTTCGGCTTGAACGCGGGTCGCGAGCTCCGCGAGGGTGTCCAGTTCCGGGCCGCTCAATTGGATCGCGATCGGCTGCGCGCCACCGTTTGGTCCGCCACCGGGTGCGCTCACTTTGACGCGGGTGCCCGGCACGTCCGCCAGCCGAGCGCGGGCATCGTCCATGATCGCATTGAGCGGACGTCGAGTCGCGCGCGCGTGTGCTTCGACCGTGACGGTGCCATAGCGAGCCGAACTCGCGGCGTTGTTGCCGGAGCCGCTCACACCGACGGACGCGGTGACGGTCATCACCTCTGGCATCGCGAGCAGGATCTCCTCGACGCGGCGGATTGCCGCATCGTGCGTTGCTAGGGAGGTGCCCGGCGCCGCCTCCGTGCTGATCACGAAGTACCCGTTGTCGGATGCCGGCACGAACTCGACGGCGACGCGCCCCGACGTGAAGAGCCCGATCCCGGCGACGAGCGTGGAGGCGGCGAACGTGATCACGATCAGCCGATGATCCAGCGACCACCCGAGCAGCCGCCCGTAACTCACCTCCATGGCGCCGAACCAGCCGTCCCACCAGCGCCCGAAGCGAGCGAGGGGACCGGGTACCTCATTCTCGTCGTTTGGGTGGAGGAGGAGTGCCGCCAGCATGGGCGTCAGCGCGAAGGAGACCGCCAGCGATATCAGTGTTGCCGCAGCGATTGTGAACCCGAACTCGCGGAAAAATCCGCCGATTTGACCGCTGACCAGACCGGTGGGCGCAAACACCACCACGTCTACGAGCGTGATCGCAACCGCCGCGAGCCCGATCTCCGCGCGCCCCATCAGCGCAGCGTCGAAGGAACGTTCACCCCGCGCTAGGTGCCGGAGGATGTTCTCCAACACCACGATTGAATCGTCCACCAAGATGCCGATGGTGAGCGTGAGACCCAGCATGCTGAGGAAGTTCAGGCTGAACCCAAGGAACTGCATCGCGACGAAGGTTGTGAGCAGCGTCGTCGGGATGGAGAGCAGCACGATGCCCGCCGCGCGCCATCGATGTAGGAAGAGTAGCAGGATGATTCCGGTGAGCAGCACCGCGCTAATCAGTTCTAGCTGAATGCCGTCGAGCGCGTTGCGGACGAACGGCGTCGTATCTGCGACCACCACCAACTCGCTGGAGGGGGCCAGTGTGGCGCGCAGCGCGGGCAGCGCCCGCCGGATCGCATCGGTGACGTCGGTCAGGTTGGCGCCGGATCGCTGGCCGATCGCCAACAGGATCGCCTGACGCCCGTTCACTCGAGTGATCTTGGTCTGCTCGGTGGCCGCCTGCCGAACGGAGGCGAGGTCTCGGATACGTACTTGTTGCCCGGCCGCGCCGGTCACGGTGATGTCGCCCAGCGACTGAGGCGTCGGGTAGAGGCTGGAGATCTGAATATCGAACTGTTGCGTGCCCTGGGTGACTGAGCCGCCGGGCAACGAGGTGTTCGCCGCTGCAAGTGCCCCCTGCACCTGAGCCAGTGACACACCGTAGGACTTGAGACGGATCGGGTCGACGGCGACCTGTACCTGGCGATCCGTCCCGCCTACCAATGTCACACTCGAGACCCCGTTGAACCCCTCGATGGCGGGTTGGATCTGGTCGTGCGCGACGCGATAGAGCGCCTCGGGCGAGAGGGTGGGGTCTACAAGCGCGATTTGCATCACGGCCTGGTCGTCCAGGTTGATCTTCAGCACCACCGGGCGGTTCGCCCCGGTGGGGAGGTTGCCAGCAATCGCACTGACCTGCCGCTCCACATCGGAGCCGATCTGCTTGATGTCCGCCTTGTCCGTGAACTGCACGACGACCGAAGAGAACCCCGCGCCCGAGGTGCTCACGAGCTTGTCGATGTTGCTCAGGCCGGCGACGGCATCCTCGATGCGTCGCGTGATTTGCGTCTCGATCTCCTGAGGATTGGAGCCGGGGTAGATCGTCGTCACCGCCACCACCGGGATGGCGACGTTCGGGAACTGGTTGATCGGCAGTCCGATGTACGCCGCCACTCCGGCGACGGCGAGCGCCAAGAAGATGGCCGTGGTCGCCCACCTGCGGAGCATCGCGAGCCGTGTAAGTTCCATCATCGCCTCGATCGTACAGAGCTGTGCCGCCTGAGGCGATTCAGGGGCTCTGCTTGATGGTCGTTGGTGCGGCAGCTTCCTGCGGGTGTACCTAGGATCGGGCGGTTTGAGCGATCAACTTGACGCTGTAGATGCCCGCCAGTCCAACCAGGCCGTATACCACACGGCTCATTTCTGTCGTGTTGCCCCCGAACAGCGTGGCGACGAGATCAAACTGGGCGACCGACCAGAGGCCCCAGTTCACGGCCCCGATCACAACAAGCACCAGCGCCAGCAAATCAATCGACTTCATCGCATTCCTCCTTCAGTGTTACTCCGTGCTTTCGGTCGTTTATGAGCAACTTTGTCCAAAGTTCCCGCTGACGAATATATTTGCCATGATGGCTAAGATTGTCAAGCATATTGACGAATAAGTGGCGAAATTATATTCTTTCATCATGGAGTACACGGTCCGCGCAGCCTCGCTTGCCACTGGGGTCGAAGGGGATCGTCTCCGAACGTGGGAGCGCCGCTATGGGATACCCGCGCCGGCGCGCGCTGACACCGGTCGCCGCCTATACAACGAAGCCGATCTTGCGTTGATTCGCCGGATGGCAGCGCTGGTGGACTCAGGGTTGAGCGCTGCCTCTGCGGCGGCGGCCGTGCGCGAGGAGACCGC
>QWRD01000010.1 GCA_003670575.1 Chloroflexota bacterium
GCGAGAAGGGGCTGGAGCCGGACCCGGTCACGAACGAGATCCGTCCGCACGTGCTCACCTCGTGGGAGGTTGCGGACCCGTCTGGCACCACGCTGGTGTTCAAAGTGCACCCGAAGCTCTTCGTGCACGACGTAGCGCCCTACAACGGTCGCCAGTTCACCGCTGAGGATGTCGCATGGAACATGATGCGCATCGGCGGGCTGATGGCGAAGGGCGGGCCATTCGAGGAGAAGGGTGCCGTGCCGCTGGCGCAGTTCCAGCGCGCGAGCATGGTCGCGAACATCACCAAGGCGGAAGCCGTGGATCCGCTGACCGTGAAGGTGACGCTGTCCCGGCCGAACAACGCGTTCTTCAACGGGCTGACGGAGAATCGCGTCCCGTTCATGCCGAAGGAAGCCGCCGACATCGGGTTCGCTGACCCGATGAAACTGGCGGGGATCGGGCCGTTCCAGGTCTCGGAGTGGAAGAACGACCAGCGGGCGAGCTTTAAGAAGAACCCGCGCTACGCGGAGTTTCGGCCGAACGAGCCGTACTTCGACAAGGTTGACCAGATCGTGATCCCGGACGCTGGCGCAGCGCAGGCGGCGTTCATCTCCGGGCAGACCAATATCCAGGCGGCGCCGTCGCCGGACGTGATCGCCCTGATGAAGAAGGGCCGCCCGGACTCAAACCTGTACACCTGGGTTGACCAGAACTGGCAGCACATCCGGATGAGCGTGGAGTACGCGCCATTCAAGGACTTCCGGGTGCGCAAGGCCCTGCACCTCACGGGCGACTACAAGGCGATGGCGGAGGGGTACTACGGCGACGGCTGGAGCTACCAGGCCTCGCTGAATCCGATGTTCCCGGAGGCGTGGAGCCCGGAGAAGGTGAAGTCGCTGCCGGGGTATAACCCGGACACGAAGGAGAAGGATCGCGCCGAGGCGGGCAGACTGCTGGCGGCCGCGGGCTTCCCGAACGGCAAGGGGCTGGACTTCGAGCTGGTGTACACCGGCAGCTCCGACGTGAACAAGGAGAACGGCACGCGGTTCCAGTCTCAGATCACGACGGCCTTCCCGGAGATCAAGTTCCGCCTAAAGGCGCTCGCAGACAGCGCTGCCCTGAACGCTGTGCAGAACGAAGGCAAGTTCCAGCTTGTGGCGTACACGATCACCTCGGCGCCGGACGCGGTGATCGAGTTCACCTCGCAGTACCACAGCAAGGGCAGCCGTAACTACGGCCACTTCAATGAGCCTAGCCTTGACGCGTTGATGGATAAGGCGATCGTGGAACTTAAGCGTGAGAACCGCACTGCGATGCTGGACGAGGCGCAGCGCAAGTTCATGGACGAGTGGATGCCGATGTACGTGCTCTACGCGCAGCCGGTGAAGAACATCGTGCAGGGCAACATCGGTGGGTACGACACCACCGCTGGCATCGCCTACGGCTACTCCAGCCAGACGAAGATCTGCCGCTGGTACTACGTGGAGAAGTAGTCCGCACGCGCGGCGGCTACGTCCTGCGCATCGTACAAGGCGCCCTGGATTCCAGGGCGCCTTGTACGATGTGTGTCGATACAAGGTTGCTGCCACGGCTCGGCGCCGCGCGTCCGACGCGATCGCGGCTGGTCAGGCCTCGATCGGGCCGAGGAGGTCGCCGGGCGTGAGCACGCTGCCGGCCTCGACTTTCGCCTCGCCGTCACGCTGCACGCGACCAACGCTCACCGCGCCACCCACGGTCGCAATCAACGCTCGCCCATCCTCGATCGCGACCACGGTGCCCGGCGCGGTGGCAGCCTTGCCTTCGCGACACGTGCAATCGAAGAGCCGCAATCGCTTGCCGCGCCAGCCGGTCGCTGCTCCGGGCTGTGGGTCGCAGCCGCGAATGTGGTTGTGTACCAGCGCTGCGGGTCGCTGCCAGTCGATGTTGCAGTGCTCCGGCCCGATCGGCGGTTCGTAGGTTGCCGCTGCCTCGTCCTGCGGGACGCGAGGTGCCTGCCCCTCTCGCACCAGTCGCACTGCCTCCGTCAGCGCTTTCACACCCATCGGCGCGAGACGCTTGAAGTAGAGCGAGCCGACGGTGTCGTCCGGGGCGATGTCCACCTCGCGTTGCAGCAGGATCGGTCCGGTGTCCACGCCACGATCGACCCAGAAGATCGTGAGACCGGTCCGCGGCTCGCCCGCGATGATCGGCCACGCCATCGCGGAGCGACCGCGATGGCGTGGGAGCAGCGAGGGGTGGTACTGGATGGCGCCAAGGCGCGCGGCCTCCAGCACCGGCCGACGCACGATGTCTGTCACGAACGCGAACACCAGCAGGTCAGGCTGCCACGCTACCAACTCTGCCAATGGATCGGGCTCCCGCAAGGCGGGGGTCTCGATCACCGGGAGCCCTGCCGCCTCGGCAGCGACACGCAGCGCGTCGGGCCTCGCACCGGCGCGCGGCACGGAGACTCCGACCAGCTGCTCGCCCGCCTCCTGCAGCGAGGCGAGCACGTCCTTGCCGAAGTCGGCCTGTCCGAACAGTGCGATGCGCATGGCCAACCCTCGAGTCCCCGTCGTGGGTGACTAGTCGCGGGTCGAGGTCAGCCAGCCGAATGCCTGCGGCTTGCGGCGTGCGTCCGGGTCCAACGGGACGTTGATCAGCGACGGACCGGGCATCGCGAGCGCCTCCTGCAACGCGGCGTCGAGTTGCGCGGAGTCGATCGCGTTGAATCCCTTGCCGCCTAGTCCCTCCATCATGATGTCGTAGCGCGCGGCCGGGCTCATCCCGCCGACCGGCTTCTCCTCCCGCTCGAACAGCTCCGCGCGATGGCCACCGATCCCTCCGTTATTGAACACCACCCAGGTGATCGGCAGGTTGTAGCGCACGGCCACCTCGCACTCCGTGCCGGCGAAGCCGAACGCGCCGTCGCCCTGCAGGCACAGGATGCGCTTGCCGGGGAACTGGGTGGCGGCACCAATCGCAAAGCCGTGCCCCAGCCCCATCGAGCCGAACGAGCCCGCGTCCAGGCGCGTGCGCGGCAGGTAGTTGTTGAGCACAGTGCGGCTGATGTCCATCGTGCTCGCGCCCTCGGCGACGAGGATCATGTCGTGCGGCATCGCTTCTTCGATGCTGCGCAATGCGCGGTAGTAGCCGATCGGCACGGACTCGTCCTGCTTCATGTCCTCCACAGCCTGGAGGTTCGTGCGTGCCTCGGCGCGTACGGCACCGACCCACTCGGAGTCGGATGGGAACTCCCACGGCTCGGCGTCCAGGCTGTCGAGCAGTTGGCCCAGCGTTGCCTTGGCATCACCGACCATCATCACCTCGGTCGGGACGTTGACGCCGACCTCCTCAGGGTTGATGTCCAGTTGCACGACGCGCACACCGGGTCGGAAGCGCGGCGGGAGCCCGAAGTGCAGCATCCAGTTCAGTCGTGCGCCGACCAAGAAGATCAGATCCGCGTTCTGTAGCACGAAGGAGCGCGCGGCCGCGGCGGACTGGTCGTGGTCGTCCGGGAGCACGCCCTTTGCCATCGGCATCGCGAGGTAGGGCAGGCCGGTGCGCTCTACGAAGGCCCGCGCCTCCTGCTCCGCGCGGGCGTAGGCGACACCCTTGCCGATGATCACCAACGGCTGCTCGGCGGTCTTGATTGCGGCGAGCGCCGCCTCGACGTCCATCGGGTCCGCCTGCGGGCGTCGAGCATCCGGGACGCGCGGCGCCCACTGCACGGCGTCCTCGTCCACCTTCCCGGCGATGATGTCGCCTGGGAGGTCGAGGTAGACGGGGCCGGGGACGCCATGCAGCGCCTTCTTCACGGCCTCGGCGATGTACAGCGGAATCCGCTCGATCGACTCCACGCGCTCGGCGTACTTCGCGTACGGGCGGAGCGGGGTGAGTTGGTCGGCTTCCTGGAAGAAGCCCATGCTGTGGCCGGTACGCTCGTACGAGCCGCCCAGCAGCAGCATCGGCCAGCGGTTGGACCACGCGTTCGCGAATGCGCCCACCGCGTTCAGCACGCCCGGCCCCGAGACTGCGAGCGCCGCGCCGATGCGACCACCGAGGTAGGAGACGGCCTGCGCGGCGTAGGTCGCCGGCATCTCGTGTCGCATACCGACGTACTTGATGCCCTCCCGTTGGGCGGCGGCCGCGATCCCGGTCACCGGGATGCCCACGACGCCGAACAAGCACTCCACGCCCTGCGTCTTGAGCGCGCGCGCGATGATCGTCTGCCCGTCGATCTCAGCCATTGCTCACCTCTCGTATCGTGGGAGCCCTTAATCTGGGGTCTCCCGTGCGCATGTTCCCGCGTACCAATGCTGTTCGCCTGCTCCGCGATCGACGCTCGGCACGACTTAGTTTAGACCACTCCCGCCGCTCGGAGGGCAGCGAAAGCCGACGCGTCCACGCCGATCTCGTGCAGGACGATCTGCGTGTCCTCACCGATGAGCGGGGCGCGCCGGTAGATGCGCCAGGGCGACTTCGGGTAGATCGCTGCGGCGCCGGGATAGGCGAAGCTGCGTCCCACTTCCGGGTGCTCCACGTCAGGAAAGAAGCCGCGCGCACGGAAGTGTTTATCCGCTGGCAGGTCGTCGGTGGAGCGTACAGCGCCCCACGGCATGCCGGCCTGCTGACCGCCGTGGAACGCCTCGTCGGCGGTGATGCGGCCGACCAGCGTCCGGATCTGCTCGCTGATGTGTGCGCCCTCGGCCATGATTGTGGCGGGATCAGCGTACTTCGGGTCGGTCAGGTCGCCGGCACCGCCCAGGCTGTCCATCCAGGCCACCAGCGGCTTCATGCGGCCGGCGTTCATGCCCAATCCGCCGTTGACGTACCGTCCGTCGCCGGTCGGCATCTGCGTCGGCGGGGTGGGGCGGGAGCCAGCGTGTCGGCCGGTCTGCCGCTGCACCACGTTGCCGGTGTAGATGTACATCGGTACATGCATCTCGGTGGTCAGCGCGCACGCCTCGTGCACGGAGACGTCGAGGTATTGGCCGGCGCCGGTGACGTTGCGCGAGAGCAGCGCACCCAGTGTCCCGATGTACGCATAGTGCGAGCCCATATGCCAGCCGTTACCGCCGCCGGGAGCGATCGGCTGCTGCTCCGGGTCGTCAGAGGCATCGTAGCCGCTGCCCGCCATCTGGCCGCCGGCCGAGAGGTGCAGCAGGTCGGTGCTCTTGTAGTCGCGCCACGGTCCGGTCTGACCGAACGGGGTGAGCGAGGTCATGATCAGCCCCGGGTTGTTAGCCGAAAGTACCTCGTACCCTAGTCCCATCGAGGGCAGGCGGCCGGGCGGCATGGTCTCTAGCAGGATGTCCGCGCTGTCCACGAGTGTGCGAAAGAGGTCGCGCCCCGCCTGCTGTTCAAGGTCGATGGTGATCGATCGCTTGCTGGTGTTGTAGTGCCAGAAGTAAAGCGAGCGCTCCGGATCCGGCACGTCCTGGTAGAACGGGCCGACCTTCCGCTCGGCGACCCCGCCGAGCGGCTCGACTTTGATCACATCGGCGCCGAAGTCGGCCATCATCTTCCCGCACCACTGGCCGATGCGGTCCGCCAACTCGATCACGCGTACGCCAGCCAGCGGTCCCGGCAGGCTCGATTCGGTGGTCGTCATAGTCTCTCCCCCGTCTCCGCGTGGCCTACGATGCCGCGCCGGCGTGTTCCAGTGCCTCCAGCAGGTACGACTCGATCGGCACCGAACGCGGCCAGAACGTGTTGTCCTGGTACCCCTCTCGCAGTTCCTCTCGGCTGACACCGAGCCACTCGACCAGGATGGGGATGTTGTGCTCGCCGCAGATCGGCGCGCCATGGTCCACGGGCGTGGGTGTGCCGGACATCTGCCAGGGCGCGTGCTGCATTGGCCACGTGCCAAGCAAGGGGTGCGAGGCCGGGTCGTACATGCCGCGGGCGCGCAGTTGCGGGTCGTTGTCGACGCGGTCCTGGCTGCTCTGTACCGGCATCGCGGGCACTCCATCGGCCTGACAGCGCTCCATCAGCGCGTACTTGTCGAGGTTGATCGCCCAGGCGGCGATTCCTGCGTCCAATGCCTCCTGGTGCTTCAGTCGCCCCTCGAGCGTCGCGTACTTGGCGTCGGCGGCCCACGTGGGGCTGCCCATCACCCCAACGAGCGCCTGCCACTCGCTGTCATCGGAGCAGGCGATGGTGGCCCAATCGTTGTGTCCGCCGCCAGCGGTGCGGTACGCGTTGTGCGGCGCGGCCTGCGGGCCGCGGTAGTTGTCCAGCACCGGCGTGCCCGGCCAGGTGGTGCGGTTGCCCGGTGGGAAGCCGGATCGGCGCGACGGCCGGCCGTTGACGCTCAGGTCCAGCAACGCGGGCCCCGTGAGCGTGATCGCCGCTGCGACCTGCGAGAGGTCCACGTGCTGGCCCTCGCCGGTGGTGGCACGGTGCTGCAGCGCGGTCAGCATGCCGATGATGCCGTACATCCCGCCGGTGTCGTCCATGTACGACCAGCCCCACCCCGCGGGCGGCTTGTCGGGTACACCGGAAAGCGAGGTGAGACCGGAGAGCGCCTGGACGGACGGTCCCATGGTGGTGTATTCCGCGAGGGGACCAGCCTGTCCGAAGCCCGCCATGGAGACATAAATAATGTCCGGCTTGACCTTCGTCATCTCGTCGTAGCCGAGGCCCCAACTGGAAAGCACGCCGGCGCTGAAGTTCTCGATGATCACATCGGACTGCGCGAGGATCTTCTTGACGAGCTCCAACCCGCGAGGGGTGCGCGCGTTCAACGTGACAGAGCGCTTGAGCGCGTGCATGTCGTTGAAGTGGCCGTCCGAGTTCATGGTGGGCGCGATGTCGGGCGGATTCGCACCCATGCCGGGCACCGTGCGAACCACGCGACCAGTGGAGCCGCCCAGTGCCGGCTCCGGCCACTCCACCTTGATCACGTCGGCGCCAAGCACCGCCATCCACCGCGTGGCCCACGGGCCGGCGCGCACCCACGTGAGATCGAGCACCCGCACACCTTCGAGCGGACGGTTTGTCATGTAACACCTTTCCCCGGGCACACGCCTCGCGTGCCTAAACCATGCATTCAGCCCGCGCTCGAGCTGCCCGTGCTGAGCATGATGCATATAGCACGTTCGTCATGGTTTGGGGGGCTAGCGCCGGTGGGGGCGGACGATCGGTGGACTCGCCAGCCGCGTGAGTCGCCGGCTTCGGCCGTCGTGCGCGGCACCAGGACGAAGGACAGCGCGACGCCGAGGGCCAGCGCGCCGAGGCCGACCCACAGCGCCTCGCGCTGCATGAAGAACGCCAGGATGACCGCGCCGCACAACCCGATGGCCGTGACCTGATCCCGGTCGCGGGCCCTGCTGCCAGGAACATCGCGGCGTTCGGGGCCGACTCGGCAGGGGAGGTGTACCTGCTCGTCCACGGCGGGCCGGTGCTGCGGATAGTTGGCGCCGACTAGCCGGTTTGGTTCAGCCTCGATCCGCCCGTATCGCCTGTGGGCGGTACGATGCATTCATGAGTCCCACGCTGGTCACGTTGATCACCATATTCGTCGTCTACTGCCTCGCTGTGACGTGGCAGATGCGACGCGCGTTCCGCTCGATCGAGCCGCAGGCGCGGCTGCGCGAGGCGAAGCGGTTGATGCTGCTCGTGTCGCTCGGTGTGCCGATAGCGGTCGCATTTATCCTCGTCGCCTGGTAGCCGTGTCGGTATGCGCTGGCGACGAGCGATTCGGCGGGACGCTGAGACATTGCGTGCCGCCCGCGCCGCCCGCGCCGCCCGCGCCGCCCGCGAAGTACGCACGGGCTGGCATCGGTGAGAGCCGGCGCCCATCAGTGGCGTCGCGTTGACTGGCTCTCGGCGGCTCCTGATACTCGGTGGCATGATTGCTCGATGTCGGCCACCTCTCCCGCCCCTCGTCCTTACCTCGGCGGCGGCGCGATAGCGCGGCGTCGCCCCCCGCACAGCGTGCGGCGCGCACCTCGTGTCGCCGCGATCCACGACGATTCGCACCGCTGATCCGATCGAGGCGAGACCATGACCACGCGATCCATGACCGACCGCTACGAGCCGCGCGAGATTGAGCTGCGCTGGCAGGCGCGCTGGGCAGAGTCTGGCCTGTACCAAACCCCCGACCAGGTGCCTGGCCGCGAGAATTGGTACGCGCTGACCATGTTCCCGTACACCTCCGGTGACCTACACGTCGGTCATTGGTTCACGATGGCGCCGTCCGACGCGCTGGCTCGCTGGCGGCGGATGTCCGGCTACAACGTGCTGTTCCCGATGGGCTTCGATGCGTTCGGGATGCCCGCGGAGAACGCCGCGATCAAGGGCGGCATGCACCCGCAGGACTGGACCAACGCGAACATCGAGCGCATGCGCGGCCAGTTGCAGTCCATGGGCGCAATGTTCGACTGGAGCCGCGAGCTGTACGCCTCATCGCCTGAGTATTACCGCTGGACGCAGTGGTGGTTCCTGCAGATGGTGCGCCTCGGCCTGGCGTATCGCGCCAAGGCGGCCGCGAACTGGTGTCCCTCCTGCCAGACCGTGCTCGCGAACGAGCAGGTGTCCGACGGGAACTGCGAGCGCTGCGATACCGCGGTGGTACAGCGGTCCATGGAACAGTGGTTCCTGCGCACGACGCAGTACGCCGAGGAGTTGCTGCACAACGAGCACCTCGACTGGCCCGAGCACGTGAAGGTGATGCAGCGCAACTGGATCGGCCGCTCTGAAGGCGCCGAGGTCGCGTTCGCACTGGAATCGCCGACGGCGGATGGAAGCACCGAGGTGCGCGTGTTCACCACGCGACCGGACACGTTGCACGGGGTGACGTTCATGGTGCTTGCGCCGGAGCATGCGCTGGTCTCCCAACTCGTGACCGCCGAGCAGCGCGTGGCTGTCGAGGCGTACGTCGAGACCGCCTCGTATGAGACGGACATCGAACGCCAGTCGACGGAGCGCGAGAAGACCGGCGTGTTCACCGGCGCGTACTGCGTGAACCGGTTGACCGGGCGGCGCGTCCCAATCTGGGTCGCGGATTACGTGCTGGTCACCTACGGAACCGGTGCCGTGATGGCTGTGCCGGCGCACGACGAGCGGGACTTCGCGTTCGCGCAGAAGTACGCGCTACCGATCGAGGTGGTGATTGCGCCGCCGGACTGGGACGGTGCGCCGCTGGACGCTGCGTACACCGCTCCGGGCAACATGGTGCACTCCCAGCAGTTCGACGGCATGACGAGTACCGATGCGAAGGGCGCGATCACGCGCTACCTGGATGAGCAGAGCTGGGGCCACGCCACCATCGTGTATCGCCTGCGCGATTGGCTGGTCTCGCGGCAGCGGTACTGGGGCGCACCGATCCCGATGATCTATTGCGAGGCATGCGGACTGGTGCCGGTGCCCGAGGATCAGTTGCCGGTGTTGTTGCCGTACGACGTGGAGTTTCTGCCGACTGGCGAGTCACCGCTGGCGCGCTCGGAGGCGTTCGTGAACGTCGACTGCCCGCGCTGCGGCGCTGCGGCACGCCGCGAGACCGACACGATGGACACGTTCATGTGCTCCAGTTGGTATTTCATGCGTTACGCGGACGCGCACAACGCGTCGGCGGCGCTATCGAGCGAGGCGGCGCGCGCGTGGTTGCCGGTGGACCAGTACACCGGTGGCGCGGAGCACGCCACAATGCACCTGCTGTACGCGCGCTTTTTCTACAAGATGGCGCGCGACGCGGGCGTGGTGTCGGGTGACGAGCCGTTCACGCGCTACTTCGCGCAGGGCCAGATCCTCGGGCCGGACGGCCGTCGCATGTCCAAGTCCCGAGGCAATGTGATCGCGCCGGACAGTCAGGTGGAGCGCTGGGGCGCCGACACCTTCCGCGCATACTTGATGTTCCTGGGGCCGTGGGAGCAAGGCGGCCCGTACGACGTCGACGGTATCGTTGGCATCTCCCGCTGGCTGCACCGCGTCTGGTCGGTGGCTACGGATCCGCCAACGTTCGCCGACGCGCCCGACTCGCCGGAGACGCGCGAGTTGCGCGCGCTGGTGCACCGCACGATCGCGAAGGTCACGGACGACCTCGGGCGCTACCGCATGAACACCATGGTGTCGGCGCTGATGGAGCTGACGAACGCGCTGCAACGCGCCCGCGACGAGTCTGCGCACCAGCCGGTGGATCGCGCCGCCTGGGTGGAGGCGCTCGACACGCTGGCGCTGCTGATCGCACCGGCGTGCCCGCATATCGCAGAGGAACTGTGGGCGCGCGCTGGGCACGAGTACTCCGTGCACCAGCAGTCGTGGCCCATCGCTGACCCCGCACTGCTTCGGCGGCTGAGCGTGGAGATCCCGGTGCAGGTGGATGGCCGCGTGCGCGAACGCGTCGAGGTGCCAGCGGAAGCCACCGCGGCCGAGGTGCGCGCGCTCGCGGAAGCCCTGCCGAAGGTCGCCGAACTGCTAGCTGGGCGTGAAGTGGCTCGGGTGGTGTACGTGCCGGGAAGGCTGCTGAACCTGGTCCTGCGTTAGGCGGGATCTATGCTCTGTGATCTCCGCGATCGCGCGCGGACTTAGCATGTTAGCTTGGGCAGCTCCGCGACGTGGCCGACGTGGTCATGGGTGTGCACGTGGTGGGAGTGCACCGCCCACTCCAGCCAATTGAAAGACCGTACTCCGCGTGATCCGCGGTGAACTGTAGGCTAACGGCCGCGTCCGCAGCCTCGAGGATAGCCAGAACCTCGGCCTCGCCCTCCAGGAACGCCTGTCGCAATTCGGCGAAGCTCCCGGACGCGTCGTCTGGGATTCCTCCGGACCGCGGCCGCGGGCCTGCGTACTCAAAGGGCCGGGCCGCTGGAGAGGGCGCGTAGCCGCTGAGTGCTGCGGGGAAAGCTGCTGTTGAGATGCCTCAGGATGTCGACGACGGAAAACTCGTCCGGTGCAGGCTTGAACTCAGCTGCCGTCTCGCTCAACTGCTGGAGCATCTCGCGCATCGCGTCACGATCGGCCCGCACCAGCGAGGTGACGTGTGCCAGACCAAGGCTGGCCTGCTCCGCCACGTAGGCACGGACCGCGTCACTTCCTGCGTCTAGCCGGACGACCACAGCGCACCTCCACGTCAAATCGACGGCGGCGAGTCTACGTTGAGCATCTCCTGCGACTGCCAATCGCCGCGTGCGGGGTGCGCAGGTTGGCGGCCGCATGTGGGACGCTGCTCGCTACTCCTCGCGGTCACGCTCGCGGTCGCGGAGGCGCTTCGGCTGGTCGTCGAGCGCCGGCATCGAGAAGTCGTCGATGACGCCCGGGGCACCCGGGAGCGGTTGGGATGCCGAAGGCGTGCCCCGGCGATGCAGCAAGTCCTGGAACTCCGCGTCTCGCGGTTCGTCGTCGTCGTCCGGCTCGCCCCGGCGCGGATCATCGGGACGATCTGCGTCGCGGTGCAGCCAGATCGGGTCGCCGCTGTCCGCACGCGAGGCTTGGTCATCCTCGTCCATGCGCGTGGGGGCGACTGCGGCCGGTCGGGGAGCGGCCACCTCAGGGTGCTCTGCCGTCTGCACCTGTTCGAGGCTGGACTGCACGGAGCGCACGAACGCGTTCAGTTGCCGATCCAGTCGCGCCAGCAGTTCGCGTGCGTACTCGTCGGCGGCTTCCATCTGCTGTCCGGAAATGCGCCGCGATTCCTCGATGCGCGCGTCAATCTCTGCGTTGGCCAGTTGCAGGCGCTCCTCGATGAGTGACTGGATCTGCTGTGCGATCTCTTCGGCGCGTCCCCGCGCAGCGCGCGTGAGCTCGTGATCCTCGACGAGGCGTGCGGCCTGATCCTCTGCGCGCGCGATGATCAGGCGCGCGTCCTCCTCGGCGGCAAGGCGGTGCTCTTCGCGGTGTGTGACCAGTTCGCGGGCCTCGAGCACCTGCTGCGGGATCGCCACCCGCATCTGGTCGACGACATCGAGCAGCCGACGCCGGTCGATGATCGAGCGGCTGCCGATCGGCATCTTTTGAGCGCTGGCGACCAGCTCTTCCAGACGGTCCACGAGGTGCAGGAGGTCCATCTCGCGTCTCCTCGGCTAGCGGTTCTTGAACTTTTCTGCGAGCGCTTCGGCGACACCTGGTGGCACCAGGTCGTCGATTGGGTGGCCCAGCCCTGCGAGCTCGCGGATGCGGGACCCGCTGATGAACAGGTGCTCCAGCGCCGTCATGAGATACACGGACTCCACGTCCGGCGCCATCTTGCGGTTCATCAACGCCATGTCGAACTCAGCGGAGAAGTCGGTAATGGCACGGAGGCCACGAACCAGCGCGTGTACGCCGTTCTCCCGTGCCACGTCCACGGTCAGACCGGCGAACGAGATGACACGGACGTTGTGCAGTCCCGCGTGCTCCACAGCGTCCGCGAACAACTGCTGACGCTCGTCTGTGCTGAAGAGCGCCGAGCGCGAATCCGCGACCGCGACAATCACACGGTCGAAGATTTCAGCAGCACGCGTGACGATGTCCATATGGCCGTTGGTGACCGGGTCGAAGCGGCCGGGGTACATCGCGACGGTCATGCCTGGCTCCCACCTTCCGCTGCGGGCTCATCGATTGCCGTTCGCCGGAAAATGGCGACGGCTCCGTCTCCGTGCCGGCGGTCCCGCCAGCGAGGTATCCCTTCGAACGTTTCCGGCGCGGGCAACCGCGCCGAGTGCTCAATCGCCACCACGGCGTCGTGTGCCAGCGAGCCGCGCACGCTGTCCGCGACCGCCTGCCACGCTGCGGCGTCATCATACGGCGGATCAGCGACTACGAGGGTGTATGCCTGTCCCGCAGGCGGGCGCCAACGTCCCACCTGTGCCGTCACCACCGAGCCACGCTCGCCCAGCTTGCAGCGATCCAGATTTTCGCGGATGAGGGCGCACGTTTGCGCGTCCGACTCAACGAACGTTGAGCGACCCTCGCCGCGGGAAAGCGCCTCGATGCCCAGGGCGCCGGTGCCGGCGTACAGGTCGAGCACCTCGGAGAAGTCCACGTCGGCCGCTTCCAGCATGGAGAACAGCGCTTCGCGCAGGCGACCGGAGGTCGGGCGTGTGCCTCGTCCTGTCGGTTGCAGCAGCGTCAGCCCACGCGCACTGCCGGCGACGATCCGTAGCATCAGCGTGCCGGCGTGGCGGTCGCGGTGGCACCCGGCGCTCGCGTGGGAGTCGCGCTGGCCGTGGCGGTAGCGGATGACGTCGCACCGCCGGCGGTGGGCGTTCGCGTGGACGTGCCGCTCGGCGTTGGCGTCGCCGTGGCGGCGGCGACCCGCAGCGAGAGCTGCTGCCCGACGAACACCACACCATCCGACACGATCAGCGTGATGTCATAGACCCCCGAGCGGCTGGGGGCGCGCCAAACCGCCGCGCCGGATCGTGCGGCCGCCTCCACCTGTCCCTCGGCGGCACGCCAGGACGGCTGCAAATATGGCCCGTACGGCTGCTCCAGCTTCACGGTCCCATCCTCGACAAAGGCCGCGACGGTATTCCAGAGGTCCGGAAGCGCGTCATCCTTCGCGGCAGCGTCGATCACAACACCGCCCAGCCCGTACCGCTTGAGCAGGTCCAATCGGAAGGCAACCGAGTAGCGATTCTCGATCCAGATCGTGCGCGCTCCACCTCGGCCGGCGTAGGCGAAGGTGACCGCGCGAGAGCGATCGTCCCAGCGCATGCCGCTGTTGCCCGTGTCCTGGTCGATGTTGAGGCCGGACAGCGTGACGGCGTCACCGGGCGCGATGCCCTGCTCCAAGCGAGTGCCGATCGCGCTGGCGACCGTGAGCGCGTCACGCAACGAGACGGCGCGGATCAGGTCGCCGGCGCGCTCCCGTGAACGGCGGTCGATCACCAGCGAGACCTTCTTGAGGTTGATGCCGTTGTCGCGACGGACGCGTAGCGCCGCCTCCAACTGGTCGTAGTACGCCGCGGGGTCTGCGGGTGCGCGCATCCAGACGGCCGTCGCTGCATTCTCGATCGCGGTCCAGTCATAGGCGCTCGGCTCGCCACCGGGAGTGGTGGGAACGGTCACGACGAGGCCGCGCTGCTCGGTCTTCAGTCGGTCGGCGAGTTGCTGAACGAAGGCCGTGAACGCCGCACGGCGTGAGGGCTCCAGCCCCTGGTAGTCGATGTGCACGCCCGCGGCGCGAGTGGTGCTCGCCGCTCCGAGGATGGCGTCGCCGTGACGCTTCGTCGCCGCCGGGTCTGCCAGGATGCGGTTGATCGCCGCCGCGCCGGATGACGTACTGCTGCTGACGCCCAGGTAGCGCCCCTGCAGATCGGTGGGAAGGCGTTCTGAGAGTTGCACGCCGTCGTCACCGGAAGTGGGCTCGCCGCCGAGCACGCTGACGATGCCAGGCGTGCCCGAGGCGGGGTCGAGGGTTTCGCCGGAGCCGACGATTGCGCCCAACTGGTACGCGAGCGCCGCCCGCCGGAAGACCGCGATGTTTTCCGGGATGGCATCGAGCTGTCCCTTGGCGCCGCGTCCGTCATCGCTGGGGCTGACGGTCGCCAGGCGGCGCCACTCGTTGTTCGCGTACGTGTAGAACGCGAGGTTGCTCGCGTCCTTCGTGGCCTGCTTGAGCTGCACCGTCAGGGCGACGGGGCCGGGCAATGAGCGGTCGCCCTGAATGTCGTACAGCGCGCTCAGCGCTTCGACGCCCTGAGGCAGCGCGGGCATCGTGGTGCGTGCTTTGGTGACAATGCCGGTTGCGGTGGTGGGTGTCCCGCCGCGCAGCAGCGCGGAAGCCGGCGATAACAGCAGCGCGCCGATGACGACGGCCAGGCCGACGATCACACCGATGACACGCAGCTCGTTGCGGCCGGGCTGGAAGCCGCCGCCGCCGGTGGGCGGACGACCGGGCGGGCGCGGCGGGAGCGATCCGCCGTCGCGATCCTCGAGGTCATCGAGTTCGGCGTCATCGTCGTAGCGGATGGCGTTCGGGCGGATCGGGCGCGGATCGCGGTCACGCATCGTCACTGGTCCTCTGCGGTCATGGAGACGGTGAGCGTGCGTCCGCCGCGCAGCACTGCCAGGTCGACGCGCGACCCGCGGGGCAGCCGCTTCAGCAGGTTCACCATCGGAAAGTCGAAGTCCACTTTGGCGCCGTTGACCCCGAGCACGATATCCCCGGCGACAATGCCGGCGCGCACCGCTGGACTGTTGGGCGCGGGAGCCACGATGAGGGCGCCGTTCGGCACAGGCAAGCGTCGCTGATTGGCAACGTCCGCGGTGATCTCTACATGCTGCTCGTCAGGCCGCTCAATGCCGATGCGGGGTCGCGGATACCGGCCTGCGCGGATGAGCTCCGCGACCACCGGCCGCAGCGAATCGGACGATTGCGCAAACCCCACGCCGACCACCGCCGAGCGCTCCGAACCCTCGTCACGAATGACGCTGGTGATCATGCCCACGAACTCGCCGCTGAGGTTCACCAGCGCGCCACCGGAGTCGCCGCTGTTGATCGCGGCGTCGATCTGGAGCAGGTCTTCCAGGTTGACTCCGCTGCGGGGGAGGATGCGGTCCGTGGCGGAGATGATGCCCATGGTGGCGGCACCGCCTGCGCCGTAGAGCCCTCGATCCGCACCGATTGCAAGCACGATGTCGCCCGGGCGCAATGCCGCCGAGGCGCCGAATGCCACCTGCCGCAGCCCCTGCGGCGCGACCGCCAGCACCGCGACGTCCGAGAACGGAGAGTCCTCACCGACCAGCCGCGCTGGTCGTCGGTCGCCGTTTGCCAGCACCACCTCGATGCGCGTCGCGCCTCGGATCACGTGCGCGGCCGTTGCGATGTTGCCGCTTTGGCTGACGACCACCCCGGAGCCCAGGCTCTGCCCGGTCGCGGTCTCTGCCACGATCAGCACGATATTCGGGAGCACACGATCGACCGCAGCCCGGATGCGGGTTTGCGTGTCCTCGACGGCGGCGGGCGGGGTGGATTCGGCGGCGGGTGGGGTGGCGCGCATCCAAGCACCCAGCAGCCCGCCGCCAAAGCCGGCTGCGAGCGCCAGAAGCACCAGGCTCACGATGGACACGCTAATACGGCGGATTGGCAGGACTCCCGTCGCGCACGGATGTTCTTGCGGTGGTCTTGCGTCGTGCGGCGCGACCAATTCTAGCACCGGTGGCAGCGCCATTCCGTCCCCGTCTGGCCACGAGCGGGGGCGCGTATGTGGGGCGCTGGATATTGCGACGCCCTGCGGAGGTCGACTACCATGTAGGGGACGAACAAATGCGTCGATTTCGGCGGATCGGTCCTTGGGCCGCGTCCGCTTCGTGGTTCGATGCTGGTGATACGGTGAGGCGTCTATGCAGTTCTCACTGAAGGGGCGGTAGCATGATGTCGGAGCAACCCGTGTTGCTCACACAGAGCGGCCTGAAGCGACTCGAAGGCGAGTTGCACGAGCTTCGCACCGTGAAGCGGGCGGAGGTCGCGCAGTCGATCCGCGAGGCTCAAGAGTTGGGCATGGCCCAGGTCGACGGCCAGTACGAGGAAGCAAAGAACCAACAGGCGTTCCTTGAGGGGCGCATCCGTGAGATCGAGAAGATGCTGGAGCTCGCCCAGCTCATCGACGAGGAAGCGGCACACGCTTCCAAGGAGATTCGCGTGGGCTCCTCGGTCACCGTTCGCGGTCCGGACGGGAAACGTCGCGAGTATCAGCTCGTCGGCCCCGCCGAGGCCGCTCCGCTCGAGGGCCGCATCAGCCTCGAGTCTCCCGTGGGCCGGGCGCTGCTCGGCAAGAAGCGTGGCGACAAGGTGCAGGTCGTGACGCCCAGTGGGATGGTGGAGATGGCGATCGTCGCCGTCGCCTAGAGACGTGAGCGGGCTAGCCCGCCGCATCGCGAACGTGCACACCATGCGGGCGGGGTCAGCGACCCCGCCCGTTCTTGTCCGAGGACTCTGAACGTAGCTGCGAGAGCCGGGACATCCCGCGCGCTGGGCGCATCGAACGATCGAGGGCACAGTCATGCCGACCGAAGAAGAGCTATTCGCCCAACGACTGGACAAGCGCGGGCGACTCCGCGCCGTCGGCGACCCGTACCCGGCACGCGTGGAGCGCACGCACGAGGCGGCGCAGGCCGTCGCCGCGTTCGAGGCTGCGGAGCAAGAGCAAGAGCAGGCTGCCGATGCGCCGGCGGATTCGCCGGGGATCCTGGTCGCCGTCACCGGTCGGTTGACCGCGCTGCGTGACATGGGCCGCGTCGCGTTCGCCGACGTGCGCGACGGCTCTGGTCGCATTCAGTTGCAGTTCCGCCGTGACGCGCTCGGCGACGCGTTCGAGCAACTCGCGCTCGCCGACATCGGTGACTTCGTGCAGGCGAGTGGGCGGCTGTTCCGCACGCGTAGCGGTGAGATCACCGTTGGCGTGGAGACCTGGTCGATCATCACGAAGGCGCTCCGTCCGCTGCCCGAGAAGTGGCACGGCATGACAGACGTCGAGGCTCGCTACCGGCAGCGCTACCTCGACCTGATCGCCAACGAGCGGTCGCGTGAGGTGGCGCGCAAGCGCGCTGCCGTGCTGGCGGCGCTGCGGCGTTTCTTCGCCGCTCGCGAGTTCATCGAGGTGGAGACGCCGGTGCTGCAGGAGCACGCCGGTGGTGCGGCCGCTCGGCCGTTCGTCACACACCACAACGCGCTGGATCGCGAGCTGTTCCTGCGCATCTCGCTGGAATTGCACCTCAAGCGCCTGCTGGTGGGCGGCTTCGACCGCGTCTTCGAGCTTGGCCGGGTCTTTCGCAACGAGGGCATCTCCCGCCGTCACAACCCAGAGTTCACGCTGCTGGAGTCGTATGAGGCGTACGCCGACTACCACGACGTGGGCCGCATGGTGGAGGAGATGTTCCGCTTCGTGGCGCTGGAAGTGGCTGGGACGCTCCAGCTCACGGTCGGGGAGCATGTCGTCGACCTCGGTGCGCCGTGGCGTCGCATCACGTACCGCGAGGCGCTGCTGGAGCACACCGGCATCGACTACACCGCGCACCGCGACCTGCACGAGTTGCGCGCCATCGCACGCGCGCGTGGCGTCGCTGTCGACGAGGGCGTGTCGTGGGGCACGGTGCTGGACGGGCTGATGTCGGCGTTCGTAGAGCCGAAGCTGATCCAGCCGACGTTCATCCTCGACTACCCGATGGAGATTTCGCCGCTCGCCAAGCGCAAGGCGGACGACCCATTGGTGGCGGAGCGCTTCGAGTTGTTCGCGCTCGGCTACGAAATGGCCAATGCGTACTCGGAGCAGAACGATCCGGTCGAGCAGCGCGAGCGCATGCTTGAGCAGGCGGTGAAGCAGACGGATGGCGACGAAGAAGCAGAAGTCGCCGACGAGGACTTCCTGGTGGCCCTGGAATACGGCATGCCACCCGCCGGCGGGCTTGGCGTGGGCGTGGAGCGACTGATCATGATGCTCACCGGCGAGCAGTCGATTCGCGAGGTCATCCTGTTTCCCGCCCAGCGTGAGACGCAGCGTGACGGCCGGTCGGTTGGCGATGCCGCCGTCGAGGACGCGCCTCCCTTGTCTCCGGACCCGCTCCAGCCGTGAGCCGCTCTCTGCGCGAGGACATTCATATCCACGCACAGGTGGATGCCGTGCGCGCGCGGCTCGTGCCTGCCGCGGTAGGTCTCGCGTACGGCTGGCTGCCGGAGGCGTTCGCGGATGCACGATGGGATGACGGCGCGCTCTCGTTCCGGCTGGCGCTGCCGCTGCGCAGCGAGCGTGCGCAGCTTCACCTCGGCAGCGACGACGGTCGGGCGCTGGAGTTTGTGGCCGCGAGCGGATCGGACGCGATCCGCGCGATGACGTGGGTCATGAACCCCGAAGGTGTGCACGAGGTGCACCTGCTGGCGGAACTCGCGTATGAACCCGTGGGCGGTCCGTTCGGCTGGCTGTTGGAGATGGCGCTGCACCGTCCCCTGCGCCAACAGGCGCTGCGCGATGCGCTCTGGCGGCTGAAGCTCATCGTCGAGGGTCGCTCCTAGGGCGATCGCGCGTCGAGCCCCGCGTGATATGCGCGCCAGTTGCTCATGCTCAGTTGCGCCACATCGCCCGCATCAGGTCGAGTCACGCGGCCACCTCATTTGCCGTCGCCTCAGGTGCCTTCAGCGTTGGTGTTTGTAGCGAGGCGATGATCGATCCGTGCAGCGTGCGGAGGTCGCGCAGCATCGCCTCCGCGTGGCTCAACGTGCCGCCCAGCGTGGCGGCGTTCCGCCGGAGCGCGATCTGCAATCGCCCGACGCGCTCGGACGACTCGATCTCATCGGTGACATCACGTGCCAGCGCGTACACCAGTCCGCTGTGCGGCATCGCCTCCCAGTGCAGCCAGCGCGACGAACCGTCGCGATGCTCGAACCGCGCGATGTGCCCGCGCAGCGGCAAGCCCGCCCGCAGCCCACGGAAGGCCATGCGGAACGGTTCCACATCGTCCGCGTGCAGGGATGCCGAAAACGGACGCGACATGATCTCGGCCGGCGTGTACCCGACAATGCGCTCCCATGCCGGGTTCAGGAGCAGTACTTCTCCGTCCATAGTGGCGACGCAAAGCATCTCGCCGGTCATCTCGAAGAGAATCCGGATGTGGGTATCGCTGCTGGCGTCCATTGCTGTCCTCGTTGTCATGCGCGCACCTCGCGGGTGGTGTGCTCTGATCCTCGGCAGCGGCGCGGCGCGGGACGCGTCATTCGCGCACGAGGTCAGCGAAATGCCAGCCAACGGCGTGGTGGGCAGATGGGCCACGTGGCGGAGTGTGGGCGCGTGATGGTCCCATCTGCCGCGTTGCCGCCCCCGAGGGTCGCTGGTACGCTCCCCGAATGGAACGGCATTTCACTGTGTCCGGGTTCGTCTCGCAGCGCGGCGAGACCGCGTTGCACTGGCACCGCCTTGGCATGTGGCTCCCGCCCGGCGGGCACATCGAGCCCGACGAGGACCCCATCGAGGCCGTGCGCCGCGAGGTGCTGGAGGAGACCGGCCTCGCCGTCGAGGTGGTGCCGACTGCGCCCGCGTACGGCGACTGGGCGTATCCGCCGCAGTTGCCGGCGCCCGTGACCATGGGCGTCTATGACATCGAGGCTGGTGGCCCGCACCAACGGGCCTCGCACCAGCACATCGACCTCGTGTACTTCACCCGGCCGACCCCCGGGCAGCCACTGCTGCTGCCGGACAATGACGAAGAAGGCTGGCTCTGGGTCTCTGCGGAGACCCTCCAGGCTGGCGAGGTGTTGCGCAGCCCGCACGGCGGCGAGGCCGCGATCGCCGAGGACGTGCGCCGCCTCGGCATCGACGCCATCGAGGCAGTGCGCGCGCTGGAAACCGGGGCCGCCTGATGCTCTCCATGCAGACCATCCGGGAGCGCACGGCGGAGGTGCGTCAGGCGTGCGCCGACCGCTTCACGGATGTCCCGATCGACCGCATCCTGGAGCTCGACACGTCATATCGGACGCTGCTGGGCGAGGTGGAGGCACTGCGCGCGGAGCGTAATCGCGCCAGTAAGGAGATCGGCGGTGCTCGCGATCCCGGCGAGCGCGCGCAGCTCATCGAGGCACAACGTGCCGCCGGGGATCGCATCGGCGCGACCGAGGAGCAGATGCGCGTCGCGGAAGCCTCGCTCCAGGAACTGCTGCTACAGGTGCCCAACCTGTTCCACTCCGACGTCCCGCTCGGCGGCGAGCGTGACTCGGTGATCGTGCTCGAGGGCGACGGCAGCACGGGCGAGGAGCATCGCGTGCTCGTGCCGCGGCCGATCGGGGATGAGCCGCCTGTGGTGCCCTCGGACGGCCGTCGACCGCACTGGGAGATTGGCGAGGCTCTGGGCCTGATCGACTTCGAGCGCGGCGCGAAGGTGTCCGGCTCGCGGTTCTACATCCTGCGCGGCGACGCGGCTCGGCTGCAGCGCGCGCTCATCACGTGGATGCTCGACCTGCACCGGGAGCAGGGCTACGACGAGGTCTACGTCCCCTTCGTCGTCAAGGAGGAGATGCTGGTCGGCACGGGCCAACTCCCGAAGTTCGCCGACACCATGTACCACGACGCCGAGGACGACGTCTGGCTCGTCCCCACCGCCGAGGTGCCTGTCACCAACATGTATCGCGACGAGATCGTGCCCGCCACGGCGCTGCCGATCCGCCACGTCGCGTACACCCCGTGCTTCCGCCGCGAGCGCATGAGCGCCGGCCGCGACGTGCGAGGGATCAAGCGCGGCCACCAGTTCGACAAAGTGGAGATGGTGCGCTTCGCGACGGAGGAGGAGTCCTGGGCGGCGCTCGATCAGCTGCTGCAGGACGCACTCGACGTCGTGCGGCGGCTCGGGTTCCGCTACCGCGTGCTGCGGCTCGCCTCCGGCGACATCGCGTTCGCGTCGGCGATGACCTACGACATCGAGGTGTGGGCGCCCGGCTCCGGCGAGTGGCTGGAGGTCTCATCGGTCTCCAACTTCCTCGACTTCCAGGCGCGTCGCGCCAACCTGCGTTACCGCGATGCGGACGGTCAGGTGCGGCACCTGCACACGCTCAACGGCTCCGGGCTGGCGCTCCCGCGCACGCTGGCAACGCTGCTGGAGCAGTACGACACCGGCGACGCGATCACGGTGCCGGAAGTGCTACGACCGTACCTCGGCGGGGACGCGAGCATCGGACCGCAAACGGGCCTGCGGTAGCCTCAGTGTTCCGATCGGGAGAGCGCCGGGGGCTCTTGGCGTCTCGCGTGATTATCTTCGCCAGTCGTCTCCCGGGATAATGCGATGCATGAACTCATCGAACAGGGGAACCGTGAACGCGGTGTCGCCGTGGCTGGGGCTGTAGATCATGCCCTTCTTAATGAGATTGCCGCGGATCGGGGCGAGCGACGTGACCTTCTTGTCCAGCGCTTCCGCAATGTCTCCGGATCGGTGAGGTCCTGGCCCGAGTTCGGCCATCGCACGGAGGTACGTCTTCTCGGTGGGGGTGAGGCGGTCGAAGCGCACGCGAAAGAAGCTCTCGTCGAGTGCCGCAGTCGCGGTGACCGACGCCTGTTCCACGTCCGTGCTGGTGAGCGGTGACTTATCCGCCACATCCCAGGAGTGTTTGCCCCATTCCTGCAAAAAGTAGGGGTACCTCATCGTCTGCTTGACGATGAGATCCACCGCCTCACTAGTGATGTCTGCGCCGGCGTCCGAAACGGGCTTCTCGATGGCACGCGCCGCATCTTCGGGGCTCAGCGGGCCGATCTCCGGAAAATCGAACAGCCGTTCCGCATACGACTTTGCGTTGCCCATGCGCCCACGGAGCTGGGGTAGCCCCGCCCCAACCAGGATCACTGGCAGGCTCAGCTGGGCTGTGCGATGCAACGCAGCAATCAGGGCTGCAATCTGGCTCTCTTCTACGTACTGCATCTCGTCGAGGAAGATCGCGAGTGCGGTGTTTCCCTGCCTCGCGGCCTGCCCGGCCGCCTCGAGCAGGGCCAGCAGGTCGAGTTCCAGGTCGCCGTTGTCCGCGAGACCGGGCTCGGGGTCGAAGTCGAGTCCCACTTCGATGTCCTGGTACCGCACTCGCAGAGCCCCTGCGAATCCTGCTAACGCCCGCAGGGCGCGCTGCGCCACATCCTTCGCCTGCTCGCTGCGCGAAAGCCGCAGCAATGCCTGTCGCAAAGCTGGCGCAAGGATCGCTGGCAACGAACGACCTTCGGGGGCTTCTATCCGAACCGTCACGATGCCGTCTGTCTCGGCGTCCTCGCGCATCGCGTCTAGGAGCACCGTTTTGCCGACTCCCCGCAGACCGACCATGATCACGCTCTTCGCTGGGCGCCGTAACTTTGTCCGCGCGAGTGCGATGTGGATCAGTTTGCGCAGTTCGTCACGGCCTGCGAGCTCTGGAGGGGGCGTGCCGGCACCAGGCGCAAACGGATTGCGGATCGGATCCATGTGGCAACTATACATTACTTAGCGATGTTAGTGTCAAACGATAATGATGCAAATATCGATCGATACAAGGGGCAGCACGGTAAGGACTGGAGTTGCTCGACTGCTGCCGCGACGAACCGACGGTCGGACTCGCGCATCGGGCAGGCGGCTATGATCGTGCGGAACGTCCAGTAGTCAGCGATCGAGGGGAAGGCGCGGCCTTTGGCTGGAGTGTTGGCACTGTGAACGCCGGGTCGCGGGGGCATCGCCAGCACCGATGAGGCCGGGGGCACCGAATCGCCAGAAGTTCGGTGGAGCGGCGTGCGGTCCGCTGGGTGAATGCGCATGATGCGTGCAGAAGACGAAGCAGAATACGAGGGAGTATGCGATGACCCCGATGAACCTGCGCGAGATACAGGCGCCGCTCAAGGAGCAGTACCGAGCCGACGCGTCCAGCGCGATGGTGACCCTGCACGCCACCGCGGACGGCAGTGACTCGGCGATGGCGTGCTCGGTCGACCTCGGCCGCGCTATCTATGAAGCACAGGCGCACGCGGGCGTGGGTGGGCCGGGGACGGCGTCGTGCTCCGGCGACCTGCTGCTCGGCGCGCTGGCGTCGTGCGCGCAGATCACCTGCCAGATGGTCGCCAGCGCCTCTGGCATCCCGCTGGCTGGCGTGACCGTGCGCGTGGAGGGTGACCTCGACCTGCGCGGGACGCTTGCGGTGAGCCGGTTCTCCCGCGTCGGCTTTCCGGAGATTCGCGTGCGCTTCGAGCTCGATGCCCCCGATGCGACACCGGCGCAGCTTGCCTCGCTCCAGCGCGCGACGGAGCAGTACTGCGTGGTGATGCAGACGCTGCTGGTACCACCGGTGGTGCAGGTCTCGTGGACATAAGTGTGAGAGGTGCCGGGGGCTTGACGAGGTAGTACAAGTGTTCTAACCTTCCGTTGTTGAGGCGCACACCTGTTCTGCGCCGAACTCGGGGGTCATGACAATGCTGTTTACGCTGGTACTGGGATCGATGGTTGGCGCGGCCGCGGTGCTGCTGATCGGGCAGTGGGCGCGCGATGTCTTCGGTGGCGGCGAGCGGCCGATTCGGCTGCTCACGCCGAGCCGCGAATACATCCTCCGCGGCACGGTCCGGGGTCGCCGCGCGGCGTAGGGGCTGGAGTGTGCCCGTGTCGCCGCCCGGTGGGTGGTGGGTCACGGGCGCACCGCTGGGGTGCCCCGCCTCGTACACTGAGGCCATGCGCATCCTGGCGATCGACATCGGTACCGGCACACAGGACATCCTGCTGTACGACGGCCTGGGCCCGATCGAGAACTCCCCGAAGCTGGTGATGCCCTCGCCGACTGCCGTGGCGGCGGACGCCATTCGGCGAGCGACGCATGCGCAACGGGCGGTGGTGCTCACCGGCGTGACCGCAGGCGGTGGGCCGTGCGGCTGGGCGCTGGGCGACCACCTACGCGCCGGACTGCCTGCATACGCCACTCCCGAGGCGGCGCGCACATTCGATGACCATCTTGAGAAGGTCGAGGCGGACGGCGTTCGTCTGATCGGATCGGACGAGGCGGCGCACATCGAGGGCGAACACGTGCGGTTGCGCGACCTCGACCTGGACGCCGTACGCACGGCGCTGCGCGCCTTCGGCGCCGACGACCGCATCGACGCGGTCGCGGTCGGGGTCTTCGACCACGGCGCGGCACCCATCGAGGTCTCGGACCGCGCGTTCCGCTTCCAGCACATCGCGCGCGTCCTGGGTCGCGAAGCCGACGCTCGTGCATTCGCCACATTGCCGGTGCACCTGGAACCGTCGCTCACCCGCGCGCGCGCGGTGCTCGACTGCGTCGATGGGCTACCGGCGGTGTTCATGGACAACGGTCCGGCAGCAGCGCTGGGTGCGCTGCACGACCCGATCGTCGCTGCCGCTCCGCTTCGCGTCGTGCTCAACCTCGGCAACATGCACACGCTCTGTTTTGTGATGCAGGGGACGCGTGTCCTCGCGGTGTTTGAGCACCACACCGGTGAACTGACGCCCGCGCAACTCGCGAACCTCGTGCGCGAGCTGCTCGCTGGGGGGCTCACCAACGAGGCAGTGTTCGGCTCGTCCGGCCACGGCGCGCTCTACATCGAGTCCGGGCCGTTCGAGCCACAGTTGCTCGCGGTGACCGGGCCGCGACGGGCGGAGTTGCTGCCCGCGCTCGCCGGCGGTGGGCTACCGCCCGTACACGCAGCTGCGCCGCACGGCGATATGATGCTGTCGGGCTGCTTCGGGCTCCTCGATGGGTTCGCGCACCGCGTCCCGGAGGCGCGCGAGGCGGTGGCGCGGCTGCATGGGCACGGAGGCGCGTGATGATCGGACTGAACGAATCCCGCCCGCCCACGCGGCTGGCCGCGCTGCTGCTGGATGCGTATGACGCCGTGCTGGCGACCGCACGCAAGCTGCCCGCGCCCGGGCAGGGCGGCGCCATCGGTCGACTCAACACCGGCGGCTGGGTGATCGGCCATCTCGCCGACCAGCAGGATCGCACCTGGAACGTCGGTGCGCAGGGCCTCGATGCCGACCCGTGGCTCACCGAGCACGGCGCGGCCTTCCGCACGGGCGCGGAGCCCTCGGCGCCAGTGTTCGCGGATGCGCTCGCGACGTTCGAGCGGGTGACCGCGCGCGCGCGGCTGTACCTCGATGCGTTGGACGCCTCAGCCGTCGAGGCGCCTGCTTCCGGCTCGGATGAGCCGCTGGGGGTGCGACTCGCGCGCCACGCGGCGCATCTCTTCGTGCATGCGGGGGAGTTGGCGTCGCTCGCCTCGCTGGTGGGGCAGCCGGACGCACCGCTGCCCGGCCCGCTCGCACATTCCAAGCGTTCGCGAGGTTAGCGGGGCGGGCAGCGGTGCGTCCGGCTATCCGCCTCGGAACCCTCGCCTGATCAACCAGAGCCCACCGACGATCACCGCGATGCCGACCACGAGCCAGAAGCGCGAGCCGCTCATGAAGCTCCCGGGCAGCACGCCGGCCCCTTGCAGCGCCCACACCGCGCCGAACAGCACGGCGAGGCTACCAACGACGGTCTGAAAGAGCGTGTTACTCACGGGGCTCGCGACCTGACGGCACGGTCGATTCGCGGCGAATCATGCGAGGCAGGCTGATGGCGGGCGCGTTCACGCCCGCCATCGCTAGATCTCTTCGACGAGGACGGTGCCGGGCTGGCGACGCCAGGTGCGTACCTCGGCGTGCTCGATGCCGGCGGCCCGGGCGTAGTCGCGCGCCACCGTGCCCATGCCGCTGGGCACGTAGATGTACAGCGGAGCCTCGGCGGTCTCCAGCTGCTTCCACACGCGCTCAGCCTGTTGGCGGGTCACCGACTCGCGCGTCTCGACCTGCGCGACCATGACCGGGTAGTTGCCGGGGTAGTCCACCACCAGGATGTCCGGGAACACCTTCTCGCCACCGCCGCCACCGAATTCGATCGCCATCGTCGGCTCCGGCACATTGACGTGCGTGCGGTAGGAGGGGTGCGCGACCGTCGGGAATGCGAAGCGCGAGTCCACGAGGGCCTTTACGGCCTGCGCCTGGTCGTAGCGCCGAGCCTCCTCGCCGCGCCGCCAGATCGTGCGGCCCTCGCGCCAGTAGTTCGTCGAGCGCTCGTGCGTCGCGGCGAAGCGACCGAGCTCGGTGACCTGACTCGACAGCAGCACGATCAAGAAGAGCAGCGCGAGCGGCGTGAACAGCAGCAGCCCAAGGTGGACGCCGCCGACACCAGGAATCGTCAGCAACGCTGGTCCGGGCACCGCAAACATCAGTGCAGACGCGAAGATCAGCCCGAACAGCGCGACCATGCCCTTCTTGGATGGCTGGTTGTAGTGCGGCACGATCGGGCCGTTGCCGTGCGGGTGTGGCTCCTCTGCAGGAACCTGTGAATTTCGCCGCACGCTGGCGACCGGAACTGCGGCCGCGGGAGCCGACGCTGCGGCCGCACCAGCCTCGGCGGTGGGGGAGTCGGCAGCGGGGCTTGCGGCGGGGGGCGGAGCCGGGGCAGCAGCGGCGGGTGCCGTAGACGTGCCACTGCCGCCGACCTGCGCACGGGCGGAGGCTGCGTCGGAGTACCACAGTGCGTTGAGAGCGGTGAACCGCTGCATCTCCGCGGGCACATCGGCTTCCGCGAAGATGGCCGTCACGGGGCACGCCGGCTGGCAAGCACCACAATCGATGCACTCCAGCGGGTTGATGTAGAGCATCGCGTCGGTGCCCTGCTCGAAGTGGATACAGTCCACCGGGCAGACCTCGACGCATGCCTGGTCAGTAGTGCCGATGCAGGCCTGGGTGATGACGAATGCCACTCGCGTCTCCCTCGATCTGGGCTGCGGCCAACGGCCGTGCGGTGCCCACAGCCCGGGCATGCCCGAGGCCGGGCCATCACTGACGCGATCCTATCGATCAGGCGCGCGAGCGTCTATCTGCTCCCTTCTGCATGCGCCCCGGGGACAGCTCGTCCAGCACGCGCGGGCTCGGGGAGTGGGGCGTTCATGCGTCGAGGGCGGGCGACAGTCCCACCTGCCGTGCGAGTTCGGAGACCTTCACGCTCAGAGCCTGGACCTTCGAGTAACTCGGAGGTCAACAGCCCGCGGCGGGAATCTCGGCATCTTTGGCGCCCCGCGTCCGGTTGTGGGGGGGCGAGGGGGTTGAGTGTGGGGAAATGCACCCCTCCGCATACCGATTCGGTGCTCCACCTTTACGTGGAATTTACCGTTCTCTCCTTTCAATCGCACCGGAAAAGTGCGAGTTTATGGGCATGAAGATTGCCCGGTTCGCTCAACTGCTCATCGTCTTCGTCAGCCTGGTCGTTCTCGGCATGGTAACATCCCTGTCGCGCCCGACTGCGGCGCACGCCTCGCCCTCCGCGAGTGTGTTCGAAGGCTCCATGAGCGATGGTGGATTTATCCAGATCGAGGTGCTTGAGGGCGGCGTGACCGCAGCGGTGTCGGTCTCCTTCAAGGGCCGCACTGCCGTCTGCCCGCTGGACGCGTACATGCCCTCCATTCCGCTGGGCCAGGATGAGCGGACCGTGCGTATGCACCAGAAGCAGGTCGGCAACGGGTACCTCTCGCTGGATGCCTACTGGGACTTCCCCGGCTACTACACAGTGGTTGGCGTCGTGCGCCTGGATCCGGTCGCTGGTCGCGGCGACTGCGCCGCCCGCTCCGCCACCTTCCGTGCCGGTCGCGCATCCACCAACGCCCCGACCATCGCCCGACGTGGCAACGTCTTCAGCGGTGGCGGCCGGGTCTACGAGGCCGGTGCTCGCTACCCCGCTGGTGTCGTGCATGTGGAGACCGACGAGTTTGGTACCGCGCTCAAGAAGCTGAGCTTCTCCTACGAGTACGCGAACTGCCGCTACAGCGGCCGACTGGACCGGATGGTGGCGTACGACTTCGGCCCCACGCTTGACTGGCGGGAGAGCGCGGAGCAGCCGTGGATGCTGGTGTCAGCGGTGAGCGGCAGCATCGTCGAGGGCGGGTTGTACGTTGCTGGGACGCGCGGCTGCCCGGGCATCGCCCTGCACTTCAGCGCCGCGGACGGTGAGAACCCGACGCTGGATGACGGCACGGATCAGGAGCTGCGCGAGACCACCGGCTACTAGGCGACTCCGGTCGGCGACCTGCCCGCGGACGACGCTCCGGAGGACTAATCGACTCCCGAGTTGGTTGCGGTGCCTCGTCGGCGCCGTGGGTGGTTCTCCACACCTCCGGCGTCGCGTTGACGACGAAACCCGACCGCCTGGCGCCCGCGCCCGACCCCATCCCATCCCATCCCATCGACATCCGGCCCGCCTCCGGGCTGGTGCTTCCGCCACCTCCACTAGGTAGCGTCGACGGAGCGAGCGCCGCGTCCGCCGAACCGCTTCCACCGCGGACAGGACAGGTGCGTGCCCGGCGGATCGTCGAGCGCGAACGCGCCCCTCACGCCTATACTTGCACCAACTCGCACACCGTCCGTCGCGTTTTCAGAGGGTTACCGCTGTGTACGTTGCCCGAAGCCGCTGGCTGTTCTCCGTGCTCATCATGGTTGCCGTTGCAGGCCTGCTCATTGGGTCGCGGCACCCATCGATCGCGGGTGCGGCCGCGCTGAGCGCGACGTACGAGGGTTCCATGAGCGACGGTGGCACCGTCCAGCTCACCACCAATGCCGACGCCACGAAGGTCGACATCGCATTCGCCTTCAAGAACCCACCGGCCGGCTGTCCGGCGAGCGCATTGCTCACCGCTGTGACCATCGACCCCACGGGATACGGGTTCCGCGTTGACCGTCAGGTTGGTGCAGCGGGCACCGTGTCCGTTGCAGGCTTCTGGGACTCGCCGAGTTACTACGCGGTGTCGGGCGCGATGTCCCTTGACCCCGGGACCGCCCAATCCGGTTGTCCGGCACGCCGCGCAAGTTTTCGCGCTGGCCTGTCTTCTGGCGGCATCCCGTTCGGCATCGGGCGCGGGACGATGTTCAGCGGCGCTGGTGTCCTGTACGTGCCTGGCTCCATCGATCCCGTCGGCACCGTGAAGATGGCGACGAACGATGGCGGCACCGGGTTGTCCTCGTTCACCTTCGATTACAAGCAGGGCAGTTGCACCTACGCCGGGACTCTGGGACGCCCGGTCAGTTACGACGCAGGCCCCACCCTGGAGTCGAAGGAGGGTGCCGCGCAGTCATGGACGCTGGCCGCCAGTTCCATCGTCGACGCGATCAACGGTGGAATCGCGGTGGACGGCCTGGGCAGCTGCCCGAAGGTCGCGCTGGTGTTCAGCGCCGGCCCTGGAGCGACGAGCCCCTTGCCCACCCAGTCGATCGCGACCCCGGCTCCCACCGCGTCTGTAACCTCGACCCCGGCTGCGGGCGCTGGCGTTGGGAAGCTCAGTGGCCCGTTTCCAGCCTCGGGCGTCGGGCTGGCGGTCTTTAGCGGCGGCACGACGGATCAGATGGTCGCCGCGGCCAATTGCCCGCGCACGACGGCTGCGTACTTTGCCTCGGATGGCGCGGGTGGGTTCGCGACGTATGTCCCCGGCGTGACGATCGCCGCGGTGAACGCTGCATGGATGGCGCTCTTACCGACATCGATTCCTGCGTCCACGGTGATCATCGGCCGCTGTAGTTAACCCGCCGGCGACCCGCGCTCACCGCGCGCGGCCGCAGCGTGCGGTCGTGGGTGACCTCGATCGCGGAAAGGGATGCACGTGCTGCCACTATTCGGCGTCGCAGCCGACCGCATCGAGCAGGACGCTGGCTCGGGCAGACTTTGTGTCGTCGGAGTCTTCCACGAGGTACGCGTGCCGTCGTTCCCGCACGTCGTGCAGAGCCTCGGCGTGGCTGCGCGGTTCGAGATCAGCGCCGAGGAGTGCGGCCGCGAGGTGACCGCGAATGTCGCCCTCGTCGACGCGACCGGCTATCGCGACCACCTGGATCAACGGCCGCGTCTAACGCCGTATCTCCAGTCCGATCGCCCCACCTTCTGGGATTTCGCGTTGAACCTGCCGCCCTGCACCTTCAAGGCACCGGGACGTTTCCACATTGTCTTGCGTGTGGACAAGCAGATCGTCGCCGAGATCCCGATCTGGGTCGTCGGGCCGGCTGAGGTGGGCGCGTCACCAGAGGCGTGAGTGCACGCGTGGCCAGCAGGGCCCGCGACCTGCGTGCATCACAGATGTCACTCTGTCATGTCGCAGTCATGTATCCGCCGCTGCGCATCATTCACGGTGCGCCGGTGCGTGTGGTCGCGTCCTAGTCCAGGTCGCGGATGGTCGGTGAGAGCAGCGCCACCGCGCCCATCGTGCACAGCAACATCACGGCCATCCCGCCAATGGCGAGCTGCGGCCCAAACGCGTGCGCAAGGATGCCGACGACGAAGGTGCCGAACTGTACCAGCCCGAACTGCATGAACAGCACGCTGACGACTCGGCCGCGGTACTCCTCTTCGGCGTACTCCTGTATCAGCACCTGCCCAAGCGCCATGCGTTGAGCCTGACCGAATCCGAGGACCACCATGATTGGCATCGTGATCCAGTAGTTCGTGGAGATCGAGAAGGCGACGATCGCCCCGCCGAGGAGCGCGCCGGCCCAGATCAGCATCTTGCCGCGCCGCACCGCAGCAGCTGAAGCGACGATGACCGCGCCGATGAGAGCGCCGATGCCCTGAACGCTCTGCAGCATCCCCTGTTCGAATGGTCCACGTTGGAGTACGGCAGCGACGAACCCGGGCAGCAGTTGGGTGTACGGCAGCGAAACGATCACGATGAGGAAGTTCACGAGCAGCAGCATCCGGATCCTGTGATCCCTGACGACGTACTTCATGCCCTCCACCAGGTCCGCGAGGCCACCGCCGCCTCGCGCCCCTCGACGTTCTCGCGCGGCCGCGCCGGCCGCCGATTGCGCGAACGAGTACAGCGGCTTCGAGGGCAGTTGCAGCGTGAACATGATCGCCAGGGCGTACATGGCACCCATCACCGCGAATACTGCGGCCGGGCTGATCGCTGCGATGAGGAATCCCGCGATTCCCGGGCCCACCAACTGCATGAACGTTTGACCGGACGAGTTGATGCCGATCGCGTTCATCATGCGTTCCCGCGGCACGATGTCGGAGATCATCGATTGTCGCGATGGCTGCATCACCGAGCCGACCGCGCCCTGCAGGAAGGCGCTGACGAAGAGATGCCAGAACGCTAGGTGCAGACCGAACCAGCCGGCAGCCAACACCACCAGTAGCGCCGCATTGATGACGTTGTACGCCTGCCCCACCTGGATGACCGTCTTTTTGTCGCGCGATCTGCCACTACACCGCCGATCGGTGACCCAATGAGCGAAGGAATCGCGTTCGCGAGCGCCATTGTGCCGAGCGCCACGAACGAGCCGGTGATGTGGAATACCAGGTAACCTCGCACGACCTGCTGCATCTGCATGGAGCCGAACTGCATGATGTTGCCGAGGTAGAACGCCCGGAAGTTGCTGTCTTCCAGCGCGCCGAAGGTACGGTGGAACCATGCACGGATCACGGCCTGCGGGGTCTTCACGTCCGGGATCACCGGCATCGCATCCACGGCCGCAGTGACCTCGCGGACGCCGGTCGTGACGGCGACTGCCACCACCACCGCCAGGCACGCGACCAGCGCCAGTTCGATGCGGGCGGTGACCCCCGCGAGGGCGAGGCCGGCCATCAGCACGCACAACGTCGTAGCCAGCGGCAGCAGGCGGCTGGTGGTGGTCACGTCAGCACCGGCTCATCATCTCGGCCGCGCGCTCGCGGGCCGCTGCAGCAGGGTGGCGCACGTCGATACTCTGCATCATCGCCACAGAATAACGTGCGAGTGAGGGTAATGGTAGGGCCGGTGTGGCTCGGCGGGCACCGCTCGTCAAACCGGGGTCGGCGCGTGTGCGACGTTCACGCCGTGGCCCACGCGTTGCGCATCGGCACAGCGGGCTATGCTCGACCGTGCGAGGAATCGCGCAGGCGCGTGATGAGGAGCTACCCCATGCAACTACCCACACCCGAGCCGCCCGCGAGCAGTGCCCTGAGCGAGATCGCACCGAAACTGGCGGAACTCAGCGAGCACGTGCTGTTCGGCGACATTTGGGAGCGCCCCGGACTCTCCAAGCGCGATCGCAGCCTGATCACGATCGCCGCGCTCACCGTGCTCACCGTGCTCTACCACACGGATCAACTTCGAGGTCACATCGCCCGCGGTCACGACAACGGCCTGAGCCAGGACGAAATCATCGAGGCGATCACGCAGATGGCGTTCTATGGTGGCTGGGCTTGCCCCGATCTGACGGACACCCAAGATAGGGCGTATAGGCCCGGAAGGATGTCCGAATGGAATCGACAGGACGGCGTGTGCGGCGTGAATTCACGGCCGCATACAAGACGGAAGTGGTTGAGCTCTGTCGCACGAGCGGCAA
>QWRD01000011.1 GCA_003670575.1 Chloroflexota bacterium
GCCAAGGACAGCTGGGTGTGCTTGAGCGCGGAGTCCGATGAGATGTGGACGCGATTGTGCTCCGCGATCCAACGGGAAGACCTGCGCGACGACGACCGGTTCAGGGATCGTGGGAGCCGCGCACGCGGTGCGGACGACCTCGCAGCGGTTCTCACACCCCTCTTCGAGACGCGCCACGCGGACGAATGGGAGCACGCGCTGCTGGAGGCCGGAGTGGGGTGCGTCAGGGCGGACGACTACCAGAGTGCGGGGCAGTTCTTCTGGCACTCCGAGCACATGAAGGAGAACGAGTTCGCTGTGCGTGCGAAGCACCGCATGCTTGGAGACTACCAGCGCTGGGGGCCGCTCGTGACGTTCGCTGAGACACCCGGTCGGTATGGGCCGGGCGTCGTCGCAGGTGAGCAAACCGACGCGATCCTCCAAGAACTCGGCTACGACGCGCCGTCGATCCGTGCGCTTCGAGAGACCGGCGTCGTGTGGGCGGACGAAACTGCACCGATGGTTTGTTAGCGAATCAGGCTGGCTCACAGCCGCCGTCGCAGAGCCACTCCCTCTTGGCTCTGGGAGGTTTACGTTCAGCAGCAGCCGGGCCTTGGTCGCTCGATGAATGCACACGCTGAGAGCCGCGAATGACGACGACCGATGCCGACCGATGCCGACCGATGCCGAACCGACTGGAGCAGTGTCGACCTCGGTTGATGAGCGCGCCCTGGCTCCGTCAGAACTCAGGGCTGCTGATGGCCGTGCTACCGACCCTGTCTCCCGCTGCGTCCGCCGTCGCACTATGGTCGATTGGCAGTGCGGGCACGTCATCGGGCAGCTCCTCGTCTCAGATGGACGAGGCTACACTCAAGACCGACCCTGAGTTCTGACGGAACTCCTCCCACTTGGTCGCTTCGGCGCCCCCGACACCCGCGGCGGCAGCTCAGGCTGCCGCGATCGAACGATTCCCCGCGGCATTCACCTTTTGGCCCCAACTTGGCCCCAAACTCACCGATACGGCCTGCCACAGGCGATCAGGGCGCTCGCTCGAGGCCCAGTATTCACAAAGATTTCTGCATCCGTCACCACCAGACGACACCCGCGATCACACGGTTCGGCCACTTTTAATCCATCGGTCGAGCGCTCGAGTCTCTCCGCGCCTATGATCGAGGGACCTCCATCGCCGCATCTGGCACGCTTGGAATTGCTCCGAGCATCACGGCACGGACGCTCTGCCGGGTGCCTGGGCCGGAACTCGCTGGACACGGTAGGAAGCGAAGCGCTTCCAGCGCGTGTGAACGTGGATCAAGGGAAACCGAATCTGAGCACGCTGGCGATGCTGCGTCCACTCGCGCACAATTTCCTCGGTGGATCGCCCGGGTGGTACAAGCTCGCTGTCGCCGCGTTCCTCGTGGGGAACCCGTTAGTGCTCCTCGTCCTCGGGCCGTTCGTCACCGGTTGGGCGCTGATCGCCGAGTTCGTCTTCTGTCTCGCGATGGCGCTGCGCTGCTATCCGTTGCAGCCGACGGGACTGCTCGCGCTCGAAGGCGTGCTGCTAGGCCTGACGAGTCCCGACAAGGTCTACCAGGAAGTTGCGGCGAACTTCCCAGTGCTGCTGTTGCTGATGTTCATGGTGGCGGGCATCTACTTCATGCAGGAGTTGCTGCTCTTCGTTTTCACCAAGATCGTCCTGGGAGTGCACTCCAAGATATTGCTTGCGTTGCTGTTTTGCGCGATCGGCGCGTTTCTGTCGGCGTTTCTTGATGCACTGACTGTGGCGGCGGTGATCATCGCGGTGGCACACGGCTTCTACCTCGTGTTTCACCGGTACGCGTCAGGACGCGAGCAGGACAGTGACGATTACGACAGCAGCGAAGATGAGCATATCGGCGACATCTTTCGAAACGACCTTGATGGGTTCCGTGCCTTTCTGCGCAGCCTGATGATGCACGGCGCCGTGGGAACGGCGCTCGGGGGGATGGCGACGCTGGTGGGGGAGCCACAGAACCTGCTGATTGCCAAGACGATGGGCTGGGACTTCCTCGAGTTCTTCGCTCGGGTGGCGCCGGTGAGCCTGCCGATCCTCGCCGTCGGTCTGATCACCTGCGTCGCAGTTGAGCGGTTCAAGGCCTTCGGATTCGGCGCCGAGCTGCCTGCGAGCGTTCGTGAGGTGCTGGTGGGCTATGAGCGCCAGCGCGACGCGAGGCGCTCGCGACAGGAGCGAGCACGCCTCGTTGTGCAGGCGGTGGCCGCGCTTGTACTCATCACGGCACTCGCGTTTCACCTCGCGGAAGTTGGGCTGGTGGGATTGACGATCATCGTGCTGCAGACGGCGTTTAACGGGGTCATCGAGGAGCACCGGATCGGCGACGCATTCCGTGAGGCGATGCCGTTCACGGCGCTGCTCGTGGTGTTCTTCGGCGTCGTGGCCGTGATCCACGACCAGCGGCTATTCACCCCTGTGGTCGATCACGTGCTCGCCCTTGACGGTCGGATGCAGTTGGCTGGCTTCTACCTTGCGAACGGCGCGCTGTCGATCGTCAGCGACAACGTATTCGTTGCGACGGTGTACATCACGGAACTGCGACAGGCGTTCGAGTCCGGACTGGTGACACAGGCACAGTTTGAGCGGCTGGCGGTGGCCGTCAATGCTGGGACCAACATCCCGAGCGTTGGCACGCCGAATGGCCAGGCGGCGTTCCTGTTCCTGCTGACCTCCGCGCTGGCGCCGCTGATCCGCCTGTCCTACCAGCAGATGGTGTGGATGGCATTGCCTTACACCATCACGCTGACGGTGACGGGCCTGCTGGCGGTGCTATTCCTACTCCGGTGACGAGCACGCAAGCGGGACGGAGAAAGTCCGTACGGGCTCTGAGATCAGGCGTAACGCACGCTGCACCAGTCTGGTGGGCACGTGCGGCGCCTATGGTTCTGTGAGAACTGAGGGCTCGCTCCCGCTGCTGACCGACTCAGCCTGGTTGCACCTCATCGATCCACGGCGCTCAGGCTCCCGATCAATTCCTGCCAGCGGAACATGAACAGCTCGCGCCGTGCCAACGATGTCGAAGCGTTGTCGAGCCGGAGGTAGTTGTTCACCTCGTCGAACGCTGTGCAGAAGTCGGACGCTCCTCGTCTCTGAGCAACGAGGCGACAGGTCGACCGAACTCGCCGAGGCGAGCCGCCGTCGGTGCCGGTGTGGGTGGCATCCGCGAGCAGCGCGAGTACTTGCGAAATGCCGAGAGTTACGCGCAGACGGCGGACCTCCTGGAGGAAACGCTGGTGCGCATGGAGACCGCGCACGACCTGGCCACGATCAGCCGTGCCGCCATGGATGTGGATGAGCGGATGATCCACGAGGGTACGAACTGGGTGGGCGTCATGAAGTTCCACGACTTCGAATTGCACGCCTGACACGCGTTCGACCGTCGCACTGCGCCGACAACGCCACCCTTGTCCTGCGACGAGGGTGGCGCGATGAGCCTCGGCGTCGGATTGCGCGCTACAGCACTCCGGCTGCGCGCAACCGCTGCTGCTCCTCCGGCGAGACGCCCGCCGCCGTCAGCACCTCGGTGGTGTGCTCGCCGAGCAGCGGGGCTCGACGCGAGATCGCCCAGGGGGACGCCGACATCGTGTAGGGCGCACCCGGGTAGATGAAGGACGCTCCCAATTCCGGGTGTGCGACTTCCGTGGCGAACCCACGCTCGCGGATGTGGCGGTCATCGATGGTGTCCTCGGGCGAGTAGATCAGGCCGCATTGCATGTCGCGTGACTGCGTACCGATGAAGAACTCATACGCGGTGATGTGCTCCGCGATGAACACCAGCGCAGCGCGCACCGCGCCGAAGATCATCGCGTCCTCGCCACCCTCGGCAATGCTCGCCATCGTGATGTCGTGGTCCATGTGTGCGCCGAGCTCCAGGAGCGGCCACTGCTCGTACTGCTCCTTGATGCCGAGGTCGTCCAGCCACGCCACGATGGTCGCGATCTGCGATGGCCGCCGCGGCGCGAAGCCGGTGGTGACGTACCGCCCATCGCCCGCGAGCACCTGCACCGGCTCCGAGGGGATCACGCTCGCGTGGCGCCCGGTCTGTCGCTGCACGGTCTGCTTCGCGACCAGCCAGGTGTAACTCGCCGCCTCGGTGGTGACGTTCTGGGCCGCGTGCATGTTGACGTCCATGTGCTGGCCCTCGCCGGTGAAGTCGCGATGCACTACCGCTATCAGCGCAGTGGTCACCGCCCAATGGCACGCCGTCTGATAGCCCTGATTGCCGCCGCCCCGCACCGGCGGCAAGGAGTGGTCGTCGTACCCGCAGGACCAGGCGGGGCCGCCGCCCGCGATCAGCGTCAGGTCAGTGGCCTGTTCCTGAGAGCGCGGTCCGGAGCGCCCGAACGGCGTGAGCGACACCATGATCAACTTCGGGTTGGCCGGCGAGAGGTCGGGGTAATCCAGAGCCCACTCCGCCATGCGTCCCGGCGCCTGATCCTCGATGAAGATGTCGGCGTCCGCGATCAGGCGACGCAGCACAGCGCGTCCCTCCACGGTGGTGACGTCCAGCGTGATCCCGCGCTTGCTGGTGTTGCTGTGCCAGAACACCAGACTGCGGTCGGGGTGCGGTTCGTCGTGGTAGAAGGGCGGGTACTGGCGCGTGCGCACGCCGCCGGGCGGCTCCACCTTGATGACGTCGGCGCCGAGGTCGGCCATCAGTTTCCCGGCCCAGGAGCCGGCCTCATCGCACAGTTCGATCACTCGCAGGTCGGCCAATGGTCCGGTCATAGCGCGCCCTCCGCATGTAGTGCGTCGATCTCCTGGTCGCTCATGCCCAACAAGCCGCCGAAGACCTCGCGGTTGTGCTGCCCCAGCAGGGGCGCGCCGCGTTTCAACTCCCAGTCGGTGCGGGATGCGTGCACGGGGATGCCGTCCACCCGCACGTCGCCCATTTCGTCGTGGTGCACCATCGGCCAGAGCCCCCACGCCTCCGTGTTCGGGTCCTTGTCGATGCGCTCCTCAGGCCGCTGCACCGCCGCTGCTGGAACGCCGAGCGATTGCATCCGCCGCTGCACTTCGTACTTATCGAGGTCGGCGGTCCAGCGCCCGACCAGCGCCTCCAGTTCGTCGCGGTGCGCCTGGCGGCCGGCCAGCGTGCCGAAACGAGGGTCGAGGGCCTGATTGGCAATCTCGCCGGCGAGGGCGAGCCACTCCTCGTCGTTGCGGCAGGCGATGGCGACCCATTCGTCGTCGCCGAGTGATGGATAGATGTTGTGCGGGGCCATCGGGGCCTCCCCGCGGTTGGAGTCCACCCCGCGTGAGTTGCGGACGCCGCGTCCGTTCACGGTGTAGTCGAGGATCGCCGTGCCGGTCAGTGTGCTCGCGGCTTCGGTGCAGGCGAGGTCAAGCCATTGGCCCTCACCGGTCTTGTGGCGGTGGTGCAGCGCGGACAGCATCGCGATTGCTCCGTAGTACGCGCCGCCGTGGTCCATGTAGGAGTAGCCCCAGCCGGCGGGCGGCTGGTCGGTCAGGCCGGACGTGTAGGTGAGCCCGCTGAACGCCTGCACGATCGGGCCCCACGTCTTGAATGGCTGGTAGGGGCCTGTCGCGCCGAAGCCGCAGTTGGAGAGGTAGATGATGTCCGGCTTGATCGCCTTCAGCGCCTCGTACCCGAAGCCGAGGCGTTCCATGACTCCGGCGGCGAAGTTCTCCGCGACAATGTCCGAGATCGCGATCAGGCGCGGCAGGATCTCGCGGCCCTTCGGCGTGGCGAGGTTTAGCGTGACGCCCAGTTTCTCCACGTTGTGGTTGTTCCACCCGCCGCCGAAGTTGTGCCCTCGACGGTCGTCTATGAACGGGCCGCCAGCGCGTAGTGGGTCCCACGAGCCGTTGTTCGCGGGATTCTCTACGCGGATCACCTGTGCGCCGAAGGCCGCAAGAATGCGGCTGGCTCCGGCGCCGGCGAGCACGCCACTGAAGTCACAGATGCGGATTGGAGAGAGCGCTGGTACGGGCATGATCCCGGCCTCCTCATCACTCGTGCGTTGGTGGGCGGGCGGACTGGTGTCCGACGCCCGAGTATAACGGGTGTGTCAGTGGGTCGATGCCTGCGTCACGTGGATGTCGGCATGCGCGTCGGAGGATCGGTGGCGGCGGGCGCGTGTTTCGGCGGCTTCTGGAAGAAGAACGACGCGCTCGCCACGGTCACCGCAAGGAAGATGCCCCAGAAGAACGCGATGTAGCTGACGCCCGCATCCAGCAGGTACCCGCCAAGCGGTGCGCCCAGCGCGCTGACGGTCACCATGATTGGCGTGATCGAACCACGGATCGCGCCCTGGTTCGTCCGCCCGAAGTAGTCCGGGATCATCATCGTCTGGAAGACCGAGGTGGTGCCGCTGCCGATCCCCCACACGACGTTGTGCAGCACCACGGACCCGGGCCACGTCATTCCCAGCGTGAGCGGCAGCATCCCGAAGCCTCGCCACACCCCGCCGATGACGCCCGTGAACCGGATCGGGACGCGCTCGGCGAAGAACCCCATCGCGATGTTCGCGATCGCGAAGCTGAACGGATCCAGCGCCACGCCGATCGCGATCAGCGTCGGCGAGAAGCCGAGTGTCGTCCAGTAGTGGTTGCGGAACAGGAGGAATGGCGAGATGGCGACCATCAGCAGGGTCGTCGCCGCAAGGTTCGCCCAGAGCACCGGGGTGCGCCACGCCTCCGCGACAGTGAAGTCCGGTTCCTCCCGATGCGTGGCGGATGCGACGGGCGCCGTGGGCGTTGGACTCGCCACGGCCGAGGTCACCTCGACGACGGGTAGCGAGGTCGCGCCGTCCGGTAGCAGCCCCATGTCCTCCGGTCGTCGGCGCATCAGCAGCGCGTACGGCGGGACCACGCCCACGATCGCCACGATGCCGAAGATCGCCCACGCCCACCGCCAGCCGAACGCCTCGATGAGCAGTGCGGCCGCGATCGCGAACGTCGCGGTGCCGAACAGCTGGCCAGAGGTGGCGATGCTCAACGCTCGCCCGCGCTTCGCCACGAACCAGCTCGCCGGCGGCACCATGGTGAGCATGTTCCCGCCGAAGATGCTGAACCCCGTGAGTCCGGAGATGAAGAACAGCCCGAACATGATCCAGATGTTGGAGGTGAACGCGAAGCCGATCAGCACCAGCCCGACCACGAGTCCCGCGACGGCGCCGGGCCAGCGCGTACCGTGCCGATCCACGATGCGACCGAGGTACGGCGCGAACAGTCCGCCGCTGATCATCCGGATCGTGATCCCCCAGACCAGCGTGCTTCGCTTCACATCCAGGTCAACGGACATGGAGTCCAGGAAGAACGCGAACACCAGCGGGTTGATGGACACGGTGACGAAGTTGGCCACCCAGACGCACGCGATGATCACCCAGCCGTAGAAGAAGCGAGGCGACTTCACGCCGCCGACCGAACTGCTGACCATGGGGACCTCCGTCCGTGATCGGTTGTCGTGAGACGCCGAGTGGCGCGGGGTTGCGCCATCACGGCTGTTGGGCGCCGTCGCCCGCGGCCCGGGGGCGCGCACGTCCGAGGTCCGAGCAGGCTGTATCCTGCCACGGACAATACATCGCCGTAATACGACCCGTGACATTCGCGGGGCCGCCGAAGTTCGAGGTGATACGTGAAGCCCTGGGAGCACCTCGCGACGGCCACAACGCCGGGCGGCAGCGTCATTGAGCTGTTGCGCCACGACACCGACTACCTGATCAAGGCGGATGGCTACGAGCTGATGACCAGCCGCATGCACAGCTCCGAGGCAGCGATGATGCAATTGGCCTGCCCGCAGCCTCGGCCGGGGGCGCGCGTGCTGGTCGGCGGGCTCGGCATGGGGTACACGGCTGCCGCGGCGCTCGCGATGCTGTCGGATCGTGCCTCGGTGGTGGTCGCCGAACTCGTGCCGGAGGTGGTGGAGTGGAACCGCGACGTGCTCGGTCCCCTCGCCGAGCATCCCCTCGACGACCCGCGCACCGAGGTGGTGCTTGGCGACGTCGGCAAACTGGTGCGTGCCTCCAACGGGCAGTTCGACGCTATTCTGCTCGACATCGACAACGGCCCGACCGCGATGAGCGAACGTGGCAACTCCTGGCTCTACACGGCACCTGGGCTGGCGGCCTTGCGTCGTGCGCTGCGTCCCGGCGGTGGCCTCGCGATCTGGTCGATCGGCGACGAGCCCTCGTTCGAGCGCCGGCTACAGTCTGCCGGGTTCACGGCGACGCAGCACCGCCTCCGCGCGCACGGAACGCGTGGGCCGTGGCACGTGATCTTCGTCGGCCACAAGCCGTAGCGAACGCGCGCCTCGACCCGTCGAGGCTACGCCCAATCCCACTGCACGATCGGCGGGTTGCGCTTGCCCTGCTTGGGCTCCACACCTTCGCGCAGGTAGCCGAGGTTGATCATCGCGATGATGCGGTCATCGCCCTGCACGCCAAGGTATTCGCGCGTGCCTGCGTACCCGATCATGCGGTCCGTGCTGTAGTGCGCGATGAGGGTACGAGCGTCGCTCGCATCGACTGCGGCGTGTGCCGTGAGCAGCATGTTCTGGATCGCCGCGGCGCATGCGGCGTAGTCCTCAAGGATGCGTGTCTCGTCCGGCGAGGCGACCGCCTGCACCACGAACACCGTCACCGGCGAGCGCATCACCTTGCCACGCATACGCGTCGCCGCCCCCTCCGCTGCGCCGGTGGACTCCAGCCACCGCGCGACGGCATCCGCCAGCGCATCGCGACGCTCGCCAGCAACGACGTGGAAGCGCCAGGGCTCCGTCAGCAGGTGGTTCGGTGCCCACACGGCGGCATCGATGATGCGCGCGATCACCTCGCGAGGCGGGCAGTCCTCGGCGAACGCCTCCTGGTCGCGGCGCGTGGTGATGGCCTCGTAAACGTCGATGGCTGTGCCCTCCCGTGGTGGCGGCGTCGAACTGACGGTCAGCGGATTCTAGCAGTCGAGCAACACTGGTCACGTCCGCGGTGACGTGGCAACCGCTCCTTAATCATGCGCTAACGCTGGGTGCGTAGCGTGGTGACCATCGGTAGGAGGACAACTCGAAGGGAGCAAGTTCATGGTCATGATCCTGCTTGGGGCAGCCGCCAGCCAAGGCGTCCGCTCCGGCATTGCGCGTATCGTGCGTGGACCGGACGACCAGGCGCGCGTGCAGGCGGGAGAGATTGGCGTGAGCATCGAGGCCCGCAATCTCACCCCGCTGCTGGGCCACGCCGCCGCGCTTCTGTGCGAGTCCGGCGGGCCGCTGTGTAGCCTCGCCACTGTGGCGCGCGAGTTCGGCACGCCACTGGTGGTGGCGCTGCCACGTGCTTCGAGCGTGATCGCGGATGGCGACTTCGTGACCATTGATGGCGCGGCTGGTCTGGTGCTGGTCCACGGTCGATCCTCGGGCGTGCAACTGCTGGCCGGTGCGCTGAGCGCCTAGCGTCGGCGCATCGAGCGTCGCGTCGCCGACACGGCTTGCTCGGTTCCGGGCGCTCTGCGGCCCGGAGATATGACGCGAGCAATCACACATGTTCTTCTCGCCGAGGTAGTCTGCCCCTGTCACCGTGAACTGCTGGCGAAATGCAGCGGTGGCGCGGAAGGAGCAGGGGCATGGAAGAGAAGCCGCTGACCGGGTTTCGCGTGTTGGACTTCACCTGGGTGCGGGCAGGCCCGTGGGCCGCGCGCTGGATGGCGACACTGGGCGCCGAGGTGATCAAGGTGGAGTGGCCGGATCCCCGGCTGGCGATGAACGGCCGCTACGGCGGCGCGGATGGCGGCCCAATGGCCTCGCGGCCGCCGGGCGTGCCCCCAGGGCCAAACTCCAGCGGCCACTTCAGTGACAACAACGCCGGTAAGGACAGCGTCACGATCAACGTGCGCAGCGCTGCGGGCTTCGACGCCGTCAAGCGCCTGATCGCCATGTCCGACGTGTTGATCGAGAACTACAGCTCGCAGGTGATGGAGAGTTGGGGCCTGGGCTACGACGAGCTGGTGAAGATCAAGCCGGACATCATCTACGTCTCCATGGCGGGGCTTGGGCACACTGGGCGTAACCACGACTACCAGACCATGGGCAACATCGTGCAGGCGTTGTCCGGGCTGACGCATTCCTCGGGCCTGCCGGACGTGGAGCCGGCCGGCTGGGGTTGGTCGTACATGGACGATACGGGCGGGATGTACGGCGCGATGTCCGTGCTCACGGCCCTCTACCACCGTCGATCCACCGGGCAGGGCCAGTACGTGGACCTCTCGCAGGTGGCGGCGGGCATGACGCTGCTGGGGCCCGCGTTCCTCGACCTCGATGTGAACGGGCGTGGCTCGCGGCGGGAGGGGTATCCCGCGGGCAATCGCGCGGCCTGGCCGGGCGCGCCGCTCGTGAACAACTACCGAGGTCAAACGGTGGCGCCGCACAACACCTATCGCACGGCGGGTGGCGGTGACAACGACTGGTGCGTCATCGCCTGCTTCTCCGACGAGGAGTGGCGCGCCCTCGTGCAGGTCATGGGCTCGCCGGAGTGGGCGCACGAGCAGCGATTTGCGACCTTCGCCGGCCGCCTGGAGCATCAGATCGACCTCGACCGCAACATCGAGGCGTGGACACAGGAACAGGACAAGTACGCGGTGATGGATCGCTGTCAGGCGGCTGGCGTTCGCGCCGCGCCGGTCCAGACGAACGAGGATCGCGTGGACAACGACCCGCAACTGAAGGCGCGCAACGCCTATGTGCCGGCGCCGCATGCGGTGCTCGGCACCTTCCCGCTGCAGAACGCGCCGTTCACGTTCTCCGAGACGCCGGCGGTGACCGATCGCGCTGGCCCGCTGGTGGGCGAGCACAACATCGCGATTCTCAACGGCAAACTCGGCTTCTCGATCGAGGACATTCGCGCGGGCTACGCGGACGGCACGTTCTGGCCTGCCAGCGTGCCAATCGAGCCATATCTGGTGGCTGCGCTGGATGCTCATTCGGCGCAGGGAACCTCCGGACACGACAGCGCGGGACACGAGAGCACGGTGCGATCATGACGCAGGAACGATTCTCGGCTGGCCCATTCGGCGACGTGCGTGTGCTGGAACTCGCCGACGTCAAAGGCGAATGGTGCGGCAAGTTGATGGCCGACCTCGGCGCCGACGTGATCAAGATCGAGCCGCCCGGCGGCGCGCCCGAGCGTGAGATCGGCCCCTTCTACCACGAGGAGGTGCATCCGGAGCGCAGCCTCCATTTCTGGCACTACAACACCAGTAAGCGCGGCGTGACGTTGAACATTGAGACCGAGGATGGCCGCGCGCTGTTCCGCCAGCTGGTCGCGACGGCCGATGTACTGCTGGAGACCACCCGTCCCGGCTATCTCGCCTCGCTCGGTCTCGGCTACGAACAGTTGCGAGCGTTGAACCCGCGGCTGGTCATGTGCTCACTGACCGACTTTGGTCAGACCGGGCCGTGGCGCGACTATCTTGGCTCCGACCTGATCCACCTCGCCGCGGGCGGGCAGATGGAGTCCTGCGGGTACAGCGACGAGGACGTGCCCGGCGCACCGCCGATCGCGCCCGGTGGTGGCAACGGGTGGCACATGGGCTCGCACTACGCGTACATCGCGATTGTTACGGCGCTGATCTGGCGGTCGTTCTCCGGCAAGGGCCAGTACATCGACACCTCAGTGCATGGCGCGGCGGCGCTCACGACCGAGATGAAGGTGCCGATGTGGATCTATTCGCGCATGCACGTGCGACGACAGACCGGGCGTCAGTCCGTCCCCATTCCGACGCCTCGTGGCCAGTTCCTCTGTAAGGATGGCAAGTACATCACCACGGGTGGTGGCGGCGGCCGCTTTGCTCCCCCACGCCTCCGCGTGCTGGCGGAGTGGATGGACCAGCATGGTTTCGCGGAAGATCTGCTGGACGAGCAGTACGCCGATGCCGCTTTCATCGATCAGCGTCAGTCACACATTGGCGAGGTACTGGAGCGCTTCTGCGCAGGCATCACCTCGGAGCAGGCGTACCACGGCGCGCAGCAGCGCGGCTTCGTCTGGGGCGCCGTGCGCGCCCCCGAGGACATCGTGCAGGATCCGCATTGGGACGACCGTGGGTTCTGGACCGAGGTGGCGCACCCGGAGCTGGGCGAGACGTTCACGTACCCGGGCGCGTCCGGTATCTACTCGGCGTCGCCCTGGCAGATATCTCGACGTGCCCCGCTGATCGGCGAGCACAACGAGGACGTCTTCGGCGCGCTTGGCGTCGACCGGGCCCACCTCGCCGCGCTCCGGGAGGCGGGCGCCGTCTAGTCGACGGGCAGGTACGGGCGGGGGCGCAAGCGCTCAACAACGCCGTCCGTGCCTGCCCGCGCCACATGCACGTTGCGAGCCTCGGCGATCGACGGTCGGGTGCACCGGCCGACGCTTGCCGAACCGCTGTTCCTCGTGCGTATGATGTCCCGTAAGTTTGCGTAAGCGTGATAATGGCCACGCCGGGCACCGATCGGTTCGGTGCTGCCGCAGTGCCGCGTTCGCGTTGCCACCCGTGTGGATGATGTCGATCGGCCGGAGGGCGTTCGCGTGACTACGTCCCGAAGGCTACTCCCGATCGCCGCGATGCTGGTCGTGGTGATGGCTGCGCTCGCGCTGGCAAACTTCCCGGCCCGCCTGGAGGTTCCGCTCTTCGCCGTGCTGGCCGTGATTGCGGTGCTCGCGGTCACCACCGGGGTGCGCGAGGTCACTACGGCAGTCAACGCGATGCCGGAGCCGGATGCGGCGCGCGCACCGCAGGCGGTCGCGAAAGAATTCCTCGGCAAGACGTTCGGTGCGCTGGCCGACTCGCACTTCCGCATGTTCTACCTCGGCAACGTGCTCCAGTTCGGGTGCATGAACATGCAGTTGGTCGTTCGCGGCTGGCTGGTGTTCCACCTCACCGGCTCGTTCGCGGCGCTGGGGACCATGGCGCTGGCGAACGCGCTCCCTTCGGTGCTCGCCTCGCCTATCGGCGGGGTGGTCGCGGACCGGGCGACGAAGAAGACCGTGATCCAGATCGCCCAGATCTATAACGCCGTGAACGCCGCGTTGCTGGCGATCCTCGCGGCCGGGTGGTTCGGGCTGCACCTCGAGTTTTGGCACCTCTTCCTGAGCGCGTTCCTGCAGGGCACCGTGAACGCGATCATGCAGCCGTCGCGGCAGTCGATGATCTCCGACCTCGTCTCGCGGGAGCGGCTGATGAACGCGATCGGCATCAACTCGTCCGGGCAGACGTTCATGCAACTCGTCGCGCCTGGATTCGCCGGATTCCTGATCGCCGCGCTCAGCCCGTCCTCGGTGTTCGCGGTGATTACTGTGCTGTATATCCTCGCGGTCTCGTTCACGATGCGGCTGCCCGCGCGCCCGCTGTACGCGTTTGTCCCCGGCGCCGGTGCGCCAGGTCGAGGTGGTCCGCGGCGCGGCGGCGGTGGAGTCGCCGACCTGGTCGCCGGCATGCGGTATGTCGCGACCAACCGCACGATCCGCGGCATCCTGCTGGTGAACTTCTTCATCGTGATCGTCGCGATGCCGTATACGCAGCTGCTGCCCGGGTTCGTCTCCTCTGTGCTGCATCGAGGGGCGTTGGAGCAGGGCATTCTGCAAAGCGTGCAGGGCCTGGGCGCCATGGGCGGGGCGGTGTTCGTCGCGTCATCAGCGCCGAAGGGGCGCGGCAAGATGTTGTTGATGTGCGGCGCGGTGCTCGGTATCGCCATCGTGGCGTTCTCAGCATCGACCATCTACTGGATATCGTTGCCGATCATGATCTTCCTCGGGTTCGGGCAGTCGACGCGCATGGCGATCGGGCAGGTGTTGATCCAGGAGTACTCGGAGGACGAGTACCGCGGTCGAGTGGCATCGATCTGGTTCATGCAGTTCGGCATGGTGCAGTTCGGCACGTTCTTCGTGGGACTGCTCGCCAGCGCCATCGGGCCGCAGCTCGCGATCGGCGGGATGGCGGTCGTGCTCGTGATCGCGATGGCGCTGTCGTCGGTGTTCGTCACGTCGGTGCGCAACCTCGACTAGCATCGGAGCAGCCGCGCGATGGCGGGCGGGTTCCTGACCGCGGACCCGCGTACACTCTCGTCCACGTTCGTCATCGATGGAGGCCGCTGCACCGTGAACCTCGACTCGACCCCCACCGGCCTGCGAGGCTCGATCACCGCGGCGTTGCGCCCGCGAGGTTACGTGTTCTACGGCTGGTGGATGGTGGTAACCGGCGCGGCTGTGCAGGCCGTGATCGCCGTGCTGTTCAATCAGGCATTCGGTACGTACGCGGTGGTACTCCGCAACGAGTTCGGGTGGAGCCGCAGTGCCCTGTCCGGCGCGTTCTCCATGGCGGGTGTGGAGAGCGGGATCATGGGCCCTGTCGTGGGGTTCCTGCTGGATCGATTCGGCCCACGCAACGTGATGATAGTGGGCATCGCCTGCCTCGGCAGCGGACTGATCGCGTTCGCGTTCATCCATTCGCTGCTGATGTTCTACGTCGTCTATTTCGTCATGGCGGTGGGCGCCACGCTGAGCGGGTTCTTGGCGATCACGGTGGCGCTGGTCAGCTGGTTTAGCCGTCATCGAGCCAAGGCGCTGGGGCTCACGCAGGTCGGCTTCGCCATGGGCGGGTTGCTGATTCCGCTGACGGTGGTGGCCATCGAGCGGTTCGGCTGGCGGCCGACGGCGGTCGCTTCTGGGGTGCTGATCTGGGCCGCCTGCATCCCCCTCGCTGCGTCGATGCGTCGTCGGCCGGAGTTCTACGGCGAGACGCCCGATGGCGTGCCAGCGACCGGTCGAGACTCCAGTCCGGGTGCGAGCGCGCAGTCCACGCGCGCCGTCGCCACCGATGGGTCGGAGGACTTCACGGTACGGCAGGCCCTGCGCACACGCGGCTTCTGGTTCATCTCGCTCGGCCATTCCGCGGCGTTGCTGATCGTCTCGGCGGTGATGGTGCACATGTCGTTGCACCTGACGGAGAACCTCGGCTACACGCTCACGCAGGCGAGCGGGTTCTTGGCGCTGATGACGGCCATGCAGATGGTGGGGCAGATCAGCGGTGGCATCCTGGGTGACCGCTTCGACAAGCGCGTGATCGCGACCGTGTGCATGGTGGTGCATGCCGTCGCGTTGTTGCTGCTTGCGTACGCCACCAACCCGCTGATGGTTGCGGCGTTTGCGGTGATGCACGGCTGGGCATGGGGGACGCGTGGGCCATTGATGCAGGCGATCCGCGCCGACTACTTCGGCACCACCCACTTTGGCAAGATCATGGGCTTCTCAACGATGATCGTGACGGTGGGGAACACCGTCGGGCCGATCGTCGCAGGCATGTTGGCGGACCGCACCGGCGACTATCGCGCCGGGTTCACCGTGCTGGCAATCGGCGCGCTGCTCGGCTCCGGCTTCTTCATGGCCGCGAAGCGACCTCGCCCGCCGCAGTCCGCCGAGCCCGCAGCGCGCAGCACTGCGGTCGCTGCGCCTGCTCCGCCCGCGAGGTCGGCGCTCGAGGGGCGCTAGCCGCTTCAGGACACGTGATCGGTGCTGATTCGCGACGGTCTGCATCCCCTTGGATGCGGGGTTGGTCGCGCGGGCTAGGAGCTCCCTCGCGCCGCGGTCACGAGCGGAGCGTCCATGCTCCCCGGTGCCCGCAACGAGGGAACGAACACCAGCAACAGGATCGCGAACGCGGTGACCGAGAGCGCCCCCAGCGCGACCGCCGCCGGCGTCCCAATCCAGGTGGCCACCATCGCGGCCGGCAATCCACCCGCCGCGGCGAGGAAGTACGTCATGCTCCAGATGCCCATGACGCGGCCTCGGAGCGCGTTCGGCACTTGGAGCTGTAACGCCGTCATGCCGAGGTTGAGGTAGAGCGACGACGCCACGCCGCCGAGGAACAGGAACAGCATCGCGATGGGCAGCGTGGTCGCGGCCGTGAACAGCGCGATGAGCACGCCGAACAGCGCGGCGGATACCAGCATGACCGGCCCCTGCGGAATCCCCTGACGCAGCCGGACTATTGCCACCGTTCCAAGCAACGAGCCCAGGCCGGCCGCTGCCTCCATCCATCCGAAGCCTCGCGCGTCCGTGTGCAGGATCACCGTGAAGGCGGGCAGCAGAACCACGTACGACATCCCGAACAGCGACGTGAAGAACGAGAGTCCGATCGTCGCGAAGAACAGACGGTTGCCGAAGACGAAACGGAACCCCTCAAGCATTCCCCCGCCGGACTGTGTCGTGCGCGCAGCGATCGGCTCCAGCCGCAGCCGCATGAGCAGCACAACGGAGACCGCGAATGCCAGCCCGGTGACCGTGAAGGCCTGACCTGGTCCGATGATGGAGATCAGTAGTCCCGCCCCCGCCGGACCAACGATGCGCATGACATTCCAAATCGCGCTCATGTACGCCACCGCGCTGGCGGTGGCTCGCATCTCGATCAGCCGCGGGAGGATCGCGTTCTGCGCTGGGGTGCCCAGCGCGAGGAGCGCGCCGACGATCACCGACCAGATCACCACGATCGCGACGGTCGCCAACTCGGCGACCACCAGGAACGCCATCGCGAACATGCAGAGCGCCGTGAGGGCCTGCGACCACACCAGCAGCTTCCGATTGTCGAAGCGATCCGCCAGTGTTCCGGCCGGAACGGACAGCACAATCGTGGGGATCGCCGCCGCAAGGCCAACGATGCCCAGCCAAACCGGGGATGGCGTCAGCAGGTGGGTGAGCCACCCTGCTCCGATGAACCGGAACTGGAGGCCGAAGACCCGCGCAACGTTGGCCAGCCAGAACTGCCGGTAGTTTGCGTAACCCAGTGCGCCGAACCGAGGCAACGGCGGTTCCTGCTCGGTGGTGGGGACGGCCGACTCGGACATCGCAACTCCTTCGAGACAGCGTGGACGTCGCATTGTCGCATTGGACTGCCGATCGTGGCGTGGGAGGCGTTCTCGGAGCTTGCGGCGGTTGTTCGGAGCGCTACGCGTCGCCACCTCGCGAGGTGGGTGATCGCGCCGCTCGCTGCCCGCCCGTATGCCTCGATCGCGCGACCGGGCGGCGATTGCGAACGTCGCCGAACGGCGTATCGTCTCAGGCGCGCGCGGCCCCCTCGGCCTGCGATGAGTGCGGAGGATGCTGTCACATGCCAACCCCATTCCGAACCGACCAGGCCGACGCCACCGTCGCTGAGGCCATTACTATCGCCGGCGCGAACGGCGACTCGATCGGCGCCTACGTCGCACGCCCCATAACGCCGGGGCCGCACGGTGCGGTGGTATTCATCCACCACGGTCCGGGCTTCGACGACTGGAGCCACGAGGTCGCGCTGAAGTTCGCTCGCAAGGGCTACATCACGGTCATGCCGCATCTCTACCACCGCTTCGGTCCGGGCACCGTGGAGGAGGTCGCGGCACGGCGAACCGCGGCCGGCGGGGTCGCCGATGATCAGGTGGTCGGCGACATTCAAGGCGCCATCAACCACATCCGCACGATCGATGGACACAACGGCAAGGTCGGCGTCATCGGCCCGTGCTCCGGTGGCCGGCAGGCGTTCCTGGTGGGCACATCGATTCCGGACGAGGTCAACGCCGTCGTCGACCTGTGGGGCGGCGGTGTGGTGCTCACGCCCGAAGAGCGGACGCCGATGCGGCCGACGAGCCTCGTCGACAATACCGCCGCGTTGACGGCGCCGTTGCTCGGCCTGTTCGGCAACGACGATGCGAACCCGAACCCGGAGATGGTGAACACGATGGAGGCGGCGCTGCAGGCCGCGGGCAAGGACTACGAGTTCCATCGATACGATGGCGCGGGGCACGCCTTCCTGTGCTACGACCGTCCGAGCTACCGTCAGGAGCAGGCGATGGACGGCTGGAGCAGGGTCTGGGACTTCTTCGAGAAGCACCTCACCTAGTCCGCCACACCAACGGCCTAACGTCGCGCGGAACTCCCGTGCGGCGGGCGTGCCGCCGTGTAGATCGATACGTGTTTTGTGGCCTGCTCCGTGAACGGTTCCGCGTCCCAGTCTGACCAACGAGTGCTGAGTCGCAGACCCGCAGACCTCGCCATGAGGTCGAGTTCCGACGGCGATGGCACTCGCAGGTCTAGCGGGAACCGACGGACGCCGCCGATGCCGACTCCCGCGTAGTCCAACGTGATGTTCTGAGTCTCGTGCGGGCGCTGGGTGGCCTCGCTGCGTGTGGCATCGCTGTGCGCTCGCGTCTTTACGCCCCGCCGGGTGGTGGGGTACTCGTGTTGGTTGAGCAGAAACCCCTCGAGGACGAACGAGCCGCCGGGAGAGAGATGCTCCGCAACGCGCTGAACACAGCGCATCTGTTCCTCGCGCGTGCGCAGCATATAGAAGGTATTGAACACGACGTACACCAGGTCGAAGCGCCCGACCACTGACACGTCGGCGAACGAGCCCATCGTGACCTTGATGTCCGCGCCACCAGGCTTCGCGCGCAGTTGGTCGACCATCTCCGGCGAGATGTCGATGCCCTCGACGGGTAGGCCGCGAGCGGCGAGTGGGAGCGCGACTCGGCCGGTGCCGATACCCAACTCCAGCACGCGACCGCCACTGGCAAGCATCGCGAGCGCATCGATCATGCGCTCGTCGCAGGCCGGCGTATCCTCGTCGTAGACCCCCGCAGCGCGCTGGCCGTACAGGCTGCCATCGTCGGTGGTCGGCATCGGGTCGCGGACCTTCTTCCGGTGAGTGAACGGACAGTGATCCGATCGTGCGACGGATGTTCGTGCGTACGACGAATATAGATGGAGTGCGCGGGCGACGCACACCTTGTCGGAACGCATGCGGCGTCGGTCTCGCGCACCCGAGGCAGTTCGACCTGACGACGGCGAGCATCGTGGGCATCAACGCCGTGTGTGATGCCGGTTTGCTCACCTCGGGGCGCCTGTGGCTCTTCGTTGGGCTCGGGACGGACACCGGCGGATCGATGCGCGGCCGATCCCGAGCCCGACGATGCGATTGGCCTCGGAGGGCCGCGGCGGTCTTCTGGATGGTGTCAAACGCTCGGCGCGTCGCGCGCTGCTGGGGCGGGTGAGTATGATGTTGAGCGAGCGAGGCGTGATCAGGCTGCGGCGCGCTCTCCGGAATCCTCGGTCGCAGCGTTGCGGTAGGCGGAGGCTCAGTCGAATGGTTCATCATCGCCCCGATAGCGGGAGACTCGAGTGCCACGGCTGCGGGGCACAGCACGTGGTCAAGAAGAGCCGCGTCCCAGAACGGCGTGATGGTGTGATGGGCTGCCCATCCTGCGGCGTGCCGTTTATCGAGTGGACTGGGCCGGTCGCCTACGCGGTGGTCGTCGGGTCGACCGATCCAGCGTAGTCGCCGGGTCTCCAGCCGCGAGGTGCTCGCGCTCGTCGAGGCCTGAGCCGACACTGCGGCTCCGCCGTGGTTCAGCACGCCGGCACGCCAAGCCAGATATACTGCGAGGCGCAGTAACCCGCCCGCGACCTACGGAGCGGTCAACCGACCGCCACCAGTCGGCATACACGAGGGACAACCCGTGCCACCTACCAACGACGTGAACTCCGCGGGGGAAGCCTACCGGCGCCTCGACACGTATCCCGAGTTGAAGCAGCGTATCCGCGCCGCGGGGCTGTTGGATCTGCAGCCGCGCTACTACGCGTTGAAGATCACGCTGACCCTCGGCGTGCTCGCGATCCTGTTCGCCCTGACGTACCAGGTCGACGGCTGGATGAGTCTGGCTGTGGCGGCCGTGCAGGGGGTCATGTTCACCCAGGTCGCGATGCTCGGGCACGATCTGCAGCATCGACAGGTGGTCCGCAAGCGCGCGCTCGTCAGCCTGTTCGGGGTGGCGCTCGGCGACTTCCTGCTCGGTGTGAGCTATTCGTGGTGGTCATCGAAGCACAACGCACATCACGGCAACCCAAACCGCGTCGGATCCGACCCCGACATCGATTTCCCGGTCCTCGCCTTCTCCGAGGAGCAGCTCGCGGAGAAGCGCCCGGCGCTGCACTGGCTGCTGGCGCGACAGGCGTACCTGTTCTTCCCGTTCTCCACGCTGCAAGCGGTCAACATGCAACTGATGGCGTTCGATCATGCCTTCCGTGAGCGGCCCGCTCACCGCGTGTGGGAGGCTACCGCGCTCATTGCACATGTCGCGCTGTACGTGGTCTTGCTGGCCCATCTTGGATGGTTGATGGCGATCGCCAGCTTCATGGTGCAGATGGGCGTGGCCGGGCTGTACAACGGCATTGTGTTTGCGCCGAATCACAAGGGCATGGTCATGTTCGGCCGCGACGAGGAGCCTGACTTCGCGACCATGCAGGTGCTGTCCAGTCGAAACGTGTACGGCCATCCCATCACCGACTTTGTGTACGGTGGCCTCAACTACCAGATCGAGCACCACCTCTTTCCCACTATGCCGCGAAACAACCTGCACCGCGCGCAACCGATGGTTCGCGAGTACTGCGCGCAAAACGGCTTGCCGTACGTCGAGGAGAGCGCGACCGGTTCGATCCGCGCCATCTTGAGCCACCTGCACGAGGTGTCCGCCGGCCTCCGAACGCCGCGACGAAACTCGCCGTCCGAGGCGTCCTAGTTCCCCGCCGGGCTTCCCGCATGAGTCGATTGCACTCGCGAGCGTCCTGAACGGACTCGGTCGCGATCGGTCGACGAGCATCTTGAGCCCCGTGTTGGACGCGCTCGTGCTCGCGGGGAACGGAGAAGCCCGCCTTGCGGCGGGCCTCCCCCTCGATCGTGCGAACGTCGGGTGCGTGTTGCTGAGGTGCTACACCACTCCCGCGGCGCGCAACTGCGCGAGCCGCGCGGCATCGATGCCGACCGAGCCGAGCACGTCCGCGTTGTCCTCGCCAATCAGCGGTGCACGTCGATAGATGTTCTGCGGGGTGGCGCTGAACACGGCTCCGGCTCCCGGGTAGGTGAACGTCTCGCCCAGCTCCGGGTGCTCCACATCGATGAAGAAGCCGCGCTCCCGGAAGTGCACGTCCTCCAGCAAGTCATCAGGCGCGCGCACGACGCCCCACGGCATCCCGGCGATCTCCTGCGCGGCGACGAAGGACACCTCGGCGGGGACGGTCTTCACGAACGCGGCGATCTGGCCGCGAATGTGGTCCGTGTTCGCCTGCATGACCTCTGGGTCGAGGTACTTGAAGTCCTCTAGGTCGCCCGCCTGACCTGCCTCCGCCATCACCTCCACGAACGCGCGGAAGGAGGAGCTGAGGCCGCCGCCCATGTTCACGTACCGACCGTCGCCAGTGGGGATCTGTGAGGGTGCTGTGGGCCGGACGCCCGCATGGCGACCGGTTTGTCGCTGCACCACCTGGTGGGTGTAAATCCAGTTCGGCACGTGCATCTCGGTGGTCAGCGCTGCCGAGTCGTGCGCTGAGACGTCGAGGTGCTGGCCCTCCCCGCTCACGGAGCGGTAGTAGAGCGCGGCCATGGTGGCGATGTACGCGTAGTGCGCGCCCATGTGGTAGCCGTTGCCGCCGCCGGGCGCGATTGGGCGTCGCTCCGGGTCATCGACCTCGTCATACCCGCAGGCGGCCATCTGTCCGCCTGCGGCGAGGTGCAGCATGTCTGTCATCTGGTATCCGGCCCACGGGCCTTCCTGCCCGAAGTCCGTGAGCGAGCACATGATCAGGCCCGGGTTCTCCGCTGCCAGCGACTCGTAGCCGAGGCCCAGCGCGGCGAGCGCACCGGGGGGCATCGTCTCCAGGATGACGTCGGCCGTCCGCGCGAGTCGACGGAACAGTTCGCGCCCTTCTTCCTGCGTGAGGTCGAGGGTGACGGACTTCTTGCTGGTGTTGTAGTGCCAGAAGTAGAGCGAGCGGTTGGGGTCCTCGACATCCTTGTAGAACGGGCCGATCTGACGCTCGGCCACCCCTGCTGGCGGCTCGATCTTGACCACGTCCGCGCCGAAGTCGGCCATGAGCTTGCCGCACCACTGACCGATGCTGTTTGAGAGTTCAAGGACGCGCACACCGGCCAACGAACCGGCGGCTGCGGATTGCTGAGTCGTCATGGACATCTGCCTCCAGAGCGGCCGGCTCGCGAGAGAGCAGGCCGCCGTCATCGCAGTCGGATCAGTCGGTTAGCCGACCTTCTCCGTCTCGAGTGCCTCGATGAGGTACGGCTCGACCGGAACGGACTTCGGCCAGAGGGTGTTGTTCGCATACCCCTCGCGGACTTCGTCACGGGTCAGACCCAGCATCCCACAGAGGATTTCGATGTTGTGCTCCCCACAGATCGGGGCGCCGCGATCTACCGGCGTGGGTGTCTTCGACATTTGCCACGGCGCGTGCTGGATTGGCCAGCTGCCGAGGATCGGGTGCGACGCTTCCTCGTACATGCCGCGAGCGCGCAGCTGCGGGTCATGCTCCACGCGGTCCTCGCTGCTTTGGACTGCCATCGCGGGCACTCCTGCGGTCTGCAGCATGTCGGTCAGCGCGTACTTCTCCGTGTGCTCGGCCCAGGCCTGGATGTGCTCATCCATCTCCTCCTGGTGGTCGAGGCGCCCATCGAGGGTGTCGAAGCGCGCATCGGCCCAGGCGGGGTTGCCCATGGCCTGCTTCAACTTCTGCCACTGCGCGTCCGTCTGGCAGACGATAGCCACCCAGTCGTTGTGCCCGCCGCCGAGCGCCCGGTACGAGTTGTGCGGCGCGCAGATCGGTCCGCGGTAGTTGTTCACCTTCGGGGTTCCGGGCCACACGCTGCGGTCGCCGGGCGGGAAGCCCTCGCGGCGGGAGCCTCGACCGTTCACGGTGAGGTCGATCAGCGCCGGTCCCAGCAGCGTCATCGCCGCGGCCACCTGAGAGAGGTCGACGTGTTGGCCCTCGCCGGTTCGTGTCCGGTGCTGCAGCGCGGTCATTGCGCCAATCGCGCCATACATGCCGCCGGTGTCGTCCATGTAGGACCAACCCCAGCCCGCCGGTGGCTTATCGGGAACGCCGGAGATATACGTCAGGCCGGAAAGCGCCTGCACGGATGGGCCCATGGTCTGGAAGTGGGCCCGCGGGCCGGTGTGGCCGTAGCCCGCCATGGAGACGTAGATGATGTCCGGCTTGAGCGCCTGCATCTCCGGGAACGAGAGCCCCCACGACTTCAACACGCCGGCGCTGAAGTTCTCGATCACGATGTCCGCTTGCGAGATCAACTTCTTGGCGAGATCGAGGCCGAGCGGCGAGCGCAGGTTCATGGTCACGCTGCGCTTCATCGCGTGCATGTCGTTGAAGTGGCCGTCCGAGTTCATCGACCGCGGGATGCCGTCAGGCGTGGAGCCCATGCCGGGGACGTCGCGAACCACGCGCCCGGTGGAGCCGCCGATGGCCGGGTCAGGCCACTCCACCTTGATCACGTCGGCGCCCAGCAGGGCGAGCCACCTCGCCGCCCACGGTCCGGCGCGAACCCACGTGAAATCAACCACCCGGAGCCCTTCGAGGGGTCGAGTCATCTGGCATCTCCTCTCGTGCAGTTGATGTGCCCTCGTGAACCTCGGTGGTCGGGGGCGCCGGAATTATACTTGTAGGGCAGTCGAATTCCTACAACAACCGTGGCTAGCCGCACATAGAGGTGCCGGACGGATCTTCGGCGCCTCTATGTGCCCTGAGTCGGTTCCGTCAGAACTCAGGGCTCGGCCCCGAGTTCGGCCAGGAACGTGAGGAGACGCAGCCGCGTTTCGAATCTGAGACCAAGTGACGGGAAGACCGGATCAGGCGCCTTATAGGCCATGGGCCCTGAGTTCTGACGGAACCAGACGTACGAGGTACCGGCGCGTGGGACTTGGATGCGCGTACTGGAACTCGGTGTCCGTCGCCGCGAGGCGGTCGACGCGCTGTTAATTACGCACGTCATTACGCTGGGTGAGGCACCGCTCGTCGAGTCGCTACCACCATCGACGCTGGCGGCTCATTCGATGCGCTAGCGCCGGGGCGGCAGCGGGGACGGAGGTAGTTCTGTCAGAACTCAGGGCTCGCCGCCAACAACACCCAGCAAACAACGCTGCGCAAGAGCATATAACTGGACAAAATTTCGCTTTGTTCCCACGTCTGTAGCACAGCGCATATGGGATAGTGCTTCCCAAGCAGAGGGTCGCCGGTTCGAATCCGGTCTCCCGCTCCAAATTTGGATCGAGCAAGAAGCCCGCCCGTGACGGACTTCTTCGTACCTCGGGAGCCGCCGCTTCACGTTCTATTAGTGCTGCCGACACCTCTTGATGGACTGCTTTAGGTGCGCATACCCACCCAGGAACTCTGCCGACTGCGCGGGGCCCAGCGTCCACCACCTGCTTTCGAGGCAGAGGGTCGCAGCCGAATCCGTCGCCCGTTCGAGCCCCTCGTGGCGCAGCTGACCTGGCCGCTTCGGGGACACACGATTGCCCCATCGTCGGCGGGCGTCGCCCAGTTACGCCCTAGCCATCGATTGACTTACCCCGCGACAGTCACGAGCGTTCCATCGCCAGCTCGAGCAGCTCGGAAGGTCGTTCGGGGTCGTCCGCGTCCACAGTGGCCAGCATGTTTCCGGTGCTTGCGTCGAAGACGAGGCCCTCGAGCTTCGCCACGAGCGGCGCGTCGTGCTGGTCGATCACGCGGCACCATTCGACCCGGTAGCTACCAAGAACGGCCCGGATCCGGCCGACCACGCTCCCGGTGACCTGGCCATCATCGTAGGCACTCGCCGTCGCCTCGGCGGTTGCGGCGAAGGCGAGCTCATCGCCGATGGCCTCGAGCTCGGTCAGATGTAGGGGCTTACCGTCGAGGTGCCCGAGCCACAAGGGATGCCATTCGATCGATGGCAGCGGAGCCCCATTGGGATCGTCTAACAGCCGCAGGAGCGAGCTCAGCGGGAGCGTGGCGACCGCGTCCATCGTCGGTACGGCATCGTCGCCGAGGTCGCCGCCACGATTGCCGAGGACAAGCGTGTCGCCCAAGACCGCTGCCCCTTCGAGGTTCAGAACACCACGGCCGAGCACGGGCTGCCGGAGCGCCTTGTAGAGACGCGGTAGCGCCACGACCCGCGGCTGCAGAGTCTCGTTGTCGATGACCACAATCTGCCGGCGCACGGCGAGGCCGCTATCGGATCCGAACGCCACTAGCCGGCCCCCGACGGAGATGATGCACTCGAGATCGAGCTTATCGGCCTTGTTGCCGCGACGGGTATCGAACTGGCGCCGCTGCGCGGGCGAGTGAGGAATGGTGATCGGCTGGGTGCGCCCTGACGCGGGGTCGACGAGCCCGACGAAACTCGCATCGTCCGAAACCGCTGCAAGCTGGTGGCCGAGCCAGGTGAGCCCGCTCGCGGATCGGACATGGGCAGGCCGGTCGAGTGCCTCATCTGCGCCGCCGACGTAGTGCAGTGCGACGCGGCGCACGACCCGACACGTCTGCCGTAGGTTCTCCACACGATGCATGGTACCGGAGGGCGATGCTGCTCGCACAGGCCCGCGGGGGCGCACGCGCAGGTATCGTGTCTCGTGTCGCGGTGGGCCTGATAATCAGAAGAGAACTGAGACCCCTGTTGGTCGTGCCACCATGTGTGGCTCGTGGATGGCGGGAACGTTGGCGCTCTGGGCAAGCCGCTACGTCCATGGCTCCCCCCCCCCCCCGGCGGTGCACCTTGCGCTCCGTTAGTTGCGGCTTGGCCCGCCCAATCACCCACCTACGCGGACTCACCCGTCGGGCATAATCCCTACCGTCCTCGGTTGGCGTGCCAGCGCTCGCAGTCGAGAGGCGTGCGCCACGATTCCGCGATTCCGCGATCGTGGGCCATCCGACGCCGCCCCGTTTCGATTCTTGAACCCCCGTCGCAGATAGGCGGTGCCCCACACATCCCAGTCCACGATCGATCAGCCGCGCTGAGGCTCGGCATACACGCGCATCCCGTAGTCGTTGTAGCGTCGCTCCGGGGCGAGCGAGGAGCGCGCGGAGATCCGCGCCACCTTGATGCGGTGCCGCCACGATCCCCCCCGCGACGCGCGCCGGACCCCTCCCGCAGGACCGCGCGGGTCGTCGACGGCCTGACCCGCCGCAGCAGTATCACGGGCGTAGCCGTCCGCCGCGTACCAGTCGCTGCACCACTCGTGGACGTTGTCGCCCATGTGATAGAGCCCGTAGCCATTCGGCGGCGACGACCCAACGGCGTGTGGGCGGTCGCCGCCAGCCGCCCCGAAGGCGTGCACGTCCTCCGCCCAGGGCTCGTCGCCCCAGTGGTAGCGCATCCCATCGACGCCCCCGCGCGCGGCGTACTCGCGCTCCGCCTCGGTGGGTAGCCGGCAGGCGTATCCCGTCACCTCGCTGAGCCAGGCGCAGTAATCCACCGCATCGAGCCAAGAAACGCCAACTACAGGACAGTCGGGCGTGGTGAAGCGGGGATCGCCCCAGAACCCGGGCGGTTCATGGCCGGTCGCTTCAAGAAAGCAAGCGTACTCAGCATTCGTCACAGGTGTCAGAGCCACGGCGAAGGCGCGGACCCGTACGAGCCGGATCGGCTCTTCGTCGTGGCGGTCGTGCGAGCCCATGGTCATGAGGCCGCCGGGTAGTTCGACAAAGGGGATGGCGGCTGGCCCCTCGCGGAGCAGCCGCGCAATCCGCTCGTCCGATTCGGGGTGCTCCACGGAGCGATGCTACCAGCCGTGAAGGTGTTTGGGAGGGTGCGGCATCACGGCTCAGGGATCCGCGACCCCGTGGACGATCCGGTGATAGCGGATCCTCTCGACCGCCTCCCTGCGCCTTGACGAAATTGACTGGGGATCTCCGGGCGGATGTCCATCCGTTCGGGCTCAGGCAGCAGGCCCGCGGTCGGCGCGCAGCCGATTACTCAGCGGTATGGACAGTCACCGTGCGCTCCGGCAGTTCCGCTTGCGGGAATCCAATCCGGTGCGCGCCGGTCGACCTCAGTTGCACGGTATAGGCGTGCCCCCGCCACTGAGCCGCGGTATACGATGCGGGGCATGAACCTACGCCGCCTCCTTCCCACCCGCACTGAGGTCGTACTGGCCGATCCCGAATCAGGTGGGGACGGCGGATGGCAAAACGTCCACACGTTCTCGTCGCTCGGAGTGCCCTCGTTCCAGTGGTTCTACGGTTCGATGATCGGGCAGATGGCCGCGATGCAGATCGAGATGGTCGCGCGCGGCATCCTCGTCTACGACATCACCGGCTCCGGCACGATCCTCGGCGTCATGGCGCTCGCTCAGTCGCTACCGATGCTCTTCTCCTCGTTCATGGGCGGAGTGATGGCCGACCGGATTCCTAAGAAGCAGATCATGATCTTGGGGATGGCGTCGAACGCCGTGATCGCCGGTGCGATCGCCGTGGCGATCGCAATGGGGTTCGTCGGCTCCGGCAATCCGACGCTGGCGGTTTGGATCCTGGTGGTCGCCGGGGCCTTCAAGGGCATCGTGCAGGGGGTGATCCTGCCCGCACGACAGTCCATCATCCCGGAGCTCGTCAGTCGCGAGCAAATTATGAACGCCATGGCGCTCAACAACCTCGGCATGAACGTGCTGCGCTTCACGGCACCGGCACTGGCCGGCTACGCCATCGTGGGGTGGGGCTACCAGTCCGTGTACTTCATCATGACGGCGCTCTTCGTCATAGCTAGCCTCTTTGCGCTCGGCCTGCCGGAGACGCCGGTCGTGCGGCAGGCGCAGCCGACGCGCGCGATCAGCGACGTCGCCGGCGGCTTCCAGTACGCGCTTCGTGAGCCGACTATCGCACTGATCCTCGTCTTCACCCTGTTCGTGGTGCTCTGCTCGATGCCGTACATGATGCTGCTTCCGATCTTCACGGAGGACATCCTGAAGGTGGGCGCGGCAGGGATGGGGATCCTTGTCAGCGTCTCCGGGATCGGCGCGATCGTGTGTTCGCTGGTGCTCGCGTCGTTGCCCAACAAGCACCGGGGCACCATGCTGCTCGTCAGCAGCCTCGTCCTTGGCATAGCGCTCGTCGTGTTCGCCTTCTCAACCAACTGGCTGCTGTCGCTAGCGGCGATGGCCTTCGTCGGGCTCGGCCAGGCCGGGCGCCAGACGCTCTCCAGCACGTTGCTCCAGCACTACGTGGAGGATGCGTACCGCGGTCGCGTGATGGCGATCTACATGATGGAGTTCGGATTGACGAGTGTCAGCGTCTTCGTCGCGGGCGTCGCTACAGACTACATTGGCATTGAGTGGTCGATCGGCAGCCTCGCGATGCTGCTCGTGGTGGTGACCATCGGCGTCTGGACGCTCTCACCCCGCCTCCGCGCGCTGCAGTAGCGCTGCCCTTGGGCTACGGCTTGCGGAGTCGGAAGAGTGGTACGCCGAGAGGGATTCGAACCCCCGACCCTTAGTTCCGAGGATCGCCGAGAGGTATCCGCTGGCGTCTAGGCCGATTATTTAGGTCCGGATTGCCGGTTCTGTCAGAACTCAGGGCTCGCCGCTGCCACCCCCGCTGCCCCTGAGCCGCGCTGTAGAGTGCGGGGCGTGAACCTACGCCGCCGCCTCCCCATCTTCGCTGCCGACGTGATGCTCGTGCTCGCTGTTGGGTGCAGCAGTAACAAGGCGGAGACGCCGATGGTAACGGATACACGCCTGCAGGCCGCGTCGGCTGCTACCGCGACATCCGCTGCGGCCCAAACAGCCGGGGCGGCGGCGACGACAACTGTGACCCTCGTACGCACTCCAACAGCAACAGCCACACCAAGCCCTGCTACAACAACTGCTGCGCTCGGCCGTCTGAACTGGGGAATGGGAATCGGAGGCTCACCCCGTACAGATACAGAGTTGAGAAGCTTGGCTCTCGGCCAAGGCACTACCGATCTGCGCCGACAAACGCGCCGCATTCTCGAGGTCGCCGAGCAGAGCCTCGGGAAACCTGTATCCGTCGTCACGGCGATCGAGCGTGAGGGGATTATCTTCTCTGATCCTCGCTTTCAGGCCTCCGATACAGCACTCAAGTCGATCCACGACATCTATGTGTGGGCCATGTGCGCTCGGGTCGCCGACACGGCGCTCGCTACTCTGTGCACCCAGCGAGCGGGTGAGGGGTTGGATGTCTGGTCGCGCACGTACCGATCGACCGGAAACCCTATCAACGACAGCTACCTGATTCCGATGATCCAGGCGGTCGACCTAATGTGTCCGGTCGCGTCACTCGAAAGATGCACGGGCTGGCAGCGATGGGTTCTCAACCTCGCGCGGCGCGGCGATGACTTTTATGCGGCCATAAAACCGACAGCTGGTAGGTACTCAAACAACTGGGCTAGTTGGAGACTGCTAATCCGGGGAATGTCTGGAGCCGTCGCCGGTGATAACGCACTCGTCGCCTCCACGCGAACACTCGTTGCGGCGCACGTGACGCGCAACCTCCGGTCAGACGGGAGTTCCATCGACTTCAGCGAGCGCGATGCGCTGCACTACCACGTGTACGACATGGAGCCGCTGGTGCAACTTGTGCTGTACGTGCCGAGCGCTGTTGATGCCACAACCGTGGAGACGATTGGATCCGGCGTGATGTTCCTTCAGCCCTTCGTGCTGGGTGAGCAGACGCACATCGAATTCGTGAAGACCACAGTCCCTTTTGATGTACAGCGAAAGCAGGCCGGCGACCCAGTGTTCGCGAACATGTCGTGGAACCCGAAGGAGGCGAGACCGTTGCTCCGCCTCGCTCGCACCGGCTTCCCAGCGGTGCGTCCATGGACCGAGTCGTTAGTCGACGAAAACTATGCGCCGCGAATCAAACAACTTGCGGCTCTTCTCGAGCCTTGATCCGTTCTGTCAGAACTCGGAGCTCGCCCCCGATTTCGGTCAGGAACGTAAGAAGAAGCAGTCCCGTTTCGAATCTGAGACCAAGTGCGGGGAAGACCGGACCAGGCGCCTTATAGGCCCTGAGCCCTGAGTTCTGACGGAGCCACCTGGTACCGAGTAGGGGGGGGCCATGATCTAGCTTCCGAGGAGTGGCGCTAAGCCTCGTCCGGGCCGCACCGGACGCCCGGCCGCTCGCACCACGGCGTCAGGCCCCAGCGGCTGAAGCGCCCGCGATGGCGGGCAAACCAGCGGTATCCGACGTCCTCGCACCAGCGCACACCGGGGATCGCGTACACGCCTGCCAGCAGTGCCCAGCGCCCGCCGATCGCGCGCAACGCGCGGTTAATCGCGGCCGCTCCCGCATACGCGTGACCGTCCCGGTCGAGGGCCACGGCCTCCCGGTCGACTTGGGCGCGGGTGAGGTTGAAGGCCGCGAGCAGGCCGGGCGTCTGGCTGGGCAGTAGGCGCACACGTCGCGCTCCGTCGTGCTGCTCGACCCAGTCTGCGCACCGAGCGCACACGCCGCAGTGCCCATCGAATATCAGCAGCAGCAGCGCCTCGCCGC
>QWRD01000012.1 GCA_003670575.1 Chloroflexota bacterium
GGTGGGTTGGGCAGAGCACCCTCCTGTGGCGCGGAGTATAGGCGAGCGTGGTGCTGGGAGCATTGACCGGTCGGGGCCTTCGAGGCTAGACTTTTCGCATTAGCACTCTCTCCCAGAGAGTGCTAACTGGAGGGCCGGGTGCTCAACGGGCGTCGTGCCGAGATATTGGGATTGGTCGTCAACGAGTACATCGACACGGCCGCGCCCGTTTCGTCGCGCGCGCTGGCCGATCGGCACGGGCTGCACCTCTCCACCGCCACCATCCGGAATGAGCTCGCTCGGCTGGAGGAGGAAGGGTACATCGCGCAGCCGCATACCTCGGCTGGCCGAGTGCCGCTGGAGCGTGGGTACCGCGTCTACGTTGAGGAGCTGATGGCCGAGCACCCGGTGGGTGCCGAGGAGCAGCGCACCATCGAGCACCAGTTCCACCAGGCGCCCGCGCGCGCCGAGGACTGGTTCGGGCTCGCTGCGACCATCCTCGCCGGTGCCGTGGCCAACGTGGCGGTGATCATCCGCCCACGCAGCCAGAGCGCCCGACTCCGGCACGTCCAGTTGGTGGAGTTGCACGAGGAGACCGTGCTGCTGGTGGCCGTGATGGACGACAGCCGGGTGCAGCAGCGCGTCGTGCTGCTCTCCCGCGCGGTGGATCGCGGCGTCCTGGCGGCTCGCGCGGAGCGGCTCAACGCTCGCGTCGCGGGTGCGGATGCGCGAGCGGTGCGCGCGGTGGCGGAGGAGATGCGGGATATCGATGACGGACGCGTGCTGGCCGCGACTGCAGAATTGATTGACGTGCATGGTGCCGCTGCGGAGACGTACGTGGACGGGGTGCGATGTGCGCTGGAACAGCCGGAGTTCGCCTCGGTGGATCGCATGCTGGAGGCGGTACGCCACCTGCAGGCCTACGAGTTGACCCAGTCGCTGCCGGCGCTGCACGAACTGCGCGTCGGTACGACCCGCGTCATGATTGGGAGCGAGAACCCGGACGATTGGATGCATGACTGGAGTGTGGTCGTTTCCACCTTCGGCGACGTGGACGCGCCGGTCGGCACGATCGCTGTGCTGGGACCGACGCGGATGCGGTACGGATACACCATCCCGCGCGTGCGGTACGTCGCGGGACTGATCAACACACTGCTACACGGCGTAGGCCATCGGTAGCGCGGAGACAAGCATCTCCCGGGGCGTTATGAACGCCATCGATGGGTGCGCGAAGAGTACGAGGACGGGAATGACGACGGGACAGACGGATGGCGCCGCGCCTGAGGCGGACGCAGGCTTCGAGGTGGATGACGAGGCGAACGAGCCAGTAGACGTGGCCACCTTGGAGGCCGAGCTGGCGAGCGTGCGTCAGCAGCATCTGCGTGCGGTTGCGGACTACCAGAACCTGCGCCGCCGCTCCGATGAAGAGCGCAAGGAGTACGCCCGCTACACGCTGGCGGCACTCGTGATCAACTACCTCCCGGTGCTGGACGACCTCGATCGCGCCATTGGCTCCGTCGACGCGGAGATTGCGGAGCACCGATGGGTCGAGGGTGTGCGCATGGTGGAACGCAAGTTTCGCGGCGTGCTGGAGGCGAGCGGGGTACGCCCCATCGACGCGGTGGGGCAGCCGTTCGACCCCGCCCAGCACGAGGCGATCTCCTACGCTCCCGGGCCGGAGGGCCAGGTGGTGGCGGTTGCGGAGCCGGGCTACACACTCGACGATCGAGTGATCCGGGCCGCGCGTGTGGTGATTGGGAATGGGACGGCCGGCACGGATACGCACGCGTAGGCGCGACACACAGACAGCAACACGCACCACGCGGAACACGCGCGGCGCGATCGATTCAGGCAGCGGACGAGTAAAAGGCAGGCGACGGCATGGCGAAGGTAATTGGCATCGACCTCGGGACGACGAACTCCTGTGTCGCGGTGATGGAAGGCGGCGAACCGCAGGTCATCCCGAACGCCGAGGGTGGTCGGACGACCCCCTCGATCGTCGCGGTGAGCAAGACCGGCGAGCGCCTGGTCGGCACTGTGGCGAAGCGGCAGGCTGTGACGAACCCGGAGAACACCATTTACTCCGTGAAGCGACTCATGGGTCGCAAGTTCGACGACGCCGAGGTGCAGCAACTGACGGCGATGGCGCCGTTCGCGATTCAGCGCGCCGCCAACGGCGACGCCGTGGTGCTACTGGGCGATCGCCAGTACTCGCCGCCGGAGATCAGCGCCATGATCCTGCAGAAGCTGAAGGCCGACGCCGAGGCATACCTCGGCGAGGAGGTGACCGAGGCCGTCATCACCGTCCCGGCATACTTCAACGATGCCCAGCGCCAGGCCACTCGTGACGCCGGCCGTATCGCGGGCCTTGAGGTACTGCGCATCATCAACGAGCCCACCGCTGCGTCGCTGGCGTACGGCCTCGACAAGCGCGCCGACGAGGTGATCTCCGTCTACGACCTCGGCGGCGGCACCTTCGACATCTCCGTGCTGGAGTTGGGCGAGGGCACCTTCCAGGTGAAGTCCACCAATGGCGACACGTTCCTCGGTGGTGATGACTTCGACAACGTGCTGATCAACTTCCTCATCGGGGAGTTCAAGCGCGAGCAGGGGATCGACCTCGCGCAGGACCGCATGGCGCTGCAGCGCCTGAAGGAAGCCGCAGAGAAGGCGAAGATCGAGCTCTCCGCCGCGCAGCAGACGGAAGTGAACCTTCCCTTCATCACCGCTGATGCTACCGGCCCGAAGCACATGGCCATCTCCATCACCCGCTCTCGGTTCGAGCAGTTGGTAGGCGACCTCGTCACGCGCTCGCTCGGGCCGTGCCAGAAGGCGCTGGAAGACGCCGGGCTGAGCGCCGCACAGATCGACGAGGTGGTGCTGGTCGGCGGGATGACGCGCATGCCGCTGGTGCAGCAGAAGGTGCAGGAGTTCTGCGGCAAGGAGCCACACCGCGGCGTGAACCCGGACGAGGTGGTCGCGATTGGCGCGGCGATCCAGGCCGGCGTGCTGCGTGGCGAGGTGAAGGACGTCCTCCTGCTGGACGTCACCCCGCTGACCCTCGGCATCGAGACGCTGGGCGGTGTGATGACCGCGCTGATCGAGCGCAACACCACCATTCCGACCAGCGCCAAGCAGGTGTTCTCGACTGCTGCCGACAATCAGCCGTCGGTGGAGATCCACGTGTTGCAGGGCGAGCGCTCGATGGCCGGCGACAACAAGTCGCTCGCGCGCTTTATCCTGGATGGCATCCTGCCCGCACCGCGTGGCGTCCCGCAGGTGGAGGTGGAGTTCAACATCGATGCCAACGGCATGGTGACGGTGCTTGCGCGCGATAAGGCGACGGCCAAGGAGCAGCACATCAGCATCCAGCCCGCGTCCGGCCTCTCCAAGGACGAGGTCGAGAAGTTGCGCCGCGAAGCGGAAGCCCACGCCAGCGAAGATGCGAAGCGCCGCGACGCAGTGGAGATGCGCAACTCCGGCGATTCACTCGCCTACTCGGCGGAGAAGACGCTGCGTGACAACGCGGACAAGATCTCGGACGACCTGAAGCAGCGCGTGGAGGCTGCGGTTGCCGCGGTTCGTGCCGTGCTCGACAGTGGCGACGCGGATCTGATCCGCGAGGCCACCGAGGAGCTCTCGCAGCGCATGCAGGAGATTGGGCAGGCCGTCTACGGCGCTGCCGGGGCATCGGGGCCGGAGGGTGAGCCCGCGGGCACCGCTGCCGGCGGCGCATCGGCGGGCGGCGACGGCTCCACCGTGGAGGGCGAGTTCCGCGAGGTGTAACGCGTGTGGCGCGTAACGGCGTACACCCGCTTTGCTGTCTTGAGGGAATGGGTTGGAGGAGCCCCGGGTGTTGAGCCCGGGGCTCCTTGCGTGAACTCGGGGTCACCCCGACACGATCTCAGGGACATTGCGGGCGACAAGCCGAGCGGCTTGCTAGAATCTCTGGACACCGATGACGAACGCACAACACGATCTCTACGAGGTGATGGGCCTCTCGCGCGACGCCTCGCAAGAGGACGTGAAGCGCGCCTTTCGACGTCTGGCGATGGAGTTCCACCCCGACCGCAACAAGGACGAGGGCGCCGAGGACAAATTCAAAGCCGTCGCCGCCGCGTACGAGGTGCTCTCCGACCCGGAGAAGCGCTCCGCGTACGACCGCTTCGGGATGGCCGGGGTCGGCAGCGGGAACGGGCAGCAAGGCTTCAACGGCTTCGATGGGTACGGCGGCTTCGGGGACATCTTCGACGCATTCTTCCGTGGCACCGCCTCCCGGCGCGCGGGACCGCAGCGCGGCGCTGACCTGCGCACCACGCTCACCGTGGAGTTCGCGCAGGCGGTCTTCGGCGCGGAGCGCGAGCTGGAGTTCGAGCGCGTCGAGCGTTGCGTGGACTGCAAAGGCACCGGCTCCATGCCGAACAGCCGCGCGACGCAATGCCCGGAGTGCCACGGCCAGGGCGAGGTGCGCCGCGTGCAGCAGTCGCTCTTCGGCCAATTCGTGAACGTCGCTACCTGCGAGCGATGCAGCGGCGAGGGCGAGATCATCACCGACCCGTGCGGCTCCTGTCGCGGTCGTGGCGCGCGGCGAGCGACGGTGAAGCGCACTGTGCGCGTCCCCGGCGGCATCGACGACGGTGCGCAGATCCGTATCTCCAACGAGGGTGACGCGGGCTCCCGCGGTGGCCCCTCCGGCAACCTCTACGTGTTGGTGCGCGTGCAGCCGCACACGGTCTTCGCGCGTGAGGACGACGCGCTGATCTACGAGCTGCCGCTGAACGTGGCGCAGGCCGCGCTTGGCTCGACTGTCGAGGTGCCGACAATCGATGGCGACCCGGTGATGCTGAAGATCGACGCCGGCACGCAGCACGGCCATGTGTCCGTGGTGCGTGGGCGGGGCGTTCCACACTTGCGCGACGACGGTCGCGGCGACCTGTTGGTGCACGTGAACGTGGTCACGCCGACGAAGCTCAGCGATGAGCAGCGTGAGTTGTTGGCCCGCCTCGCGGAGTCGCTCGGTACGCCGGTCATACCGGCGGACACCGGTGGTTCCATCCTGGGCCGTATCCGCGACGCGTTCGGCTAGCGGTGGCTACTCCCCCCGCCGTGGCATGGATCGAGGTCAGCCTGCGCGCTGCTCCTGCAGACGTGGAGGCGATCGCCGACGTGTTGAGCCTCTTTGCGCCGGATGGCGTGTCGTACGAGCCCGTGATTCGCATCCTGGACCACGCCGATTTCGCGTATGAGGAGACGGATGAACCGATGCTGCTGCGAGCCTGTCTTGCTGCCCCGTTCGGTGTTGCTGTGCGTCGCGCGCTGCGTCGTCGCCTCGGCGCGCTCCCGCTGTCCGCACCGCTCGGGCGATTGCACTACGCGCCCGTCGTCAATAACTGGGCCGAGGAATGGAAGCGCTTCTTTCACGTGCTGCGGGCGGGTCGATTGGTAGTACGCCCATCGTGGGAGCCGTACGAGGCTGCACCGGGCGAACTGATCATCGACCTTGACCCCGGTGCGGCGTTCGGCACCGGGCAGCATGAGACGACACGACTCTGCCTCGGCGCGCTTGATGCGCAGGTGACCACCGGCATGCGCGTGCTCGATGTGGGTACGGGCTCCGGCATCCTGTCGATCGCCGCGGCGCGGCTCGGCGCTTCGAGCGTGGACGCTGTCGACATCGACGCCGAAGCCGTTGTCGTCGCGCGTGAGAACGTGGAGCGCAACGGCGTCGATGGCATCGTGCGCTGCGCTCCCGGCTCGATCGGCGACGATTGGCCGTGGGGGCCCTCGCCAGTGGCGGACGCCGACCTGGTGGTCGCGAACATCTCGTCATCGGTGCTCGCTCGGCTGCTGCCAGCGTGCGCGGCCGCGTTGCGTCCCGGTGGCGTATTCATCGGCAGTGGCTACATCGAGGATGGTGCGCCGGGTGTCGAGGCTGCCGTGCGAGCGGCGGGCCTGAGCATCGTGGATGTCGCCAGTGAGGCGGAGTGGCGGTGTCTCGTTGCCGTGCGCCCCGCCGATGGCGTGGGGGCGGGCGAGGCACACTAATGCGCCGCCTCTACGTGGAACCCGCCGAGTTCGCCACCGATGAGGTGCGGATCACCGGGCCGCGTGCGCGTCGACTGCGCGAGGTGCTCCGGATGCGCGTCGGCGCGGAGCTGACGGTCTTCGATGGCAGCGGACTCGAGCGTGCCGCCAGCGTCTCGGCCATCCGTGCCGGCGCAAGCGGCGAGGTGACACTGGCCCTCGGCGAGCAACTGACGCCCGCGCCGGAACCACCGGTACCGATCACGCTGTGCTGCGCGTTCCCTCGTGGGTCGCGTGGCGACTGGCTGGTGGAGAAGGCGACCGAGATCGGCGTGGCCCAGCTGGTACCGCTGGAAGCCGACCGCTCCGTCATGCATGCGGGCGAGGGGCGGATCGCGCGCTGGCAGCGCATCGCTGTCGAGGCGGCCGAGCAGTGTGGCCGAGCACTCATTCCGCGCTTCGGTGGGGAGCTCCCGATCGGTGCCACGCTGATGGTGGCCGATCCGGATACAACAGCGACTGCGCGGACGCTGCTCGCTGCACTGTCGTACGCACCCTCGGCGATCGCGTTGCACATCGGCCCGGAGGGTGGATGGACGCCCGAGGAACTCGCGGCATTTGATGCCGCGGGGGCGCTGCGATGTTCACTCGGCCCGCGGCTTATGCGCGTGGAGACCGCCGCGATCGTCGCGGCCGCGCAGTTGCTGGAGCTCACCGGCGGCCTCAGTCCCGCGGACGTCAGCCCCGCCTGGCTGGCGTGATCGCCGCGCAGGCGGCGGGAGTCGTCGACTACGGTCGCAGCGTGCGCGAGGCGATGAGCTCGGCGATTTCCTGGATCAGGCCGCCCTTCACCGCCAGTGCCTCGCAGACCTGCAGGAGTTCCAGTGCCTCCAGCGGGCGGTCGTTTGGGACGCCCGCCACTCGCGAGGCACGGTTCACCACCGCTCGCGCGTCGGATCCGGAGGTCACCGTGCGGATCTCCGCCGTGAGCTCATCGATCGAGAGCACCCGATTCATTCTCATTGCCGTCTCCTGTCATCTCTGCTGCCTGAATCGTCGGGAGGTCGAGGCTGGCGAATCAGCAGGGGAAACCCGCGCTCTCCGGCCCGACGTCCCCCGGACTCGCTCGTGCCGCCGGCACCCGACGAGGGTTGGAGCACCCACCTGCGGTGTTTCGACGGCCGTGGTTTGACCCGGCCCGTAGCCGCTGCCGACAATCGAGCGGTGCGTACACCTCGCCCACTCATCCCCTCGTACGCCACCGTTGCGCTGACGGCCGTGCTGCTCGCTGCCCTGGCGCTGGTCGGCTGCGGGGTGCGTCGCATCGCGCCGCCCGATGTGACGCCGGTGGTGCGGGCCACCGCTGGTGAGCCGCGCGCGTTCCGCATGGGCTTCTCGGCGCTGCCGGCCACGCTGACCGAGGGTGGCCAACAGTCCGCGTTCGACCTGGCCACGAAGTACGGCGAGGTGCTGCTGATCCAGCGGGCACCCTCGTGGAGCGACTTCCTCGCCGGGGCAACGCCATCCAGCAAGTTGCGGGCGACCACCGCCGGGGAGCGGGAGGCGGCTCGCGGCCGCGGGCTCCAATTGTTCATGGCGCTCGATCCGTTCGACGCCGCCGACCGCGGCCGCCTTGCCGGGCTGCCGCCGGGCATGGAGGGTCGCGACCTCGGCGACCCCGGGCTGCGCGACGCCTTCCTCGCGGAGGCGAGGTACATCGCGGTGAACTATCGTCCGGCCTACCTCGCGCTGGGCATGGAGGTGAACGCCACGTACGAGCGGAACCCGGCGCAGTACCAGCGCTTCCTGGAGGTCTACCGCGCGGCGTACGACGTCGTGAAGGCGAGCAGCCCGGAGACGCAGGTCTTCGCCAGCTTCCAATACGAGCAGCTGTTGGGTGTGATCCCGTGGGAGCCGCCGCACCCGCCGCGCTGGGAACTGCTCGACGCCTACGCGGGCAAGGCCGACCTGTTGGCGATCACCACCTACCCGTCTTTCGCCTTCGCCGTGGCGAGGAAGGTGCCGCCGGACTACTACCTGCAGCTCAAGGCGCGCACGAAGTTGCCGATCGCCTTTGCGGCAGCGGGGTTCGCCTCCGATCCGGGGCGCGACGGTGTGAACTCATCGACGCGGCCGGAGCAGCGCCGCTACCTGCAGCGGCTGCTCTCGGACGCCGACGAGTTGGCCTCGCCCCTCCTGCTCTGGTTCGTCGGCCGCGACGCCGCGTACCTCGCCGCCCCGCCCTACGACCTGGTGGCGAGCATTGGCCTGCGCGACACGCAGGACCAGCCGAAGGAATCGTGGGCAGTGTGGGAAGACGCCGCGAAGCGCCCGTTCGCCGCTGGCACGCCGTCCCGCACGCCGACGCCGACGCCGGGGGCGGGGGGGTAGGGGGCGGGACGGGTTTGTGCAGGGGCTCCGGCCGGGAGCCTTCGCGTCTCCTCGCGGCATTTGTTCCGCGAGAGTGCCTGTTACGCGAAGAGTTTGATCGACAACCCGCTGTCGAGGATGAGCCGTTCGACCGTTTGGGAGAACGGAATGTCTCGTAGATCGACGCCGCCACTCGCGCATACAAACTCGATGCCGAGTACCGCCCCATCCTCAGCAATATCGATAATCCGAAGATCGCCGGAGCGTGTTTGGCGCGCTGACTTTCCGGCGTTCAGCCGTACATACAGAACGTCCGACTCTGCGTCGTAAGAGACTGGCTCCATCACGCTAGTCCTTCCACGCTGCTGTCTTTACATATGCCGGGTTCGAATCCCGCTCAACGTAGACCTGAAGTTCGCGCCCTTGGTAGGTGCCAGTGAAGATGACTGCGGGTTTCACGCACTGCTGAGGAGCCGCCGGATGGCTGGTGTGATAGTTCACCAGTACCGAGTCGATAGCTTCTTCGGTGATCCCCCGCAACTCCATTCGCTCACGCACATGGGGGTTGAACGGACGCCGGAGAGGTCGATCGGGTGGACGGATAGTCACCAGATGCCTTCTCTACACGCCCACTGTAGGCACGTCCTATCGGGCCCAGCAATTGTGATCATCGCTCTGTGCATATCATCGGCCTTGCAGATTCCGGGCCGAAGATCCGACAGTAGGGGACTTCAGTGAGATGCGGTGTAGCCGATTGACTCGCCCAGATGCGGTTACACCACTGTGCCGCCAGTAATCATGCCTACCATAACAGCAGTAACGTTCCGCCGATTGTGAGCCTGGAAGGCTCTATGCTCCGTGCAACATAGCGGGTGGAACGATCAAATGAGGAGCTAATCCCCGGGGGATAATTGTTGACACTGCCGCGCGGTATGGGTACGGTTTACTTTCCTCTCCCCGCTGGGTATCATCCCAAATGCGTTGTGCGCGGCGTTTCTCTGGATAGGGACGAATCAGGCCACTTCGGCAAAGCGGAAGCATGCCGAGGTGGCTACGCTTGTCTCTGTGCCCTGCCCCGGTAGCCTCGGCCCCCAGCCTAGGCTCCGGACTCGGCTCTCCTCGGTGACCCGCCACGCCAATCGCGGTCTCGTTTAGCCCGGAGGAGTCCATCTTGGCCACCGACCGGCGCATTGTGCGCTCGATCCGTCCGATCCCGAAGACCACGAAGACATACGGTAGCGCCCCATCGGTGCTGGAGATGCCGCATCTCATCGAGATGCCTCGGCAGTCGTATGAGCGGTTCCTGCGAGATGGTCTCGCCGAACTGTTCGCGGAAATCTCGCCGATCACCGACTTCACCGGCACCCGGATGAAGTTGGAGTTCAGCGAGTATCGGCTGGAGGACGCCAAGTACACAGAGCGCGAATGCCGTCAGCGCGACGCGACGTACAGCGCTCCGCTGCGTGTCCGCTCCTCGCTGACGATCCTCGAGACCGGCGAGATCAAGGAGCAGGACCTCTTCCTGGGCGACCTGCCGCTCATGACCAAGCAGGGCACTTTCATCATCAACGGCGCCGAGCGCGTGGTGGTTTCGCAGCTGGTGCGCTCGCCGGGTGTCTACTTCACCGGCGTGACTGACCCGACGACTGGCCGCAAGCTCACCGCCGCCAAGCTCATTCCGAACCGCGGTGCCTGGCTGGAGTTCGAGACGTCCAACAAGGACGTGCTGTCCGTCAAGGTGGACCGCAAGCGCAAGATCCCGGTATCCGTGCTGCTGCGCTGCATCGACATGGAAGACGGGCTGTCCGAGGAGGATCGCGGCACCAACGAGCGCCTGATCAAATGGTTCGAGGACATCGACACCAACCCGGACCATTCGTACATGCCGACCACGCTCTCCAAGGACGCCACGGAGAACCGCCGTCAGGCGCTGGAAGAGTTCTACCGACGTCTCCGCCCGGGAGACCCGCCGACGGTGGAGAACGCTCGCAACCTGCTGGAGCAGCTGTTCTTCTCCGACCGCCGCTACGACCTGGGCCGCGTGGGCCGCTACAAGGCGAACAAGCAGCTCTCGCTGGTCGACGCCCCGACGACGCGCACCCTGCGCCCGGAAGACATCATCGCGATCGTCCGCAAGATGATCCTGATCAACAACGGCAAGGGTACGCCGGACGACATTGACCACCTCGGCAACCGCCGGGTGCGTGCCGTCGGCGAGCTGATCCAGAATCAGTTCCGCGTCGGGCTGCTGCGCATGGAGCGCGTGGTTCGGGAGCGCATGACGATCACTGACCCGGAGGAGACCACGCCGTCCGCGCTGGTCAACATCCGCCCGGTGGTGGCCGCCATGAAGGAGTTCTTCGGCGGCTCGCAGCTGTCGCAGTTCATGGACCAGACCAACCCGCTGGCGGAGCTCGCGCACAAGCGCCGACTTTCCGCGCTTGGCCCTGGCGGCCTCTCGCGTGACCGCGCCGGCTTCGATGTGCGCGACGTGCACTTCAGCCACTACGGCCGCATCTGCCCGATCGAGACGCCCGAGGGCCCGAACGTCGGCCTGATCGGCAACCTGGCCACCTACGGCCGGGTGAACGACTTCGGCTTCATCGAGACGCCGTACCGCCCCGTCCTGCACGAGGTGGGTGTCCGCAGCGCGGAGCTGGTGGGTCGCATCCTCTCGGAGGACGTCAAGGACGCGCAGGGCAACCTGATCGCCAAGGACGGCGCACACGTTGACCCGGTGCTGGCCGCTGCGCTGGGGAACGCCGCCGCGGATCGCGTGGCGGTTACCCCGTTCGCGTCCACGGAGACGATGTACCTGGACGCGCACCAGGAGGAACTGCTGCGCATCGCGCAGGCCAACGCCAAGTTGGACGAGTACGGCAACATCGTCGCGGAGCGTGTGGAGGTGCGTCACGGACAGCACCCGCGCATGGTCACGCCGATCGAAGTCGACTTCATGGACGTCTCGCCGAAGCAGATCGTCTCGGTCGCCGCGGCGCTCATTCCCTTCCTGGAGCATGACGACGCTAACCGCGCGCTGATGGGCGCCAACATGCAGCGGCAGGCCGTGCCGCTGTTGCGCCCGGAGGTGCCGTTGGTCGGCACCGGCATGGAGCGCGCAGTCGCCATCGACTCTGGTCAGGTGCTGGTGGCGGAAGAGGACGGCGAGGTGATTTCTTCCACCGCCAACTTCATCACGCTGAAGTACCACTCCGGCCGTGAGCAGCGGTACCCGTTGCAGAAGTTCGTGCGCTCCAACCAGGGCACGTGCATCAGCCAGCGGCCGATCGTGCACAAGGGGCAGCCGGTACACCGCGGGCAGCCGCTGGTGGACTCCTCCTCCACGCAGGACGGTGAGCTGGCGCTGGGCCAGTCGGTGCTGGTCGCTTTTATGTCTTGGGAAGGGTTGAACTTCGAGGACGCGATCATCCTGTCCGACTCCGTGCTGCGCGACGACAAGTTCACCTCGATTCACATCGAGAAGTACGAGGTCGAGGCGCGTGACACCAAGCTGGGCGCGGAAGAGATCACCCGCGACATCCCGAACGTGGGCGAGGAATCGCTGCGTGACCTGGACGACCTGGGGATCATCCGCGTCGGTGCCGAGGTGCGTGAAGGCGACATCCTGGTCGGCAAGATCACGCCGAAGGGCGAGACCGAACTGACTCCTGAGGAGAAGCTGCTGCGCGCGATCTTCGGTGAGAAGGCGCGCGAGGTGAAAGACACCTCGCTGCGCGTCCCGCACGGCGAGCGCGGCAAGGTCATTGACGTGCGCGTCTTCCGACGCGACCAGGACGATGAGCTCTCGGCCGACGTGAACATGATGGTTCGCGTCTCGGTCGCCCAGAAGCGGAAGATCTCCGAGGGCGACAAGATGGCCGGCCGCCACGGCAACAAGGGCGTCGTTTCTCGCATCATGCCGATTGAGGACATGCCCTACCTCGCGGACGGGCGTCCGGTAGAGATCGTGCTGAACCCGATCGGCGTGCCGTCACGCATGAACGTCGGGCAGGTGCTGGAGACTCACCTCGGGTGGGCGGCATCCACACTCGGGTTCCGTGCGCTGACGCCGGTGTTCGATGGTGCGACGGACATGGAGATTCAGGATGCGCTCGCGCGCGCCTGGATCGCGATCCAGGCCGGCGCGGTGGAGACCGAGAAGGCACTGAGTTCCGCGGACCGGGTCACCGGCGAGCGCGTGGACGTGGACGCGATGGAGGCCTACCTCGTCGAGGCGGGCTTCGACGCGAACGAGGTGCTGCGCGGCAAGACCCCGGGTCAGGCGCGATTCGCCTGCCTCTCGCTCTGGATGGAACAGCGCGGTGAGATGGACGTCCGCGGCCTGGACGGTCCAGCCTTCGACATCCGCATGGCGCAGGTGGCGAAGCGCACCAACGAGGCGCCCCCGGTCCACGGCAAGCAGACGGTGTACGACGGTCGCACCGGCGAGCCGTTCGATCAGCCTGTGACCGTGGGCTACATCTACATCCTGAAGCTGGTCCACCTGGTGGAAGACAAGATTCACGCTCGCTCCACCGGCCCATACTCGCTCATCACTCAGCAGCCGCTGGGTGGTAAGGCGCAGTTCGGTGGTCAGCGCTTCGGCGAGATGGAAGTGTGGGCGCTTGAAGCGTACGGCGCCGCGCACATCCTCCAGGAGATGCTCACCGTGAAGTCGGACGATGTCGTCGGCCGCGTGAAGGCGTACGAGGCGATCGTCAAGGGTGAGAACACCATGGAGCCCGGCGTGCCGGAGTCCTTCAAGGTGCTGGTCAAGGAACTGCAGTCACTTGGGCTGAGCGTGGAAATCCTCAACGAGGACGAAGAGCAAGTCGCCTTCAACGAGGACTACATGGATCAGATCCCGTCGCTCGGTATCAACCTGTCGGGTCGTGAATCGGAGGACATCCGTGCTTGAGGTCAACGACTTTAACGCGATCCGACTGTCGCTTGCGTCTCCTGCGCAAATCCGCTCCTGGTCGTACGGCGAGGTCACCAAGCCGGAGACGATCAACTACCGCACGCTGAAGCCGGAGAAGGACGGACTCTTCTGCGAGAAGATCTTCGGCCCTACGAAGGACTTCGAGTGCTACTGCGGGAAGTACAAGCGCGTCCGCTATAAGGGCATCGTCTGCGACAAGTGCGGCGTGGAAGTCGCGCGTAGCAAGGTGCGCCGTGAGCGCATGGGGCACGTCAGCCTGGCCGCCCCGGTGGCGCACATCTGGTTCTCCAAGGGCGTGCCCAGCCGCCTGGGCCTGCTGCTGGACATCCCGCCGCGCACGCTGGAGCGCGTGCTCTACTTCGCGCAGTACGTGATCACGGAAGTGAACGAAGAGGCGCGCCAGTACGCGCTGGAGCTGCTGCAGCAGGAGATCGATGAGGAGGTCAGCCGCCGCCAGGGCGAGGCCGCCAGCCGCATCACTGTGCGCGAGGAGTCGCTGGACCACGAGATCGCTGAGATCCACCGCCGCCGCGACACCGCGCTCGTCGAGGCGGACGAGGAGTTCGCACGCGACGTCGACGCCGTGAGCACCGAGGCTCGCGCGATGGAGCTCGACCTGCAGACGCGCATCGGCGAGAAGCTGCGCGCACGCCTGCCGTTCCGCGACGTCACGCTCGCCGCTCGCAGCGACACCATCACCGCTGAGACAGTCGTCGCCCTGCACGAGGCTGCTCGCCAGCAGGTGGCGGCCGTGGAGGAGAAGATCGCCGGCAAGAAGGCCGACCTGCAGCTCATGGCGGACGCCGCCGCGCAGCAGAAGCGCGACCAGGCATTCCAGGAGCTGGAGCCGCTGCGCAAGCAGATGACCGACCTGCGTGTCGCCGTCCGCAAGGAGTACGACCCGCTGGTGAAGCGGCTGGACAAGCTGCGCGACCCGGTGGCTGCCGACACCCTGGTGGTGCTGACGGAGCAGGAGCACCGCGAGCTGGAGGACCGCTTCGGGCTGGTCTTCAAGTCCGGCATGGGTGCCGAGTCGATTCTTTCGATCCTCGCGCGGCTGGACCTGGACGCGCTGCGCGTACGGCTGCAGGACGAGATTCAGACCACCAGCGGACAGCGTAAGAAGAAGGCCACGAAGCGCCTGCGCATCGTGGAAGCGCTCCGCAAGTCCGGCAACAAGCCAGAGTGGATGATCATCCAAGAGCTCCCCGTGCTCCCGCCGGACCTGCGCCCCATGGTGCAGTTGGACGGTGGCCGCTTCGCGACCTCCGACCTGAACGACCTCTACCGCCGCGTGATCAACCGCAACAACCGCTTGAAGCGGCTGCTCAACCTCGGCGCGCCGGAGATCATCATCCGCAACGAGAAGCGCATGCTGCAGGAAGCTGTGGACTCGCTCATCGACAACGGGCGTCGAGGGCGTGCGGTCGCCGGTTCCGGCAACCACAAGCTCAAGTCGCTGTCCGACTTGCTGAAGGGCAAGCAGGGCCGATTCCGCCAGAACCTGCTGGGTAAGCGCGTCGACTACTCTGGCCGCTCGGTCATCGTCGTCGGCCCTGACCTCAAGCTGAACCAGTGCGGACTGCCGAAGAAGATGGCGCTTGAGCTGTTCAAGCCGTTCATCATGCACGCGCTGGTCCGCAACGGCCTGGCGCACAACATCAAGAGCGCGAAGCGCATCGTGGAGCGCGCGCGCCCCGAGGTGTGGGACGTGCTGGACGAGGTGATTCGCGACCGGCCGGTTCTCCTGAACCGCGCCCCCACGCTGCACCGCCTCGGCATCCAGGCGTTTGAGCCGGTGCTGGTGGAAGGCTCCGCCATCCAACTGCACCCCCTCGTCTGCTTCGCGTACAACGCGGACTTCGATGGCGACCAGATGGCCGTGCACGTCCCGCTGTCCTACGAGGCGGTGGCGGAAGCACGTCAGGTGATGCTGTCCACCAAGAACCTGCTCTCTCCGTCTGACGGTGAGCCGGTGGTGGCGCCAACGCTGGACATGGTGCTCGGCTGCTACTACATGACCTTCCAGAACGTCGGCGAGGCGATCGATGTCGCGCGTCCGGCATTCGGTTCGGTGGCCTCGGTCGCTACGGCGTACGAGACACGTCACCTCAAGATCCACGACCCGATCCGCGTGCGCATCGACGGGAAGATCATCAACACCACGGTCGGCCGTGTGTTGTTCAACGAGATCGTCCCGGATCAGATGGGCTTCCAGGACCAGGTCATGCACAAGCGTGCGCTGCGCGAGCTGGTCTCCCGCATCCACACGGAGATGGGTCCGGAGGCCACCGTCGAGTTCGTCGACGCGATGAAGAACCTCGGGTTCCGCTACGCGACGCAGTCCGGCATCTCGATCTCGGTGTCCGACATCCGCGTGCCGGATGCCAAGCCGGGCCTGATGGCCGAGGCTGACAAGCGCATCGATGACATGGAAGAGCAGTTCCAGATGGGACTGGTCACGGAGAACGAGCGCTACAACGCCGCGATCCACATCTGGACGGAGACCACCAACCAGATCGAGGAGGCTCTGCGGCTCTCCCTCGATCCCGAAGGCCCGCTGGCGATGATGTCCACCTCCGGCGCGAAGGGAAACATCGCGCAGATCCGGCAGATGGCCGGTATCCGCGGTCTGATGACCGACCCGTCCGGCCGCATCATCGACCTGCCGATTCGCGCCTCCTTCCGGGAGGGGCTGTCGGTGCTGGAGTACTTCATTTCCACGCACGGCGCGCGCAAGGGCCTCGCCGACACGGCGCTGCGTACCGCCGACTCTGGTTACCTCACGCGTCGAATGATCGACGTTGCGCAGGACCTGATCGTGCTGCTGGAGGACTGCATCGAGCCCGGGGATCCGATCCCCGGCCTCTGGCTGCGTGAGCGCGCGGAGGCGGGACTGCTCGCTTCCCTGCAGGAGCGCGTCACGGGCCGGTGGGCGGCATCGCCCGTCGCCGACCCGAAGACCGGCGAAATCATCGTTGGTGTGAACCAGGAGATCACCGAGGTGCTCGCCGCTCGCATCATCGAGGCCGAGGTGGAGCGCGTACACGTGCGCTCCGCCCTGACCTGCACCGCGCGACGCGGCATCTGCCAGCTCTGCTACGGTCGCTCGCTGGCGACCGGCCGTCTGGTGGCCATGGGCGTGGCGGTGGGCATCATCGCCGCCCAGTCCATCGGCGAGCCGGGCACGCAGCTCACGATGCGTACCTTCCACACCGGTGGTGTGGCGTCCAGCCTGGACATCACGTCCGGTCTGCCGCGCGTCGAGGAGATCTTCGAGGCTCGTGTTCCGCACGGGCAGGCGACGATGTCCGAGATCGACGGCATCGCGCAGTTGGTGCGCTCCGGCGACACCCGCACCATCACCGTCACGAACACCGAGTCCTTGATGGAGGAGCTGGAGCTCCCGGAGGGCCTCGAGCTGCTGGTGGAAGAGGGCGCGGTTGTTGATGGCAACGCCGTGCTGGCCATACCGCCGGAGGGCGTCGAGGCTGGGACGGCGGTTGCCGTTCCGCTGAAGACGGCCATCGGCGGTCGCGTCGAGTTCATTCGCGGCAACCCGCGGCGGCGCAAGCCGACCTCGTTGCGCATCATTTCGGAGGCGACTGACCAGCGCGAGTACCTGATCCCGGCAGCTGCACGCATCCGCGTGGAGTCTGGCGAGTTCGTGCGCACTGGTGAGCAGCTGACGGAGGGTGCACTGAACCCGCAGGACGTGCTCACCATCCGTGGTCCGGAGCAGGTGCAGATCTACCTGGTGGACGAGGTGCAGCGGGTCTACCGCTCGCAGGGCGTCAACATCAACGACCGCCACATTGAGGTGATCGTCCGCCAGATGCTGCGCAAGGTGCGGGTGGAGGAGGCCGGTGACACCGAGCTCCTGCCGTCCGAGCTGCTGGACCGCAACGCGTACGAGGAGTTGAACGCTCGTCGTATCGCAGAGGGTGGCGAGCCGGCGACGGCTGTGCCGGTGCTGCTGGGCGTCACGCGAGCCTCGCTGAGCACGGACTCCTTCCTCGCAGCGGCCTCGTTCCAGGAGACGACGCGCGTCCTTACGGATGCCGCCATGTCCGGAGCGACGGACCACCTGCGCGGACTCAAGGAGAACGTGATCATCGGCAAGTTGATTCCGGCGCGAGCGCCGATCATCGTCGAGCGGCCCACGCCGATCGCCGAGATTGCGATGCCGGAGTCGATGCTGCTGCCGTTCATCTTCGACTTCGAGCGGCCGCAGCCGCTCCTGCCAGGCGAGGAGGAGTCGCTCTTCGAGCTGCTCCAGCAGAGCCCGGCGGGTGCACTGGCGACCGCGAGCTACGTCGCAGAACCCGACTAGTGGGGCGGGGATCGCCCCGCTTCTGACCGATGAACAACGACGCGAGGCCCTCGGGAAACCGGGGGCCTCGTGCTATGTCGGGCTGGCGGTCCGGCTTACTTCGGTGGCAGTGAGGCGGCGTAGGCGCAGCCGCGATCGACCCACCCGGCCAGCGCCCGCTTCGTCTTGAGCCCGTCGAGGTAGATGAACAGCCAGCCCCGCATCGGACGGCCGGTCAGGTCGAACGGCGCCACGTGTGGCTTCGCGAGTAGTGCGTCGGCAGCGGAGGGATCGACGCGAACGATCAGGCGGTCGCCGTGGAGCCCGACGGCCATGTTCCCCGCGAGCGTGAAGCACAGTCCGCCGAACATCTTCAACTCCCGCACGCGGTCGGCATCCGGCATCAACAGCTCGCGGACGCGTTCGGCCAACTGCTCGTCGTACGCCATCGCTGCACCCTCTCCGCGGGCATCGCTCGGAGGCCCGAACCGGCGTGGGTTCCGCCGGGTTTCTGTGCTGGTACGCTGGATGCGTCCGACGGGATCACCGGGCCTGGAGGCCACGTGAGCAGCACTATCGCATCTGGTCCCGCGCTCGACCACGCGCTCGGTTCGAGGTGTGCCGCCTGCCGCGGGTTCCGCGCGTGAGTGTGCAGCCGGACGAGATGGACGCCTCGGGCGCGCTGCGCTTCCGCTTCTGTCCGAAGTGTGGCGCGCGCTTCGATGTTCAGCACATCGAGGCCCGCGAGCGCCTGGTTTGCGCCGCGTGCAACTTCATCTACTACCAGAACCCGACCGTCGGTGTCGCCGTGCTGATCTTCGAAAGGCGACCGACTGCTGCTCACGCAACGCCGACACGGGCAGCACGCTGGCCTGTGGGACCTCCCTGGCGGCTGGGTCGAGTACAACGAAGATGTGCGTGAGGCCGCACGCCGCGAATTGCTGGAGGAGACCGGCCTGGAGGCGGTGGTTGGCGAGGTGTACGACGCTCGCTCCAACTTCCATAGCGTGGAGGTGCACGTGGTGGGCATTTGGTTCCTCGGGACGGTGACCGGCGGCCGACTCGCCGCGGCCGACGATGCGATGGACGCGCGATTCTTCCCGCTCGACGCGCTGCCGGAGCTCGCGTTCGAGACGGATCGACTCGTGCTCGGTCGGCTGCGTGATGAGCGTCTGGCGCATGGGGAGGCCTCGCGTGGCTGATTCGCTGGCGGTGATCCTGCTCGCAGCTGGTTCATCCTCGCGCATGCAGGGTGTCGACAAGCTCTGGTCGGATCTCGACGGCGCACCGGTCGTGGCGCATTCGCTGCGCACGCTCGCGGCCTTCGAGGGGCTTTCGACGCTGGTGATCGTCGCTCCGGGCGCGCGGCACGACGCCCTGCGGGGCCTCGTCGACGACATTGGCGCCGAGGTGCGCTGCGTCGAGGGTGGCGCGCGGCGGCAGGACTCGGTCGCGGCGGGCATCGCGGCTGCGCCGGACGCGGACTGGTACCTCGTACACGATGCGGCGCGGCCGCTGGTGAGCGCGGAACTGTGCGCTCGATTGCTCGAGGCGGCACGTGCGAGTGGCGCGGCGATCCCCGTGCTCCCTGTGGTCGACACCGTGAAGCGCGTCGATGCGGAGGGCCGCGTGCTCGAGACACTCGACCGCGCAACGCTGCGTGCAGCCCAGACGCCACAGGCGTTCGCCGGGTCGCTGCTGCGCCGCGCGCATGCCGAGGTGCGCGGCGAGGTGACCGACGACGCCTCGATGGTCGAGGCGCTCGGTGCGCCCGTCGCTACCGTCCCGGGCGAATCGGCGAACCTGAAGGTCACGACCGCGGGCGATCTGCAGCTGGTGCGCATGCTGCTGGCGGGATCGCGGTCGTAGCACTCGCCGCGTACGCTATCCGGCGAGCCTGCGAGAGGACGTGCGATGCGAGTGGGAACCGGCTACGACGTGCATCCGTTCCGCGAGGATGGGACGCTTCGGCTCGGTGGTATCGACGTGGCGGATGCGCCGCGTTTGGACGGGCATAGCGATGGCGATGCGCTGATCCACGCAATCATCGATGCGCTGCTGGGCGCAGCCGGCGAGGGTGACATCGGTCAACACTTCCCCGCGGGCGACCCGGCGACGAAGGACATCGACAGCCGCGAACTGCTGGTACGAGTGGTGCGGTTGATCGTGGCGCGCGGGTACGGCATCCACAACGTGGACGCCACGGTCATCGCGGAGCGACCTCGGCTCGGCCCGCACATCGGCGCGATGCGCGATGCCATTGCGCGCTGCCTCGGCATCCCCGCGTCGAGTGTGAACGTGAAGGCGACCACCCACGAGCGCATCGGGTCGCTCGGCAGCGGACAGGCGCTGGCAGCCATCGCCGTCGCACTGCTGGACGAGGATGTACCATAATCGGCACGATGAAAGCGCTCAGTCCGGCCCCTGCACGTCGCGTGTGCCCGCGGTCCCTGTGTCAGTGGGGGCGTCCCACGTAGGGGCGTCCCGCCTTCGACACGCCGACCCCCGCCGCATGCAGAAGGGAGCCGCCCGTGGGCTGGCTCGCACGAATCCGGGAAGACATTCAAGTCGCGCGCGAGCGTGATCCCGCCGCCCGCAACGCCGCCGAGGTGCTGCTGACCTATCCGGGTCTCCACGCCATGATCATCCACCGCTTCGCGCATGCGCTGGCGCTCCGTGGCTGGAGTCTGCTGCCGAGGCTGATCACGCACTTCGGTCGCCTGATCACCGGCATTGAGATTCATCCGCGCGCGGAGATCGGGCGTCGACTCTTCATCGACCACGGCATGGGCATCGTCATTGGCGAGACTGCCGTGATCGGGGAAGACTGCCACCTCTACCAGGGCGTGACGCTGGGCGGCACCTCCACTCGCCGCGAGAAGCGCCACCCCACGCTCGAGGATCATGTAGTGGTCGGCGCGGGAGCGGAGATCATCGGTGCGGTCACCATCGGCGCGCATGCGCGCATCGGCGCCGGCAGCGTGGTGGTCTCCAACGTTCCGCCGTACGCCACCGTGGTCGGCGTGCCCGGTCACATCGTCGCGTTCACGAACGCCACTAACGATGTCGTGGAGCGCCTGCCGGACCCGGAGTGGGATCGCCTCGCGGAGTTGGAGCGACGACTGACCGAGATGGAGCGACGCTTCGGGGTGTCCGCGCCCGGTGGCGGCTTCGATGGTGGCTCCGCGCGCGATGCCGCCGCACCCGGCGCCGAGGGGACCACAGGGGAGAGCCGACCGTGAGATTGCACAACACGCTGACCGGCAAGGTCGAGGAGTTCACGCCGCTGGTGCCGGGCCAGCTCGGGCTGTACGTCTGTGGCGTCACACCCTACGCGGAGAGCCACATCGGCCACGCGATGTCCGCGATCGTGTACGACGTGCTGGTGCGCTACCTGCGCTGGGAGGGCAACTCGTTCGGCGGCCTCGAGGTGAAGTACGTCTCGAACTACACGGATGTCGATGACAAGTTGATCGTGCGTGGCGCGGAATTGGGCATCGATCCGCTGGTGCTTGCGCAGCAAAACATCGACCAGTGGGAGGACGAGCAGCGCGCGCTCGGCCTCGTGTTCCCGGACGAGCGGCCGCGGGTGACGACGCATATTCCCGAGATCATCGATCTCATCAAGCGCCTCGTGGCGAACGGCCACGCGTACGCGACGCCGTCCGGCGACGTCTACTTCCGTGTCCGCTCCGACGACGACTACGGCAAACTCTCGCATCGTGTGATCGAGGATCTGCGCATCGGCACGCGTGCACTGGCTGGCCAGCCCGCGGTTGCCGAGGGCGACCCGGGCGAGGGGAAAGAGTTCGCGTTCGACTTCGCGCTGTGGAAGTCCGCCAAGCCGGACGAGCCGGAGACGACGCGATGGCCGTCGCCGTGGGGCGCGGGGCGGCCGGGCTGGCACATCGAGTGCTCCGCGATGGCGCAGCGCTACCTCGGCGAGACGTTCGACATTCACGGCGGCGGCATCGACCTGCTGTTCCCGCACCACGAGAACGAGGTGGCGCAATCGGAGTCCGCGACCGGTCAGCCGTTCGCGCGGCTCTGGATGCACAACGGCCTGGTGCTGCGCGATGGCGAGAAGATGTCGAAGTCGCTCGGTAACTTCGTCACTGTGCGCGAGGCGTTGCACGAGCAGCGCTGGTCGCCCGACGCCATCCGCCTCTTCGTGCTCACCAGCCACTATCGCGGCTCCAACAACCTCACCGATGAAGCGATGGCAGCCGCGCAGGCTGGCGTCGATCGGCTGCGGCGCGCATTGAAGCGAGAGTCAGGCTCAGACCCACTCGGCGAATTCTCGTATCCCGGCCCGAAAGAGAATTTCCAGACCGCGATGGACGATGACCTGAACACTCCGCGTGCGATCGCCGCCTTGTACGACATCGCTACTTCGATTAACCGTTTCGCCGACGGCAACCTGAATATGGAACCCACGCAGCGGCTGCTGCGCGAACTCGCATGCGAGGTACTCGGCTTCTCGCTCGCTGACGGCGATAACTCGGTCGACCTCGACGTGGTCGGGCTGTCGCAACTTGCGAAGCAGTACGACGTGGTGTGCGGCGGCACCGATGCGGTCTCGACGATCGATGCGTTGCTCGCGCACCGCGAGCAGGCGCGCAAGTCGCGCGAGTTCGCAGTGGCGGACGGCATTCGTAACGGCCTCGCGGCGGCAGGCGTGGAGATCGAGGACACCTCGAGCGGCCCGCGCTGGAGCGCGAAGCGCTGAGCGGCGCCCTCACCCCAACCCCTCTCCCACGCCGTGGGCGAGGGGCTTCGGATCGCACTGGTGGTGACACGCTGCCGCTCTTGCTCCCCTCGCCCCGTCGCGGGGAGAGGGGCCGGGGGTGAGGGCTCCTACGGTCGCCGCAACCTCGGGCGCAGCAACACATAGAGCCCGATCGGCAGCACGCCCGCCAGTCCGGCAAGCGCGTACACCAGCCAGGTGCGTGTTGTTCGAGGTTCAGCGCTTTGCGCAGGCACGGCGGGTGTGCTCGCATCGGGCGTGGCGGCGCTTGCGATCGAGGGTGGCGGGGTGGGTGGCGTGCGCGGCTCGATCTCGGCATCGGCACCGCAGATCGCACCATCGATGGGTGTGCGCAGGCTGATCAGGTAGCGCGTGGCGACATCGTTCACGCAGCGGTTGGTGGAGGCGAACGCGGTGTGTCCGTCGCCCTCGTGCGTGAGCAGCACGCCGGACTGCAGTTGCGAGCGTAGCGCCAGACCCCACTCGAACGGTGTCGCCGGGTCATTGGTGGTCGCGATGATCAGCAGCGGCGGTGCGCCCGCGCCACGGATACGCGGCAGTGGCTGCGCGGGCGTGCCCCAGTACGCGCAGCCAAGCCCACCGGACGCGAACGCGCGCCCGAAGCGCGGTGCGCGCGCCTCCGCGACAACCGCCAGCGCCTCGTAATGGGCGGGGTCGTGCGAGTACGCGTAGTCGAGGCAATTCACTGCCGAGTTCATCTCGCTCGAGTTGTCGTAGCCGGAGGCCCGCCGCCCGAGCAGGGAGTCTGCGATGTTCACGATCGCGCTGCCGTCCCCGCCGAGGGCGGTGTCGAGTGCGCGATCGAGGGCGCGCCATGACGCCGGCCGGTACATCCCCGCGACCAGCGCCAGGAACGCCTCACCCGGTCCGGCGGGGCGATCCGCGGACTTGGACGCGACCGGTCGTGTGCGCAGCTGCTGGATGAGGTCATCGACGACGCGCGCGGGGTCGCCGCGGCGTCCGATCAGGCAATCGCGCGCTCGGCAATCCTCCAGGAACCGTGCGAACGCGCGCTCGAACCCGGCGGCCTGCGTGATTGCCAGCGTGTCCGCGTTCAGCGTCGTATCCACCGGGCCGTCGAGCACCATGGCGCGCACGCGGGACGGGTACTGCTCCGCATACAGCGCGCCCAGCAACGTCCCGTAGGAATAGCCGAGGTAGGTCAACTGCTCCTCGCCCAGCGCCACACGGATGCGCTCCATGTCGCGCACCACGTTCAGTGAGCCAAGGTGCGGCAGTACCCCGTCAGCGCGCTGCGCACACAGCGTCGCGGCTTGTTGCGCACCCTGGCGGGTGGCAGCCCACTGGTCGCTGGTGTTGGGCGCGGGCTCCAGTGCGGCCAGCCGCTGGATATCGTCGTGGCACAGCAGTGGGCTGCTCTGGCCAACGCCTCGCGGATCGAAGCCCACCAGATCGAATCGCTGCCGCACCTCTGCCGGCAGCGCCGCGGAGAATGCGCGCGCACTATCCACACCGGACCCGCCCGGACCACCCGGGTTGATCACTAACACGCCGATGCGTTGGGCGGGATCCAGCGCCGGACGACGCGTGAGCGCTAACTCCAGTTGTCGGCCGTCAGGCTGGGTGTAATCCAGTGGGACGTGCAGCGTGGAGCACTCGAACGGACCGCCGCAGCCCGCCCAGGCGAGGCTCGCCAGCGCCGGCGGCGCGACCGCTGCGGACACGCGCGCCATCCTCGAGGCGGACGCGATGCCCGCGAGCGCGAGCAATACCAGCAGCATCGCGGGGATCGATGCGATGCGCGGTACGAGCGGTCGGCGTGCTGGTACGCTCACACCACTATGGTAAGTGGTTCCGCGCGGTGGTTTGTATTGCTTCTGTCCAGTGCGCTGTTGGCATCGACGACGCTTGGCTGCAACCGGGGTGTGGGCAGTTCCACCCCTGCCGAGCGGACGGGTATCGCTTCCACCTCGACGCCCCGTACGCCGCCTACGAGCGCTTCGGCAGTCGCGCGGACAGCGGGTGCGCCCACGCCGCTGGCTGCTGGCCGTGCGACCCTGACGCCCTCGGTGCGAGCGAATGTGGATACGACTCGCGTGGAGTGGGACGCCAGCGCGGTCGTCCAACGACCGGACGCGTACTACCGGCTCCCCTGCCCTGCCGCCGTCGATGCCTCTCGTGGCAACTCTGGCCTCGTGTTCTCTGTCGATACCCCGGCGCAGTTGGAGTGCGTAGTGCGCGCGCTCGGCGAGGCCGGTGCTTCGGGTGGAGATGCGGCATCGCAGTTGGCGGGGCAGTTTCTGCAGCGGCAAGGCGTCTTCCTCGTGGCGTTCGAGGAGCACGGGCGGGTTGATAGTGCGAGCACCTCAGCGGCGTGGCAGAACATGGGGCGGCCGGAGCTAGCGCTGCTGAACTCGATGCTCCCTCTGCGCGTGCTAGTCGGGGCAGGTTCGGACAGTCTGAGTCGCCAGTGGATCGAGCATCCCGCCTACGCGGCAGCCCTCGGCGGGAGCCGGGACGCGATCGCCTGGCCGGAGTACGCGGCACTGCGCCCGGAGCCTCCAATCAGCGAGGCAGCATCCGCAGGACAGCGCTTCGTTGCCGAGCTGCCGCTGCGGACCTGTCGGGCATGTGCCAACCTTGCAACGCTGCGTGTCGCGTTCCTGTTCGATGCTCAGGGTGGCTACATGGGCTGGGAGTTGTGGCCGCCCGGTCCCCCGCCGCCCGCCTCCGGGGCGCGGTAGTCGTGTATGGCGGGCGCTACCCAGCCCTGCGGTTGCGGTATGATCGGCTCCCCGGTGGTCTGTCGGCACCTATCCCGTTGACCCTCTCGGCAAGGGCTCCCTATACTTACTCCTTGCCCCCGTATGGGGGTGTTGGTTTGTCTGTCCGGCGGTCGGGGTGCCCATCAGGGAGTCCCGGCGAGATTCGGGCCCGAGTGGCGCAACGGTAGCGCAGCCGATTTGTAATCGGAAGGTTGGCGGGTTCGAATCCCCTCTCGGGCTCCACCACAACGCCTCGCCGTCGAGGCTGCGCGGTCGAGCCTCGGAGCACGGCCAGACCCGCAAGGGTGGGTCGGATCCCTCGCGGGGTGGGCCAAGGTTCCCGCAGGGGTGGGAGAGTGGTTAATTCCAGCGGTCTGTAAAACCGCCGCTTTACGGCTACGCAGGTTCGAATCCTGCCCCCTGCACCAGATGCACGTCAGCTGGGAGGCCTAGGCCGGGAGTCTCGGACGATTCTCAGGCTGGAGACTCCGCTGGAGGTAACGGCGGGCCCTCATAGCTCAGTTGGTAGAGCGCGTTCTTGGTAAGAACGAGGTCATCAGTTCGAATCTGATTGAGGGCTCCACATTCAGGTCATGCGCGCGTCCAGGCAGACGCAACAGCGCCGATAGCAGGTCCAGGGGCACCCGCCCCCGCAGTTCTTCGAGGAGATATCGCGATGGCGAAGGGGAAGTTTGAGCGGAACAAGCCGCACGCGAACGTCGGGACGATTGGTCACGTGGACCACGGCAAGACCTCGCTGAC
>QWRD01000013.1 GCA_003670575.1 Chloroflexota bacterium
GAACTACCACGGTCGCGCCGTCTTCTACGATGTGCGGCTGCTGGCGCCTGGCGATGTGATCGACGTGGTCATCGATGGCCAGTCGCTGCGCTATGCGGTGCAGTGGCGGCAATTGGTGTCAGCAGATGAGGGAGACTGGGCACGCCTGCTGGCACGCAACGTCGGTGCGGACGCGATCACGCTTATCACGTGCGACGGTGCGTTCAACCCGGCGACGCAGGAGTACAGCTCGCGTACCGTCGTGCGCGCCGTGCGCGCGTAAGGGATCCAGCCAGACCGGCGCGTAACGCCCGCCGACCCGTCACCCGCGAGGCGACGGCGACCGGGGCGGCGCGTTCGATATCGAAGAACTGGCGGAGAGGGCGGGATTCGAACCCGCGAGGGGTTTCCCCCTACACGCTTTCCAGGCGAGCCTATTCAACCACTCTAGCACCTCTCCGCGAGGGGTCCGGTGTCTTACCCGACCGGGGCGGGCACGCCCGTACGGCGTGTCTGATGGCACCCGACGGAGTGGCGTCGACTGCCATCGAAGCACATGTTCGCGTGGCGGAGAGGGCGGGATTCGAACCCGCGAGGCTTTCGCCTACCGCTTTTCGAGAGCGGCACCATCAACCACTCGGACACCTCTCCGCCGGTCAGTATAGGGCGGGAGTTGCGGAGGCGGAATCGATGTGCGCGAGGATCCGTTGTGGCGTTAGGAAATGCGGCCGCTGCGGCGATGGTATTCCGTCAGCAGCTCCTGCTCCGCGTCCCGCGAGGCCTGCGAGCCCGCCTGCATGGCCTCGCGGGCGCGCGCGCGGACGCTCATCAGGAGGGCACGCGCGTCCAGCAGGCGGTCACGCAGCGGCATCGATTCTGGGAGGTCACGAGTCAGCAGGACATGGGCCGCTGCGCAGCCGACGGCGATGGAGACCATGAAGCGAAGCATGGTGCGGCGCTACTCTCGCGGCCGGCGCAGGCCCGCCGCAACCGACAGCCCACGCTTGATCCCACGACCGATGGAGATGATGCGGATCAGCGGGTGGACGGTGGTGTCCGCCATGAACTCCGTGGTGCCGCGGACGTTATGCATGGTGGCGCGGAACTCATCGATGGTTGGCCGCACCGGATCCTCAACCAGCGCGCGCACGGCTCGCGTCAGGGCGCGCGCCGTGAAGAGCAGCCCGACGGTTGCGACGACGAGGATGAGGAACAGCAGGATCCCCACCACCCCGTACACAATCACCACGATGTCACGCAATTGTTCGAGGCTCATTCGCCACCTTCCGATGCCATCCTACGCGCTGCACGCGGGCGGGCCAACCGCGCTCCGCACGCAGCCCTGCGCGCGTTGTGTCAGGGGTTGCTCGCACGCTCGATGGTGCCACCGCCGACGACCTCGTCGCCGCGGTACAGCACAAGCGCCTGTCCCGGGCTGGCGGCACGCATCCGGCGCTCAGACGTCAGCCGGAAGCCGTTCGCGTCGACAGTGGTGACGCGGGCCGGGATCGGGACGGCGTGGTAGCGGATGCGTGCGGTGAGCGGCTCGTCGATCGATGGTGCTGCGAGGATCCAGTGCGGGTCGGACGCTTCGACCTCGCGCGTGAACAGTTCTTCTTCGTCGCCGAGAGTGATGACATTCGTTGCGGCATCGATGACCGTTACGTAGCGCCGCTCGCCTGTGGACACACCAATGCCGCGCCGCTGACCAACGGTGTAGCCCGCCGCGCCCTCGTGCGTGCCGACGGTCGCGCCCTGCGCATCGACGATCGCGCCTGGTGCGAACTCGACGCCGCGTTCGCGCAGCAGTGTCCGGTAGTCGCCGCCGGGGACGAAGCAGATGTCCGCGCTGTCCGGCTTGTCCGCGACTGGCAGCCCGAGCGAGGTCGCGATGCGACGCGTCTCAGTCTTCGTGATCGCGCCCAATGGGAACAACGTGCGAGCCAGCGCCTGCTGGTTCAGCGTGTACAGCACGTACGACTGATCCTTCGCATGGTCGGTGGCCGCGAGCAGATGGTGCCCGACTTCGTCGCGCTCGATGCGCGCGTAGTGACCGGTGGCGAGCAGGTCGCAACCCATCGCGACGGCGCGATCCAGCAGCGTGGCGAACTTCACATGCTGGTTGCAGGCGAGGCAGGGGTTTGGTGTCCGACCGGCCGCGTATTCGCTCGCAAACCGGTCGATCACATCGGTCGTGAACTCGCGCTCCAGGTTGAGGATGTAGTGCGGGATGCCAATGCGCTGCGCCGTCGATCGGGCGTCGGCGACATCCTCGATGCCGCAGCAGGTGCGCTGCGATCGCAAGGCGGTCGAGTCCGGCTCCGTGTAGAGGCGCATGGTCACGCCAATCACGTCGTAGCCCTGCCCGTGCAGCAGCGCGGCGGCGACGGCGGAGTCGACCCCACCGGACATGGCAACCAGAACACGAGGTGCGGCGGTCATAGGTTCCATTGTACGTGGGGCTCGCCGTGGGCGCGCTCGGTGCGCCTGATGAGTGCGCCGGGGTACGATACCTCTATGAAATCTGGACCACCTCTCCTGCTGCCATTCGGCTGCGTGCTGTTCTTTGCTGCCTGCTCCGGTTCGCAGCCCGCCGTGGCGCCAGTGGTGATTGCCACGCTGAACCCCGCGACAGCAGGCTCCAGCGGTGGTGCCGCGTTCGGGGCAAGCGGTGCCGCAACGAGCGCCGCGACGGCGACAGCAGCTACGGTGACCACTGCCGCGCGGCTGACAACACTGGAAAGACTGCGCTGCGTCGGCCAGTGGCGGGACACCGAGGCCGGCTCCGCAGGTGCGTTCTCCGCGCGCGTGGAGTCAGGCGCCGGTGGGGGAGTGGTCACCTTCGAGGTTGGCGGCAGCGTGTTCGGCGGGAGCGGTGGCGTGTTTCAAGCAGCGTTCCGGCAGTCCGGGGACTTGCTGGTGCTGAACCAGCGTTCGGAGTTCCTCGGGCAGGTGCAGGCGGCGATCGACGCGGTGGGCAATGCGACCGCTACGATGATTGCGCCGCCCGCGCTGGGATCGGCGGCAAAGGTCACGCTCGCCGATGCTTCTTACAGCCCGAGTGGCGTGCTCAGATTCGGGCTCAACATTGATGCAGGAGGTGGTCGCGCAGTGACGCGAACCACCGTGGAGGCCGCATGCGCGAAGCAGTAGAAGGCACCACCGAGGCGCCCCGTCGGCGCAAGGCTGCGGTGGACGGCTCGGTATTGGCGCACCAGATCGTGGACGTGCTGGTCGACCGGCAGGCGGTGGATGTCGTCATGCTCGACCTGACGATGCTCTCTGCGTTCACGGATTACTTCGTGGTCGCAACCGTCGACAACCAGCGGCAGATGCAGGCACTAATCGAGTCGGTCAATGAGATGATCGATGGGATGTCGGGCGTGCGGTTCCGCCAGGAAGGTGCGCCGGAGAGCGGCTGGGTGCTGCTGGACGTCGGCCCCGTGGTGGTCCACCTGTTCGGTCTCGAAGAGCGCGCTCGCTACAACCTCGAGGGGTTGTGGTCACGTGCGACCGAAGTGGTGCGGGTGCAGTAGCCGCACGTTCTGACTCCGGTCGCGAGGGAAACGCAGAAGCGCGGCCGGTTGGCCGCGCTTCTTGCATCATGTCGTCCGTGCTGCCTGGTGCTACTCGAACACCCACGGGTCGACTTCGCGGTCCCACGAGGGCAGCCGCTGGCCAGCGAAGAAGATGCCGATCTCCCGCTTGGCGCTCGCCACACTGTCGGACCCGTGGACCAGGTTACGTCCGACCTCCAGCCCGAAGTCCGCGCGAATCGTGCCCGGTGCGGCCTCGGTCGGGCGAGTGGAGCCCATGACCTGGCGGGCGGCGGCCACGGCGTTGGTGCCCTCAAACACGGCGGCGATGATCGGGCACGCCGTGATGTAGTTCACCAGCCCGTTGAAGAACGGCTTGCCGACGTGCTCGGCGTAGTGCGTGCGCGCCATCGCCTTATCCACCTTGAGCAGTCGCAGTCCGACCATGCGCAGTCCACGGCGCTCCAGGCGTCCGAGAATCTCGCCCGCCAGCGACCGCTGCATTGCATCCGGCTTTACTAGGACGAGTGTCCGTTCCATCTGGGTTCTCCCCTCCGTGGGCGCATCCGCGCCCGCTGCTGTTGTACCAATTGCCGTTGTATCGCTCGCACCTGTAGTCATGCGAACGATTCGCCCGCTCTTACGTGCCGGCGGCGCGCGCCCCAATGGAGGGCGGCCGCAGGTACATCACATCCACCGCTGCCGGGTCGCCGAACGCATGGTGTAACTCTGCCAGCCGCACCAGGTGCGCCGCCGATCGCACATTCTCCGCAGACTGTACGTCAGTGTCGCCTGTCCGGCCCGCAGCGTCTCGCGCGGCGTGCAACGCTGGCGTGAGGTCGCCACACCACAGGCCGACCGGCGCCAGGCGCATGCACGTATCGAGGTCGTCGATGCGGGGTGGGGCGATGGGCTCCGGCGGCGCCGATTGTGCATCGTCGATGAGTTCGCAGGCGCGGTATGCCGCCCATGCCACGCCCATGCGGCCGGCGTCGTGCACGGCGATCACAATGCTGTCCGGACGGAGGTGCGGGAACGCCTGCAACTCCAGCCGTCCGACACCCGCCAGTGGCACATCGAGTCCCAGCGCAATCCCCTGGGCCGTCGCGACGCCGCTGCGTAGCGATCCGTAGCCCCCGGGCCCGGTACAGATGACGATGCCGGTGAGCGCATCGAGTGTGGTCCCCGCCGCCGCGATCGTTGACTCGATGGCACTGAGCAGTTCGCGGGAGGCCGTTGTCGTGATCCGCCACCGATGTTCGAACAGCACGCGTCCGCCATCGACGATGGCGATGCTGGCTTCGTCCGATGCGGTGTCGATGGCGAGCTTCGGCATGATGTCCACTCGTACCATGCGCGCAGAGGCTGCGACAAGCGCGAAGCGATCAGGCCGCACGCCTCGGGTGGTCGATTAGGAGCGGTCGCCGAGGTTTGCCGCCTGCAGTCCGTCCAGCACCCGACGATAGCGGTCGCCGACGGCAACGAAAGTGATGCGACGGGTGTTGTGCCCCTCGGCACCCTCCGCGGGCTCCAGCACGACCAGCAGGTGGGACGGAGGCAACGCCTCCAGGCCGCGCTCCGGCCATTCCACCAGCAGGACGCCGTCCCCCGCCTGCTGCTCCAGTTCCAGCTCATCGACCTGCGACGGATCGTCGAGGCGGTAGAGGTCCGCGTGGTACAGCGGGATGGCGCCCTCGTGGCGGGCCATGAGCACGAAGGTCGGACTGCGGACGGGCCCGTCGACGTGCAGGCCCGCGCCGATGCCCTGCGCCAGCGTGGTCTTTCCGGCGCCCAGCGGCCCTTGCAGCAGCACCACGTCGCCTGCTCGCAGCAGTCGAGCCAATCGCCGGCCGAGCGTGCGTGTACGCGCAGCGGTAGGGGTGGTGATCACGATGCGATTGGCGGTGGTCACGTAGGCTCCGACTGGGTCTGTCGGCGGCGGTTGACCGCTGACGCTGGCGTGGATGCATGCCGACTATTGCAGGCGAGGCAGCGGCCAGCGTCGCAGCGCGTCCCAGCCTTGCGGCACCGGGTAAGGTGCGCCATCGGCCTGTCGGATCACGACCTCGCCGGGGTGCTGTTCCAGCACGCGGCCGATAATCGTGAGGTCTTCCGCCTCCAACGACTCGATGACGTTCTGGCGTGCCACGAGGATCAACTCGAAGTCCTCGCCACCGGCGAGCGCCAGCGTGCGCGCGCCCTCCGTGCCGAAGAACGCCACGGCGGCCTGCGGTAGCGGCAGCGCCTCCAGATCGATCTCGATCCCGACGCCAGACCGCTGAGCGATGTGGCCGAGGTCCTGTATGAGCCCGTCGGAGATATCGATTGCGCACGGTACGCCGACCGCGACTGCGGCCAATCCTAGGTCAACGCGGCCGACCGGATGACGGAACGCGGCGATCGCGGCGTCTGCCGGCGGGTCGGTGCGTGCCTGCTCCACCAATCGCATACCGGCTGCGGCCAGTCCGGGCGTGCCGGACACGGCGATCACGTCTCCCGGGTGCGCACCGTCACGCCGCAGCACGATCGCGCGATTCGCTCGATCGAGGCGCGCGGCACCCAGCGCGGTGATGCTGAACGTCGTGGAGCGCCCTCGCACCACGTCGCCACCCGCGATCTGCACGCCGTGGGCGCGGCAGCCATCCGCGAGCCCATCGATGAACGCGTCGAGGTCGTCGATGGTCATCGTGGGGCCGAGCACCGCCGTGACCAGCAGCACCTGCGGGGTTGCGCCCATCGCCGCAAGGTCGGAGACGTTCGCGGCCACGCAGCGCCAGCCGACGTCGTACATCGACAGCAGGTGTGGCAACCAGTGGGAGCCCTCTGTCATCGCGTCGGCCGTGGCTATCACCGCGCCGCCGGCGGGCACCCACGCCGCGGCGTCGTCGCCGGGCGGGAGCAGAATCTCGCTCGCCACGGCGTCGCCCAGCCGCTCGAGAATGCGGTCGATCAGCGCGAACTCGTTGTGCGCCGGATCCTCGATGGCTACGTCGCTCGCAACTGCGTCCTCGCCCGTGCCCGCACTCGAGGTGCTGCCCGGCGCGGCATTGGTTCGCTCGGCCATCACGAGGTGGGCCCGGCAGCCGGCGTGGCGCTGGTGCCCGCGTCCAGATCGATCTGGGCGATGGCGGCCACGGCGTCCTGGTCATCGATGTTCATGATCGAGACGCCCTGCGTCAGGCGGCCCTGGCGGCTAATCAAGTCCGCCCGCGTGCGCATGATGATGCCGTCACGTGAGATGAGAATCAGCTCGTGCTGTTCATCAAGCACGCGTGCCACCGCCAGTGGGCCGCTCCGAGGCGTCACACGGAAGGTCAGGACGCCTTGCCCGCCGCGTCCCTTTGCTGGGTACTCGGAAATCGCCGTGCGCTTGCCCACGCCGCGCTCGGAGACCACCAGCATGTCGGCGCCATCGGCCGCGGCGACCAGACCGATCACACGCGCGCCGGTATTCAGTCGCATGCCTCGAACCCCGCCGGACTGGCGGGATGCGACGCGCAACACGCTCACCGCGAAGCGGATCGCCTGTCCGTCGCTGGAGATCAGGATGACGTCCTCGCCATCGCGCGCGGCCTGCGCTGCGATCAACTCGTCCCCGGTGGGGAGGTCCATTGCGATCAGCCCGGAACGCCGCACCGACTCGAATTGCGCCATCGGCGTGCGCTTCACCTCGCCCTGCGCCGTTACCAGCACCATCGAGTCGCGGTCGAATCGCTCCACGGCGACGACTGCGGTGACGCGATCCTCCGCTTCGATCTCCACGAGGTTGACCACGGGAATGCCTCGCGCGGTGCGGCTTGCCTCGGGCAGTTCGTGGGCGCGGACGGAGTGGACACGACCGCGCAGCGTGAACAGCAGCAACGTATCGTGCGTGTCGCACACCACCAGGTGGCGAACGGCATCTTCCTCGCGGGTGGTCATACCCGTGATGCCTCGGCCGCCGCGGCCCTGCGTGCGGTACGTCTCCAGCGGGACGCGCTTCACGTAGCCGCGATCGGAGATCGTGACGACGATGCGCTGGTGGGGGATCAGGTCCTCATCGGAGATTTCGCCGACTGCCTGGTCGAACACCTGCGTGCGCCGGGCATCGCCGTACTTCGTCTTGAGTTCGACGCAGTCGTCGCCGATCAGGCCGTCGATCTTCTCCGGGTGGTCGAGGAGGTCCTGCAGGCTCGCGATCAGCAATGCCAAATCGCGGTGCTCGTCTTCGATGCGCTGTCGCTCCAGCGCGGCGAGACGGCGCAACTGCATGTCCAGCACGGCCTGCGCCTGGCGGTCGGAGAGTTCCAGCGTGGCGAGCGGCGAGTTCGGATCCGCCGGGTCCACGCGGTGCGGCTCCGGGCTCATCAACGCGGTCTTCGCGGCATCGGCCGACTCCGAACGGCGGATGATGCGAATCACGAGGTCCAACTGCTCGATCGCCTTCAGCAGGCCGTCGAGGATGTGGGCGCGATCCTGCGCCTTCTCGAGGTCGAACTCGCTGCGGCGACGAATCACCACGCGGCGGTGGCGAATGAACGCCTCGATCGCGTCGCGGAGGTTCACGACCTCTGGCCGGCCGTTCACCAGGGCCAGCATGTTCACCGCGAAGGTGGACTGCAGCGCGGTGTGCTTGAGCAGTTGGTTGCGCACGGTCTGGTAGGACGCGCCCCGGCTCAGCTCGATGTGGATGCGCACTTTTTCATCGCGGTCGGACTCATCGCGCAGGTCCGAGATGCCCTCGATGCGCTTCCCGCGAACCAACTCGGCGATGCGCTCGATGAGCGTCGCCTTGTTCACCTGGTACGGCAGTTCCGAGACGATGATCGCGTACCGGTTGGTGCGTACTTCTTCGAGGGTCATCGTCGCCTGCATTAGCACGCGGCCACGGCCGGTGCGATAGGCCTGACGAATCTCCTCGCGGTTGAAGATTGAGGCGCCGGTCGGGAAGTCCGGTCCCTTCACGATCTCCAGCAGGTCCTCGACGGTGGTCTGCGAGTGCTCCGCGCCGACTTCCCAGCCCGTGAGCGTGGCGATGATCGCATCGCACAGCTCGTTGAGGTTGTGCGGCGGGATGTTCGTCGCCATACCGACGGCGATGCCGCTCGCACCGTTCAGCAGCAGGTTCGGGATGCGTGACGGCAGCACCGTCGGCTCCCGCATGGAGTCGTCGAAGTTCGGCTGGAAGTCGACCGTGTTGCGGTCCAGGTCGTTCAGCAGCTCCATCGCGATCGGCGCGAGGCGGGCCTCGGTGTAGCGCATCTGCGCCGGCGGGTCGCCGTCGATGGAGCCGAAGTTGCCCTGCGGCGTGATCAGCGGGTAACGCAGGGTGAAGTCCTGGCCCATGCGCACCAGGGTGTCGTAGATAGCGGTGTCACCGTGCGGGTGGAACTTCCCCATCACCTCGCCCACGGTGCGGGCGGTCTTCTTGAACGCGGAGTTTGGGCCCACGCCCAGTTCCTGCATTCCGAAGAGGATGCGGCGCTGCACCGGCTTCAGCCCATCCCGGATGTCGGGGAGTGCTCGCGAGACGATGACGGACATCGCGTAGTCGAGGTAGGAGCGTTCCATCTCCTCTTCGATTCGGCGCGGACGGATACGGTCGGTCTGGTCCTGGACCACGTGGGGCCTTTCCGATAACTGTCAAGTCATCCGGTGACGCGAGGAGTGTGCGTCACACACATTTTACCAGTGTGAGGCGTGGGGCACGAGGAGACATCCGATGCCCAAGAGACAGTTCGCGACCGACAGTTGTGCTGTGGGCGATCCGCCCGGGGCGGTGCCGGTGGTACGGGACGGCGCGAGTCCGCTAGGAGTCGTCCTCATCGTCGTCCTCATCGTCGTCCTCATCGTCGGCGTCCGCGACCGGGCCGTCGAGGTCATCGTCGTCGTCCTGCAGCGTGGCGTCGCCGAAGCCGTCCATCTCGTCGTCATCATCGGAGCGGGAACGAGGCTCCCAGCTGTCCGTGTCGGTGTCGTCGTCGTCGCTGGGGCCACCGCCGATCTCGTACCGCAGCACGGAAGTCTTGGTGTAGGCGCGCGTCGCGGTGCGGCGGATGGCGGCCGCGGGTGGCAGGAAGGACGGCTCGTCCGCGAGTTCCGGCGCGCGATGCGTTTCACGCACGTATACGGTGACGCCGTCCTCGGCGACACGCCGGATGAGGACCGCGTACTGGTTGCCGCCCGCCATGAGCCGACGCAGGCGCAGTGCTGCACTAGCCTCGATCTGACCGAGCGCTACGCCCTCCATGCCTTGGACGGCCACGCCACGAGGGGTAGCAGTCAGGGTGGCTGGATCGCCCGCAGACACGTGCTCCAGCGCCGCCATGTCCGGCTCGATGAGCGTGAACTCCACGGAGCGGCCGGACTCCTCGATGAGGGAGTACGGGCGCGACGCAGCATTGGCGGCAGCAGCAGCCGCTGGTGAGGTCGAGGGTGCCGCACGGCGCGTGCGAGTCGATTTACGGCCGCCGGCGGCCTTCTCCTGCCCGCGCAGCTCTTCGATGCGGCTCAGATTGCGCCGCGCGATCATGTTCGCCGGGTCGATCTCCATGCTGCGGCCATAGGCAGCGGCCGCGCCGGCTAGGTCCCCGGTCTCGGTCAGCGCCTTGCCCAAGCGGTTGGCGGCTTCGAGGTCGTCAGGGAAATCGGTGAGCAGCGAGCGATTCTCGGCTGCTGCTTCTTCCCAGCGGCGCTCAATCGCGTATGCGATGGCCGAGTCGGTACGCTGCTTCCGGCTGCGCTTCATCATTGACGGCACATCCCTGCGCTGCTTCCGCTCGGCATGCCCTATCGGGTTGTTCCGATGGGTTGAATCGCTTTGACCATTCGTTGGGCGGGCCGGTCACGCAATCCAGTACGTGGGAACCGGAGACCTGAATCGGCCCGCGCATCCAAGTCCCCCGAGCATCCATCTCCGGTCGTCGGGTTGCCACGACCGGAACATGATGGAGTCGGAGGGGGAATGATCATGGTCGGGGTGCACAGATTTGAACTGTGGGCCTCGTCGTCCCGAACGACGCGCTCTACCAAGCTGAGCTACACCCCGCCCGGAACCGCGCGACCCAGCCGCGTCGGGCGAGGATGGTAGCATCACCCCTGCAGACTGTCGAGGCATCAATCACGGAGAGCAGTGAAGGCCGCCCACGGCGTGTGAGCATCAGCCTTGGCAGCCCGGAGCGCGGACGCGTCCGACCCCGTCCACCCGCCCTCCTCCGCCGAGCGAGCGCGTCAACTCCGAGGGTGCGGATCTGCCCGCGAGTTGTGGATTTCGATGTGTCGGCGCGCGGCTGCGGGCTGCTGTTGGGGTGCGCTGGCCGGAAACCGCGCCTATGATCGACGGCATCCCCCGCGCGGGCGGGACGGCAGAGATGTGCGCAGGGAGGCCAGTATCTCGGTGTTGACGGCGCCGCCACATCCCTCCCGCCGTACTGTGCTGCGCGGGCTGCTCGCCCTTGTGGTGGCGGCAGTGGCCGTTGTGGGACAGCACGTGCCGCTGGCGGCGCAGTCGGCCAGCCTCGGCGAGGAGAACTCCTGGCTCCGCATCCAGAACGTCGGCGGTCGGGCGGCCACTGTGGATGTCACGCTGTACGACACCGCCGGGAGCCGCGTCGCCGTCGCGGGCTGTCCAAGTGGTGGCGTGTGCCCAGCGATTGCTCCGGGGGTTGGTTGGTCATTCTTCCAGCAGGGCCTGGAGGCTGTGCAGGTTGGCTATCGAGGTGCCGCGCTGGTGAAGTCCGACCAGCCGTTCGTGGCGCTATTGGCGCGCGATGCGTTCAAGGGCGGTCGGTTCCAGATCGGCGGCGATACGCTTCGCCTCGGTCGTGGGACAGCCGGTATGGCGTTCCCCATCGTGCAGAACACCGATCAATGGATGTCACGCATCTCCGTGCAGAACACCAGCGACCGACCGGCCTGTGTCGAGTTGCGCTACTGGACGCAGGGGCAGGCGACGCCCGTGGCAATCGACCCTCCCAGCCGCGCTGCCGACTGTCCGCAGGGCGGCGCGCCGGTGGCTCCGCACGCCTCGCTGGTGCGCGACGAACGCAACTTCGTCGCGCCGTTCGGGTTCGATGGTGCGGCGACCGTTCGGACATACGACACCGCCAGTGGCATACGCGCCGGTGACCAGACCCTGACATCCACCATTGAGACGCGGGAACGCGCCGGGCCCGGGCTCGCCTCGTCGCGCGGTATCGCGCCGGACGAGCAGAATCGAGTGGTCGCGCTCCCGCTTGTGGAGCGCAACTCCACTGTTAGCGGCACGACGTGGAACACGCGCTTCCGGATCGTCAACGCCAACCCTGCCGCCTCGAACGAGGTCACGTTGCGTTATGACGGCGTGACCGCGTCTGGCGATCGCGTCGAGATCGAGCACAAGATGAGCGTGACGGGCGTGCTGACCTGCGACCAACGGGATCGCGGCTGCCTACCCGCCGACCGCGACCTGCCGGACACGTTCACGGGTTCCGTCCGCCTCCAGTCCATTGAGCCAATCGCGGTGTACGTGCAGCGGGCCTCGGCCGCGGGGGGCCTGGCGGACTACCGCGGGTTCACGGTGAGCGAGGCATCTCGGCAGGTGGTGCTGCCAATCCTGGACAAGAGCTTCGGGCCGTTCGGCGAAAGCACCGGCTGGAACTCGTGGTTCCGGGTCGTCTCATTCGATGGCTCACCATCGTATGTGCGCGTGATCTACTACTCCCGGCAGAATCCGACGGGTCAGTTGCGCGACCCGATCAACGCTGCGAATGGCGTCACTGTGCTTCAGAACGCCGACCGCAACCTCCCTGAAGGTTGGGTGGGGAGCGCGATCGTGATCTCCGACCAACCCGTGATCGTGCTTGTTGGCATTGAGAGCGCTGTGTTCAAAGGCGACAGCGCCATGCTCTACAACGGCGTCGGCTTTGACTAGGCAACTGTCGCGATGACGACCGATTCGCAGTCCACCGGCGCGTCGGCTTCCTTCGTGTGCGAGCAATGCGGGAAGACGTTCACGCTGCCGGCCGCCACGCTGGCGCGGTACCCGAGTTGGAAGCCCCGTGCGTGCATGCAGTGCCGGGACGCGGCAGGCGGCGGGGCCGCACGCGCCTCGAAGTCCGCTCGTAAGCCGCAGGCGGCTCGATCGGCTTCGCGCAGCACACGCACCGGAGCGCCGTTCTCGACCGCGGAGGTGCTCGCGCGCTTCGATGCCGGTCCCACTACAGGCGTATTCACCGACGGTTCGTGCAGCGGCAACCCGGGCCCCGGCGGCTGGGGCGCCGTGCGTGTGGTGGATGGCCGAATCGTCGAGGAGCGCTACGGCAGCGACCCGGACACGACGAACAATCGCATGGAGTTGACCGCGATGGCCGAGGGGCTGGCGATGATCCCGGCCGGTGAGCAGGCTGAGGTCTACTCGGACAGTCGGCTGGTGGTGCAGACGCTCACTGGATGGGCGGCCGGCTGGGAGCGCCGCGGCTGGAAACGCGCCGACGGCGAGGTGAAGAACCTGGACCTGGTGCAACGCGCGTATGCGTTGGCGAAGGCGCGGCCGGCGGCGCGTATTCAATGGATCCGGGCGCACGACGGATCACGATGGAACGAGTACGCCGACGCGCTCTCCACGGCATACATGCGGGCCACGCCCTGAGTACGTTCGTCGTCAACGCGTCGTTGCGGATGTCGACTGATGCCCGTCGTGCGACATCGATGTGTCATTCCCGCAATACTCCGGCAACTCGCGCGTAACCGCGTCGTCATCTGCTCGTAACCACACCTTCCACAGGACGAAACCATCGCAACACGCCATCTCCGTAACATTGCTACTGAGAGATGGGGCGTCACGATGACCGAGATCGTCACCGAGCAACCCGACTTCCCAGTGCATTCCCACGCGTGTGGCGTCGAGCGCGTGAAGGCACGCGCCCTGCAGGCTGCGAGCCTCGCAGATGCCTAGATTTTACATCCCGCTGCTCGGCGGTGACTGGGGCCGACGCGAGGAGTGGCGGTAGTCGGTCTGCCCGTACTGCGGCGTTGGCTGCGTGGCCGCACGGGGTCGCCTACGCCCCTGCGATTGTGGCCGGCTGCGTCATCACCCTGCGCCTCACCGGGTAGCGTCCGCCCGAGGGTGCACACCGCGCCCCGATTCGTCCCGTCACCAAACCGATCGTGAACATCATCCCGTGCGTTCGCGTAGCAACACGGGCGCGGCCAACACGTCTATTATCGCAGCGGACATGTCTGGAGCCCGCTACCGGCCACCCTCGGCGGCGGGGAAGGAGTACGACGATGACCGGGCCACTGGATGGACTCACGGTGCTGGACTTCAGCTCGGGGACGGCGGGCGCGCTTGCGAGCGCGGTACTCGCCGACTTCGGTGCCGAGGTGCTGAAGGTGGAGCCGCCGACCGGCGACCCGTCGCGCTCGCACCCCGCATGGCTCTCCTGGAACCGCGGCAAGAAGAGCGTCGTGCTGGACCTCACGCGCGAGGATGACCGTGCGCGCGCACAGCAGCTCGCTGCAGGCGCCGACGTGGTGATCGAGTCGTTTGCACCGGGTGTCGCTGTGGGGGTGGGCGTGGACTACGCGACGCTGTCGCGTCTCAATCCACGGCTGGTGTACGCCTCGATCACCGGCTGGGGGCAGGAGGGGCCGCTGGCGCAGGTGCCCGCATCCGAGGGTGCCATCGCCGCGCGTTCCGGCCGCATGCTGAACTTCGAGGGTGAACCGAATCGCGATGGGCCGGTGTTCACCGCCGTGCAGACCGCGACGTGGGCCGCGAGCCAGGCGGCGGCACGCGGCATCCTCGCTGCCCTGCGCGAGCGCGACCGTCGAGGGCGCGGCCAGTGGGTGCAGACCAGCCTGCTGCAGGGGATGCTCCCGTACGAGCCTCGGTTGATCGCGCGTCCGTTCTCGCGCCGCGACCCGAAGACGTTTTCGCCCGCTCGCGTCACCAACGGCCAACCCACGTTGCAGTACATCCCCGCGCGCACGAAGGACGGGCGCTGGATTCAGCACGCGAACCTGATGTCGCGGCTGTTCCACGCCTACCTGCGCGCCGTCAGCCTGGGCTGGGTGTTCGAGGACGAGCGGTTCAAGGACGCACCGGCGATGTCCGAGGAGAGTCGCGAGATCCTCCGCGACATCATGCTGGAGAAGATGCAGGAGAAGACCCTGGACGAATGGATGGAGATCTTCGTCGCGGACGGCAACGTCGCGGCGGAGCCGTACCTCGGGGCCGTCGAGGGCATGACGCACCCGCAGTTTGTGCACAACAAGCATGTGGTCACCATCGATGATCCGCGCGTCGGTCCGCTGCAGACGCTTGGAGTGCTTGCTGACCTGGCGGAAACGCCGGGTGCCGTTGGTGGGCCCGCGCCTGACCTCGGCCAGCACACCGCGGAGGTGCTTGGTCGCCTCGCGGCGGCGGGGCGCGTTAGCGCACCGGTCAGCGGCGGTGCCGAAGTGGTGAGCGGGCCGCCGCGCCCGATGCTCGACGGCGTCACCATCCTCGACTTCTCGACAGTGATCGCCGGCCCGTACGGTGCGGCGATGCTCGGTGAGATGGGAGCGCGCATCATCAAGGTGGACGCCACGCCAGAACGCGAGCAGGTGCGCATGATGGGCGCCGCCAACGCGCTGGGTGGCCTGAAGTTGTACGCCGGTAAGGAATGCATCCAGGTCGACCTGCAGACGCCCGAGGGCAAGGCGATCGTGCACCAATTGATCGCGCGTGCGGACGTGTTGCTGCACAACTTCCGCCCGGGCGTGCCGGAACGCCTCGCCATCGACTGGGAGACGTGCAAGGCGATCAACCCGCGACTGGTGCACATGTACATCGGTGCATACGGCGCGACGGGCCCGCACAGCCGTCGTCCCGGCGCGCACCCGCTGCCCGGCGCGCTGTTCGGCGGCGCGCTGCGGCAGGCCGGCGCCTCGATGTTGCCGCCGAGCGACCAGCCGATGACGCTGCCGCAGATCAAGGAGGTCTCACGCTGGCTGATGCGCGCCAACGAGGGCAACCCAGACCCGAACTCCTCGCAGGCCGTGTCCACCAGCATCATGCTCGGGCTCTACGCGCGCGAGGTCACTGGCCGGGGCCAGGCGGTGCAGGCGACGATGATGCAGGCCAACGCCTGGGCGAACGCCGATGAGACGTACAACTACGCGGGCCGGCCGGGCACCGCGATGCCGGACGCGGACTGCTACGGCCTGAACGCGCTCTACCGCCTGTACCGAGCGGGTGGCGACAGTTGGGTCTTCCTCGCTGCGTCGACAGACGCCGAGTGGCAGGCGTTCTGCGCGTCGAGCGGTCGACCGACGCTCGCCGCCGACGCTCGCTTCGCGACGTCGAGTGCGCGCGCGGAGCACGACGCGGCGCTGGCGGAGTCGTTGAGTGCGCTGTTCGCCTCGCAGCCCGCGACCGAGTGGGAGTCGAGCCTCACGGCGGCGGGCGTGGCCTGCGTGCGCGCCGACCAGGACTCGGGCGAGTTCTACGAGGAGCACCCGCAGGCGATCGCGAACCACCTGTCGGAGCAGGCGGAGAGCCCACGCTTCGGGAAGTACACCCGGCACGGTGGCATCGTGCGCTTTGCGGGTGTGCCGGGCCGCTTCGGGCACGGCTCCTTCGGTGGCGAGCACACCGTCGCGATCATGACCGAGCTCGGCTACACCGCGCCGCAGATCGAGGAGTTGCGCACCTCGCACGTGATCCACTGGGAAGAGGTGAACCGCATCCCCGCCGCCGTGTGATCCGCGGCTCGAGGTGTGCATGCGAGGGGTGGGCTCGAGGTGGGCTCACCCCTCGTGTAGTTTCTAGCACCCCATTGGGAACGAGTGCACGACTTCGCGTCGCGAGGCGCTGATGCGAGGAGGACGTGGTGTTGTCGATCGAGCCGGTTGATAGCGTCGATGTACAGGTGCTTGTCGACAATGCGATCGACAGCCTCTCGACGACGCCCGCCTTCGTCGAGACCGAGTGGGCCGCGCTGCGGCGGCGGCGTCTAGGTGCATGGATGAGTGGCAGTTCCCTGTTCTCGGCCGCCCATGGCCTATCGTGTCTCGTGACCATCCGGCACGCTGGCCAGTCACGGGCGCTGCTTTTCGATGCCGGGCCCGAGGATCACGTATTCGAGCAGAATGTCTCCCGCCAGGGTATCGATCTCTCGGATGTTGAAGGGATCGTCCTCTCGCACGGTCATTGGGATCACGCAGGAGGAATGCTGAAGGCCGTTCAGATGGTGCGCGACCGTACGGAAGGCCGTGAGGTTCCCTACTTCGCGCATCCCGACATGTTCCGCTCGCGGGCCAACAAGCAGAGTGATGGCACCATGCGCCTGGGCGGGGAACTCCCGAGCATCGAGGCGTTGGCCACATCCGGTGCGCGGGTCGTGAATACGACGGAGCCTTAGGCGTTGCTCGGAGGCATGGGGTACCTCAGCGGCGAGATTCCGCGGGTCACGCCATTCGAGGTCGGACTGCCGAACCAGCACCGGCGCTCGCTGGACGGCCAGAGTTGGGAGCCCGACCCGCTCACCATGGACGAGCGATTCCTCGCGGTGCATGTGTCGGGCAAAGGGGTCGTGGTGTTCACCGGCTGCTCGCACGCCGGCGTCATCAACGTGCTGCTGGCCGCACAGGCTCAGTTCCCCGGTGTACCGCTCTACGCGGTGATGGGCGGATTGCACCTGTCAGGCGCAAACGAGCGCGTGATCCCCGAGACGGTCCAGGCCTTGCAGAAGCTGAAGCCGGCCGTCATCGCCCCCGGACATTGCACTGGGTGGCGAGCTGTCTCTGCGCTGGCCGACGCGTTCGGGACATCAATCGTGGCGCCGCTCGCTGTCGGGAATCGCTACATGTTCTAGGCGCCCGCGGCCTCTGCACATCGCATGTTCACCGCACGGTGCGGTGCGCGAGGTCGATCGCCTGCTCCGCCAGCACGGCGAGCATCGCGAAGGCACGCTCGTGGTCGCGGGTGCCCTCGAGGTCTGCGGGGCCGTTGTACCAGTCCAGTACCACGTACTGCGCGCCCAGTGCTTCCAGCCCGCGTAGGTCCTCGTGGATCTGCTCCACGCTGCCGGTGCCGGGAACGCGGTCGGCCTCGGGCAGCGGCTCGGGCGTGATGCGCATGCGGATGCGCGGGTAGAGCGGCGGCACGGGCGCGCCGGCCTTCGCTGCCTCCTCGGTGAGCATCGGCAGCCACTGGTCGCGGAGCGCGGCGACCGACTGGTTGATCGGGTGCCAGCCGCCGCGCACGCGGACCGCGCGACGCACGCCGCTCTCGCTGTTGCCGCCGACCCAGATCGGCGGGTGCAGCTGCTGGTGCGTGCGGATCGCCGAGACGCGCTCGAAGGCGATGTGCTTGCCCTGGTACGTCACCTCGTCGGGCCCGCTCCACAGCGCGACGATCGCATCCAGCATCTCGTCGGACCACGCGCCGCGCCGATGGTGCGGCACGCCGAGCGCCGCGAACTCATCGGCGGTGTTGCCGATGCCGACGCCGAGAATGAACCGCCCGCCGCTCAGTTGGTCGATGTTCGCGACCTGTCGCGCCAGCAGGATCGGGTGCCGGTACGGCAGCACGATGATCGTCGTCCCTAGGTCAATGTGCCTCGTCTGCCCCGCGAGAAAGGCGAGGCTGGTCAGCGCATCGAAGTACGGCTCCGGGTAGCGCGGCGCGACCGACGGCGTGATCGCCACGTGGTCGGAGATGAAGATGCCGTGGTAGCCCAGCGCCTCGACGGCCTGCCCCCACCGCCCAATCGACTCGGCGGAGACGCCGGGCCCGAAGTTCAACAGGTTGACGCCCACCTTCATCGATCGCCTCCGCTCGTGGTCACCTCGTCGCCATCTCGTCGTTGGCTCAGCCTACCCGGATCGCCGCGCCGCGACGCGGATGCCGACCCCTTGCCGGTATCACAACTGCTATGATGCCACGCGTCGAGAGACGCATTGCCGCGCGACGCCCAGCCCATCGATCGGGCCGGCCACGCTGCGAGAGGCGAGAGCCGGAAGGAAGGGCAGGTATGTCGAAGACGATCCCGCAACCTGACGAAGTTTCCAAGCCGTTCTGGGATGCCGTGGACCAAAAGAAGCTCACCTTGCAGTACTGCTCGGCGTGTGACCGGCTGCAGTACCCGGTACGCCCAACCTGCTACGACTGCGGCAAATCCGACACGCTTACCTGGCGCGAGGTGGCCGGCAAGGGCCACGTGCTGGAGACCATGGTGGTGCATGACACGCGTGTCGTGCGTCGGAAGGTCGATGTGCCGTTCAACGTTGCGCTGATCTCGCTGGATGAGGCGCCGTACATCAACTTCCTCTCGAACCTCCCCGGCACGCCGGCGCACCAGGGCCCACAGGGCGCTGCGGTGGAATTGTTCTTCGAGGAGCTCGAGGGTTCCGGTGGACGGTTTATCCACGAATGGCGGGTCGTCGGCCAATAGGTCGCGATGCCGCACCACGCAGCTTCGATGTGATGCGCCACACGCAGGCGCAACGAACAAAGGGGACGACATGACGACACAGGCTGGCTGGCAGCGCGACCGTGACGGGCTGGGGGTCTGGGAGCATCGCGGGAAAGTCGCGATCGCCGGGTACGGCTACTCGCCGCTGGATCGGCGCTGGGACGGCGTGAGCATGGATCGCACCTTGGGCGCGTTCCAGGTGATCGCGATGCAAAAGGCGATCGCCGACGCCGGCATGACGCCCGATGAGATCGATGGGTTGATGGTCTGCCCGGAGCCTGCGGGCGACACTTGGGCACAGGCGGATCGCGGGCTCAACCGCCCATTTTTCGCCGCCCCGTACGACACGGAGGACGGACTCTCCTACACCAGCGCGAAGTGGCTCATCGACGAGATGGCGCGGCAGGGCACGCCCCTGACGAACCTCAAGTACATCGATGACAAGGCGCCGTACATCGGGCCGGAGATGGGCAAGGCCGCGCAGGCCGTCGGCGATGGCCTCGCGAAGAACGTGCTCATGACCTACAACATGGGCAACGTCGAGGGTCGGTACCATCTGGAGGAAGGCATCTACTCCGCCGGTGGACGGCAGTGGTCCGCGCCTTGGGGGTGGATGACCTCCGCGATGATGCAGCACGCGTTCGTGTTCCTGCAGTACTGCACGAAGTATGGCGGCAGCCGGGACGACCTCGCGCCGTTCGTGGTGAATCAGCGGCGCAACGGGTTGCTGACGCCGTGGAGCTTCTACACGCAGCACGAGCCGTACCAGATCGCCGCCGAGGACTACCTCGACGCTCGTCCGGTCGCGTGGCCGGTGACGATCCTCGACTCCGACCGGCCGGTGCAGCACGCCGCGGCGTTCCTGTTCACCAGCGCGGAGCGCGCGCGTGACGCCAAGCAGAAGCCGGTCTACGTCATGAGTCACGCGCAGATCAACAAGCCCAACCGCAGCACGATGGCCACCCTCCAGGATCACGAGGACGTCACCGACCTGCTGGTGAAGATCCTGTATGACGGCGCCGGCGTCACCGCCAACGACCTGGACGTGTTCAACCCGTACGACGGGTTCTCCGTCTTCACGCAGACGTATCTGGAAGCGTTCAAGTGGCACGGCGTCGGGCGTGGCGAAGCGTTCGACTTCTACAAGGGCGATATCCGTGTGGAGGGCCCGCACCCGTTCAACTCCAGCGGTGGCAACCTCGGTAACGGCCGCACGCGCACCGCGATGTACACGGACTGCATCGAGCAGCTGCGGGGCATCGCCGGTGCGCGACAGGTGCAGGTGAAGGCGGAGACCGCCGCGTGCGGCATGGTCACGCCCACGGGCAACGGCCACATCTTCTTGAGCACGGTGCCGAGTTAGCGGCGTCGAGGCGATAGGAGTGATAGGAGTCAGGTGCTGCGGGTGAGGCGCCCGCAGCGATCGATGAGGTTGCCCGGGCCCACGTGGGCCCGGGTTGTGGATGTGAGGAGCGTCGAGCATGCCAACCGTCGCAGCATTCCACCAGGTCAACGAGGCCGAGAAGCCCGGCCCGAAGCGCATGCACCACACCAACGATGCGTGTGCCGAAGGCATCAAGATCGCCCGGAGTGAGCGTGTCGAGGGCACTGGCGGGTTCCGTCGCTGCGTCGACTGCTCGCGGCAAGATGAGATTGATGCGTTGCGCAGCGCCGCTGCCAGCGGGACGCGCTAACCTCGACGTATCGACGCGGGTAGCGACCAACAGCAAGAGACAGAGAGGAGCGGCAGCCGATGCCACACCTGATTAGTTTCGACATCGATGGCACGCTTGTGACCGGCAACGGTCCCGGCCCGATCACGCTGGACATGGTGCGTCGTGCGCTGGAGCACGGTCACATCATCGGATCCTGCTCGGATCGTCCTGTGCAGGATCAGAAGAACATGTGGGCCGCCGCCGGTATCGAGGTCTCCTTCACCGTGCTGAAGCACAAACTCGACGATGTGAAGGTTCGGTTCACTGAGTGCGAGGTGTACTACCACATCGGTGACACCGACATGGACAAGCACTACGCGCAGCTCTCCGGGTTCGAGTTCGTGCAGGTGCAGATCATGGAGCCGCACCCCTGGATGTTCGACGAGGACAACGAGGTGAAGTGGGGCCCGCAGGGCCGCGGCATGCCGAATCAGCAGCCGACGCGGCCCGCTGCTACCCCACACGCCACCATCGAGGCTGCCGTTCCGCAGCCGGACGCGTGGGGATGACCACCCGGCTGCTGAGCTTCGACATCGATGGCACGCTGGAAGTTGGCGACCCGCCCGGCCCGATCACCATCGCAATGGTGAAGCGCGCGTTGGAGTTGGGCTACATCATCGGCAGTTGCTCGGACCGGCCGGCCGGCCTGCAGCGTGCGATGTGGGAGCAACTCGGCATCCCGGTCGCGTTCTCCGTGCTGAAGCACAAGATGGGCGATGCGCGCGCACAGGTGGAGGCCGACGAGTATTACCACGTGGGCAGTGCCGATCGTGACAACCACTACACGGCGCTCTCCGGCTTCACGTTCCTGCCGGTGCAGACCACCACCGGCGAGGCGTGGATGATCGACGCGCACGGCAACTCGCTGCCCCCGAACACCGACGAACTGTCGCAAGCGGAGCGCGCGCGCCTCGGCTGATCGACGTCCGACGCGCTCCGCCCCCCTCGCCCGTGGAGTGGGAGTGGGAGAGGGTTGGGGTGAGGATCCTTCGCGCGGTGCGTATACATCGAGGGGCGGAGGTCGCGGACGATTCCGCGACCTCCGCCCCTCGATTCGTCCCCGGCTGTGCCTGCTACTTCTCGACGTAGTACCAGCGCGCGACCTGACCGGTGCTGGAGTACTGGAACCACGGCCCGATCACCTTGTGGTATCCCCCCGCTTGCCGCGAGCAGCCGCTGCACCGACTTCGTCGAACACCCCACTGCAGCCGCTGCGGCCTCATACCGCTCGCCAGCCGCGATCCGCAGCCGAACTTCGAGCCGCTCAGTAGTACTCAGCCGGCCATAACCACCTCGGCGACGCGCCATCCCACACCTCCACCATGCTCGGCTCCAATGGGCTGCTCACAGCAGATGATGCATCGACCACTTGAAAGCGCCGGGGGAGGCTCATCTCAGATACTCAGACAGATATGGCGAGTAATGGAGGTCGGAGGTTCTCATTTCGAGGTCGGTGCGGCGAAGCCTCGCAGTCTTCGTGTCCGCACGGCATTGGGGGGTAAGCCGGGCATGGTCGCTTCACCTGTGGCATTGCGACTCTGAGACTATTCGCGGTGACGACCGGAACGGACATCTCGTAGATCTCGGCCCGGAGTTCTGACAGATCCCCGATATCTACTCCGACTCTGCCCAGCGTGCCAACCCGTCGGCAAGCGCTGCGAAGAGACGGCGATGGATCGGGATGAGCGCCAGCCAGTACAGCAGTCCCCACACACCGGCCGGGTTGAAGTACGCGGTAACGGTGATGGTTGCGCCACCCGCTGCATTGGGCGTCGCTTCCAATTCGAGCACAGCGGATCCAGGCATCCGCATCTCAGCGAGCAGCGTGAGCCGCCGTCCGGGTTCCAGTGCAACCACGCGCCACCAATCGATGATGTCGCCGACGTGAACATCGGTCGGATGCCGCCGCCCTCGACGCATACCCGGCCCTCCGATCAGGCGGTCCAGCAGGGCCCGCAGTCGCCACAGCCAACTGTAGGCGGGCCAGCCGCGCCGGCCGCCCAACGAGGTAATCGCTAACCACGCCGCCGGGGCCGAAGCGGTCGTCGTCACGCTGGCACCCGTCCGCCTGGAGAAATACGAGACGTCGGGACGCGCCGCACGGTAAGCAAGCGACCCCTCGGTCCATCGGGCGGGCGTTGTCTCCGCTCGCTCGGATTCCAGCGCCTCGCGGATAGCGTCTGCGTAGGAATGCAGCTCCAGCGGGATGAGCGCACGAATCGCTTCGTCATTCGCGAGCAGGTCGTGACGTAACCCGTCGATCAGGGGCCGAGCGATATTGGCTGGCACAGCCGTGACGAGGTCGAGCCAGTATGAGGAGAGGCGCGGCGTCAGCACGGGGAGCGGCAGGATCCAGATGCGTTTGCCGTTCACATGCGCAAACTGCTGCATCATCGCGGCGTAACTGAGGATTTCCGGGCCACCGACATTGTAGATGTGGCCGGCCGTCTCCGGAATCTCGGCGACGCGGATGAGGTACTCCAGCAGATCGCGAAGCGCGATCGGCTGCGTTCGGGAACGCACCCAGCGAGGTGTGAACATCACCGGCAGGTGGAAGACGAGATCGCGGATGACCTCGAATGCCGCGCTACCGGCACCAACGACGATACCGGCACGTAACTCGGTAAGCGGTATTGGCCCGTCGCGGAGGATCTCGCCGGTCTCGGCGCGCGATTCCAGGTGTGCTGACGGCTCGCCGGGTGGCTGTAGGCCTCCCATGTAGACAATGCGGTGAACCCCAGCGCGCTCTGCCGCGCGCCGGAAGTTGCGCGCACCCTCGCGATCGAGCCGCGCGAAGTGGGACCCGCTTCCCATGGCGTGAACGAGGTAGTACGCAACGTCGATGCCCGCCAGCGCAGCATCCAGAGATTCCTCGCGGAGTACATCAGCGCCGATGCACTCTACTTCCGGCCACCCTCGTGCCTCGAGCACCGCGCGATTGCGGGCAGCGGCGCGCACGGTGTGGCCGTGTTCCACCAGCAGCGGCACGAGATGCGTGCCAATGTAGCCGCTCGCGCCCATGACTAGTGTTCGCATTGTCGCTCTCCGTCCGCTCGTGCGTTGCGTAGCCCCAGCGCTACCGGTTGAGTTGCCAGATCGTGGCGTTCAGGACAGTCGCGAAGCTCACCCACGCGAGATAGGGAACGAGCAAAAGCCCCGCCAGACGGTTCACCTGATAGAAACGACGGATCGTGGCGACAATCAACACCAGCAGAACGGCGATGACTGCCAGCGCGAGGTCGATCCGCTGTGCACCGAAGAATATCGGTGACCACACGGCGTTTGCGCCGAGTTGGGCTGCGTACACAAGGAGGGCTGTCCTGACGTGATGCTCGACCGCAACGGCTTGTCCTCGACCGGATCGCCACACCAGCCAGGCCGAGAAGCCCATCGTGATGTAGAGGAACGTCCATACCGGGCCGATCAACCAGGACGGGGGATGCCACTCCGGCTTCACGATGTCGGCGTACCACGTTGGGATCGCCCCCGTCGTGAAGATCGCACCTAATGCGACAGCCACGATGGGCAGCATGACTGAGAACACCAGCGCCATCGCGTCCCGCGAACTCATTCGAACCATCAGTCGCTCCCATCGGTGATGGCTTCGCGGAGCGCGGAAAGGATCTCGGCGTTGGTCGGGTGGTCGCCGGCAAAGGCGCTGCGGCGAGCCCATGCCAACGTCCCGCCAGGCCGGATGATGAACACCTCACCAAGCTGGGTTTCGTCGCCGCGTTCACTCATCTGATCCCTCTGCTGGCGGTGCCCACTCACGAGTGCTCGTATGCCCCGCACGAACACGCGCGGATCGATGAAGGCCAGCCGCGGCGGCCGTCGCACCTCTAGCTGTACTGCGCAGGGACATTGGTAACACGGGTGATGGGCGGGAGCCCTCCGATGGCCGAGTGACTGCGGTGATGATTGTACTGGTGCAGCCAGCGTGTCAGCGCCTGCGTGCGAGCCTGCTCTGAGCGATAGAC
>QWRD01000014.1 GCA_003670575.1 Chloroflexota bacterium
GCTCGCTCGGCACCATCGCGCAGAGCGGGTTCGTCACGAAGCGCTTCACCATTGCGCTGCCGCAAAGCTCGGCACCGCTCGTGGTCGGCGCGTCCGTGACCACCTCGACGCCGGAGCGCTCCACAACGAACAACAGCGACACGGATGTCGCCGCGCTGCTGCACCCCGCCACACCGGTCGTGGTCGGCAAGATCGCTCACAACACGCACTGCACGGGGATCGAACTGACTTCGTACTACGAGTGCACACTGTTCCCGTCATCGATCGCCTCGCACGACATCCAATTCCTCGCGAGTGGCGTCATCGACTTCGTCCCGGCGCGCGCGGGCTACACGGGTACGTGGAGCCAGGCGCTGGGCACAGACCGATTGGTGCTGGAGTACTTCGACACGGGCTCGCTGGTGGCTCGCTTCAACGGCTACGCCGTGGACGCGAGTTGCTGGGAGGGCCTGACCAACTTCTTCCCGACCAGCACGTACGTGTCCGCGTACCGGGTGTGCATGCAGCCGTAGTCCGGCACCCATCGTGGGCGCAGCCCGCACGGACGCATGAACAAGGAGAAGGCCCGCTGTTGCGGGCCTTCTCCTTGTTCATCAGGCGCACGGCGGATCAACCACCGCCGATCGGAGGCACCAGGTAAATCTCTGCCTCCGGGCGAACTGCATATACGAGCCCGACCCCCTCGAGGATCGAGCCGTCGATGGCGACCGCCATATCGGGACGTACGTCGTCGTCCGCGATGATGCGGGCGGTGAGCCCCGGACACTCCCGCTCCAACGCCGCGAACACCTGCCGCAACGTCGCGCCCGGAACCTCGACCTGCGAGCGGTCGCCCGCGAGGTGGCGGAGCGACGCCGGTACATGCACTACCGGCATCGCTGCTCACTCGCCGCCTGCCGCCCCTCGGTGCTCATGGCTGCTGTATCCGATCTCCGCCCATCCGACCCGAACTACGCCTGCCCAAGGTGCTCCAAGATCACACGCGGCGATGCCGGGAGCTTCGGGATGCGGACGCCAATGGCATCGGCGATCGCGTTGGCCACCGCCGCCAGCGGCGGCACGATGGGCACCTCCCCCACGCCGCGCACCCCGTACGGGTGGCCCGGGTTAGGCACCTCCACCAGCACGACGTCGATCATCGGGACGTCGAGGGCTGTGGGCATGCGGTAGTCCAACAGGCTGTTGTTCCGCATCTGCCCGGCAGCGTCGTACACGTACTCCTCGCTCAGGGCCATGCCGATGCCCTGCGCTACGCCGCCCTGGATTTGCCCCTCGACGTACGAGGGATGGATCGCGCGCCCGACGTCCTGAATCGCGGTGTAGCGGAGAATCGTGACCTTGCCGGTGACCGGATCTACCTCGACGTCCACGATGTTCGCCGCGATGCACGCACCCACCGAGCCGATGCTGGTGGACATGATGTCGGCGTGGCCCTGGATCATCCCGCCGGTGTGCGCGAGCCGACCCGCAGCCTCCTTGAACGTCATCGTGCGGTCGCCCGGTCCACGGAGGATCGCGCCGGCCGGGTCGTAGACGACGTCGGTGGGCTCGACCTCCCAGATCGCGGCGACGCGCTTCTCCAACTGCTCGCGGATGTCGAGCGCCGCCTGGTAGACGGCCCAACCGGTAGCGAACGTGGTACGGCTCCCGCCAGTGTTGTTGGTGAAACCGACCGACTCCGTGTCGGCTACGACTGAGTTCACGTCTTCGTACGGAATACCCATGGTTTCGGCGAACTGCATCGCCAGCGCCGCGCGCTGCCCGCCGATGTCCACCGAGCCGGTGAGCAGCGTCACGTTCCCGTCGGAATGCACCGTCGCGAACGCACTCGACTCGCCGCCACCGTTCTGCCAGAAGCCCATCGCGACGCCCCGGCCGCGATTGGCGCCCGTGAGCTCGGAGCGGTAGTGCGGGTGCTCCATGACCGCTCGAATCACCTCGTCCGTACCGATCGAGCCGTTACGAGCACCATCGGTGCGGCGTGTGCCTTCGCGCGCGGGGCTCTTCATGCGCAGCACCATCGGGTCGAGGCCCAACTCCTGCGCGAGCTCGTCCACCGCGGACTCCACCGCGAATTCGGAGGCCGAGGCGCCGGGTGCGCGATAGGCCGCCACCTTCGGCTTGTTGGTGACGATGTCGTAGCCGACGACACGCTGGTTCGGGATCGAGTAGGGGCCCAGGGAGCACCGTGCGCCCCCCGCCACCGGAGAGCCGTGGTACGCGCCGGCCTCGTACTCCAGCAGCACGTCCGCGGCGACGATGGTGCCATCCCGCTTCGCACCGAGCTTGACCCACGATCGGGTCGCCGAGGTGGGGCCGGTGGCCTCCAGCACCTCCTGGTTGTTCATACGCACCTGCACCGGGCGGCCGCCGCACTTCTTCGAGAGCAGCGCAGCCAGCGGCTCCAGGTACATCACGTTCTTCGCGCCAAAGCCACCACCGATTTCGGCCGGAATGACGCGCAGCTGGGAGATCGGGAGGTCGAGCACTCGCGAGATGGTCTCACGCATGCCGAAGGCACCCTGGGTGCTGGTCCACACCGTGAGTCGGCCATCCGAACCCCACATCGCGGTGCCGTTGTGCGGCTCGATGTAGCCCTGGTGGTACGTACCGGTCTCGTACTCACGCTCGATGATCACGTCCGCTTCGCGGAACCCCTGCTCAATGTCGCCGGAGCCCAACTCCAGCCGCGTCGCGATGTTTGTCGGGCGCCCATCGACGTGGTCAAACAGCCCATCGATCGGGTCGGCGAACCCGTCGTCGTGCAGGATCGGAGCGGAGGGGAGCAGCGCCTCCTGCAGGCTGAGCACGGGCGGCAACACCTCGTACTCCACCTCGATCAGGTCGAGCGCGTCCTCGGCGGTGTGCATGTCGGTCGCGCACACGGCCGCCACCGGGTGACCCTTGTACAACACCTTGCGGCGTGCCAGCAGTCGTTCGACCTCCCACTCGGAGGGGCCCGGACCGCGGAAGCTCTGGACGATCTTCTCGCGCTGCGCGGGGAAGTCGGCGTACGTGACCACGGCGTGCACGCCAGGCAGCGCCAGCGCCTTCGAGACATCGATGCGCTTGATGATGGCGTGGGCGTGCGGGCTACGCTTCACGCGGCCGTACAGCATGCCCGGGAGACGCACGTCGGCGCCGTAGATGGCGCGGCCAGCCACCTTGTCGTACCCGTCGGGGCGGACCGGGCGGGTGCCGATGATGCTGGGTCGGGTCTCGGTGCTCATGTGATCTACCTTCCATCGCGCGCAGGGACGACCATCACGGGCATAGTACAACCGTCGTCCACCCCGCACCGTGTGGCGAGAGTCGCGACGCGGCGCGGCGCGCTCGATGTCGGCAGGTGTCAGATGGAGTGTGAACGCACTCAGCCGAGATCGGGCGAGTCCGGCGCATCGTCGGGCGCGAATACCACCTCGCGGCCCGCGGCGGTCAGCGAGAGCCTCGGCCAGCCAGTGCTGCCGCCGGGGATGCCGAGGCTGAGCACGCCATCGGCCACCAGCTCATCGACGAGCGCGCGGACGGGCGCGGCATCCGCCGGGTGGATCTGCACGATGCGCGTGTCCTGGAGCGCCGGGTAGAGCCCTCGGTCGGTGGCGACCCATGCGACGGCCTGGGTCAGCCCCAGCCATTGGCTGCCGAAATCACGCCGCAGCGCCTCGAAGACGACGCTGCGGAGCCGGTGCTCCGGAATCGGCACAGCGATCCTCCCGCGAGTGCTTTCGGTCTCGAGATGCAGCCGCCTGGTTAGGTCGAGAGCTTGGCGAGCGCGGACTGCATCGTGCGCCAGTGCATCGCGCAGATGCGCAGCGCGGGCAGTGCGGCAAGCGCCTGGGCCGTCGGGTTCAGGCCGTTACAGATGTGGCACTGGATGGTCTTCACGTGCTCGATCGGTGGAATCTTCATGGTTCCTCATCCCCAGCGTTCGAACTCATCGGTCCGTCCGGCGCGCCGACGCTGCGCGACGGTCAGCCGCGCAGCGTGGTCAGGTCGATGATCTCCGCCGTCGCGCTCGTCGACGTGAGTTCCAGCATCGCGACGTGGCCGAGTGTCATGCTCTGCTTCACCATCGTCGGGCTACCCGGGTTCACAAAGAGTACGCCCTGGTGCGTCTCCACCATCGCCTCATGCGTGTACCCGAAGACCACGATGTCCACCGGCTTGCCGAAGATGTCCTCCAGCTCAACGGGGATCGACTTGCCAGCGGGATAGTGCGCGAGCGTGCCCGGAAACACCTCGTCGCCAAGTGGCGTCATCTCCAGCTTGTGCACGATGCCGATAGAGTGCCCCTCGATTTCCACGACGATCGGCGTGCTCGCGCGCGGCACGCCCTCGCCGACACCCGCAAAGAACGAGGTGGTCGCGTGCACGGGCGCGATCTGCTCCAGCCACTCGATACATGACTGAATGTAGATGTCTCCGGCGTGAAAAATGAGGTCCACACCCTCGAAGGCGCGGACCACCTCGGGCGGCGGTTCTTTGCCCATGGAGGGGATGTGCGTGTCCGAAATCAGGCCAATCTTCATGCCGCCACCTTACTCGGGATTCCGCCGCACGCGCTCTGGGCGGTCGGCCCCGCGCATCTTGACAGGCGGGCGCAGTATTACGCCTGTGCCTACCCGCATCAAGCGACGGGAGGCAACGGTGGGCGCGCTCTGTCGCATTCCGCCGGGCACCACTGATCAGTGGGTGTGGTACCAGGGAGGTCGAGATGCCGAAACAATCGCCAATCGCGGACGATCTAGACAGGCCGTTCTGGGAGGCCGCCAACAACGACCGACTCGTCGTGCAGAACTGCAGCAGCTGCAATCGGCTACAGCACCCACCGCAGCCGACGTGCCAGGAGTGCGGCTCCGCGGCCAACCTCGGCTGGCGGGAGATGAGCGGGCGCGGAACGATCTACAGCTACGGAGTGGTGTACGACACGCCGGTGGCGGTCATGCAGCCGGATCAGCCGTACAACCTTGCGGTGATCCAGCTGGAAGAGGCGCCCGAGATCAACATGTACTCGCACCTTCCCGGCTCGCCCGTCGATGACGTGACCATCGGCAGCAAGGTGGAGGTGGTCTTCGAGGTGACCGCCGGCAACGGCCAGAAGGTCCCGGAGTGGCGCGTCGTCGGCTAGCCCGAGGGGTCCCGAGGCGGACAGCGCCACAACCAGCGAACCGAGACGGATCGAGGAGGATCATCCAGTGGTAGACATCACAACGCCACCCGCGGGCATGTACCGCGACAAGGAAGGCATGGGCATCTGGCCACACCGCGGCAAGGTAGCGGCGGTCGGCATTGGCCATTCGCCCACGGCGCGACGCTGGGACGAGCGCCCAGAGACCAGCGTGGGCGCACTGAGCCTCCTGGCGCTGCGCAACGCGATGGCAGACGCTGGCATCACCGGCGACCAGGTTGATGGCCTGGTGGTCGTCCCGGACACCACCACCGGCGCGTACTGGCCCGCGGGCAAGGTGGTCGGCGCCGACTTCCTAGCGGCGTTCAACCAGACCAACGACGTGCTGGACGGCATCGCGAAGCTGAGCCCCGAGTGGATCATCGCGAACATGCCGGAGCTCACCAACCTCAAGACGGCCTGGAGCGCCGGTGGCTGCACCTCGCACGCGCTGGTGGTGGCCGCCGAGATGGTTGGATCCGGCGCGGCGCACACCGTGCTGGTGGTGAAGGGCTGGCACAACTACACCGGCCGCTACTACCAGGGCGGTGCGAACGCCGAGCCCACGTCCTCCGGGCCGACGAAGTGGTCCGCGCCGTGGGGTGGCCCTGCGTGCTACGGCACCGCGCAGCAGTTCCAGCGCTACATGATGAAGTACAACAAGACGCACGAGATGGTCGCGCCGTTCATCGTCAACTCTCGACGCAACGGACTCATGCTGCCGGAAGGCTACTGGGCGCAGCACCGGCCGGAGCCGATCACCGCCGATGACTACAACAACGCGCGCTGGGTCGCGAAGCCCGCGAACCTCTACGACAACGACATTCCGATCATGGCCGCAGGCGCGTACGTGTTCACCACGGCAGAGCGCGCGAAGGACATGGCACAGAAGCCGGTCTACATCCTGAACCACGCGTCCGACCGCACGCGTGCGCGCAGCCTGGCGCTGACCTTTGACGAGGTGGAGGCCGCAACGGACTCCACCGGCCGCAAGTTGTACGAGGGTGCTGGCATCCAGCCGAGCGACCTGTCGTTCGAGAACATGTACGACGGCTTTGGGCTGTTCCACATCTTTCACATCGAGGGGCTGCGCTACGCGGGGATCAAGCGTGGCGAGGGCGTCGATCTGTTCCAGGGCGACATCAGCATCGAGGGGTCGAACCCGGTCTCGCCAAGCGGTGGCAACATCGGCGGCGGGCGCACGCGGTTCTGGCTGCACACGGACACGATGCAGCAAATCCAGGGTCGCGCCGGCCAGCGGCAGATCACCAAGAAGGCGGAAATCGGCGTATCGGGTGGCCCGACGCCGACCGGCGGCAACTTCCTGATCTGGAGTGCGACTCCGGACTAGCCCCTCGCCTCCTATGACGAGGTCTCACGACCCTGCGGTCCCCGCCCAGCCGAACCGGCGAGCGTGGCCGCAGGGTCGTTTGTTATCCGCGCTTGGGCGGAACCGGGCAAGTCGGTGGTACGGGCGGCACGCGGGCCGTGCGAGGCGTGCCTGGGCCTGCGCCGCTACGCCTCATCGAGGGGCAGCACGAGGGCCCGAGCTTACGCTCGGGCCCTCGTCACATCGACCAGCGTCGAGGTGGTTACAACTCGCTACTTCTCGACGTAGAACCAGCGGCAAACCTTCGTCTGCGTGGCGTAGCCGTAGGTGATGCCCCACGTCGTGTCGTAGCCACCGACGTTCGCCTGCACCATGTTCTTGCGCGGCTGCGCGTAGAGCACGTACATCGGCATCCACTCGTCCATGAACTTGCGCTGAGTCTCTTCCAGGATGGCAGTGCGCGCTTCTGACTTGAGCTCCACGATCGCCTTGTCCATCAGCGCGTCCAACGCGGGCTCGTTGAAGTGCCCGTAGTTCCGGCTGCCCTTGCTGTGGTACTGAGAGGTGAACTCCAGTACGGCGTCAGGCACCGCCGTGATGGTGTACGCCAGCATCTGGAACTTGCCTTCGTTCTGCGGAACATTGAAGGAAGCGCTGTCCGGGAAGGGCTTCAAGCGGATCTTGATGTCCGGGAACGTAGTCTGGAGCTGCGACTGGAAGCGCGTCGCGTTCGCTGCGTTCACCTCCGACAGGTTCTGGAAGATCAGTTCCCAGTCCAGCCCCTTGCCCTTGGGGAAGCCGGCCGCAGAGAGCAATTTCTCCGCCTCCGCGCGATCCTTCTCCTTGGTGTCGGGGTTGTAGCCGGGCAAAGCCTTCACCTTGTCCGGGCCCCAGGCCTCGGGGAACATCGGGTTCAACGCCGCCTGGTACGCCCAGCCGTCGCCGTAGTAGCCGTCGCCCATCGCCTTGTAGTCGCCGGCGAGGTGGAGCGCCTTGCGCACGCGGAAGTCCTTGAACGGCGGGTACTCCACGCTCATGCGGATGTGCTGCCAGTTCTGGTCGACCGCCGTGTACAGGTTAGCGTCCGGCTTGCCCCCGCGCACCGTCTTGATGATCTCGGGGCTCGGCGTATCAAGCACCTGGGTCTGCCCGGAGATGAACGCCGCGATCAACGCACCGGAGTCCGGGATCGTGATGTGATCCCAAGTGTCGAAGTACGGCTCGTTGGGGCGGAACTCCGTGTAGCGCGGGTTCTTCTTGAAATACAGGTTGCCATCGGCGCTTCGCGAGACAATCTCGAACGCGCCGATACCGCCGGCCTTCGCCACGTCGGCGAACCCGATGTCTGGCATCTCCTTCGGCATGAAGGGGACACGGTTCTCACTGAGGCCAGTAAAGAGGGCGTTGTTAGGCCTCGAAAGCGTGACCTTGACCGTCAGATTGTCGACGGCCTCGGCCTTGGTAATGTTCTTCACCATGGTTGCGCGCTGGAACTGCGACAGCGGAACCGCGTTCTTCTCCTCCAGCGGCCCGCCTTTCGCCATCAGCCCACCGATGCGCATGAGGTTGAATGCGACATCTTCGGCGTTGAACTGGCGGCCGTTCCACGGCGCCTTGTCGTGGATGAACAATTTCGGGTGCACCTTGAACACGAGCGTCGTACCGGCGGGATCCGCAACCTCCCAAGAGGTCAGGACGTGCGGGCGCAGCGCGTTGGTGATCGGGTCGGGCTCAATGCCCTTCTCGCCGATGTACCCGTGCAGGCCAGCGCCCAGCGCGGTGTGCGAGTCGAACTGCCCGAGCTTGGTAGTCGCCGCACTGGTGTACTTGCCACCGGGCTTGATCTTGCCGGCGACCTTCGGAGCGACCAGCGGCAATCCCTGGCCCTTAGTGGCGCCAGCGATGCTGGTGGCGGCAGTACCGGGTGCGCCGCTGCTGCCGCTCTTGGCGCCGCCGCCACAGCCGATCAGCGCCGCGCTCGCGAGCCCGAGCGCTCCGACGCCAACGCCGCCAATCATTGCCCGTCTCCCGACCCGTCGAGTACCGAGCTCAGTCGTCATCTCTCGTCCTCCCTCTGGATTCTCTGGATGTGCCGTCGTCGACTCCAATGAGCACAGCAACATCACGATCACCGCACACTCACGGCGGACGTAATTGTTATATAGCGAATTACGTGCACGCTCAATCGCTGGATCTCCCGCGAGCGGGCGAGCCCTGAACCGGCCGGTGAGCACGCACGCCCCGAACCCCGTCCGAGGGACTCCACGTACGCCCGGTGGTCAGCTCCAAACGCCGAACGGGCGTCGCAATTGCGACGCCCGTTCGATCCAACTCGATGCAATACGAGAGCCAGTTACGCCGGCCCGCCGAGGAAGCGGTGGAAGAAGTCCCAGATCTTCTTCCAGGCGTCGACAGCCTGTTCCTGCCGGTACAGCGGCCGGTCGTAGTAGAAGAAGCCGTGCCCGGCGCCATCGTATCGATGGAACTCGTAGGTCTTCCCGGCGGCCTTCAAGGCCACCTCGTGCTGGTCCACCTGCTCCGCCGTGGGACCGCGGTCCTCATTGCCGAACAGGCCGAGCACCGGGCACGACACGTCGGCTGTGAAGTCGATCGGCGCGACCGGCTGAGCAGGTGTCAGCTCCTCGGCGGACTGCACCACGCGGCCGCCCCAGCAATCGACTGCCGCGTCCAGCCCCTGCAACTTGGAGGCGGCCAGCATGGTGTGGCGCCCGCCGGAGCAGGTGCCGATAACGCCGACCTTGCCGTTGAGCGCGGGCTGGCTGCGCAGCCACTTGATGCCGCCGTCCACGTCACCCATGACGGAGTCGTCGGCGATCCCGCCCTGCTCACGCACGCGACCCGCGACCTCGTCGGGCGCGCCGTGGCCGTATCGCGAGAACAGGTTGGGGCAGATCGCCATGTACCCGTGCTGCGCGAAGCGGCGCGTGGTCTCGCTGAAGAACTCGTCCCAACCGGGCACGTGGTTGATCACCACGACACCCGGGAACGGTCCGGGCCCCGTTGGGCGAGCGACATACGCCTGAATCTGGTCGCCGTTGTCACCGGGAATCATGATGGTCTCGCAGACCATCCCATCCATCGCATCCGTACGAAGCGGCACTGCTTCCCCCTCTGACTGGCCTCCAAGTTGGCACCTTGCGCGAGGAGCCCTGCGCCCCGCGCCCCGCGCCGCGCGCCGCGCGCCATCATAGCCCGACGCGATTGCGTGTGTGGTCATCTCGCCTGGTAGTCGCAGAAATTCACGTGGCAGTGGTGCGTTCGCGGAGATGCGGTCGCGGAGATGCGACGGCCCATAGTGCGCAACCTCGCCCCACGCACATGCTCCTCGGCTGGAGCCAGCGTGGTACCCCCAAGGGGATTCGAACCCCTGTTTCCACCTTGAAAGGGTGGCGTCCTGGTCCCCTGGACGATGGGGGCGAGACGTTGAGCATAGCAACGTGCGCTCCCACGGTCATGCCGGGTCGCGGGACAACCTCTGGAATACGCGTCCCTCGACCCGGCAGCGCGGCCCGATCGCCCGGCACCGCGAAGCGCGGCGCGGCGCTCGACGGCGGAGAGGATCGTGCACCGAGCGATGATCGGCGGGTCGGCTCTGTATCCAAGGGAGCCACGGGAGCCGGCTCACCGGTCGACGCAGCGACCCCGACAGTCGTGTTTCGTGCCTGTGCGAGCGGACTGATCCTGCTGATCGTGGCGTCCGTGGCGACATGCGCAGCTGGCGGAACCTCAGTGGGCGGAGTCGAGGCAGCAGCGATCGGCATCGACTCGGCTGCGGGCGCCGCCGGAAGCGGCTCCGAGGCAGCGAGCTGGCGCTCGGATGCGGCTGGTTCCACTGCGGGCGGTGCTGGCGCGACCGGCTCGATTGCGGGCGGGGCACCCTCCAGCGGCGGCGTGAACACATCTGCAACCACCGCCATCTGTGGTGACGCGGCGCGATCGACGCTCGGCGCCGGCTCGATCACCGCGGGCGCAGGCGGCTCGACGCTCATCGACGACGGGGCGGCCACCGGCTCCGCTTCGGGACGCGGCTCCGAAGTTGGCGGCGTGTGCGCGAAGGGCGCGAAGGGCGCGACGAGCCAGCGAGGCTCTGACACCACCTGCTCGCGCCGCTTCCACCGCAGGTAGGCGGCGGTCGCCAAGACGGCCCCTACGGCAACGATGGTCACGACTGTCGCGGCCCCGCTACGCCCATGCCGGGAGTCTCTAGGCCGCGAGGCGTCACCCGCGAGTGCCATCGCTTCGTTCGCCGCGACCAGCACCGCCAGCGGCTCGATGTACTCGATCAACGACGAAAGGGGAGACATGCCGGTAGCGCCGCTCCCGCCGTCGTCCATCAGGAGGGTGCCGCCGACGAGCAAGTCGTCGGCGAGAGGAAGGTCACGAATAGAGGGGGGCAGCGCAGAGGCGACGGCTACTGTGCGGGGTCGAATCACGCCCATGAAAACGGCCAAGCGAGAAAGCAGCCAACCAAGGAGGCGGATGCCGTGCCCATTCCTGCCGGGTGGGTGCGGATACATATGGGGATAAGGCGCTGCCACTGACCGGCACCGCATTCTAGATCGGCGATTCCCGGGCGCGGATCGCCTGCCCACAAGTTACCAACGTCTTCTAAACGTGACACGCCAGGCCATGCGACTGCGCAGCCCTCCTCGGACGTGTTGCAGGCGGGCCACTCCCCTGCCGAGAATTCTTTGGGGGCGAATGATGGGATCGGGTGGCTGCCAGTTCATGTCGGCTGTCACAGCCAGCAAACGTGGGGACTCGAACCTGAAACGCCTGCCCGGACACCCTTTCCCAAGATGCGGCAAGGGGTATCATACCCGTCAAGGCTTGTTGCCCCGTCGCGATTGAGTATCGGAGCCCACCATGGCCATCGAAGACGCCCGCATCCAGACGCACTCCTTGGACGAGTACCAGAGCCCCGTCTCTGGCTACCAGCTGCTACTGCGACTGCGCGTCGCGAACCAGCCGGGCAACCTCGGCAAGGTAACGACCGCCATTGGAGCGATGGGCGCCGACATCGGATCGATCGACATCGCCGAGGCCCGCACGGACGTGATCGTGCGCGACTTCCGCATCTACTGCGCCGACGAGGAGACTGCGCGCCAGCTCGTCGCTCGCGTCGCGCAGATCCCCGGCGTGGAGGTACAGCACGCCTCCGACCGCACCTTCCAGCTGCACCGCCGCGGCAAGATCGAAGTGGCGAACAAGGTCCACATCCGCACCTCGGCGGAGTTGTCGCACGTATACACACCGGGTGTCGCACGTGTTTCCATGCAGATCCACGACAACCCCGACGCAGTCTGGTCACTGACGATTAAGTCGAACACTGTCGCCGTCGTGACCGATGGCACCGCGGTGTTGGGCCTCGGTGACATCGGGCCAGAGGCGGCCATGCCCGTGATGGAAGGCAAGTCGATGCTCTTCAAGAGCTTCGGCAACATCGACGCCTGGCCGATCTGCCTGAACACCAAAGACACCGAAGAGATCATCAAGGTCGTCGAGGCGATCTCTCCCGGCTTCGGCGGCATCCTGCTGGAGGACATCTCCGCGCCGCGTTGCTTTGAGATCGAGGAGCGGCTGAAGGCCTCCCTCGACATCCCGGTTTTCCACGATGACCAGCACGGGACCGCCGTGGTGGTGCTGGCAGCGCTGATCAACAGCCTCAAGATCGTCCAGAAGCGGCCGGAAGACCTGAAGGTCGTGCTGCTGGGTGTGGGCGCGGCCGGTGTGGCCTGCGCGAAGATCATGATGAACTTCGGCGTGAAGAACCTCATCGGATTCGACCGCGAGGGCGCAATCTACGAGGGTCGACTGAAGAACATGAACGCTGCCAAGGAATGGTTCGCGCAGCACACCAACCCGGAGGGCTTCGACGGCTCGCTGACCGAGGCAATGGTTGGCGCCGACCTGTTCCTCGGCGTCTCGGGCCCGCGCACCGTCACTGCGGACCAGGTCGCATCGATGGACAAAGACGCCATCGTGATGGCGCTGTCCAACCCGGAGCCGGAGATCATGCCGAACCTCATCATGGGCAAGGCCCGCATCATCGCGACGGGCCGGTCGGACTACCCCAACCAGGTCAACAACGTGCTGTGCTTCCCCGGTCTCTTCCGCGGCGCCTTCGATGCCGCCGCAACCAAGATCACCGAGGAGATGAAGATCGTCGCTGCCCGCGCCATCGCGGAGACGATCCCGGATGACCAACTGAGCGAGGACTACATCCTCCCATCTGTGTTCAACCCGGATGTCGCACTCCGCGTCGCGGCCGCCGTGGCCGCCGAGGCGATTCGCGGCGGGTACGTTCGTGAGAAGGGCTCGCGCGTCTTCATCTAGGACGAGCGACTGCCGCACTGCACTGCAAGTACAACAAGAAGCCCGGTCGAATCGACCGGGCTTCTTGTTGTCAGGCCGAGGCTGCTTTCGTGCAGCGCGGTGTCGTTAGCCCTCGCGCAACTCGAGGCTGACGACGCCGGGGAGGTATCGCGTCGGACGCCGGTCGTACGGCACCACGAGGCAGAACGTGCCGTCCATCTCGCTCACCAGCAGCACGGGCTCACGGGCGTACCGCGGGCCGACTTCGCTGCCGGCGAGCACGGCCACGCGCCCGTCGGCCGACGTGACCACCACCACCTGCCCCGCGAGCGCCTCGCCGTCGGTGAGCGCGAACATGCCGGCATCGCCCATCACGAGGTGCACCGGCACGCCGCGATGGGCCGCACCGTCGACGCCAACCGCCGCGACGAAGTCAGAGCGAGCGGCGAGGTCGTACGCGCCGGGACGCGGCAAGGGGCCGCGCACCTCGATGACGGTGCTGGGGCTGTGCGACACATCGTCCGACGCACTCGTGTGATACGTGATGTCGACCACCCCTGCCACGGAGCGCGTGCCCTCACGAGGGACCACGAGCCGCACGCCGGTCCGCAGCGGCTCGCCGTCCTGCTCCGTCGCCAACAGGATCGGGCACACTGCCACCTCGGGGTCGGCCTCCGCGAGTCCCACGGTGGCGCGCGCACCATCGACCGCGGTGATCAGGAAATAGCCCGCCCTCGAGGTGTGGTCGTCAAGATGTGGAGGCAGCAGCCCGACGCTGCGCGCGTATGCGAGTAGCGGCACGCCTCCGAAGGTGCGCTCGCGCGCGCCGAGGCGTAGGACAGCGGGGCTACGGACACTCGCAGGCAAGGCGGCGATGGCCGAGCGAAGCGCCTCCGCTCGCGGGTCACGCGTCGAGGTCGGTGCGCCGCCCGGCGGGACGTCGGAGGAACCGCTCGATGAGGCGTTCGGCGAGGAACTGTTAGCCGTAGCGCTCTTCCGTCCACGGGTCGCCATGCATGTGGTACCCGTACATCTCCCAGAAGCCCGGACGGTCGCCGGCCATGAATTCCACGCCGCGCACCCACTTCGCGCTCTTCCAGAAGTAGAGCTTCGGCACCACCCCCCGCAGCGGGCCGCCGTGCTCAGCCTCCAGCGGCTGGCCGTTGTGCGTGTGCGCAAATAGCACGTCGTCACCCAGCAGCTCGGCCAACGGCACGTTGGTGGTGTACCCGCCGTAGGAATGGAACATGACGTGCGTCGCGTCCGGGTTCACCTTCGCCAACGCCATCACATCCCGGAACAGCACACCCGCCCAGTCGTTGTCGTACTTGCTCCATGTCGTGACGCAGTGGATGTCGGAATGATCCGTCGACTGCGGGAGCGCCATAAACTGCTCCCAGTTCAGCGTCACCTCCTGCTCCACCGCGCCGAAGATGCGGAAGTCCCACGTCGCCAGGTCGATGTTTGGCACGCCGCCGTAGGTGAGGGTGGGGAACCCGTCGGTCAATCGCTGCCCGTCGGGCAGGCGGGGCTGGTCGGTGGTCATTGGCAGTGCCCTTCGCTGGTCCGTGACGGTACTTCGCCGCTGCGCGGGGACCTCAACTCGGTAGGCTCGATGGTACGGGTCGAGCGGCCCAGCCCTCAACTCGACGCGTCGTCCGGATCGCAGGCACGCCCTCAAGTACGATAGACGTATGGAACAAGCAGCCGACACCCTCGCCACCACGGCATCCGGCCCACGCCCTGCCGCGACCGGACGGCGGTGGATGACTCCATACTTCGCATTAGCGCTGTTGGTGGTCGTCATCGATCAGGCGACGAAGATACTGCTGCGCTCCCGACTGGCCGAGGGTGAAGCGTGGCCATCGACGGACGCGTGGCTCGCCATCTCCCACGTCGAGAATGGCGGCGCAGCGTTCGGGATCATGCAGGGCGCGGGTGCGTTCCTACTCGTCGTCACCGTGATCGGCATCGCGGCGATCCTGATCTATATGTGGCGATTCCCGCCCGGACAGCGCTTGTACGTCGCCGCGCTCTCGCTGATCCTCGGGGGCGCCATCGGCAACCTCATCGACCGCGCCACGAAAGGCACCGTGACAGACTTTATCGACCCCGCGTACTACCCGGCGTTCAACATCGCAGACTCTGCGATCGTGATCGGGGTCACGACGATGGTCGTGCTCTCGTTCCTCGACGGGCGGCGCGCATGAACCTCGACACGACCCAGAGCGCGGGCGGCGTTCCCGACGATGCCATCGAGCCACGCCGCTTCCGCACCACTCGACGCGACCGACTCGATCGGCTGGTGGCCGCCGCGTTGCCTGAGCTCTCGCGCGCGCAGGCGCACCGCCTGATCGAACAGGGCGCTGTCACGATCGGCGGCATCGCCGTAGATCGCGCCTCACACATCGTCGACAACGGCGTCGAGGTGAGCGTCACGTTGCCCTCGACGGCGCCAGCACCGGGCGCCGACACCTACCCGCTGGAAGTGCTGTTTGAGGACGAGCACACGCTGGTGATCAACAAGCACCCGGGCATCCTCGTGCATCCCGTCCCTGGCGTGCCCGGGCTCACGCTCGTCGATGTGCTCCGCGTGCGCTACCCGGAGTTGGACGCGATGCGCGGTGGCGATGGCCCCGGCGTCGTACATCGATTGGATCGTGACACCAGCGGCGTGCTCGCCTTCGCGCGCACGGAAGTGGCGCGTGAAACGCTGAAGGATCAGTGGCGCGCGCGTGAGACGCGCAAGGAATACATCGCGATCGTCGAGGGCCGTGTCGAGCCGTCTGCGGGGATCGTCGACGCCCCGCTCGGCGTCGATCCGAACGATGGCCGCCGTCGTGCGGTCGTCGAGGTCGGCGACCAGGCGTACAGCGAGTACCGCGTACGTGAGCAGTACGGCGACGAAGCCGCGCTGCTGGATGTCACCATCCGCACCGGGCGCACGCACCAGATCCGTGTGCACCTGGAGGCGATCGGGTACCCCGTGCTGGGCGACACCCTGTACGGTCGACGCTCCGCGTTGATCACACGTCAGGCGCTGCACGCCGCGCGCCTCGGCTTCCGGCTCCCCTCGACCGATGAGTGGCGCGAGTTCACCGCGCCGCTGCCCGACGACATGCGAGAAGTAATCGAAGGTCTGCGCTCGCGTCACCGCGGTGTGCAGTTGGAAGGTGCAACGCGATGACGGTGCGTGTCCGCTATGCCCCCAGCCCGACCGGCGAGCCACACGTCGGCAACATCCGCACGGCGCTTTGGAGCTGGCTGCACGCACGCCACCACGGCGGCGTCTTCTTCGTACGCATCGAGGACACCGACCAGACGCGGCTGGTCCCCGGGTCGGCCGACCGCATCCTGGAGTCGTTGCGCTGGCTCGGCATGGATTGGGACGAGGGCCCGGACAAGGGTGGGCCGTTTGCGCCCTACACCCAGTCGCAGCGCCTGCCGCTCTACCAGGCGGCGGCCGCCCGACTGATCGCGAGCTTCGACGCGTACCGCTGCTTCTGCAGCAGCGCGCGCCTGGAGGAGTTGCGCAACGAACAGCGCGCCAACCACCAGCCGCCGGGCTACGACGGCCACTGCAGCACGTTGCTGCCGGACGAGGCCGAGGCACGCGCGGTCATCGGCGAGCCGAGCGTCGTTCGCTTCCGTATGCCTGACGAGGGCGCAACCTCGTTCACGGATCTGCTGCGCGGTGAGATCACTGTGGAGAACGCTACGCTCGATGACTTCGTGATCCTGAAGTCAGATGGCTTCCCCACGTACCACCTCGCACACGTGGTCGACGACCACGAGATGCAGGTGACACACGTATCCCGCGGCGACGAGTGGATTCCGTCCGCGCCGCGACACGTCCGGCTGTTCGAGGCCCTCGGCTACGAAGTGCCGGTGTACGTGCACACCTCGGTGATCCTGGGGCCCGACGGCGGGAAGCTCTCGAAGCGACACGGCGCGAAGGCGGTGCTGGAGTACGCGCAAGACGGCTACCTGCCGGACGCGCTGTTCAACTTTCTCGCGATCACCGGCTGGGCGCCTGACGGCACCACCGAGATCATGACGCGCGACGAGGCGATCGCCGCGTTCGACTTCGCGCAGCTCAATGCGCACCCCGCCACGTTCGACGTACCGAAACTCGACTGGATGAACGGTATGTACCTGCGCGCGCTGCCGGTGCCAGTGCTTGCGGAGCACTTCGCGGTGTGGCTGGAGCGCACGCTGCCCGCCGATGTCCCGCGCCCGCTGGACCGCGCGTTCGTCGAGGAGATCACGCCGCTGGTGCGGGAGCGCGTGAAGCTGCTGGCCGACGTCACGCCGCTCGTCGACTTCTTCTTCGCGTCCGATCCCACGCCGGCGAAGGCCGACACGCTGCTGGGGAAGCCGTACGCGAGTCGGCCGGAGGTCGCGGTTGCGACGCTCCATGCCGCTGCGACAGCCCTCGAGGGCATCGATGCGTGGGAAGCCGACGCTATCGAGACGGCGCTGCGCGGGGCGGCCGAGGCGACCGGTGAGAAGGTCGGCGACCTCTTCATGCTGTGCCGTGTGGCCGTCACCGGGAAGGCGGTCACCCCGCCGCTCTTCGAGACGATGGCGATCGTCGGCGAGGAGACCTCGCTCGCTCGGCTCCGTGCGGCCGCCCGTGTGGCTGCGACCGAATAACAACCGAATTCGCGACTACCCAATCGACCGCACGCGCGGTGTTTGCTAGGCTGGTATTCCCTCGCTGGGGACTCGTCCAATGGTAGGACAGCTGATTCTGGATCAGTCGATCGAGGTTCGAATCCTCGGTCCCCAGCCAACCGCCGCAGTACCGCTATTCCAACCAGCCGACTCATCGCACCCGGAGCCTCCCCGCTCCCTCACCTTGCCGAACCCTCGTACAATTGCAGCATTCTTCGTCCGCTGAGGCAGGTGTCATCGATGGCTGAGTTCCTGATCGAATCCAACCACGGCACGCTGGACTGCCTGCGTGCCCTGTACGAGATGATGGAGCAGAAGAGCGGCATGCTGGAGTCATTCCGATACGGCTGCCGTAGCGGCGACCATCGAGGCTGGGCGATTCTGCCGGCAGCGGACGCCGAGGCGGCGCGAATGTTGCTCCCCTCGTACGTTCGGGACACCGCCACCGTCACCGAGGTGTACGAGTTCACTCCGCAGCAGGTCGCGATGATGCACAAGGAGGCGGGACACTAGTCCCGCCTCCCACACGCGGCCCCACTCGATGCACCGACGCGAGCCGTCACGCGCGACGAGGACTAGGATTGCCGCTTGACCGACGACAACTCGCCCGCATCGATGCCCGCCGAGGCGCTGAACCGCGCAGACGCCGCACTCGTCGCCACGCTGGACGCGGTGGTGAGCGTGCACGCCAACGAGTCGCACTGGTGGAACAACGCCTCGTTCGCGTTGCCGCTGCTCGGCTGCATCGTGTTGGTCACGGTGGGCTGGATTGCCGGGATCGATGAGGCGTTCGGGTTCGGGCTGTTCCTTGGTGTCGTCGCGCTGCTCATGACGCCCGTCGTGCTCGTCGGCTGGCGCGGCGTTGCCACGGCGATCGTGCTCACCCGCGACCGAGCGCTGGCGTTGCACGACGGACACGTCATGCGCGAATTCCCGTGGGCCGAGGTGGTCGCGATCGACCGCGCCGAGACCATGGGCAACATCCGCTGGCGCATCCACTCCAGCGACGGCCAACACCTGACGATCGACGGCGAGATTGCCGACGTCGAGGGCCTCGTGGCGCAGGCACGCACTCTCGCCGCCCTCCCCGCACCGGCACCAACCGACGCGGGCGCACCCGGCTGACTCGGACGCTTCGCATAGCACAGATGTACGGTACCATCGGCGGGTGAAGTGCCTCGGCTGTAACGCGAATCTCCCGGACGACGCGGCGTTTTGCCCAGAATGCGGGATGCGCGCTGACGGTCCCGCGCCGTTCCCGTGGCTCGAGGCGGGCGAGGCAGCCGCGCCTCCCGCGGAGCAAGCACGATCGCTCGCGGCCGTCCCGCCCCCAGTGCGGCGGCCAGCCTCGACAACCGCGATCACCACCCTCCCGCGTCCGACGCCCCAAGCGGCGCCCGTCCGCCCCGCTCCCGACGCACAACTGCCGACCGACCTGGACGTCTACCGGGAGCAGTTGCGCGCCCTCTTCGGCTATCCCGAGTTTCGCTCGGCGCAGGCGGAGGTTCTGACCCGCCTCGCGGCCGGCGACGTGCTGGGCGTGATGCCAACCGGAGCCGGCAAGAGCCTGTGTTATGTCCTCCCGGCCATCGAGGTGGGGATGACCCTCGTCGTGTCGCCGCTGATCGCGCTGATGCAGGATCAGGTGGAATCGCTGAACGCGGTCGGCGTCCCGGCGACATTCATCAACTCCACGCTCGCCCGCGACGAACAGAACCGGCGCTATCGCGAGTTCATCGAGGGGCGCGCACCTCTGCTGTATGTCGCGCCGGAGCGCCTCGCGAACCCGCGCTTCGTCGAGGGACTACGCGCGGCCGGCATCCGCCTCCTGGTCATCGATGAGGCGCACTGCATCTCCGAATGGGGGCACGACTTCCGCCCCGACTACCTGGCGCTGGGCGTCGTGCGTGAACGCCTCGGCGCTCCGCGCACGTTGGCACTCACCGCCACTGCCGACCCGACTGTGCGTCGCGACATCCTCGTTCGGCTCGGGGTCCTCGGGCGCGCGCAGGAAGTGGTCACCTCCTTCGACCGTCCGACGTTGCGGTTCGGCGTGGTACCGGTACTGGGCGACGCAGAGCGGCTCCAGTGGCTCGTCCGATACGCCCGTGAGCACCTCGGGCAGGCCGGGATCATCTATGCGCGCACGCGGCGCAACGTGGAGGCAACTGCGGCCGCGCTGACGGCGGCCGGCGTGCGAGCAGTGGCGTACCACGCCGGCATGGCCGCCGCCGATCGAGCGCACGCACAGCGCCGCTTCACCACGGGACAGGTGCCCGTGCTGGTCGCCACCAACGCGTTCGGGATGGGCATCGATAAGCCCGACGTCCGCTATGTCATCCACACGCACATGCCGGGTCGGCTGGAGGCGTACTACCAGGAGGCGGGGCGCGCGGGCCGCGACGGTGAGCCGGCGGAGTGCACCCTGCTATACGCGCGACGCGACGCCGGACTGCAGCGCCGGTTCATCGAGCAGGCGCACCCCTCGGAGCCGGAGCTGCGCACGATCTGGCGACAACTCGTGGAACTCCAGCAACAGGCGGGCGACCGCGCGCTGACCTACAACGAGGTACACGACACCATCTCCGCCGAAGGCCTGCCGGTCGCGATCGCTGCCTTCCGTGCCAGCGAACTCATTGAGCCTGCCGCCATCCGACTGCGCAGCATGGATGCGGAAGCGGCCATCGACAGCAGTGTCGTGGTGGAGCGGCTGCGGTATGCCGAATCCCGCCTCGCGCAGATGGTGGAGTACGCGGAGACCTCCGGCTGCCGGCGCGCGCTGATCCTGCGCTACTTCGGCGAGCAGCCGGCCGAGCGATGCACGGGCTGCGACAACTGCGAGGGTGTCACGGTACCCAGCGTGGAGTCGTACCCCGACGAGTTGTTTGCAGCGCTGTTGGAGCTGCGTACTGACCTCGCCGCCGACTCCGGGCGACCACCGTACATGGTGTTCGAGGAACGCACCGCGCGCGAGGTGGCCACGTATCGCCCAAGCACACCGGACGAATTGCTCACGATGTGGGGCATGGGCGAGACCCGTGTGCGCTGGTTCGGCGACCGCATGCTCGCCGCCGTCCGCAGCTGGGAAGCAGCGAATGGCGACGCGCCACCCCCGCCGAGCGCACCGTCCGCACCGCCTCCGCCTCGGTCCGGCCGAGCAGCATCGGATGCAAGCAACACAACTGCCGAGGTGTCGTACAACGACCCGCTCTACCAGCGGCTCCGCGCCTGGCGTCGTGACCGCGCACGTACGGATGGCGTCCCCGCATACACCCTGTTCACCGACCGCACCGCTCGCGAGCTCGCCGCACACCGCCCCGCGGACGAAGACGCGCTGCGGAGTGTCTGGGGTATGGGCGAGGCCCGCGTACGCGCCTTCGGACAAGACCTGCTGGTGATACTCAGCAACGCTGATTAGCGCCCGGAGGCTGAGCACTCGGTGGCGTCCCGGATGGTTGCGAAGGCGCGCCACGCGGCGCATGCTAGACGCAGCATCGCCCCGAGTGCGTGGGCGAGCGATCCCGGCCGAGAAGACGCCGGGACCGAAAGCGAGAAGGAGACCAACATGGCCCTCATCGTCACCGAGATTGCTGCGCGCGAGCTCGCAGGCATCGTTCAGGAGCACGGCATCGCAGAGCCGCAGGGTCTGCGCCTCTTCGCTCGTTCGGGTGGCTGCGCCTGCAGCGGTCCGGCGTTCGGCATGAGCATCGACAACGCGACCGACGAGGACGAAGTGCAGGAGGTCGCGGGCTTCCGCTTCATCCTGGACCCGCTCTCCGCCCCGAACCTCGATGGTGCCTCGATCGACTTCATCGACGACGTCATGCGTCGCGGCTTCACCATCGAGGCCCCGAACGCAGCAGCAGCGGCCGGCGCGGGCTGTGGCTGCGGCGGCGGCGCGCACTAAGGCATCGATACGTTCCAGTGACCTACGCTGCGGCCGGGCTTGTCCCGGCCGTTCGCGTTTCACGCACGGGCCGCTGCGCACCGGCCGGCGCCGATGTCACAAGATTGGCACCCCCGACCTGAAGCGCGCACAGTAGCGCCACATCGCGACCGCCGGCTCGCGGCTCGTCGATCCTGGCACGACGCTGAGTGGAGCCGACTATGCACGAGCATCTGCGCATCCTGGATGAGATCCGCCCGCTGCGTGATCCTGTGCTACTGGCCGCATTCTCTGGATGGACAGACCAACCCGGCGTCGCTGTCTCAGCCATCGACTACCTCCGTGACCACTGGGGCGGTCGCCCCGTGGCGGAGATCGACCCGGAGCCGTACTACGACTTCACCGTCCAGCGGCCGCGCTCGCGCTTCGCCGACGGCGTACGCATGCACGACTGGCCTCGCAACCGGTTCTGGGTGGCGCGGCCACGGGGCGGGGACCAGGACTTCCTACTCTTCGCCGGCGTGGAACCACACCTGCGCTGGAAGTCATTCCTCGACGCCATGCGGGAGGTCATGCAGGCAGGCGGTGTGCAGACCAGCATCACCCTGGGCGCACAGCCCGGTTCCGTACCGCACACGCGACCACTGCCGATCAACCTCTCGGCGTCCGACAACGACTTCTCGACGCAATTCGGCCTGCGCGTTCCCACCTCGCGGTACGAGGGACCGACCGGCCTGATGAGCGTGCTCAACCTCGACCTGCGCGCTCGAGGCTGGCGCAACGCCAGCCTCTGGGTACTCGTGCCGCACTATCTCAACGTGGGCCAGAACCCGAACGCGGTGCGCTCGCTGATCCACGCCATCGACCGTGGGTACCACACGACCACGCCGCAGGAGGAGCTCGAAGAGCGCATCGGCGAGTTCGATGCGAAGGTGCACGGCGCACTCGACCGCTCCGCTGAGGCAGTGGACTACGTGCGAACACTCGAAGAGCAGTACGACTCATCGAGGGCGTCCGAGCAGGTTCCCGAGGCGCCGCCCGCGCCGCCCACATCGGACCTGCCCAGCAGCGAGGACATCCTGGGCGACCTCGAACGCTTCCTCAAACAGCAGCGCGACCAGCCCTAGCACCATCGTCGACAGGCGGCGAAACGCGGACCGTGCGCGGCGCATGACCACGTGTGTAACGACGCGCAACAAGCCGCCCGGCCGCACGCGGTGTACGCTGGCCCATGGGCTTTGCTAGAATCAATGCTCGCGGAGGAGTGTAGCTCAGCTGGCTAGAGCAGCGGTCTCCAAAACCGCAGGCCGGGGGTTCGAATCCCTCCACTCCTGCCAGGTTCCGGTCGTGCCGAGGTGGTGAAATGGCAGACACGCCGTCTTGAGGGGGCGGTGCCCGCAAGGGCGTATGAGTTCAAGTCTCATCCTCGGCACCAATCGACGTGTGCCAGATCGACCGGGCGGGTACACAGCATGGCAGCGAAGCGGCCGACACCATCGGGATCGGCCGCACGATGGGCGGAAGTAGCTCAGTGGTAGAGCGCCTCCTTGCCAAGGAGGAGGTCGCGAGTTCGACCCTCGTCTTCCGCTCCAGATCATTCCACGGCGTCCGAGTTCTGTCGGGCGCAGATTGTCCTCGGGGCCACGTAGCCAAGTGGTAAGGCAGAGGTCTGCAAAACCGCTACGGCCCCATTCGGGGTACCCCGCGTAGATTCAGAAACGCCCTCAAACACCCCCGAGTACCACCGAGTACCACGACCCCGTGGGTACATCTGTGGGTACATTGCGAACCCCGGTTGTACCGCGTCAGGCATGGGGTTCATGACCACGAATGATCTGGGATTTGCCGAGGTCGGGGATCGACTGCGTGCGGTAGCGAGCGAGCTCCGCTCCCACGCGCTCGACCAGAAAGCGGCCGCCTAGCCAGCGGCCAGACGAGGCCCCGGAGATACCAGCATCGCTCACGATCTCGAGCTCCCACCCTCGGTGCTCGGCCTAGAGGCGGAGGGCGGTGAGGTCTTGCGCCGCGAGTGCCGGTAGCCCGGCAGGGCGATACGGATGGTGAAGTTTCGCACCCATTCAGACTGCATTCGGCTCTGGTAGTCCGCACGCGTGGGAGCGGAGCGCGTTTACCACCGCACGCTGTCAATCGCCTAGCTCGGACAGGAGAGTAAAGTCCGCGGCGACGGATCAGCCCGACGTTGTTACCCTAGAGTCGTGACTTCCTTCCACGAAGTCACAATCGGCGGCCGAGGAGTCTAATTCCTCGGCCGCCACTTTCTTTTCAATCTCCTCGGCGTGTGGGCAGTGATACCGCGCCGACGGTTCGATCTCTGTGCAGGGGTTCTGTCAGAACTCAGGGCTCGCCGCCGAGTTCGGCCA
>QWRD01000015.1 GCA_003670575.1 Chloroflexota bacterium
CTGCACATGCACGTCCCACAGCTCGAGGAAGATGCCGACTTCCAGCATCTCCCGGTCCCAATACTCGTCGTGCACCAATCCCATGTGGATGACACGCCCGTCCGCCGGAGAAAACGCGATGGCGGGGTCCACGAGGACATCACGGGGCGGATCACGGAACGCGAACGCCACGCCCGCGGCCGCGAGGAATGCGAGCGGCGCGGCCGACGGATACCACCGCAGCGCGGCAACCCCGGCGAGCGCGAGGGGCGCCAGCAGCGCACTACCCTCGGACAGTGGTCGCCAGTGGTCCGGGCTGACCTGGTCGGGATCGCTCACTCGGCCAGCCGAGGGTTGCGAGCGCGCAGGAGGAAGACCGGCGGCAAGTGGAACAGGTGAAACTCCCGCTCCACCACCTCGAACTGCTCGCTGAGTAGTGGTGCCAAGAACTTCGGGTGGTACTGCAAGGCGACGAACGAACCGCCTCGCCGCAACGAGCGTGCTGCCTCGCGCAGAATCGTCCTGCTCTGCTCCAGCCCGATGAGGCTGAAGGGAATCGACGACACGATAGCGTCGAAGCCATCAGCCGCCTCCGGCGCCGTAGCACGAACCGTGCTAATCGACTCAGCCGACTCGTCAAGCACCGTGAAGCGCGGGTCGCTAATCGACTCTTCCAGATAGTCGACGAACGGACGGTAGACCTCGAAGCCCCAGAGCCGCCCGGTTGGCGGCAGGGCGTTCAACAGGTGATGCGTGATTACGCCGGTACCGGGGCCGAACTCGGCAACGGCCTGCGCAGACTCGACGCCAGCCCAGCGGGCCATGCGCCGGGAGACGCGCTGGCTAGTCGGCACCACGGCACCGATCGTCTTGCGGTGCTGGAAGAATGCCCGGAGAAAGTTCACACGACCGACGGGACTAGGCGCGGACGTCATCTGCTACATCACTTCCGTCATGCGCGCGCTGTTCAATAAAGCCCTGCACCAACGCCCAGACCACGTAACTGCCCAACAGTCCGGCCGCGATCAACGCGACCGTTTCGGCACGCGGCCAGATGGCAATCGCCAGTCCCATCGGGAACAGCGCCGGCAACAGCACGGAACGCCATCGATGGAACGCCGGGAACGGGAGATGACTCACCATCAGCACTGCCAGGCTCAGCCCGGACAATACCGCAGCGCCAAGGTTGATTTCCAGCGGACCCGCAACCAGTGCGGCGAACAAGACGCCAGCAATCGTTATCGGTAGCCCCATGAACGTGTCGCTGCTGGGCATGCTGTTGTAGCGCGCCAAGCGGAAGAGCCCTGCGCCAACGAACGCGAACATCACACCAAACCGCGCGAGGCCAAGCCCGTCTGCGTAGTAGGTGGAGAAAAGGAACGCGGGCGCGACGCCGAAGGCCACGATGTCAGACAACGAGTCCATCTGCTTGCCCAGTGGGCCCGCCGCCAGCAGCTTCCGCGCGAGGGCGCCATCGATGCCATCCAGCACCGCAGCGACCAGCACGAAGCGCAACGCCCGATCCCACTCGCCGAGGCGAGCCGCATCCAGCGCTACCAACCCGCATGCCAGCACGGCAAACGTCACCAGCGCGGGCAGAGCCTCTCGCTTCGTCATCGGGCTGCTCCTGCCGTACGCCGGACGGAGATCCACTTCACTTCCGGAGTTTACATCGCTTTGCCGTCGAGCGACGCCCCCCACCCCCAGCGAGCGTTAGGAAGGACGCGCGCCAAGGCGAATGGGACGCTCGATGCTCGACCGGGGGAGACAGCGCACGAGGCACCGCCGCCCCACTCCAAGGCGGATGACGCTCAGGCGGGCAGCAACTCCGCGTCGCGCCGTTCCTCGCTCACAGCCAGCGGTGCGGCGCTCAAGCGGTCGTAGACAGCTCGAACGTCGGTCGGGGTGGCGAGCGCGAACAACTCGCCGCGCCAGCCTCGTGGGTGCTGCCGGCCAGAGACGTACAGCGCCAGATGCTTCTTCATCTGCATCACCGCTTGGCGCGGGGAACAGAGCGCCTCGATGAGGTCAAAGTGCTCGCCGACGACGCGTGCCTCGTAGGCACCGCGAGCTTCGGCGTCCATGCGCTCGTACGCCTCGTCGAAGAGCCACGGGCGGCCGAGTGCTGCGCGCCCCACCATGACGGACGCGCACCCGGTCTCGGCCATCATCTGCCGCGCCTCAGCCAGCGAGGTGATGTCGCCGTTCCCGGTGACGGGAATCCGCACCGCGCGCACGACATCCCCGATCACCTGATGCGGTGCGCGGCCACCAAAGCGTTGCGCTCGCGTGCGGGGGTGCACGGTAATCGCATCCACGCCCACATCCTCAGCCATGCGGGCAACCTCGACGGCGTTCGGCTGGCTCTCGTCCCAGCCGCCGCGAATCTTGATCGTCAGCGGCAGATCGCCGAGTGCGGCTCGCAACGCCGAGAGGATGCTCGCGGTCGTCGCGACATCGCGCATGAGCGCTGCGCCCTTGCCGTGGCGCACGATTTTGGGCGTCGGGCAGCCCATGTTGATGTCGACCGCAGCGGCGCCTGCCTCGGCGAGGTGCAGTGCCGCGGGAACCAGGCTCGCGGCGCTGTTGCCCAGCAGCTGCATCGCGACCGGCCCATCCGCCGGCTCCACACGCGCCATCTCCAGCGCGAAGCGGTTGCGGTGCACCAGTGCCTCGGCGTCGATCTCTTCGTTCGTGACAAAGCCGCTGCCGCACTGCACGGCGATACGGCGGAATGCAGCGTTGGTGAAGCTTGCCATCGGTGCCAGGCGCACAGTGCGCGCACCAAGCAGCTGGAGGATTGAGTCACGTCCCATGCATGAAGTATCGCCCGCGGTGACACCCTCGTGCGAGGTGCCACCGCGGGCGAGGACGATCACGTCACGCGTCAGGGATGCTGGAGAATACTGTCCAACCCGCGTTCACCGGCAACACTCCGCCCGCGAGCGCGATCTCCCGCTTGCCGCTGATCTGCCGTGGACCGGCCCGACCCTGGAGCTGCTCCATGCAGTCCGTGAAGATAGCGGTACGCGTCCGGCCGGTGCCGATGTTGCCGCCGCTCGGCAGCAAGGGGTGCGGCCCCTCCACGCTGATGTCACCCGCGTAGAAGTCGTGCGCCTCGCCACGCTTCACGCCGTGCCACTGGAACGCCTCCAGAAAGTACTGCGTGAATAGCGCGAAGCCGTCATACGGATTGAAGACATCGATGTCGCTCGCGTGCAGGCCGGAACCCTTCCACACCTTGCGCGCCATAGCGTCCGTCCACGCCTCGGTGTCCTCCAGCGTCTCGAAGTTGCTGCGAGGCCGGTTGCTGCTCATCGTGTAGTCCAGCACGTACACGGGCTTCTGCTTCATGTCCTTCGCGCGCTCCGCCGTGGTCATCAGGTAGCACGCGGAAGCCTGCACTGGGCGGTCGCAGTCCAACATGCTCAACGGCTCGCAGATCCAGCGGGCGCTCAGGTAGTCCTCCGTCGTCAGTTGGTACGGCTCGTGCAGCGCGTAGTAGCCCCACGGCACCATCAGGCCGTTACGCCGAGAGTTGAGGATGAAGGGCGCCATCCGGTCATGGTTGGAGCCGTACTTCCGGCAGTACTCCGCGAACGGGTACGCGATGCCCATGCCCCAGCCCCACGGGTTGGTCCACTGAGTTGGCCCGGGCGCGTTCGTACTCTCGTTCTGCTGGTAGCGCCCCTCAAGGTTGCCCGCAGGATAGAGGATGAGCAGGTTGTTGCACTTGCCGTCGCCGACGGCCTGCGCCCCCTGCCCGACCATCATGAACAGGTTGTCGCCGTCCGAGTTCACGTACTTCACGTTCTTGAGCCCGAGCTCGCGAACCAGCCACTCGGCGGTCACCTTGCTCAGCCCGTCCTCGGTGTCATACGGCGCGGCGAAGTAGGGACGGCCGGGCCCCCACGGTGCACCCATCAGCGCGCCGTTGCTCTGGCCGCCGGGGCACGTGATGACCCCATCGATCTGGTCCGGCGTGACGCCCGCGTCCTCCATCGCAGCCTTCGCCGCGAGGATCGAGAGTGCACCGAGCGTCTGCGTCATGTCCTTGCCGTCCCATCGCCGGTACACAGGCGAATGCCCGCGACCGACGAGGGCCACCTTTCCTCGGTGCTCCCAGATGCCGACGTCTTCACTGGTGCGCAGCAACTCACCCATGGTTCGCTCCTCGTCTGGTCGTCCTGCGGTCGTATCCGGCTCGGTCAGGCTCGGCGGCTCAGCCGACGATGCGCCACTCCGGGACCAGTTGCTCCGGCGAGGCCTCGATGAATTCGACCTCCACCGCGGCGCCGACCGGCACCTCGTGCACCGGAACGCCAGGCAGATTCGACATGAACTTGATCGCCGGGTCGTCCTCGAGCGCGATGCCGACGAGGTTGTACGGCTGCAGCGGCTGCCACATCTTGATGCGGCTGTCGTGCATCACGATCGCGCCGTGGATGCGCCCGCGACCGCTGGTCGCCACCCACTCGAGGTTCGCCTCCGATCCGCAGTCGCGACACGTGGCCTCGGGCGGAAACTGTCGCCGGTCGCACGCGGAGCAGCGTTGAACGATCAGACGTCGCTCGTTACAGGCATCCCAGAATGGCTTGCTCACCGCGTCCGGGACGGGGACTGGCCTCGGCATACGTACCTCCCCAAACAGAGGGACGCTGGACGCATGCCATGTGGCCGCGCCCAGCGTCCCCTCGACTCTCCGGGCGATCCCGGTCCGCTGTTACCTCGTGGTGTCGACTACTTCTCCGTGAACCAGACGAAGCGCGGCGACACGCCGTAGGAGTTGTACGCCCATGGCCCAATGACCAAGTCGTTGCCCGCGACGTGCGAGTGCATCGCCACGTTGTCGGCCGGGACGCGCATCGGAAGCAGCGGCGGACCCTCCTTGATGTACCGTAGCGAGAAGTCGCGCACGATCGCCTTGCGCTCCTCGAACTTCACCGTGGCCTGCAACTTCTCCAGTGCCGTGTCGGCCCATGCCTTCGAGTACGACTGGTAGTTTCGCCCGCCCTTGGTGTGGTAGTACGTGACCGCGTCGGCCCCGACCTCCGGCACGCTCGTGTGGTTCCACGACCGTGCCTCGAAGTTGCGCCCGTTGAGGTTCGCAGTCGCCTGCGCGTAGTCGGACTGCGTGCTGAGCGTGATCGCGATCTTCGGGAACGTCTTGGTGAGGATGTCCTTGATCCGCACCGACGAGTCGATCGAGGCGGCACTGGAGTTGATCTGCTTCCAGAGCAGGCCCTGACCGTCCTTGAAGCCAGCAGCCTCCATCAACTTCGCAGCGTCCGCAGAGTCCTTCGCCTTGGTGTCCGGGTTGTACCCCGGCAGCTTCTGGATCTCATCCGGCGCAATGGACTCCGGGAACATCGAGTGGATCGGACCCAGGTAGAGCCATCCGCGCCCCAGTGGCTCGGAGAACGCCTTGTGATCCATGGCGAGCTGGAGTGCCTGACGCACGCGGTCGTCCTGGAACAGCGGGTTCTTCATGTTCACCGCGAAGAGGTCCCACGTGGGGCCGGGGGTGAGCGACCATTGCGCGTTCGGCGCGCTGGCCTTGATCTGCGGCTCCTCTTCGGGGCGCACGCCAGCTAGGTTGTCGATCTGGCCACTGATGAACGCAGCAACCAGCGAGCCACGATCCGTCAGCGTCACCTTCTCGTAGGTGTCGATGCCGGGGCGGCCACCCTCATCCCAAGAGCGGTAGTAGTCCGGGTTCGCCTTCCACGTCTGGCGCGTGCCATCCACGTACGCAGTCGGGATCCAGGCACCGGTACCGGCGAACTTCATCGGATCCTTGAACCCGACGTCGTACATCTCGATCGGCAAAATGCTGGCCCGCGGGTCGGACAGCGCTGACATGATCGCGCCGTTCGGCTTGCTCAACGTGAGCTTCACGGTGACATCGTCCACCGCAACCGCGTCGGTCAGGCCGTCGAACTGCGCATAGCGCGCGTACTTCACCTGCGCTGTCTTGAGGTCGATGAGACCGGCCTTGCGCCGAATGTTGAAGGCCACGTCCTTCGCGTTCAGGACGCGGCCGTTCAGCGGCGCGATGTTGTGCGTCTTGATGCCTGGCCGGAGCTTCAGAATCATCGTCAGCGGGTCGACAACCTCGAACGACGTCAGCATGTCCGGGCTCACCTTTTGGGTGAAGCCGTTCGCGTTCGCCAGGCGGTCCGCCACCAGCTCCCAGTCCGCGCCGGCGATCGAGACGTCCGGGTCGTTCTCACGAGACGTGTCGTTCGCGGAGCGCCGGTAGGTGCCGCCGGCGATCTTCTTCTTGTTGTTCACCGGCACGGTGCCGAACTTCGGGTCGAACCCCGCGGCGCGCACCGCGTTCTTCGGCGCGCCCGAGTCGCCGCCGGCCGATTTCGCGGCCTCCGGCGACCCGCCGGTCGAGCTGCCCCCGCAGCCGATCAGAGACGCGCCCGCGAGCCCGAGCGCCCCGATGCCCATGCCGCGTAACACGCCGCGACGCGTCACAGATGTCCCACGTATCCCTATCGCCATCGCTTGCTCCCTCCACATGCGAAACGCCACATGGTTGTGATACTCCAATTGCGAATGGCCGACAATACATGCGTGGTAACGTGCGCGTGAGGTAGAGGAGGCACAGCGCCCGCTCGCCGTCGTCGTCTGAAGGCCCACCGACCGGGCGACGCGGCACACATTCTCGAATTCAACCGCCCACACGATGCCCGCCTTCGTTATGATGCGGCCGAGCGGCAGTCCCGGGGGGGACGGCGTAGGCATACGACGGGGACAAAGGAGACGGCGCAATGGCGAAGCCCTGTGACGACCTGGTAATCATCGACCTCAGCAGCGGACGGGCGGGCGGTCTGGCGACAATGGTGCTCGCCGACTTCGGTGCGGACGTCATCAAGATCGAGCCGCCCGGAGGCGACCCGGCACGCTCCGATCCCTCGTCGCCAATGTGGTTGCGCGGCAAGCGCAGCGCAGTGCTGGACCTCGCCACCTCCGAGGGGCAGGCGGCGCTGCACGGCCTGGTCGCCGGTGCGGACGTTGTGGTGAGTTCGGCGACGCCGGACGTCTCCGCGCTCTACGGTGCGGACTACGAGACGCTCTCGCGCATCAACCCGGCGCTCGTGTACTGCCTGACCACCGGCTGGGGCGCTCGCGGCCCGTACGCCAGCTATCCCGCGGATGACGCGTTGGTCGCCGCGAAGTCCGGGCGCATGCGCACCTTCCAGACCGTCGCCCGCAGCGACGCACCCGGATTCACCGCGGTGCAAGTCGGCACGCACGGCGCAGTGCAATCGGCCATCGCTGGCATCCTCGCCGCCCTCGAGGTGCGTGACCGCTCGGGCATCGGCCAACTCGTCGAGACCAGCATCCTGCAGGGCATGTTCGCGTTCGACTTCAACGGGCTCCCGCGCGAGCAGATGCTGACGCGCTTCCCCGAGAAGGTATCGAGCGAACTGTTCGCGCAGCTCACCAACCCGGACGGGATGTCCACGCTCGGCTACCAGCCGGTGCGCACGAAGGACGGGAAGTGGATCCAGTTCGCGAACCTGCTGGAGCACCTGTTTCAGTCCTCGATCGTCGCGCTCGGGCTGACCGAGGAAGTGCTCATCAACCCGCGTTACGCAGGCGCGCCGACCGGACTGAGCGTGGAAGCACGCGAGGAAGTCCGCAACATGATGCTGTTGCGCGCCACGGAGAAGACCGCCGACGAGTGGATGGCTGAGTTCTACGGCAACGGCAACGTGGCAGCCGATTACCTGCTCAGCGCGCAGGACGGCCTCTCGCACCGCGACCTGCTGGCCAACGGACAGGTAATCGAGCGCGACGACCCGGCGGTCGGACACATCCGCGAACTTGGGCCACTCGCCGTGCTGCGAGACACCCCAGGCACCATCGAGCGCCCCGCGCCGGCCGTCGGCGCGCACACCGCCGAGGTGCTGGCTGAACCTCGCCGCCCCGCCCGCGCAGGTGATGCCGCGCAGGTGAGCGGCACCCCAGGAGACCGCAGCGCACCACTGGCGGGCGTCACGGTGCTGGAGTTTGCGACGATCATCGCCGCACCGCTGAGCTGCGCGCTGCTCGCCGACCTCGGAGCGCGCGTGATCAAGATCGAGCCCACCGATGGTGGCGACCCGATGCGCGGCATGGGTGGCGCAGGCTTCAGCTCGTACTTCGGCGTCTCCAAGACGACCGCAGGCAAAGAGAGCATCTGCATCGATCTCAAGTCCAAGGCGGGCCAGGCGATCGTGCACAAGTTGATCGCGGACGCGGACATCATCGTCCACAACTACCGGCCCGGCGTGCCGGAGCGCCTCGGCATCGGCTACGAAGAAGCGAAGGCGATCAAGCCGGACATCATCTGGGTCAGCGTCAGCGGCTACGGTCGTGACGGACCGGGTGCTCCCCTGCCCTGCGCGCACCCGATCCCCGGCGCCGTCAACGGTGGCGTGATGATGCAGCTCGGTGCCGACTGGGAGCCTGCGAACATCGACACCATCGAGGGCCTGCGCGAGGCGGGCCGCCGCATCTTCCGCGCCAACGAGGGCAACCCGGACCCGTGCACCTCGGTGGTTGCCACCGCCTCGACGATGCTCGCGCTCCGCGCGCGACGTCGCACCGGGCGCGGGCAAGAGGTCTTCGTCAGCATGCTCTGCGCCAATGGCTACGCGAACGCCGATGACTTCCTCTCCTACGCGGGCAAGCCGCCGCGCCCCACCATCGACAACGGGGTGCTGGGCACCGGACCGCTGCGTCGGCTGTACGCCACCACCGAGGGGTGGGCCTGCCTCAGCCTCCCGGACCAGGCGCAGTGGACGGCCTTCTGCGCCGCCACGGGACGTGCCGACCTCGCCAGCGACGCGCGCTTCGCTGACGCGGCCGCACGCGACCAGAACGCCGCAGCGCTGACCGAGGTGATCACTGCTCTCATGGCAACCCGCAGTGCGGACGCCTGGGAACAGCTGCTGGCCCCGAACGGGATCGGCTGCGTCCGGGCCGACAGTTACACCAACCCCGGCCAGTTCTTCCTGACCGACCCGCAGATTGAGGCGAACGACTGGGTGATGAACACCACCCACCCGGTCATGGGTGACCACCGCCGCTGGGGGCCGCTGGTCACCTTCGCGCGCACACCGGGACGGTACGGCCCCGCCGTGCTGGCCGGACAGCACTCCGAGCAAATCTTGGACAGCCTCGGCTACGGCCGGGAGCAGGTGCAGGAGATGTACGCGGGTGGCGTGATCTGGACGGACAACCCGGAGGCATAACCTCCCCGCACGCTATCGACGCTTGCGCGCCGCTCCGAAGGGGACGGCGCGCTCGCTGTACGGCGTTACCTGCCGGATGATGACATTCACACACAACGAAAGAGGGATCACCAATGAGCGTGCTGGATCGGTTGCGGCTGGATGGGAAGGTGGCACTGGTCACCGGCGGGGGTAGCGGCCTCGGGCAGGCCATCGCGCTGGCGATGGCGGACGCGGGTGCTGACATCGCGGTCTCGGGTCGGCGACTGGAGCCGCTGCAGGAGACGCAGCGCATCGTGGAGGCCAAGGGGCGGCGCTGCCTGCTGACGCAGGCTGACGTCACCGACTCCGCGCAAGTGAATCGCATGGTCGCCGAGGTGATCGCGGGCCTCGGCCGGTTGGACATCCTCGTCAACAACGCGGGCGGCGGCGGCGCCGGAGCGGGCAAGACGATGACCGAATTCACCGATGAGGACTGGCACGAGGGAATCAACGCAAACCTCACCTCCGCCTTCTTCTGCTCGCGAGCGGTGGTGAACCACTTCGCGGAGCGCGGCAGCGGGCGCGTGATCAACATCTCGTCCGGTCAGGGCTACCGCGGCGGGCGCAACAACTTCATGTACGCCGTCGCCAAGGGCGGGATGATCCAACTCACCAAGACCTATGCGATGACCTTTGCGCGCAACGGCATTCGCAGCACCTGTATCGCCCCCGGCTGGTTCCCGCACTTCATGGACCCGGATCAGCCATCCTCGCGCTTGGAGTTGCAGGCTGCCGGTCGCATTGGTCTGACCTACGAGATCGGCCCGCTGGCGGTCTTCCTGGCATCCGAGGCCGCCGACTACATGTCCGGCGAGACCGTACTCATCGATGGTGGCGCGATCGCCGGGGGCATCCTCCCCGCGACCATCGTGCCCGTAGCGGAGGGCTAAGGACATGGTGCAGCAACGCGAACGCCGCCCGGAGTGGCGAGCCAAGTTCGACAATGAAGGCAAGAACCCATTCGACCTCACCGGTCGCCACGCGCTGGTCGCCGGTGGCGCCGGCGCGCTGGGCCGCGCGCTGGCGCTGGCGCTGGCCGAAGCGGGCGCCGACGTCTCCCTGACCACGCTGCACGATGATGCAGCCGAGGAAGCCGCCGCCAACGCCATCCTGAGTGAGTGCCGCGCGCTGGGTCGTCGAGGCGAAGTGCGCCGCTTCGACCTCGCGAACCCGCAGGCAGTCGCCGCTGCGGTCGACTCGCTGGAGACAGCCGTCGCCCCGATCGCGATCCTGGTGAATGCGGCATACAACGCCAACATCAAGCCGGTCGTCGACGCCTCGCTCGCGGACTGGGAGCGTGAGCTCTCGCGCAACGTCACCACGGTGTTCGCAGCCAGCCAGACGCTGGCGTCGCGCATGCTGGCGCGCGGCTACGGCCGCATCATCAACCTGGTCTCCATCCTGCACGACCGCGGCATCCCCAACTGCGCGATCTTTGGCGCGTCGCAGGGCGCAGTGCTCGGCTTCACCAAGTCGGCCGCGCTTGAGTGGGTGCGTGGCGGTGTCACCGTGAACGCGATTGGCCTTGGCCACTACGAGGGTGTCCCCGGTCCGCAGAACGATGAGACGGCGCACGCCGCGCTGCTGCGCTGGATCCCGGTCGCCCGCCTCGGGCAGCCGGAGGACGTGCAGGGCGCACTCGTCTACCTCGCCAGCAATGAAGCAGGCTTCATGAACGGCGAGGTGTTCATGGTGGACGGCGCGCTCGCCGTTCACGCCTAGCGCCGGCACCGCCGACGATGCAACAGCCGACCGAGGTTCTCGCGGAAGCCGTGGAGCGTCTGTTCCCCGGCGTCCGCGAGGACCTTGAGGCGCTGGTGCGTATTCCCTCGATCAGTGCCGAAGGGCCCGACACACCCGCGATGCGTGCGTGCCTCGACGCTGTCGAGGCGCTCTTCGCCGCCGAAGGACTGACCACCAGTCGCCTCACCATCGAAGGCGCGCCACCCGCACTGCTCGCACAACGGGTGGCCGCGCCGGGCCTGCCGACCGTTCTGCTGTATGCCCACTACGACGTGCAACCCGCCGGCCTCGCCGCCGACTGGACCACCTCGCCGTTCGAGCCGACGGCGCGCGACGGTCGGCTCTATGGCCGCGGCGCAGCGGACGATAAGGGCGGGATCGCGATCCACCTCGGTGCGCTCCGCGCGCTTGGCGCAGCGCCGGGCGTTGGTGTGAAACTCCTGCTGGAAGGCGAGGAAGAGATCGGCTCGCCACACATGGCGGCGCTCCTCGATCGCTACGGCGACCTGCTTGCTGCGGATGTCATCGTGATCGCGGATTCCGAGCACTGGGCCGTCGGCGCACCCGCGATCACCACCACGCAGCGTGGCCTCGCGGACTGCATCGTCGAGGTGCGCACACTCGCTGACGGCGTGCACAGCGGCCAGTTCGGCGGCGCGGTGCCTGATGCACTCACCGCACTCGTCCACCTGCTCGCCACGCTACATGACCAACGCGGGGTCCCCGCCGTCGCAGGCCTCAGCTCGGCGCCCGACCCCACCGTCGAGGTCGACGAGGCGACGCTCCGTCGCGACGCGGGCATCGTCGATGGTGTCATGCTGATCGGCGAGGGCCCGCTCGCGGCACGGCTGTGGACGCACCCCGCGATCTCCGTGCTGGCAATCGACGCGCCGCGCATTGCCGAGGCCATCAACCAGCTGGTCCCGGTCGCGCGCGCGAAGGTCTCCGCGCGCCTCACACCCGGCGAGGACCCGCAGCGCGCGCTCGACGCGCTCGTTACGCACTTGCGTACTCACGCACCGTGGGGCGTCCAGATAACTGTCACGCCGGGCAGTGCGGCGCCCGCCTTCGCGCTGCGGCAACGCGGCCCGATCTTCGAGACGTTCGTCGCGGGAATGGCCGAGGCGTGGGGCGTAGCACCGCGAGAAGTCGGGATCGGCGGCACGATCCCACTCGTGTCGATGCTCGCGGATCGCTTCCCGGCGGCCACGGTGCTGGTGACCGGTATGTCCGACCCGTCCAGCCACATCCACGGCCCCGACGAGAGCCACGACCTCGGCGAACTGCAGCGCTCCATGCTCGCCGAGGCGTTCGCGTTACGCGCCCTCGCCGACGCCGACGGCCAGTCGCCGAGCCGCTAACTCGCTCGCGCAGCAGCCTCCGCGGCGGCCTGTGCAGCCTCGGTGCGCACGGGTGGCGCGGGCGGCTGGACGAAGAGGAAGATACCGCCCGCGATCGCCATCATCACGCCGGCGATCGAGAAGATGAGCGTCGGCGGTACACCAGCGTCGCTGAGGAACCCGACCAGCGGCGCACTGAGTGCCCCCGCACCGATCATGATCGGCGCGGTGTACCCGCGGATCGCGCCCTGCGACACCCGCCCGAAGTACGCCGGAATGACGAGGTTCTGCCCCGTCCCCATCCCGGCCGACCCGATACCCCAGATGATGTTATGTCCGAACACCCACGACCCGCCGGCCCGTCCAAGCAGGAGCGGCACCATCGAGAGCGCGCGCCACGCACCGCCGCTGGCCGTGATCAGTCGCACCGGCACCCGCTCCGCCATGTACCCGAAGAGCAGCGTGCACAACATGACGACGAAGGGGTCGGACGCAACCGCCAATCCGATCAGAGGTGCAGCCACACCAAGGCTTTGCCAGAACGGCACGCGAAGGAACAGCACGCCGTTCGTCGCGAAGGTGTGGAACATGAACGCGATGGTGATCAGCCAGAGCGCCCAGGTGCGAGTCGCCTCGCGGAGTGTGAAGTTCACCTCCACGGGTCCGGCCGCCTTCGCCGGCTGCGATGTGCCGATCGGGCGCGCCGCCGCGACATCGATCACCGGCGCGTCGGCACCGTCGGGGTACAGCCCGACATCCTCGGGGCGTCGACGCATGAGGAAGCCGTACATCGGAATCAGCGTGCCGGCGATCAGGAGCCCGTTCATCAGCCACGCGTTGCGCCAGCCGATGGTGGTCACCAGCACCGACGAGATCACCACCCACGACGCCGTGCCCAGTCCGCCGCCCATCTGCGCGTACGAGACCGCGCGGCCACGCTTCACGATGAACCAGTTCGCCGGCGGCACACCGGTGAGAATCTGCCCACCGCCGAAGACGCCAAACCCGGAGAACCCGGAGATGAAGAACACCGAGTACATCATCCAGATATTGGTGACCTGCGACAGCGCGATGAGGCAGCTGCCCGCCCAGGCGGCGCAAATCACCCCGACCCACCTCGGGCCATACTTGTCCACGAAGCGTCCGAGGAACGGTGCCGAGATGCCCGCGCTGATCTGCCGGAAGGTGATGCACCATGCCAGCGTCCCCAGCGTGACGCCGAGGTCCTGCCGAATCGGCACGATGAAGATAGAGAAGACCACCGGATTCAGCGGCGCGGTGATCCAGTTCCCCCAGAAGGAGACGGCGACGATCACCCAGCCGTAGAAGACCCCGCCCGGCAGCCGTAACGGTGGTTGAATCGCCATGCGTTCCCGCCCCTCGTCCGGTGCCTACCCCGGTGCCGGGACCGTACCGTTAACGTAACGTTACGGCATCCTACACGAACACAAGCGTCGTGGGCGATGCTGTGCTCGCGATCCTGTTCGGTATCCGCCAAGATGCCCGTACCCAGCGCAGCAGAGGAGTCACATCGTGAGTACACAACGAATCGCAGTGATCGCGGGCGACGGCATCGGGCAAGAAGTGATGCCCGAGGGACTGCGCGTGCTGGACGCCGCCGCGCGTCGCTTCGGCCTCGACCTGAGCTTCGACACGTTCGATTTCGCCAGCTGCGAGTACTACGAGCGGCACGGCGTCATGCTCCCGCCGGACTGGAAGACGCAGATCGGCGGCCACGACGCCATCTACTTCGGCGCGGTGGGATGGCCGGCCAAGGTACCAGACCACATCTCGCTCTGGGGCTCACTGCTGCTGTTCCGCCGTGAGTTCGACCAGTACGTAAACCTGCGACCGGCTCGCTTGATGCCGGGCATCATCGCGCCAGTCGTGCGTCGCGATGGGAGCGCTCGGCAGCCCGGCGAGATCGACATGTACATCGTGCGCGAGAACACCGAGGGCGAGTACTCCGCGATCGGCGGCCGCATGTTCAGCGGCACCGATCGCGAGATCGTCATGCAGGAGACGGTACTCAGCCGCATCGGCGTCGATCGCGTGCTGAAATACGCGTTCGAGCTGGCCCAGTCACGCCCGAAGCGACACCTCACCAGCGCCACGAAGTCCAACGGCATCGCGATCACCATGCCGTACTGGGACGAGCGGGTGGAGGAGATGGCGAAGCACTACCCGGACGTGACCGTGGACAAGTTCCACATCGATATCCTTACCGCGCACTTCGTGCAGCGTCCGGACTTCTTCGATGTAGTGGTGGCCAGCAATCTGTTCGGCGACATCCTGAGCGACCTCGGGCCGGCGTGTACCGGTACGATCGGCATCGCACCCAGCGCCAACCTCAATCCGACCCGCGAGATGCCATCGTTGTTCGAGCCGGTGCACGGTTCCGCGCCCGATATCGCGGGTCGACAGATCGCGAACCCGATCGGTCAGATTTGGTCGGGCGCGCTGATGCTGGACTTCCTCGGGCACCGCGAGGCGCACGATGCGATCGTCAGCGCGATCGAGCACGCGCTGGACCCGGCGAACGGCGCGCCGCGCACGCCGGACATCGGTGGCACCGCAAGCACCGCAGACCTTGGTCGCGCGATTGCCGAGGCTGTCGCCGTCGGCGCATAGCGCGCGCGAGCCGCACCAGCGACCGACGCTATCCACCGGCGGCGATACCGACCGGCTGACCAGCGCCGGGCAATGCCGGCGGCTGCATCTCGCTCAGCCTCGCGAGATCATACGCGCGCAGGGAACCGTCGCCGCCGAGCGCCAGCAGCCGACCGCCGCTGGCACTCAGCGCGCGCAGCGCGTGTGCATCGCTCGCGTACGGGAGCTGACGACCCGACGGCCGGAACTGCGGGCCAGCGAGTTCGACCAGTGAATCGTCACGCGATCCGTACCAGAGCGCGCCCGTCCGGTCATCGGTAGCCACCGCGGGCAAGAGGCCGGGCTCTGTCGCCACCTCGCCTGCACCGACGCTATTAGTCAGCCGCAACGTATCCAAGTCGTAGACGAGAATCCCTCCGGTCGCGATCGGCACGAACAGCCGTCGGCGCACCGCATCGATGGCAATCGGACGGCCGTCGCCGGTCGTCGCACACCCGATCAACGCGACGTCCGCGAACCCACCGAGCGAGGGCCCCAACTCACCGCTGCGTGGATCGACCGATCGAACCACCGTGTGCGTGTCCGAGTACCACAGCAAACCGGTGCGCGTATCCGTCGCGAGTTGCGTGCGCGTCACAGAGAACAGGTGGCGGAGCACCTCCGCTGGAAGCGCCTCCTCCGGCGTGCCGTCGGCGGACAGTCGAATGACCGAACCCTCCTCGTATGCGACTGCCAGCGCACTCGGACTCAGCGGCTGGCCGAGGCGAGAATCGCGCCACGACCAGCCGCTCAAGACCGCTATGAGCGCGAGCGACAACGCGCCGCACACGACGACCGCGAGCGCCGCCGCCGACCACCGGTGACCATGCACCAGACTCGGAGCGGCAACGCTGCGCGTCGTCATCGACTCGTTACCCTACCTGAGAGAAGACGTCCGGGTTCGCCGGACCACTAATCACCAACTGGCCCGCCGCCCCCTTCTCGAGTCGGCTGAGCGAGTGGTCGACGATGAGATACGTGCCCGGCACCGGCGACATCAACTCCACCATCGTCGCGCCGCCCGGTGCCACCGTTACCGTCTGCACATGCTCGGCGAGCGCGCTCAACGAGCCCCAGGTCGCAACCTTGTCGAACACGGTCCCGATGATGTGAAAACTCGAACTGAGGTTTGGCCCGCCGACGCCGAACCAGATGCGCAGCTTCTCGTTCACGTTCGCCTTCAGCGCGCGGTCGCCCGTCACCGATCCGACTGCGCCGTTGAACACGACGTACGAGGGGCGCTCATCCGCCATGCGCGCGAGGTCAGGCGGCTGCATGCCGGGATCGCCCGCCTTCCCTGCGGTGTAGATCGCGCCCTGGCAGAGGTAGAACTCCTTATCCACCGGCGGTAGCCCAGCCGCGGGCTCCACGACGATGAGCCCGTACATCCCGGAGGAGATATGCATGGGAATCGGTGGCGTCGCGCAGTGGTAGACGTAGACGCCGGGGTGCAGCGCCTTGAACTTCATCGTCTTAGTCTGGCCCGGAGACACGTTGGTGAGGGAGGCGCCGCCGCCGGGCCCAAGCACCGCATGCAAATCGATGTTGTGTCCCACGGAACTGTTCGTCTTGTTCGCGAGCGAGAGCTCCACGGTGTCGCCCTCGCGAACCCGAACCATCGGGCCGGGAACCGTGCCGTTGAACGTCCAGAAGTGGTACGCCGCACCATCCGCGAGCTTGCCATCGAGCTCGATGGTTTCCAGCGCGACCTTCACGACCTCGGACGTCGAGCGCTTGATCGGTGGCGCCATCGCGGGCACCGGAAGGTATGGAACATCGACAGGCTTCTGCTGCGCCGGAGCCGCCGCAGCAGCGCCTTGCCCCCTGCCGCAGCGGCGGACGGGGCCGTAGCAGTGGCAGTGGTCGGCGTCGACTTCTTTGTCGTATCGGTACACCCAATCAGGCCGGCCAACGGCAAGACGGCACCCGCCATGCCCAAGTAACGCAGGATGCTCCGTCGGTCCATCGTCTCGTTTGTTTCCACCATCGCAGTGCTCCATCTCTTACTCAGGCCATCCACACGCGGTGTTGTGAAACGACCCACCAGCAGCGTGCGGCCTGCCGGTGCCGCCACCAATGGGCGAAGGCCATGCTCCCGTCGGCAAAGGTCCTGCCTTGTGCGGGCCGATCCGCACCATCGTCACCACCCGGTGCGCGCCATAGTTGCCTCCCCACAGTGAGCAATCGCGAGTCGCGCACACGTGCGGCTCGACGAGAACGAGGCAACACGGCAGATGCAACGCAGACCAGCACCCAACGCTACCAAGATGTCGCGTGAGCTCCACGTCCCGTTCGTGCTCACCGCGCTGGCGTTTGCGATCCTCGGCGGCTTCTCGCTGGCGATCGTGCTGCCCGTGGAGGCCGCGCTTGGGATCGGCACGGCCAGCCGCGTCTCCCACGCGCAAATTCACGGCCACATGCAGGTCGTCGGCTTTGTCGGTGTCATGGTGGTGGGTATCGCATACCACTTGATCCCGGCGTTCAAGGGTCGCTCGCTCGCGGCGGCGCGTCTCACACCCCATCGCTGGTGCTGCTGGCGGGTGGTGTGCTGCTGCGCGTGATCGGGCAGCAGCTCGCAACGCATTCAACCTTCGCAGCCACGATGGTGCTTGGGGCAATCATGGAGGCCGCCGGGAGTGTCTGTTTCGCGGTGGTCGTGCTAGCCACACTGCTGCCCGGACTTCGGCGCGGTGACCCGACGCCGTGGTTCTTTTGCGCTGGTGCAGTGTGGTTCGAGACCCAGGCGATGCTCGGCGCGTGGTGGGTCACGGACGCCGCCCTCGCCGGCAGTCCGGCACTCCCCCCCGTACACGACGGATTGCTCGTGACGTTGCAGCTCTTTGGCTTCGTGCTGTTCTTCATCCTCGGCGTCGGTGTGCGCACCTTCCCGGTGTTCTTCGCCGTCTCCCGACCGGGCATGCGTGCGCTCGCCGTGCCGTATGCGCTGTGCCAAATCGGGGTGGCATGCGCACTGCTCGCGACTCTGCTGCGAGTCACCACAAGCGTCGAGGCATCCACACTCGCGGGGTTCGGCTCGGTGTCATTGGGAATCGGATTGTTCTGGGTGACCGCACGGACAGGGTGGTGGCGCGCGCCCTCACGGCTCCGCCCAGCGTCGAGGCCCTTCGCGCTGCCGTTACAGATCGCCCTTGCCTGGCTCTCGACCGCGGCACTCGCGCTGGTCGGCATGGGCATCACCGGCCTGTTCACTCAATCGCTCCCGCCCGCGAGCCAGGTTGACGCGGTACGTCACATCGTCGCGGTTGGCGTCGTGCTGACGACCATCGTTGCGATGGGGCAACTGGTGCTGCCGGAGTTCGCCAGCGAGCGGTTCAGCGGCGCGCAGTCGGCGTGGCGGGGAATCGCGCTTGGCGTACTACTCGCGGTCGCGACCGTACTGCGCGGGGGCAGCCGCTGGTGGGACCAGTCCCTCCCGCCGCTGGGTGTGAACATCGCGATGGCAGCGGGAGGCGTGATCGGGATGGCAGTGATGGCAACGTTCGCCGTGCTGTACGTGCGCGGGCTGCGTCAGCATCGAGCGCTGCTCGCGCGATTCGCGGCGATGACCGAGGGTGGCGGCAGTTGGGCGCTCACCCCTGTGACGCCACGGCCGTCAGACCCGGAACCATAGCGGCCGGGTGCATCCCATGGTGGCGCGGCGGACAAGCCGCCGCACCACCGGATGGCTTATCTCCAGGAACCGTTGCCACGACCTCGTGCAGCCTCGGGTCGGCGAGCGGCGGGGCGGCGATTGGCGCCGCCGGAACGCTGCGGGCTGTTGCCTGTGGCTCGCGCGTTACGCGGGCCGTCGGTCGAGGGGGCGCCCAGCGGCGGCTCCCACGCTCCGAGGTCCAGTAGCCGCACGTCGTCCGGCGACATTGGCACCACCCGGAGGTTGAGACCGGCGTCCCGCTGAAGCAGCGCGACATCGCGAGTCTCGTACGGCTGGCAGAGGGTGACCGCCAGGCCTTCCTCGCCCGCTCGAGCGGTGCGGCCGGAACGGTGCACATATGTCTTCGCGTCTTCGGGCAGGTCGTAGTGCAACACCACATCCAGACCATCGACGTGCAAGCCACGCGCCGCGACGTTCGTGGCGACCAGCACGGTCGTCTCACCGTCGGTGAACGCAGCCAGTGTGCGCTCGCGCCGTCCCTGGGCCAGCCGACCGTGCATCGCAGCGGTGCGCAGTCCTGCATTCCCAAGCTGCGTGGCGAGCCTGTCCGCGCCGTGCGTCGTCTTCACGAAGACCAGCGCGCGACGCGCCCCGGCGCAAATCTGCGCCGCGACCGCTACCTTCTCTTCGGCCGTCACGCCAATGAAGCGATGCTCCAGCGTGTTGACGCTCACTGTCTCTTGCGCAACCTCGTGGCGGACAGGCTCGTGCTGGTACTTGCGAACCAGCGCACCCACCATGCCGTCCAACGTCGCGGAGAACAGCATGACCTGCGCACCTTCGACGCGAGCGAGGATGCGGTCGACCTGCGGCAGGAAGCCCATGTCGGCCATCTGGTCCGCCTCGTCGATGACGACAGTACGGACGTCTTCCATCGACACTTCGCCGCGCTCCAACAGATCGTTCAGGCGGCCAGGAGTGGCGACAACCAGGTCGACACCGGCCTGCAGCGCCTTGATCTGGCGGAACATCGAGACGCCGCCGTAGATCGCGCACAGCCAGAGCTTCCGCGCGACGGCCAGCGGAGCCAGGGTCTCGGTCACCTGGTTGGCCAGCTCACGCGTGGGTACCAGTACGAGCGAGCGAGGTCGGCGACGGGCCGCGGTCTCCGTCCGCTCGATCAGCGGCAACCCGAAGGCGAGCGTCTTGCCGGATCCTGTCTGCGCTTTCCCACTGACATCGCGGCCTGCGAGGCCGTCCGGGATCGTCATGACCTGCACTTCGGTGGGTGTCGTAATGCCGGCACGTGCGAGCACCGCGATCAGATCAGCGGCGACGCCGAGCTCCGCGAAGGAGCTGCCGACGAACCCGTTGTCCTGCTGGTCCTCGTCCGACATCCGGACATCCTCGGGGGCCTCGAACTCGGAGCGCTCGCTCGGTTCGGTCTGTGCGAGCGTCATTACGCAGCACCGAGTTCAACTGCGGCTGTCGTCGACACCACCAGCGCGGCGGGCGCCGCAGCGGCGAGCGCGTCCTTCAGCACCTCGTACCGTCGGGTCGCCTCCCGCAGCGTGCGATAGCTCCGGTCGGTCAGCTCACCCCGTCGCACGTAGTAGCGGCCATCGTGCGGGACGGCATCCGTGCCCTCTTCGATGGAGAGCCCAAGCCCTTCAATCCTCTGATGAAACATCCATCCTCCAGTGAACCGCCCCTTCGACGTACCTCGTCGAGAGGGCATGCGATCTCCCGGAGCACAGTGTCCCAAGAAGATCCGAAAAGATTCGTTGTGGAAAGCAGGGAGCCCGGCTCATCGCCGAGCTGCCTGTTCGGACGGTCGGCGCATTGCCGAGCGATCGGCACAGGGGGCTCGGCGTTGAGCCGAGCCCCCTGTCACGTCATTCCAGAGCCAGTTCCGAGCATCCCTCGCCCGAGAAAGGGAGCGCGCGGCTCGGAGAGGTGCTGTTACCGGCGGTCGCGACCACCGCCGCCGCCGCCGTAGCCACCGCCACCGCCGCCGTAGCCACCACCGCCGCCGCCGTAGCCGCCGCCACCGCCGCCGCCGTAACCACCACCGCCGCCGCCGCCGTAGCTGCGACCACCGCCGCCGCCGCCGCCCGCCTCACGAGGCTTGGCCTCGTTGACGTTCAGGGCACGGCCGCCGAAGTCCTTGCCGTTCAAGGCAGCGATTGCCTTGCGCGCCGCGTCGTCATCCATTTCCACGAAGCCGAAGCCGCGCGGACGACCCGTCTCGCGGTCGGTCGGGAGGGCCACTGATACCACTTCGCCGTGCTCGGCGAACAGCTTCGTGACCTCAGCCTCGGTCGCGTTGAACGGGAGATTGCCTACGTAAATCTTCTGAACCAAAACGTCTCGCTCCTTGCCGGTTGCCCGGCCTGATCGGATCCGATGAGGGATCCACCTCGATGATCTCAGACTCGACGCGGACGTTCGGGCAACGGCGGAGAAGAGGACTGAGGATTGCGGCTAGACCGCTCTTTTTACTATAGCACGAACGTAGCGCGTGTGCCGTTCGGCGCCGGATCCGTGCGCGCCGCCCATCGACGACCTCCGTGGACCGTGCGATGTCACCGATCCGGCGCCCCCGACTACCGCCGCAATCGATCGCGAAATACACGTCAGTCGGATGGACACTCGTGGCGCATTAGAGCGTACGCTGTTGACGACGCCCTCGGAGGATGGCTCCCACGGGGGATTCCACAGCACGCGTGCTGACAGCGTCCATCCAGATAGTATCGTCCAGACCGTCTCGTTCACGCCGTTTCGTCCAAACTTCGCGCGTCCAGCGTGATGCGATGCGGCCACCCACACGGGCACCAGCGTTCAGCGGTGAATGCTCGCGACCCGGCAGACCACAGGCCAGCCAGAGCGCCCGGCGGGCAGTTCTGCGCGACGTACCGAGGTATGTGCATGCTTGAATCCCTGGTCCCCCTGACTGAGTGTGCCCACCACTGGATTCTCCTCGCACCCTCTGGCAACTCGACCAACGGGACCTGTAAGCACTGCGGTGCCACCCGACAGTTCAACGACGCCAACCAGGCGCCTGGGCGCTACGCCCACCGCGCGAAGGCGAAGCCCTAGCACTTCACACACGCGTCGGCTTGCTCGATCGCGGCGCACAGGGCACCGCCGTCTCATGCTCGACATCGGTGTTGCGTACATTCGCCAGACGGATCTCTATACTCGCAGCGGCAAGAACCGGTGCTCGCGCAGTGGGGGCTCAGCATGCCTCCCTCGACGCGCGCCGTAGCTGATGAGGAGTTGAGCATGGCTGACAAGATCCGCGTAGGCATCGTTGGCGCCACCGTAACGCAGGGCGGCAGTGGCTGGGGCGCCAATGCACATGTTCCCGCGCTGCATGCGCTCCCCGACTTCGAAATCAAAGCCGTCTGCACCGCTCACGAGGAGACCGCACAGGCGTCCGCCGCAGCCTTCGGCGCGGATCTCGCGTTCCACAACATGGATGAGATGGCGGCCCACCCGGACGTCGATCTGGTGGTGGTGTGCGTGCGGGTGCCGTGGCACAAGGACCTGGTGATGTCCGGACTGCGCGCCGGCAAGCCCGTCTTCTGCGAGTGGCCGCTGGGCGCGAACCTTGCGGAGGCCGAGGAGATGGCCACCTTCGCGCGCGAGCACTCCCTGCGCACGATCGTTGGCCTGCAGGGCCGCAGCGATCCTATGGTTCGCTACGCTGCCGAACTGGTGGCGGGTGGCCACATCGGCGAGGTACTGGTCGCGAACCTGAGCATCATGGGTGCCGCCAGTTACGAGCGTGGCGCGGGCCGACTCTGGCAGCGGCTGCACGCGAACGGCGCGAACACACTCACCATCTCCGGCGGCCATGGCATCGACGCTATGTGCGCGATCCTCGGTGAGTTCGCGGAGGTCACCGCACGCGTGGCCACGCGTGTCACCGAATGGTTGGACACTGACGAGAACCAGCGCGTGCCCGTCGACGCGCCCGACAGCATCAGCATCGCGGGGCGGCTGCACAGCGGCGCGGAAGTCTCCGTGCAGGTGGCCGCCGTACCGGTGGGCGCAACGGGCAGCCGCCTAGACATCTACGGCCGCGATGGTACGTTGTCCCTCGTCTCCGCCGGCGCACTGTCCACCGGCCCGAACCGCCTGTTCAGCACCCGCGGGCGTGAGGCGGCCATCGAGATGACGCCGCCTGAGCAGTACGTGCTCGCGCCGGAGGGAACGCCGCCGGGGCCGCCGCGCAACGTCGCGCAGGCCTACGCCGGGTGGGCGGACACCTGGGAGGGCAAGGCCTCGGCCATCCCGGACTTCGAGGTTGCCGTGACACGTCACCGCCTGATTGATGCGATCGAGCGCTCCGCTCGCGAGGGTCGATCCATCACTCTGTAAGCGGCGCGGCCCAGCCGGGCAGCCTCGGCGCTCCGAACACCGTCGCGTGAGCCGACGTGTTACGTTCAGTGCGCACATCGCGAAGCCTCGCGATGTGCGCCGCGGCGACGCTGAATCGGAGGATCCTCGATGGGTGACAAGAGCCCGAAGGACAAGAACAAGAAGAAGCCGAGCACCAAGCCGCC
>QWRD01000016.1 GCA_003670575.1 Chloroflexota bacterium
GCAGCCGACGTGCGACGTGCGACCGGCTTCGCAGCAGCAGCCGACGTGCGACGTGCGACCGGCTTCGCAGCAGCAGCCGACGTGCGACGTGCGACCGGCTTCGCAGCAGCAGCCGACGTGCGACGTGCGACCGGCTTCGCAGCAGCGGCGGCGGCGGCTGCGCTCGTGCGACGTACTGCTGGCTTCGGTGCGGCCGCGCTCGTGCGTCGAACCGTCGGCTTCGCCGCAGCGGTTCGTGTTGTTGTGGTCTTTCGTGCCGTCGTAGTCCGGGCGGTGCTGGATCGAGTCGTTGCCACGTGTACCTCGCTTCCTACCTGCATGCGTGCATGTTGCACGCATGTCTTTGGTGCCGACGACTTATCAGCACAGTGCCAACATAGCGCAAATCACGGTTATGGAGCGCGAGTACACAAACCTTTTTCCGACATGTCGCGTCAACACCCGTGACGTCGCGAGTCGGCACGTGCGATGCCGCGCGACGCGTCGTGAAGCGTCGTGACGTGATCCGCTCAACAATTCGGTGCGGCGTCACGTCGCCGCGCGTGGTTCCGCGATCAGGGTGCAGCCCTTCCACCGGTGCGCAGCATGCGCAAAACGCGCTACCGCGCAGCGCGACGTTCGCGCCAGAAATGCCACGCCGCCGGTGCGAGTGACACCAGCACCACCACGCCGATGACCACAAGGAACACCACATCGGGATTCGGCACAGCCTCGCCCACGACGTATCCCAGGAGGGTCATTGACACCACCCACGCAATGGCGCCGACGACGTTGTAGATGGCGAACTGCCCGTACGGCATCCCCACCGCACCAGCTACGGTCGGCGCGAACGTGCGGACGAACGCAAGGAAACGCGCGAGGACGATCGTCTTGCCGCCGTGTCGCTCGTAGAACTCTTGCGCGCGCAGTAGGTGCCGCCGCTTGAAGAACCGGCTTTCCTCACGCTGAAACAATCGTCGGCCCGCTTGTCGGCCGATAGCGTATCCGGTGGCGTCGCCGGCGATCGCAGCGACAATCAGCAACGGGATCAATATCGTGATCGAGAACTGCTCCGGGAAGCGCTGCGCGGCCAGGCCGGCCGTGATCAGCAACGAATCACCGGGCAAGAAGAACCCAATGAGCAGCCCCGTTTCCGCGTATACGATCAGAAACAGCCCGATGTAGCTCACGGCCAGCACGTAGGGCATCAGGTCTAGGTGCACGGGATTCCTTTCTCCGCAAACGTCCGCATCAAGCCTACCGCCTCCCCCCGCCAACCGCCTCGATCCTCGATTGCAGAGCCGGCAGCATGGCCGAAACACTACTACGCATCTCGGAATTGTTCAGTTCAAGGCACCTCGTTTCTGTCGTGCTGTCAAGGCGAAACAGTGTGCGCGCTGTGGTAAGGTTTTCGCATGTGCAGGAGCATTCAGACCCTTAGACGCGCCGAGGCAACGGCGACCGACGACGATATCCGCGCCGCCGCGTTGCAGTTCGTGTGCAAGATCAGCGGCTACCGCATCCCATCACGCGCCAACGCAGCCGCCTTCGATGCGGCGATCATCGAGATCGCCAGCAGCTCGCGACGACTACTCGACGCGCTCGCGCCGCAGACACCGCGCACGCGCGCGGCGACGGCGTCGACTAGCGACAGGGCGGCTGATTGATAGGGAGCCGCCCGCAGCAGGGACATCGCGTGTCCCGTCGCGACGTGCGTCTCTCGCATACGTCGCAGGTTGCGGCCGCGCCGGACCAACTGCGCGGCCGAGCGGTCACCGGACTGCGACATCTCGCATTGATCGGGGCGGTCGCGGTGGGGCTGGTCTTCGCGCATACCGCCAGCGGCGATGCGAAACCGGAACTCGCACGCGCAGCCGCCCGCAGCCTCCCTGCCACGCCGGCGCAGTCCGTCACCGCACTCGATGGTCGGCTCTCGCCACTGCAATCTGACTCGCCGCGCGGGCTCATCCTCCTAGAGACGCAGCAAGCAATTCAACTGGAAGCCCGCCTGCTGGTGACTGCGACGGCTCAGCCGGCTCGCCTCGCATCGTCGGCACCGTCGACGCAATCAAGTGTGCCCGCGGCGTCCGTACCGACCTCGACGCCGACGCCTTCGACGCCCGCCAGAGCGGACACGGCGGTCGCAATCACAGCCGTGGACGCAACAGCAGCCATCGTCGCCGCGCGAGCCACCGAGCCAGCAGTCGCGCGCCCCGTTGCCGCGGCGGTTGCTGCGCCTACTGCGGCCAATCAGCGGTACGCCTCGCGCGCCGACGTGATCACGGCGCTCGCACGGACACGATGGGCACCAGAGCACTGGGGCACCGTCGTCGCGATCGCATTCTGTGAATCGGGAATGGACACCAACCGCGACGGCGTGAGTGACGTAGTGGACACCCAAGCCAGCGGCGCGTCTGGCGCGTACGTGGGTGTGCTGCAGATCGCGCCGGACCACCGCTTCAGCGCGCCCTACGACCTGCGCACGCTCGCGGGAAACCTCGACGCGGGATACGAGCTCTGGCTCGACAACGGTCGGTCATTCGCGCCGTGGGGCTGCCGCTAGGCGGGGCTGCCGGTCACGGCGCTAGCGCAGTCGATCGGGCTCGGCGAGCAGCTCCAGCCCGCCCCGGTAACGCTCCACCAGCGCCAGATAGTTATTCGAACTGCGCTCAATGAGCTCGCGGAGGTCTGTCTTCGTCTGCGCCGCGCGAGCCGGGACGCCCAACATCAGCGAGCCCGCCGGCACTTGCGTACCTTCCGGCAGCAGCGCGCTCATCCCAATCACCGACCACTCGCCGACGTGACAACCGTCGAACACCACCGCGTGATTCGCAATCAGGACGTGATCCTCGCACACGAACCCGTGCGCCAGAACCTGGTGCGCGATGGTGCAGTACCGTCCGATGGTCGTCTCCTCGTGGAGGACAGCGTTGTCCTGAATGTTCGTCCCTTCGCCCACGATGATCCGGCCCCGATCGCCGCGAAGCACCGCACCCGGCCACACCGAGGCCAACGGCCCGATCTCCACGTCCCCGATCAGGACAGCATCCGGGTGGATGTACGCGGTCTCGTGTACACGCGGACGCAGATCACCAAGCGCGTAAAACATCGATCGCCTCCCGACTGCTCCCGCGCCTCACGGCGCGAACTCCTCCACGCTGACACCTTCGACGGTGCTGAGCGTACGCATGAACTGCGGCATGCGCGATGCGAGCGCGTCGGCGTTCGCCGCGCACAGGGTCACGTGGCCGATCTTGCGCCCCGGACGCGGGGCTTTGTCATACAGGTGCACGTGCGCGCCCGGCACCGCCGCCACCGCATCGATGGGCAGCAGGGCGCCGATGAAGTTCACCATCACACTGCACCCTCGAGCGGCCGCGGAGCCGAGCGGAAGGCCCGCGACGGCGCGCAGGTGGTTCTCGAACTGGCTGGTGTCCGCACCTTCGATCGTCCAGTGGCCGGAGTTGTGGACGCGCGGCGCGATCTCATTCGCTACCAGTCGACCGTCCACCTCAAACAGCTCGATGGCCAGCACGCCGACATACCGCAGCGCTGTCAGCACGTGACTCGCGAGCGCCTCTGCGTCCGCCTGGAGCGCCGTCGAAACGGCCGGCGCCGGTGCGATGGAATAGCGCAGAATCCCGTCCGCGTGGTGGTTCGCGACCAGCGGGTAGTACGCCACAGCACCATCCACAGCCCGAACGGCCAGCACGGACAACTCCCGCTGGAACGCCACGAATCCCTCGAGGATCAGCGGCACGCCCCCGAGCTCGGCCCACGCAGCCTCGATGTCTGCGGGCGAGCGCAACACCCACTGCCCCTTGCCGTCATAGCCGAACCGTCGAGTCTTGAGCACCGCAGGCATTCCCAGACGCGACACTGCCGCGCGTAGCCCCTCCAGTGAATCAACGGCCTCGAAGGGGGCGGTCGGAACGCCATTGGCGTTCAGAAACCGCTTCTCCACCAGCCGGTCCTGCGCGACCTCCAACGCCTCGATCGGCGGGTACAGCGGTACACCCGTCGCGGCCAGGACGCGCGCAGCCTCCAGCGGCACGTGCTCGAACTCGTAGGTGATGACGTCCAAACCCTGCGCGAAGCTCGCGAGTGCGTCGAGGTCGTCGTACTCGGCGCGCACCCGTGGACCAAGCTCGTCGACGCACGTCTGCTCGGCAGGGTCGAAGAATCGAACATGCAGCCCGAGCGGATAGCCCGCCAGTGCCAGCATCCGCCCCAACTGCCCTCCGCCCAGGATGCCGACTCTCACCCGCTCTGCCCGGTGGCGTTGGGCTGCATCACGGCGGCCTGACGGGGATCGGGCTCGCGCGGGTCGGAGTCGGCGAGCACAGCCTGCGTCTGCTGACGTCGATACTCGTGCAACGCTTCGCGTACCGTGGGATGGTCCGACGCCACGATGGACGCGGCGAACAGCGCGGCATTCACGGCGCCCGCGCGCCCGATCGCGAATGTCGCGACCGGCACACCGGCGGGCATCTGCACGATCGAGAGCAGTGAGTCCATCCCGTGCAGCGCCCGCGATTCCACGGGCACGCCGAGGATCGGTACAACGGTCTTGGCGGCGGCCATGCCGGGCAGGTGTGCCGCACCACCCGCTCCCGCAATCAGCGCTCGCAGCCCGCGCGATTCCGCCGCGGCGGCGTACTCGAACAGCAGGTCCGGCGTGCGATGAGCGGACACTACGCGCACCTCGAAGGGGACGCCCAGACGCTCCAGCGTCTCCGCTGCGTGCGCCATCGTCTCCCAGTCGGAGCGGGAGCCCATGATAATCCCGACCAACGCGTCCATGCCCGCCTCCACCTTCCGACCTCGCTCACACGTCGCAAGGTTGGATCGCATCTTAGCGGGAGCGCGCGGCACGTGCCTCGGCACGCTCGGCGAGCGAGATGTGGGGATCTAGTATCCCGAGTCCGGGATGGTGTCGGCACCGCCGACGAATGCGGGCGAACCGACGGCAGTAGCGCCCGCCGCCTGTTCCGCTGACCGTGCCGCCACGACGCGAACGGCTGCAGGCGCCTCGGCCGGGTACGCCAGCGCCGCGACCACCAGCAGCTCGCTTGCGGCCATCGACCAACGCGTGGCCGTGTCCCACCCGCTGTGCCTCCACACGAGGTAGAGGCCGAGCGGCGGGCATAGAATCAGCGCGGGAAGAATCACGCTCGCCCGTCCCATCGAGGTGCGTGCGGCAGTCACCCGAGATCGAGCGTGCAGTGGATACATGTACCGATTATCGGCAGCTCATTCGTGCCCGACAGATCTGGAGCGGCGCACAGCATACGCATCGCCTGCGCCCAACCCGTGCGGCGCCCGGAGCGTACGAGTGCATTCACCCACCGCCGCCCCCACGCCTCGCCCCTCCGGCCTCCAGTGCCGCCGAAGGTGTCGCCCACTGAAACGACGCGAAGCCCCACTCCAGCAAGGCAGCGATGTCACTCTCGCGCTGCGGGTCGTTCAGCATCACCGCATACAGCCGATGTCCATCCCGCATCGCGGAGACCACCATCGTGCGTCCAGCCTGACGAGTGAAGCCGCTCTTGATCCCGTCCGCGCCAGGCACCGTGTACAGCGTGCCGGCGATCACGTTCGTCAGCGGGATGGCGCGCGAGCCGTCCGCGACCCACGTACTCGTTCCCACCAGCGTCCGGAACTCTGGGAACGTCATCGCATACCGTGCGAGCAAAGCAAGGTCACGCGCCGAGATGACATGGTCGGCAGCGTTCAGCCCGTGCGGGTTCACGAAGTGCCCCTCGGCGAGCCCAAGCCGCCCGAGGAGCGCGTTCATATCCTCGACGAACGCCGCATCGCTCCCGCCGACGTGACGCGCGATCGCGAGCGTGGCATCGTTCCCGGAGGGCAGCATCATCCCGTAGAGCAGGTCACGCAGCGTGAAGCGGTCACCGGGGATCAGACCCATGACGGTACTGCCGCGCATCACGCGGCTATCGACATCAACCGTCACCCAGTCGTTCAGGTTCCCCCGCTCCAGCGCGACGACGGCGGTGGCGATCTTCGTGACGCTGGCGGGTGGCAGCGGATCGTGCGCCGCCTGCTCGAACAGCGTGGCAGCTGACCCCTCGTCCAGCAGCACCGCTGCGCGAGCACCGTTCACCGGCGGTGGCGCAGCGTCCACGCGCAGCACGGGCGCGGACGCCCACGCTGGTGGCTGCGGCGCAGCAACCGTGACCACGCTCGAGGGGCTCGAACCGACACTGCCCACTTCCGCCCGTACGGGCGCGATGACGACGACCGGAACGATGCCGCCACCCACCACGAGGCGCCCACAACCCGCCAGCACCGCAAGCGAAAGCGCGAGCGCACCCAGAGACGCCAAGCGTGTCGGAAGCGAAGCGATCATCGCTTCAACTGTCTCAGATCGGCAGCCTCGATGAAACCGGGCTGGCGGCGGACAGCCTCAGGCGAGCTGCTGAGTCACGCTCACAACCACCGTATTGCGGCGATGGGAGAGCGACTCACGCAGCCGGTCCGCCGTGCGGTTGTGCAGGAAGCGCTGCCACGAATGGGCGGGGACGAATTCCGGGAGCACGATGGTCAGCGGTACATCCGGCGGAACCGTCAGCGCATCAATGTAGGCGATGAATGGGGCCTGGAACGTCCGATAGGGCGAGTCCAAGATCACAAGCGTGATCGTCGGGTACTGCTCGTGCCAATACTCTTCGATCGCGCTGGTGTCCTCGCTCTCCTCGGTCACCACGTGCAGCGCGGTGACATTGGTGGAGATACCGCGGGCGTACGCGATGGCGCGTGCCGTGGCCAGACTCGCCTCACCAACCGGCACGATGACGGGTCGGTCTGGCGGCAGCAGGAAATGCGTGACCACCGGTCCGGGCTCCATGTGCAACTGCTCGCGCACACTCGTGTAATGGCGGCTGATCTGGTGCAGCACCATCACGATCGCCGGGATGAGGATCAACACAATCCAGGCGCCATGTGAAAACTTCGTGAAGGCCACGATCATGGCGACGATCGCCGTCAGCACTGCGCCCACACCGTTGATCGCCGCGGAACGTTGCCAGCCGGGAGTCCGCAGCCGCCGCCAGCGCTTCACCATGCCGTACTGCGACAGCGTGAACGCGATGAACACGCCGATCGCGTACAGCGGGATCAGGCGATGCGTGTCGGCCTGGAAGACGATCAGCAGCGCAATTGCGATCCCCGACAGCACGACAATGCCGTACGAGTACGCCAACCGATCGCCGCGGAACGCGAACTGCCGCGGCAGAAACTCGTCCCGCGCGAGGATCGATGTCACCAGCGGGAAACCGTTGAACGCGGTGTTCGCTGCCAGCACCAGGATGATCGCGGTGGTGCCCTGCAGGTAGTAGTACGCGAAGTTCTCGCCTCCGAACGCCACGCGTCCGATCTGCGAAATCACCGATTCCCCCTCGTGCGGGACGATGCCAAACCGGACGGCGAGCAACGTGGCACCCAGGAACAGGATGCCAAGGATGATGCCCATCCAGACCATCGTGATCGCCGCGTTCCTCGGCTCCGGCGGCTTGAAGGCAGGGACTCCGTTCGCGATCGCCTCCACACCGGTCAACGCGGTGCAGCCTGAGGCGAAGACGCGGAGGATGAGGAAGAACGTCAGAGACTGCGCCGCCTCGGCGACCTCGCGCGGCGGTGCAGACTGCGTCAGCGATGCACCCGGGACATCGCCCACCCACAGTCGCCACATCCCCATGGCGATCATGACAGCGAATCCAACGATGAACAGGTAGGTCGGGACAGCGAACACGGCGCCGGCCTCCCGCACGCCACGCAGATTGACGATCGTCATGAGCACCACGCCAACCACCGCCAGCGCCACGCTGTCCGGTGCGAGCGACGGGAACGCCGAGGTAATCGCCAGCACGCCAGCGGAGACGCTCACCGCCACCGTCAGCACGTAATCCGTGAGCAACGACGCCGCGCCAACGAGGCCAGCCCACCGCCCGAGGTTCTCCCGCGCCACCGAGTACGTACCGCCACCCTGCGGGTACGCGAAGACCGTCTGGCGATACGAGAGCACCACGACGGCCAGCAGCGCGATGATCGCGAGCGACACCGGCCACGCCAGACTCAGGTGCATCGTCCCCGCAAGCACCAGCGCGAGCAGGATCTCCTCCGTGGCGTACGCCGATGACGACAGCGCGTCGGAGGAGAAGATCGCGAGCGCCTTGATCTTGCTGAGCCGCTCTTCCATCGACATGGACGAGGCCAGCGGGGCGCCGAACAGATAGCGCCGGGTGTCACTCCAAAACCGCTCGACGCCGGTGTGCGGGCGCTGCGCCGCCAGGGTTGCCTGCCAACGCGTGGCACCGGTGCGCACAAACGAGCGCTCCGCGGCGCGGGTGACGCGAACGTATCGGGTGCCTGGCTTCGCACCCTGTCGCACCTCGCCAATGCGCAGATCCGGAGCGAGCCGTCCGTCGTGAACCGGCTCGGGCTCAGGCGCACCGATCGGAGTCGCACCAGCTGCGTGTGGATCGACAGTCGGCTGCTCGGAATCGCCCGTCACCGGGAGGCCGTCCGCGGGGCCGCACCACCTGAAACAGGAGAGCGAGAAGTGCGTACAAACATCAGGAGAGACGCTACTGCGACTTCCGAGAGCGGTCAAAGGGCCGCCGCGCCGACCAATCGCGCACGATCGTCGCGGGTTTCGGAGCGCGCCCGACAGACCACCCGCGAATCCTCGATCATGGAACATTCGTGAAACATCACGACGGTACATTGCAACAATGACCCGTAACCACTACTGCCACGCGCTGCCCCGCAGGCCGCGTTCCGCCGGGCTCGCACATGCAGCCTGATGCCCTTCGGACGTTGCTGCGAGAACGCGAACTCCCGATCGCACGTTCCGCCGTACGCGAAGGCGGGGCGCCGTGGCGCCGCCTGACGGAGACGTACGACGACGCGATGCGGGCGCTCGCCATACCGGCACTCGGCCCGGATCAGGCGCTGCTAGCGACTGGCAGTTATGGGCGGCGAGAACTGACACGGCACACCGAACTCGATCTCCTGCTGCTGACGCCGGGCGACGCAAGCAACACCGTCCACGCCGTACTCGCACCGCTCTGGGACGCGGGCCTGCTGGCGCGCTATGAGGTGCGTGCCGCCGACCAACCGATGATTTCCCGCGACTCGATCGATGAGTTGATCATGCTGCTCGATGCGCGCTTGATCTGCGGCGCGTCGTCCGTATTCGAGCGGTTCGTGCGGGCGAGGCAAGACCTCGTGTAACGGCGTCGGTCCGCGCTCCATGCGGAGTTGAGGCGGCGCCAGACGGCACGCGTCGCTGCCGAACCCTGGCAGACACAAGAGCCGGATGTGGTGACCTCCCGGGGCGGCCTCAACGCCTTCCTCGCACTGCATTGGGCGCGACTCGCTGACCAGATCGCTGGCGGCCTGCACGCCCCATCACTCGCGGACCCGTCGATCCCACTAGCAGCGGAGTACGAGGTGCTGTCAGGACCCAAACCGCGCTCCACGTCCTGACACCGGAGCGCCACGACCGCTACCGCCGCGATCTGGCAGCCCCCGTCGCCGCACTACTGGCGACCGACGTGGAGACAACCGGCCGACAGCTGCTCCACGGGATGCGCGCCATCGATCACACCACCAGCGAGGGCCTCGCGCCGACGGGCGGCACGATGGCACGCGTCCTATCGTTCGTCCGCCGCCTGCCCGGCATGACTGTCCCACCACCCCCGGCGGGCAACGACCTTGACGAACTGTTGCGCTCGTTGCGCGCCCCGGACGCGCCGACGTTCGATGCGCTCCCGCGTGCGCCATGGCTCGATCGCTTCTTGCCGGAGTGGGAGATCGTGCGGGCACTCCCCCGCAGTGACGGTGTGCACGAACACCCCGTGGACACGCACCTCCTCCGCACCGTCCGGGAGGCGATCCGCGGAATCAACGAGGACGCCGACAGCACCAGTACGCCCCTCGTCGCAGCGGAGCTGATCAGTCAGGACGAGCTGTTGCTCGCGGCGCTGCTGCACGACATCGGTGAGGGGCACGAGGGCGACCACGCTCGCGCAGGCGGGGTGATCGCGGAACGGTTCGCGGCCCGCGCCGGCCTCGACGCAGAAGCCTCGCGCCGACTCGTGACGGCTGTGGAGCAACACCTGCTGCTGCCCGCAATCGCGTCACGCCGCGACCTTGCAGAAGGGCGAGTGATCGAGGAGGTCGCCGCGACGGTCGGTGACCCCGCACGAGGCGCAATAGCGAGCCCCGTGCCCGGCCGAGGCCCCACACGCCGTGCAGGCCCCCGCCCCGGATACTGACGGCCCCTCGTGATCAGATTGTTCGTACTGCATCGTCCTCCCTCCACCCGCGCGAGCGACCGAGGCAGCGCCGCGGCGGATCCGACGAGACAGGGGGCCGGACGCGTGATGCGTCTGTAGCCTGGTCAGAGCCGTCCGATTCGGTTCGGACGGTCGCCAGTCCCGGCCCCACTGCGCTGATAGCAAAACTAACTCGTTCGCATTTCGCGCAGGTGACCGAACGGTTTCACACGCGTGATCTCTGTGTTGCGCTCATGTTTCGCAACGTCGAGGGGCAGCACGGAGTGACGAGGAACTGGGAGGCGACGGGCGTAACCCGTCCGCCGGGCGCGATCACGCGACCGTGTGATCGCGCGATACAAGCGCCAGTGCGGGGATCAACGTGGTGCCGCAGTCTACCGCCGAGGCAACTCCACGACGGCAACGCCCTGCAGTGGTCGTTCACCGCGCTCGTTCTCAAAGTAGACATCGAGCTTCACGGTGGTGGCGCCATCGTCGTCCAGCGTATCGGTGATCAGGCCGACCACCTTCAGAGGCTCATCGTGCACGGCGGGACGACGGAAGTTCACGTCGATGCTACGCAGGCGTCCTGACGGCCCCATCCAATCGGTCACGAAGTCCGTCGCGCGACACAGCGACATCTGGCCCGGCACGATTGCCTTGGTCATGCCGATCTTGCGTGCTTCTTCGTCATCGGTGAACCGGTTCGGGCCGGGGGCCGTGCGGTTGCTGACCGTCAGGAAGGCGACCACCTGCTCGCCGGTCGGCGACCACGAGTCGGTGAACTCGTCGCCCGATTCCACATCGTCGAAGTAGCGCTGCCCACCCAGTGCGTCGCTGGCGGTCATCGCTCCACCTGCCGATGCACGGTAGAGGACTCGGTGTTCGCGACGGTGCGCCCGTGCTGGTTGCGGTACGTGAATTTGGTCACCGCAAACACCATGGTGCCGGTGCGCCCGGTCTTGGCGTACACCTCTTTCACCTGTGCGCTGACGCTAATCGTGTCGCCCGCCAGCACCGGCTCCACGACCTCAAATCGCATCCCCGAGTGAAACGCGGTGTTACCGAACTTCACCTTCGCGCTGGGCGCCGGGTCCAGCCGCAGCGTCTGGAGGATCGCGGGCGGCGCCACAAGGCCGGTGTACCCACCCGCCAGCGCTGCCGCCGGATCGGTGTAGATCGGGTTCGATTCACCGAGCGCGGAGCAGAAGGTGGCGATCTTCTCGGCCGTCACCTCCTCGGCGCCGATCGGCACCTCCACACCGATCACACTCTCGTCGTACTCAAACGTGACGTCTGTGGTCATGCGTGCCTCTCCCCGCTGGCCGCGCCAGCCTCGAGCGTCTGTTCCACGGTGACGGGATAATACTCCCCGTGCAGCAACTCCTGTACGAGGTCTTCGACGGTGTGGATGGGGCGGCCGAACGCCGTCATGCACCGCCCGATGGCGCTGACGTAGTGGGCATCCGATCCGCCGACGCGCTTCAGACCGAAGCGCTCCGCGAGCGCCAGCCCCACGTTGTTCTCATCTACCGAGGAGCCGCCGTTCAGCTGCTCCACGGTCTGGATGCCATCGATCGTCATGTGCTCGTCATCGATGTAGTGCGCCAGGCCGATCCGTGGGCGTCCGGCGTGCGCGGCGACCGCGTACCCGCCAGTTTCCAGCGCGACTCGGAACACTTCCTTGTGCGGCAGCGACACCTGCCGCAGGTCGAACGCGCGCACAAACTCCGGGGTGATGCCGTACACCAGAACATGCCCGATGTCGGTCTCCACCTCTGCGCCGCGCAGGATGCTCACGCCGTACTGCTCTGACAGCGCGCGGTAGTCCGAGTCCGGGTCGTACTGTCGATGCTCCGTGAGCACGAACCCATCGATCTGATAGCCGCGCTTCCGCCGCGCGACGATCCACTTCGCGTACCCCTCCACCGTGCCACCCGCGTCATCGGACGCGTCGGTGGAGTGCGAGTGCAGATCCATGTACCAGCGCTTGGACGAATCGTTCATTGGTGCCGTCCTGCCCGCATATGGTTGTCGGGTGGTGGCCACCGGATGGCGGCCCGAGCTAGCCGCTCGCGTTCGTGATTGTCGCGACCGGAGCGGAGGGGCGTCAAACCCGCACGCTGGCTGCCCCCGCGCCGAGGTAGCGCGAAACCTCGATCACGCCCGCCACTCTGCCCACGGTGCCGTTGCCAGGCGCTCCAATGCGGCCACGTCAACCGTCACGCCGAGGCCAGAGCCCCGGGCGACCCGGAGGCGTCCCCGCCCCGGCACGAGCGCCGGCGTCGTCAGGTCATCGGCGAGGTGATCACCGGTCGAGAGGCCGTGCGCCAGACCATCGGGATTGAGGCCTTCCGCATCGAGCACCGCCGCCAGCAGCAGCGCCACCGCCGTGCCAAGACTGGAGTCGAACGTCGTCGTGGCAATCGAGGGCAGTCCGGCGGCGTGCGCGGCGCGCGCCAATTCCAGCGCCGGACGCAGCCCACCGAGACGCATCGGCTTGAGCACGAGCAGGTCGGCGGCGCCAGCCGCGACCACCCGCCGACCATCAGCCAGGTTCGAGGCGGCTTCGTCCGCTGCGATGCGGATGCCCCGCCCACGCAGCCGCCGCATACCGTCGAGGTCCGCGGGCGCGACCGGCTGCTCGATCAGCTCGATGCGCAGGCCCTCAAGTCGCTGCAACGCCTCGGCGGCCTGCGCTTCCGTCCATCCGCCGTTGGCGTCCAGGCGGATCGGCGTACCCGGACAGGCGGCCCGCAGCGCCTCCACGCACGCGATATCCGCGTCCAGGGGCCCCGCCGCCACCTTCAGCTTGAGCACCTCGTAGCCAGCCGCCAACGCCTCCCGACCGTAACGCGCCACCTCATCCGGGGAGCCGGTCCCGATCACCGCGTTAGCCCGTACTCCACTCGGTGAGACAGGCGACGAGGTCAACAGCGCCGTCGCCGACACGCCGCGCTGCCGCGCGGCAATCTCCAGCCGCGCCGCGTCCAGAGCGCACGCCAACGCTGCAGCCCCCGGCCCCGACGTTGGCAAAGAGTCCTGACGTGCGAGCTCCGGTGCGTGGGCAGCGAGCAGTGCCAACACGTCGGCGACCGTGCCGTCTCCGAGCGATGGCAGCGGCGAGGCCTCGCCCGTGCCGCGAGTACCGTCGGCGGCCACGCATTCGATGAGCACGCCAGTGCGATCGCTCAGCGCGCCATGCGCCGCCTCGAAGCGGTGTCGCAACGGCAGCCGGAACGGTCGCCAGCGAATGGCGGCGAGCACGGCGTCCGCTGACAACTCGCCGACCTGCGTCATGCGGCGGTGGCTTCGGCGGTCATGCTGCGGTGAGCAGCCCGATGGTCAGCCCGCAGGAGAACAGGAGCGCGAACACCAGGTGCAGGCGTGCGGTCGCGCGCAGTGCGCGGTTGAGCGAGGGCCCGTCCACTCGGGACAGCACAGCCTCCGCGGGCTGCACGGCCAGCGGCGCGCTCAGGAATGGCAGCAGCGTCCACGCCGGGTACTCCCCGAAGACCCACATGGCCGCCGCAGCGAGGTACGCGGCCACCAGCAGCGCGACGAACAGCACCCGCCCGCCGGTCCGCCCCAGCACAACCGCCAGCGTCCGCTTCCCGGCCGCGCGATCGGTCTCAATGTCGCGCACGTTGTTGACCACCAGGATCGCGGTCACGGTCATCCCCACGGGCAGCGAGGCGGCCAACACACCACGCGACACCTCGTGCGCCTGCACGTAGTAGGTGCCGACGACGGCGATCACGCCGAAGAAGATGAACGTGAACAACTCGCCGAGCGCGCGATAGCCAAACGGCCACGGCCCGCCCGTGTACGCGAGCGCCGCAACCATCGAGGCGACGCCCATCGCCACCACCGGCCAGCCGGCAACGGCGGTCAGGTACAGTCCCGCCAACGTCGCGATGAGGAACGAGACCGTGACGCCCATCGTCACGGCGCGCTCCGTGAGCATCCCCTGCTGGGTGACCCGCAGCGGCCCGAGGCGCTGATCGGTGTCCGCGCCTCGACGGAAGTCCGAGAGGTCGTTCGCCAGGTTCGCACCCGCCTGGATCGCCAGCGCCCCGATCAGGGCGGCCAGCGCCGGCAACGGCGCGAATCGCCCGTCGCTCAGCGCCACCGCAGAGCCCACCGCCACCGGTGCCACCGCCGCGGTGAGCGTGGGGATGCGGATCGCCAGCAACCACGTCTTGACCGGATCGTGGCGGACCGGACCGCGCTGCTGATTCAAGGAAGGCGCGGGAACCGGCTGAAGTCAGGCTTCCGCTTCTCGATGAACGCGTTGCGTCCCTCTTTGCCCTCGTCCGTCATGTAGAACAGCATCGTGGCGTCGCCGGCGAGCTGCTGGATGCCAGCGAGGCCGTCCGTGTCCGCGACGAATCCGTTCTTCAGCATGCGAATCGCGATCGGGCTGTGCCCCAGGATCTCGTTCGCCCACTGCACGCCCTCATCCTCCAGCCGGTCGAGGGGTACAACGGTGTTAACCAGGCCCATGTCCAACGCCTCCTGGGCGTTGTACTGGCGGCAGAGGTACCAGATCTCGCGGGCCTTCTTGTGGCCGACGATGCGAGCCAGCTGCCCGGAGCCGAAGCCCGCATCGAACGAGCCGACGCGTGGCCCAGTCTGCCCGAAGCGCGCGTTGTCCGCGGCGATGGTGAGATCGCAGACGACGTGCAGCACGTGCCCGCCGCCGATGGCATAGCCCGCAACCAGCGCGATCACCGGCTTCGGCATGGTGCGAATGTAGCGCTGCAGCGGCAGCACGTTCAGCCGCGCCACGCCGTCGTTACCCACGTACCCGCCGTCGCCTCGAATGCGCTGGTCGCCGCCGGAGCAGAACGCGCGACCACCCGCGCCGGTGAGCAGCACGACGCCGACCGCAGGATCGCGGTGTGCGTCCTCGAAGGCGGCCTGCATCTCGTCCAACGTCAGCGGGCGAAAGGCGTTATGCACCTCCGGCCGGTTGATCGTGATCTTCGCGATCCCGTCGGTCTTGTCGTACAGGATGTCGGTGTACTGGCCTGCTGACTGCCACTCGGTCATCTGTCTGTTCCCCCCTCAAGTCGGCACCGCTACGCGCCCACGTCACTCACGCACGCACGCCGACGGTTACCACTCGGAACGCTGCGCCGCTCGCCGCAGGAAGTCCAACACCAGCGTGTTGAACCGCTCCGGCTGCTCGAGGTGGGCGGCGTGTCCAGCATCCTCGATCACGTGCATCGTAGCGTCCGGGAGCGCGAGCGCCATCTCCCGAGCTGCGTCGGTGTACTTTATGTCCAATTCGCCCGCAAGCAACAGTGCCGGCACGGTGATCCCCGTCAGCCGATCATGCAGCGCGGCCTGCGCACCGGTTCCCATGCCACGTAGCGAGTTCGCCAGACCCAGCGCCGAGTTCCGCAGTCGACCGGCGCGCTGACGATCCCAGACCGCCTTCGGCAACGAGGCCTGCGAGGCGAACAACGAGATCGACTGCCAGAAGTCGACGAAGGGCTCCACGCCCTCGCGCTCCAGGCGCTGCGCCAGCACCTCGTCGGCGGCGATGCGAGCGAGGCGCTCGTCTACCGTCGGCAGACCGGGGCTCGCCCCCTCGAGGATGAGCGCGTTCACCGCCTCCGGCCGGAACGACGCCACTTGCAGCGCAGTGCGCCCGCCCATGGAGTAACCCAGCCAGGTCGCGCGCTGGTGCCCAGCCTTCGCCACCACCGCGACCAGGTCATCGACGGCGCGGCACATCTCGTAGGACTCCGCGGTGGGCGGACTGTCCGACCGGCCGTGACCGACGATGTCGATCGCCACTGTGGTGTATTCGGGCGAGAGCGCATCGATCACGACGCCCCACCCCGCCGCCGAGCCAGTGAAGCCGTGGAGCAGCACGACCGGCGGGCCGTTGCCCGCAATCTCGACATTCAACGACAGCGGCCCCAGGTCGACACGAGTCATGGATGCAGCCCCCCGGCGGCCGGCATCGAGGCGCCGTCCGGCACCTCGCCGAGCGTGGCGCGCAGTGCGGCGTCCACGCGTGCCCAGACCTCGCGATGCAGCGGGACGTTGCGCACGCGGTCAGTGCGCAGCTCCAGCACTGTGAGCCCCGGCCGCTGTAACGCCTCGGCGACGCGAGGCGCCCAGCCGGTTGCACCGCTCAATCGTTCGTATGTCCCGCCGTACATCTCCACCGCGTGGCGAAACTCCAGGCCGTGCGGCGTGCCCCACCATTCCTCGAACTCATCCTTCGCCGATTCGGCCTGCGAGAGGAAGTGGAAGATGCCGCCGCCATCGTTGTTCACCAGCAACACGGTCAGCGACAACTGATGCCGCTGCACGGCCCAGAGCCCATTCAGGTCATGGAAAAAGGAGAGGTCGCCGATCACCAGCGCAACCGGGCCGTCCGCAGCCGCCGCTGCCCCGGCCGCCGTCGACACCACGCCATCGATACCGGAGGCGCCGCGCGTACCCACCAATCGCACCTGCTGCATGCGTGCCGGATAGAACGCCTCGGCGTCGCGAATCGCCATGGAGTTGCCGATGACCAGTGTTGCGCCGTCGGGCAACGCGTCAGCAAGCTCCACCGAGACACGCCCCTCGAAGGGCTCGTCGATCGCCTCCAGCGCCAGGCGAATCGCCTCGCGTGCGGTACGGTCGGCGTCCATCCACGTGGCCAGCCAACTGCCGTCCTCGTGGCCCGTCGCTCCCCGACGGGCGGACACAATCCGCGACAGCGAGTCGCAGAATGCTGCGGTGTCGGCGTGCACGACGATCGACGCCTCGGCGTCGGCATCGCGCCAGCCACCGGGCGCATCCACCACGATCTGCCGAGGGCGGCGAAACGCCAGGAATTGCTGCAACGGGCTGGACGCCATGGTTCCGCCGAAGCGCAGCACCAGCTCCGGATCCACTTCCGCGACGAAGCGCGCGCTCCGCAGCAGCGGGTCATACGTCGCAACGATGTGATCGAGGGAGCCGACTCCGCTGCGCAGCCCGGACAGCGGGTCGGGCAGCACCGGCCACCCGAGCACCGCGGCCAACGCCGTGATCGCCGGCGCGGGCAGCCCGTAGGACTCTGGGCCGCAGATGATCAGCCCGCGTCGGCCCAGGCACTCCGCGGCGATGCGCTCCATCGCCTCGACGGATGGCAGGCCGGCGACAGTGGCCTGCACGACGATTGTCTCAACGGCAGGCAGCGCCGGCAGCGTGACGCTGGGATCCAACAGCGGCTCACGGAACGGGACGTTGATGTGCACCGGGCCGGCCGGCGCCTCGATGGCGAGTGCGACCATACGGGCCGCGGTCGACCGCACCTGGCGCAGCAGGCTCTCGGTGCCGTCGGCGATCGGCAACTCGGTCGCCAACTTCACATGCGCGCCGTACATCCCGACCTGCTCGATGGTCTGGTTCGCGCCGATGCCACGCAGCTCCGGCGGACGATCGGCGGTCAACAGCACCAGCGGGAGGCGCGACAACCACGCCTCCGCGACCGCGGGCGCAAAGTTCGCAGCGGCGGTGCCGGAGGTGCACACCAACGCGACCGGCGCGCGCAACTGCCGCGCGAGGCCGAGCGCGAAGTAGCCCGCAGAACGCTCGTCCAGATGCAGCCACGGCGTGAACGATGCGTCGCGCGCGAACGCGTACGTCAGCGGTGTCGAGCGCGAACCGGGCGCGATCACCACGTGCTGCACCCCGCTCGCGCGCAACTGCGTGATGAACGTGCGCACCATCTGCTCGGCGTACGCGGTGGACGATGGAGACATCTGCACCTCTGGGCCCGGAGTCGGGATCTGGTGACTGGCGAAGGGAACCGTCTGGCCTTACGACTCGCCACCGGTCAGCGCGCCGACCAGCGGCGTGAACTTCATCTCGATCTCGGCGAGCTCACTCTCCGGCACTGAGTCGCCCATGATACCGGCGCCCGCGAACAACCACGCGTGCTGCTCCCGTACCAGCGCGGAGCGCAGCCCCACCGCGAATTCACCGTCGCCGTTCGCGTCTACCCAGCCAATCGGGCCGGCGTACCAACCGCGGTCGAACGCTTCCTGCTGCCCGATCTCCGCGCGTGCCGCCGCAGTCGGCCAGCCGCAGACCGCGGGTGTCGGATGCAGCCGCTGCACCAGGTCGAACACGTCGACACCGGCCGCTACCTTCCCGGTGATCTCGGTCGACAGGTGCTGGATGTTGCGCAGTTGAAGCAGCGTGGGGGTCGAAGGCACGTTCAGCTCCGCGGTGACGGGCGTCAGCCCGCCGCGCAGCGCCCGCACCACGGTTTCGTGCTCGACGCGATCCTTCGTGCTCTCGAGCAGCGCCTGACCGAGCTGCGCGTCGACGTCCGGCTCGGCGTCGCGCCGAGCGGACCCGGCGAGCCCCAGCGCCCGAACCACCCCATCGCGCAGGCTCACCAGCAGCTCCGGGCTCGCACCCAGGAACGTGGCGCCGGCCGCGCGCATAGAGAACAGATGACAGTGCGGGTACTCGCGCCGCAGCCGCGCCATCGCGGCACCCACGCCGATCGGCGCATCGGCCTCGAACTCCCGCATCGCAGCCAGCACCACCTTCTCGAACAGGCCCGCGCGAATGGAGGCCGCAACGGAACTGACCGAGGTGAGCCAACGGGCGCGATCAAAGTCACGTAACACGCGCAGCACGCGCGGCAACTGCGGAACGGGCGGCGCGCTGAGACGAGCACGTGCCGCCGAGATGACACGACTGACCAGTGCCTTCACTTCGCCTGGGTCGACACCCGGGGCGACGACGACGCCACTCACCCCACGATCCCGCACGAAGAGCAGACGAGGCAGCACCAGCGCCCCGGCGGCAAAGCCGGCCCACGGCGCGCCCGGCGTCCGTCCGCCATCGAACGCAAAACCGCCGAGCAGTCGAGGGCGCAACAGCGCGGACTCCGCCGATTGCTCACCGGCCAGCAGCCGCTGCGCGCCATCGCGCAGTGCCTCGGGGGATGCGCCCGCCGGCAGCTCCACGCGTGCAGCCTCGCCGACCGCGACGAGCGAGAACTCGCTCGAGGGTCGCTCGTAGGACGCGACGACGCCGTTGAGATCGGGATCGTCCACCAGCGCTGTGAGATCGAACTCGGCCGGGAGGTGAACGCCGACGAAGCGCTCGGCGCCGGAGGCAGCCCGGGAGGCGGCGATCCGTGCCTCGATATCGGTAGCTACCATGAGCAGCCGCCGATGTGCCGGACTCGGGAGCGAGCCACGTGCAGAGCCGTGAACAACGTCTGTCCGTACTGCGTTCGGGCGGGAATCATGCGTGCCTTGCCTGCCGTGGGATCCGGGCACATTCTGCTGCTGCCCTGCTGACGGAACGGTAGGTGCCTAGTGCGGACGGACTTAGTATAGGAGGCGATTCGCCTACGTGGTGGGGACGAGGGTCGTCTGTGAGACAGTTCGCCGAGCGTGAAGTCCTGATCCTGACCGCAATCACCACCGGCATGGTGGCCTTGCTGACGCTGTTCACAACGCAAGGCGACTGGGTCACCACCGCGCTGATGCTGCCATTAGTGGCCTCCGTCTCCTTCTGGAGCCTGGTGGTCGCCCGCCGGGTGAGCTCGCGATGGGCGCCCAAGCCGCCGGAACGCGCCGCGCCACTGGTGCTGACGCCGTCCTCCGAGCGCCCGGAGCACGCGCAACGCCGCCGCCAGCGTCGCACCCCTCGAGGGCGGCGGAGCGGCGGCGAGGGATGAGCCCATCCGCGCGGCGCGTTTCGCGCCGCAGCGAACGCGCACGGACGTTCTCAGTGGTTCCCCTAGTGTGGTGAAACCTTGGCGATTGTAGCAATCGCCAAGGTTTCAATCGAAGCGACCGCGGCCATGAGGATGGGCTGCGGGTTGCGTCAGACGTTCCTACAAGCCGCTGAATGGCGGCCATACTCGGCGAGTGATGGCGCTGCCGTGAGTTTGAGGTTGGGGCCACCCGAATGGTCGAACCACTACGGCCCGCGAATCTCGTACCCATTGGTGTCGCGCGACGTATTGCCGAGATTCGTGGCATGCGCTTCCTCGCCACGGGCGGCGTGTGCGCCGTCGTCCAACTCGCGCTACTGGCCGTGCTCCTGCCCTACGCGCACGCGATCGGTGCCAACGTCATCGCCTTCCTGCTGTCAGCGCAGTTGAACTTCGCGCTCAGCCAGACGTTCACCTGGCGCGATCGTGACACCGGCGCGTCCCCCCGGGGCACGCTGGCCCGACGCTGGCTCACCTTCCACGCCACCATCGCCACCACCTTCGTGCTGAACATGACCGTGTTCGCCCTCGCCCAACTGGTGATCCCGCATCTGCCGGCGGCGGCGCTCGGGATCCTCGCGGCCAGTGCGATCAACTTCTTGATCAACGACCGTTGGACGTTCCGCGCTTCGGGCGATGGAGCCTCGCGCGAGTGAACTCTCCCCTGACGTCAGACGTTGCGCAGCCGGAGCGCGGTCGCGTCCAGCGCGTGCTCACGCGCCTGTGGATGCGGCTGACGGCGTCCCAGGGTGCCTCCGGGCTGCTGGGCCCGCTCCTGCTCATCGGCACGCTGCTGTTCAACATCGTCGCGCTCTTACCAAGCCTCGCGATCGACTCCCCGAACCTCAACGACCACGTGTTCCACCTGCTCAATCTGCAGCGGACCGTCGATGCGTTCCGGGCCGGCCAGGACCCGACCGATGCATGGCAGCGCGCGACCGCATGGGCTTCCCGATCTTTCACTACTACCAGCACCTCCCCTACCTGATCCCGGCGATCGTCCACCTAGTCAGCGGCGTGGGAATGGTGCTGGTCTTCCGATGGACGAACTACCTGCTGCTGTGCGTGTTCCCGCTCTCGATGTACTGGGCGATGCGCAAGTCTCGTTTCGATCGAACGGAAGCAGGATTCGGCGCTCTGGTTTCTGGACTGATTGCGACTAACGGGCTGTACGGCCTCGATCTGACGAGTTACATCTGGAGCGGCTACGGCCTCTACACACAGCTCTGGGGCATGGTGTTGCTGCCGCCCGCGCTCGCCGCCTGTTACGTGGTCATGCGCGACGGCCGAGGGTACGGCCTGGCTGCGCTGCTGGACACCGCATTGCAGGCGCACCTGGCCGGCAAGATCGACGAGGCCACGGCTGCCTACAAGCAGGTGGTAGCTAAGTGTACTGCGCAGGGACATTGGTAACACGGGTGATGGGCGGGAGCCCTCCGATGGCCGAGTGACTGCGGTGATGATTGTACTGGTGCAGCCAGCGTGTCAGCGCCTGCGTGCGAGCCTGCTCTGAGCGATAGACGCGGACGTAAGCCCAC
>QWRD01000017.1 GCA_003670575.1 Chloroflexota bacterium
CCGCGGAACAGTCCGCAGCCGCGCTGGGGTGGGATGATGCCACGCGTTGCTACGAACGCTGCCTCGCGGTGATCGAGCAAGCCCGCGATCCGCTCGGGCAGGACGCAGCGATGCTGTGGAGTGAGCTCGCCCGATGCCGGAAAGCAGCGGGCGAATTCGTTGAGGCCGGTGTTGCGCTTGACCGCGCGCTCGCCCTCTATGACGAACAAGCACAACCGCTGCTGAGCGCGCGTGCCCTCATGGGCTTCCTGGCGGGCGGATCCATGCCCGGCGAACTGCAGGCTCTGAGGCCGCGTATGGATCGCCTCATCGAGGCACTTGGCGACGAGGATTCGCCAGAGCTCTGCAGCCTGCTCGCTCAACGGTCAGGGGCGGACTACAGCCCCACGGGGGCGGGGGCCGCGCGCGCCGCGCGCGCAGTTGAGATGGCGGCACGGCTGCAACTGAGCGGGGCAGCATATCCGGCCGGGATTCGCATTCGCCCAGCCGCCGTGCTGGAACGGCAGGGGGAATTCCATGCCGCTGCTGCTCTATTCGAGGCGGCGCAGCGAGACTTCGTGGCTGCAGGGATATTCTCGACGGTTCCTTTGAACCGGGGTGGGGTGAACTTGGCCTTTGCAGGTGAGATCGATGCTGTTGCAGTAACCTTGAGTGAGCTCGTCCGGTACACGCGGCAATACCGGAGACGGTCGGGGGAGTGGCGTGCCACAGCCCAGCTTGCCCAGGTTGCTTGGCGGCGGGGCCGTCGTGCGGAATATCTGGAACTGATCGCCGAAGTACCCACAGGGGTGTCGTTTTACACCGGACTGATCACTGCGAGCGTTGCGCTTGCGGAAGGCGCTCCGGCCGAGGCGCTCCGGCCGAGGCGCTCCGGCTGTTGCCCGGCGTGGATCATCCCGATGCACGCGGCGCGGTCGCGCTCGTACACGCTCTTCGCAGCAGTATCTTGTGCGCGCAAGGCGAGCGGACATCCGCGATCGGGGCGCTCGCTCAGGCGTTGGATGCCGGCGGCGTGTGGGATCTGAGCAATAGCGATAGTAGCGATAATCTCATCGCTGTGTTGCAGGTGCTCGCATACGCGGCGAACGCGCTTGTGGAGCTCGCGGACGAGCCGCGCTCGAACGCAGTTGCCGAGTATCTCAATGAGTTTCCAAACCTGCGTAGCACCGTATGGGTCGACGTGAACCCAGATTGGCTGCGCGGCTGTCTCGCACTGCGCCTCGACCAGATCGACGAGGCGCAGCAGCACTTCAACACCGGCCTCGAATGGGCATCACGCCCAGACGTGCGCTTTGTGATCGACCAGGGCCGCTGCCACCAGGGCCTCGCCGATGTCGCGGAGCTTCGCGGCGACCACGCAACGGCCATGCAGCATCTCGATGCGGCGGGCGCGCTCTTCTCGCAGTACGGGACGAAGTTGTACCTCGACCAAGTGCTGGCGAAGAAGGAATTCCTCAAGGCATAGCGAAGGCACGACCGACTACGGGTTCCGTCAGAACTCAGGGCTCGCTACCGACCGATTCCCGCTCGGTTCATTCCGCCCGTCACGCGGCGCTGAGGCTCCCGATCAATTCCCGCCAGCGGAACATGAACAACTCGCGCCGTGCCAGCGATGACGGAGCCTTGTCGATTCTGAAGTAGTTGTGGACCTCGTCGAACGCTGTACAGAACCGGGACGCTGATTCGAAGTTCCCGAACCCCAGCATCGGGTAGTACCGCTGTTTCAGCGGACGATGCGATTGTTCCGTCCGGTTGTTCAGATACTGATCGCGTCGATGAATTGCCTTTCGACCACAGATCCAGCGGATCGCCAGCGGATCGCCAGCGGATCGCCCTCGGATACGACCCGTGGTGATCGGTCGTGACGCGCAGGGGCCGGCGACCGGACACCTCGACGAGGCGTCGCAGGAACCGTCGGGCAGCAGACCGATCGCGATGCTCGCTGAGCATCGAATCGAGCAACTGCCCATCGCGATCGGTCGCCCGGTACAGGTAGCACCAGCGCCCGGAGACCTTCACATACGTCTCGTCCAGGTACCAGGACCGGCCGCCGTGTCCGCGACGGCGCGTCCGAAGTTCGGCGCTGATCAGTGGTGCAAAGCGGAACTCCCAGGCGCGTACCGTCTCGTATGACACGTCGTAGCCGCGCTGCAGCAGCAGCTCCGCGACATCCCGCAGCCCGAGCTTGTAGCGCAGACGCCAGAGCACCGCGAGCAGCACGATGTCCGTCGGGAACTGCAGCTCGTTGAACGGCGTGCCAGTCCGTTCGTTGAAGCGTTGCTGGCAGCTGGCGCATGAGAATCGGCGGTAGCCGAGGGCCGTCCGCTGTTTTCGCCGACGTATTGCCGTCGATTGGCAGTGCGGGCAGGTCATCGAGGTGCTCCTCATCTCAGTTAGACGAGGCTACACGCCGACCGGACCCTGAGTTCTGACGGAAGAATCCTGCACGCCTTGTACGTTGAACACCTCGTGCAGAAAGTTCTGAGCGAGCAGCTTGTAGCCTTCGGGATTCGGGTGCAGGTTGTCGGGCAGCAGGTGTGCGAGGTCTTCGCCAAACAGCTTCAAGCCGTCGACGTAGTAGATCCGATCATCACCGCGCCGCCGGAAGGACTCGACCGCGTCGCGGATCTCGTCGCGCATTATTGGGAGCGTCATCCCCGTATCGTTCGGCGTGGTCTCGCGGTGGACGCCGAAGATCGGGGAGCACAGGACAAGCGGGGTATCGGGATGGCCGTCGCGGATCGTCGCGATCGTCCCCAGCACGGCCGGGCGGAACGTACGCCCGCTCATCGTGTTGTTACCGTAGATGTTGATGCCGAGTTTGAGCGTGATGAGGTCGGCTGGCAGGTCCCGGATCAGGCGGGCGATCATGGGATCGGCGTGACATTGGCCGCCCAGGCCGAGCGAGGTGAGGTTCAGCCCTCGCGCTCGCGCCACGATCCCCGGCCACGTGTACGACGGGCTCTCAGCGGTGCGGCAATGGGTGATCGAACTGCCGTACACCACCCAGCGCGGTCGGTCGTCCGACGTTGCATAGAGACGAGTGCCTTCGGGGAGATCGATGCCACGGAGCGCGACCGCGATCCCCTGCGGGAGCCAGACATCGACGGTCTTCTCGCCAGCGGGCAGGCCCTCAAGCTGGACGCTCGTGGCGCCATCCGTGAACTCGGCTCGCGACGCCATTGTGTCGCCGACGTAGAGGTCGAACTGCTTCGGCGACGGTCCCGCGCCGACGTTCGCGATCTCGTTCATTGGCTGCGTCTCAAATGTGAAGCGCTCAGCGTCGGTCCCGAAGCGCAGCCGCACGCCTGAAGGCATCTCCGCGCGCACCGCCAGCGCGGGATCGCCCGGCGAATACAGGTCGAGGTCCTCGTACGGCACTCGCCAGGGCTTTACCCAGCCGTCTCCGCGCTCGAGCGAGACCGCACCGCTCCAGGTCAGACGCTCGTCGTCGCTAGCGATGCGCACCACGGTTCCGCCTCCATTGTCGTTACCAGCGGCGCATTATACCACATGCGTTTTGGACGATAGCCAGCACGGGTACGAGACCGAGAAAGGGGCTTGCCGCTCGCTGGGATGTCATAGGAGACGAGCCCCCACTATGAGCAGGTATTCGGCGGTAGGTGACCTAGCCGCGAACTAGGAAGGGAGCAATGCCTTCCTGCGGTTCCGGCACGCCGCAGACGCGCCAGAGGCGGGGTTCCGTCAGCACTCAGCGCTCGAGCTCCAAACGGCGTCCGATCCGGCCCTCCCAGCACCTGCTCTCAGATTCGAAACGCAGCTGCTTCTTCTCACGTTCTTGGCCGAAATCAGGGGGCGGGCCCTGAATTCTGACAGAACCACCGCCGACGCCCTTACGGCGCGACGGTCACTGCCGTGGTGTGCGCCCCGGCGGTGCCGTTGCCGAGCCGATCCGAGTCGTTCCGCAGTGCTACTCGCGCGTGGCGATGAAGCAGGAGCCGTTGCCGAACGGGCCCGACTCCGTGAGCGCGACCTCGATGTTTGCGACCTGCCTCGGACCCGCCGTACCCATCAGCTGCTGTGCCGTTTCCAACACATGGCTGAAGCCGTGGATTCGCCCGTTGCCGAGGTTCCCACCGGAGGTATTCAGCGGGTGCGGCCCCGCCCGACCGATGGTGCCCGGCTGCGCCCAGCGATGAGCCTCGCCGCGCGGCGCCCATCCGAACGCCTCGATCCACATCCAGACCATTGGGCTGAACCCGTCGTACACGTGCTTCAGGTCAATGTCGCCCGGACCGACGCCCGCGCTGGCGTAGAGGTTCTCCGCCATCCGCGCGCACATGTCCTCCAGCACCTCCAGGTTTGCGCCAATGCCCTGGCCTACGCCGCCGGGATCCATGTGATGCGGCATCGTGGCCATGCCGGAGACGTAGCCGCCCGGGTGAGGCGTGCCCTTCGCGCGATCCTCGGTGGTCATCACCACCGCCAGCACCCCGTCGCATGGCATGTCGTTGTCGAAGATGTTCATGGGGTAGGCGATGAGGCGGGAGTTGAGGTAATCCTCCTCGGTGATATCACGCCCACGCCAAACGGCGGGCGGGCTGTCCTGCGCGTTGTCGTGCGCCGTCCCGACGTAGCCCCACATCGACTCGCGGCTGGCATTGTACTTGTGCAGGTAGCGCTGGTAACTGACCACCTGCGGCGAACCGCCGACGCCGTGGCCATAGGACTGCGTCAGCGCGGCATTGCCCGGCGCGGCGCGCGAACTGATCTGGCGGTAGCGCACCCCCGCCGGATGGTGCCCCGTGCGCATGATCAGCGCGTAGTCACACGCGCCCGATGCGAGCGCCAGCGCAGCAGATTGGATCCCGCTGCAGGAGCCAGCCGCGACTGCCTCTGGCTGCAACCAGAACTTGATGTTCTTCCAGGGCATGACCTGCATCGCGTGCGCGACGTCCAGCCAGACCTTCGGGTCGCCGACCGCGGAGGGGCCCCAGTTTGGGTCGGCCCAGATGAAGATGCCATCGATGTCGGACACCTGCAGACCGGCGTCGGCGATCGCCTGTGTCGCGGCATCCTTGGCGTTGGCGGAGATCGAGCGCGGCATGTATCGCCGGATCATCGTCGTGCCGGATCCCACAAAAACTGGACGCTTACCTGGGGCGAAGTCCATCGAATCACCTCTCACGGTGCGCACCCCTCTCAGGCGACGCGCCACCGACTACGACTATTCCATCCGTTCATACGCGTCTTGGGTCAGCGTTACAAGTAGATCGCACCAGCGCCCGGGCGACGGCGGCGCAATCCCGGCGCACAATCGATGCAGGCCAAGCCATCGCGAGGCCTCAGCGGGAACGGAGTATCAGCGTGATCACTAGTGCTTACGCGCGGCTGCGGGCGGCGATCCCGCTGCTCGTCACCGTCGCGGCGTCAATGTCACTCGGGTGCAGCGGCGCACCTGCCGGCCCCGAACGCGCGGCCAACGTCACGATGCGCGACCTGGCGTTCGACCCCGGCACGATCGAACTGCACAGCGGCGAGCGCGTACGCCTCGGCATCCGCAACGAGGGCGCCCTCACACACGACTTCACCGTCGAGGCGATGCCCGTGACCGCAAAGTCGTCGACGGGTGGAGTCTCCGGCGCGGAGCACGACCACCAGGCAAGCACCTTCGCGCTGCACCTTGCGCTGGCAGCACGCAAAGCGGGCGCATTGGGCTTCACTCCCACCAAGGCAGGCGAATACGCCTTCTGGTGCACCGTCGCCGGCCATCGCGAGGCGGGCATGAGCGGCACCCTCCGCGTCGACTAGTCCATCGCGCCAATGAGCGCGCCTGCGGTGCGGAGAAGGCAGGACGTTCGCACGTCGAAACGGCCGACCTTCGGCACGCAGCCCGCACACCGCGAGGCGCTACGCTGGTGTTCGTTCGAGGTGAACGGAGATCACGATGTGGTGGGGCATGCACTACGGCGGCGAAGGGTGGCTCTGGATGGGCTTCTTGATGGCCATCGTCTGGCTCCCGCTGATCGCGGGGGGCTTCTGGTTGGTACAGCTGTTGGCCCGCAATTCCGGTGTCGGCGGCGGTTCGCAGGACCGACTGGACGCGCCCGATGCTCGCGAGTTGGCACGGCGGGCGTACGCACGAGGCGAGATGGATCGCGATCGATTCCTGCAGGTGATGCAGGACCTTGATGCGGACAGCAGTCGTCGTACGAACGTCTAACGCCGAGCGCGGGCTACGCCTCTTCCGATCGACGCTTGAGGCCTTCGATCTCCAGCCGGAGGTAGCGCCTCGACATCCCGCCGAGGAGCGTACCGATCAGCCAGCCGACCGGCCCGTTGAACGCCAAATGCAGCGAGGCCCCCGCTCCGGATGCGGTCGGCGTCACAGTGTGCGTGCCGGCGGTGAACCCGCCTGGGTAGCGGGAAACCCACGTGAACGTGCGCCCAGGCTCCAGCGCGGTCACTTCCCAGATCGCCGCCGGTAGCCTCGGCTGTTCGATGCGGGCACGACTCGCCAGCGCGAGCGGACCCGGCGTCAGCAGTTGGACGCTCCGGATCGAGGCGGTCCACTCCGGCCAGCGCTCAACCTCGGACATCACTGCCCACACCCGCCCCGGCGGGGCATCGATCGTGATCGAGTCCTCCTGCTGCATCGCACGCCCTCCGTGCTGGTGCGGATCCAACGCACCCCGTTTCGCTACGATTCTAAGACGCGCACCGAGCCTCGCCCACTCCGTCGGCGTGACCGCAACTTCGGACGTTGACAACCGGAGCGGAGCGGCGTATTCCACCACTCGCAGACCGAATGGAGGGTTCACATGTACGAGGACTACCAGAAGACCGAAGACCGTGACTGCCCAGACTGCAAAGCTGCGGGCCGGCCACAGCGCCTGACCGTGTGCCGCCCGGACAAGTGGGCGAACGCCGCATGGGCAGCCGCCGAAGAAAAGGCGATGGGCGGGTAACAGCCCGCTCCCGTTGTTCCGGGCCCGCAAGACGCCTCGCCTGCGCCGCAACGACGGCCGGGTGAGGCATTTTGGCTCCCGGCCGCCCTGGACGACACCACGCGAAACTCGGCGCCCCCAGTTCTGGCAGCGCACGTGCAGCGTGTACGGAAGCCACCTCGTATGATCGAGGTGTCCCCACCGGTGTCTGGCCTGGGAGCGCGAGCCGTCAGCACTGAAGAAGCCACCGACCAGCAGGCGATGCAGGACAGCGTCCTTGGGCCGCTTGTCCGCGTCCTGGAGGAAGCCGCCGGCGACCAGCACTGGGCGCTGGTAGGTGCTGCTGCGTGCCGCCTGCAGGGTGTGGAAGTCTCCTCTCCGAACCTAGAGTTCATCACCACCGAGCCTGCGCTCCAAGCGCTGGCGGAGATGCTGGACACGCCCTCGGAGTGGGGTCGCGGTGCCTACCTGGCGGCCCAGCGCATGCAGTTCACTCGCGACCGCGTCCCCGTCTTCATCTTCGGCAACCCGGTCTTCCACGGTCGCTACGAGTCGCTGTCACCCATGGACATCCCATCGCTGTGGGATGCCCGCCGCCGCATTGAGGTGGACGGGACCAACGTGCTGGTCATGCCGCTGGAGTGGGAGCTGCTCCTCGCCGTGCTGCTCGACTCATCAACGCGCGTCGAGGCTCTCCGGACGCTGATGCGCGAAAACGGCTTCGACGGCCGACTGCTCACTCGCCTCCTACGCGAAGGCCACGTGCAGCCCGCGACCGAGGAGGCCGTCTGGCAGCAGTTGGAGCAGCGCACCTAGCGTGTCGCAGGGCCTCGATGGCAACGGACGACCGGTCTCGGCGCCTGCCCGCAGTCAGCGGCGGGCGCGTAACAGCGGGACGGCCTCGCGCCCCAGGCGATCGAACCGCCGCAGGAGCGCGGGCAGGTAGCGCCCCATCGTCGGCACCGTCTCCAGCATGCGCAGGAACAGCCGCACCAGTCCCTCGAGGTCATCGAGGTTGACGGTCTCGGCGGCGATCCGGGCGCGCGATCCAGCGTTGTGGTAGTTGCCCAGCGCCACACAGGCCGCGCCTGTCTCATAGCCGTAGAGGTCGTAGGCGGTCGCCTCGGTCACCCCGCCGTCCATCAACTTGCGCTGGAAGCGGAAGGCCGGGTCGGCGGTGGCAAGCTCCTGAGCCAGCGCGGTCATCCACTGCGTCATGCGCGGCGAGAAGACATGAATCGCGTCGCCCACGCGGATGATCGGCCCGCCACCCTGCACCGCACGCCCGCCGGCCATCGATGAGGTCTCCACCGCCACCACCAGCGCATCGTCCGGCAGCAGTCGCGAGCGTCCGGTGACGGCAGCACCACGCAGGCCGACCTCCTCCGCACGCGTGAACAGCCCTATCAGCGTCCCCGTCATCCGCGCGGTCACAGCGCGGTCCAACGTCGCGAGCACCACGGCGGCGCCAGCGAGGTCATCGCACTGTCGAGCGTGCACCGTGGTGCCGCGAATCGTGCAGGCGGACACGTCCCACAGTGCCAGGTCTCCGACCTCGACGTGCGCGCCCGGCTCCAACCGCGCTGTGGCGCTGGCGATGCGCCCGCGCTCGCCTCGAATACGCGTGATCCTCGCGATTCCTCGAGGATCGAGATTGTCCGCGCCGAACAGCCGTAGTCGCTCGCCGACTCCATACGAGTCCGCAACCCCGCCGCGGAATTCCAATTCCAAACGGCGACCGGCGACGGCGCTCACAATGAAGCCGGGGTGATCCATGTGTGCGCCCAACACCAACGGCCGACGCGCACGCCCGCGCTGGTAGCGCACGTAGGCGTTACCGAAGGCGTCTTCCGCGTAGGCGAGACCGCGTGCCTCGGCGAACGCTCGAATGTGCTCGCGCACGCCGTGCTCGAGGTAGGACGCGGTCGGCACCGACACCACGCCCCGCACGATCTCACGCAACGGTGTGGCGCCGCTCGACTGCTCGTTCGTCATGTGTCCCCTCCGTCCATCGCGGCGATGGTACACGCGCGCGCTGGTGCGGCGGACGCCTACATCGATACGCTGGATACATGGCCACGGACGGCACCCGACGCCACGTCATGCGTCGAGCTCTCACGACCTGATTACGCCCCGCCGGCGGCATCGCATGCGGACAGGTGCGCGCCCGCGCCCTCGCCCGTACGCTGGTTGTATGACGACTGCACCTGCCCCCTCCCGCCGCAAGCGCTCCCGATGGATGGTCGACCAGCCTCGGGTGCCGTTGGAACTGCAACTCACTGGATTCGCTGCCGGCGGGAAGGCGATCGCGCACGCCCCGGACGGCCGCGTCGTGTTCGTGGAATTCGGCATCCCCGGCGAACGGGTGATCGCAGAGATCACGAAGCAAGACACCTCGTACATCGAGGCAACGGTTGTTGCAGTACTCGAAGCCTCGCCGTTCCGCGTGGAGGCCCCCTGCGCCGCCTTCGGCCGCTGCGGCGGCTGCCAACTCCAGCACATTGACTACGGCGAGCAACTCCGCCTCAAGACCGAGGTGGTGCGCGACCAACTGCGCCGCATCGGCCGGTTCGAGGGTGCGCCGATTCGCGAGATGATCGGCCAGACGGACCCGTGGGGATACCGCAATCACATGCGCTTCACCGTGCGGCGCGATGGTGACATCGGTTTCATGGAACACGGCTCCCACCGTTTCCTGCGCATCGATCGGTGCGAGATCGCACACCCGAAGGTCAATGAGGTGCTGCGCAACGCGCAGGGCCGCACGATGCAGACCACCGCGCTCTCTGTGCGCGTCGGCGAGCGCACCGGCGATCTGCTGGTGCAGCCGAAGTTGCGGTGGCGTCCCGGCCACCCCGGGGGCCACGTGAGCAGTGGCCAGACCACGTACACCGAGGTGCTTGCCGGCCAGCGCTACCGGATCTCCTCCCCGGCGTTCTTCCAGGTCAACACCCGTCAGGCGGAGCGCATGGCGGAGATCGTCGTTGCGCGCGTGACCGAGGCGCGTCCCCGCCTGGTGGTAGACGCCTACGGCGGTGTCGGCACCTTCGCTGCCCTGCTCGCCCCACGCGTGCCTGAGGTGGTGACAATCGAGTGGGCCGCCGCCGCGGGCGACGACGCCGAGGTGAACCTCGCCGACTCCCCGAACGTGCGACGCGTCGTCGGCAGCGTGGAGGATTGCCTCCCCGAGTTGGAGCCCGCGCCCGAAGTGATCATCGTCGACCCGCCGCGCGCCGGACTGACGCCCACGGTGGTGCAGACCATCCTGGACTCGGCAGTGCGCCGGATCGTCTACGTCTCCTGTGACCCCGCGACGCTGGCGCGCGACCTGCGTCTCCTCGTCGACGGCGGCTTCGCGCTGCGCGAGGTGCAGCCGCTGGACATGTTCCCGCACACCCAGCACATCGAGTGCGTCACGACGCTGGACCGCGAACCGCCACAGATCGCGCGGTGACGAACCTGCCCGCCGGGATGCGGCGTCTCGTCCTGGCCTCCGGCTCCGCGCGACGGCCGGAACTGCTGTCCGGCCTCGGCCTGCCATTCGAGGTCGCGCCCACGCACGTCGACGAGTCGTCCGAGGAACGCGACCCGTCGACGCTGGCGCGGCTGCTCGCGGAACGGAAAGCGCTGGCGGGCGCGGAGGTGCAGGGGCCGGACGCCTGCGTGATCACCGCCGACACACTGGTCACGCGCGGGGGACGCATCTTCGGCAAGCCCGCCGACGCCGCGGAAGCCGTGGCCACCCTGCAGGCGCTGCGCGGCGAAACGCACGAGGTGATCTCCGGCGTCGCGGTCGCGTACGGCGGCTCGGTCGCCTCGGAAGTCATCGTCACGCGTGTGACGATGCGCGACTACACCGACGCAGAGATCACCGAGTACGTCGCGAGCGGCGACCCGCTGGACAAGTCAGGCGCATACGCGATCCAACACCCTGGCTTCGCGCCTGCAGCACGCGTTGAGGGTTGCCTGTGCTCGGTGATCGGGCTGCCGCTCTGGACGCTTCGCGGCCTGCTGTACGATGTCGCGGGCATCGAGGCCACGCCGCCGATCTTCGCGCGATGTGAAACGTGCCCGTGCCGCGTGCCGACGACCTGACCCCTCGATCGGTTCGCACCATCGCCCGGTAGCGAGATCGCCCGGTGCCGGCCCCATCATGCGAGAATCGATGTCGCTCGGGAGGTCTCCATGATCCGCCGTACTCAGTTGCTCACGCTCACACTGCTCGCCGCATTCCTCGTCGCCGTGCCCCGGCCCGCGCCCGCCGAGGCGCAGGCCCCACCGTCCGCGCTCAGCGGCGTGCTACCGGCTGGTGGTGGCGTCGGCCTCGGCGTGTGGAACGGCGGATCGCTCACGCAGTTGCGTGACGCGGCGGACGCCAAAGGCTGCGCGCTGGACGCCGCTTGGGTCACGCCGGGCGGTCGATTCGTCGGCTACGTCTTTGGCGCGCCCCCGGTGGTCAATGCCGCATTCCTGGCTGAATATCCCGGCCCGATCGGCGCAGGCACGCCGATGATCCTCGTCTGCCGTGTGCCACAGCCAGCAACGCCTGCCGTCGTTGGTCTGCCCGGCGACCCCGCGGATCGAGCCCTGGAGCGGCTGATCTACGATGGGCTGAACGCCGAGCGCACCACTCGAGGGCTGTCCAGGCTCGCCGGGTCGGGGATCCTCAACACTACCGCGATCAAGTACGCGGCCTTCCACTGGGCCAAGGGCCTCCCCCTAAACCACGAGGCGGACGGTAACGAGCCATGGGACCGCGCACGCGCCGAAGGCTATCCCTCGTTCAACGTCGGCGAGGTGTTGGCGGCGCAGCAACGGAGCGACAACCTGACCGTCGCACAGCTCGCGCCGCGCTTTGTGCAGCAGTGGATGGACAGCCCCCCGCACCGCGCGATCGTGCTGGGTGAGGCCCTCGACGCATCGGAGCTCGGCGTCGGCTGCGCGCACGGCAAGGACCGGGAGGCGTTGTACTTCACGCTGTTCCTGGGCATGACCGGTCGACCGTAGTGGCGTCGATGCCGCCGGAACTGGGGACACCGCACGTACACCCAACGCATCCGACACACGCCCTGCGCCTTGGCCTGATCAGCGATACGCACATCCCCGAGGCACGTGACGCGCTCTGGCCGCAAGTCTTCGAGGCGTTTCGTGGCGTCGACGCCATCCTGCACGCCGGCGACATCCACGACCTCTCGGTGATCGATGCACTGCACGCCGTCGCGCCCACGTACGCCGCACGCGGCAACGGCGACGACGGATCAGGCAGCCGAGTGTTGCAGCCGGACCATCCACAACTGCGTCCGGCGTGGCTGCTGGAGTTCCAGGGCGTGCGCATCGGCGTAATCCATGCTGTGCCGCTCCCGGAGCACGAGTACGTAGCGGCTCCTGTGGAGCCCGTACTGCTGCGCATGTTCGGGCGCACCGACCTCGACGTGCTGGTCTTCGGCGACAGTCATGTCGAGGCGATCTTCGATCTGCGCGGGATGCTGTGCGTGAATCCGGGATCGCCGACGCTCCCACGACAGCGCCTGACCACGCTCGGCACGATCGGTTTCCTCGACATCGTCGATGGCCGCGCCAGCGCATCGCTCTGGCAACTCACGGAAGACGGCATCGTCCCGCACGCCGGATAGCAGACCGCCCCGGGACCACTGACGATGAATCTCGAACGCTGATTACAGCGGGGCGGGCAGTGCGCTTTCGCCCATCAGGTAGGCGTCGATGCCGCGCGCTGCGGTGCGGCCCTCGGCGATCGCCCACACGATCAGGGATTGACCGCGCGTCATGTCGCCGGCAGTGAACACACCGGGCACGCTGGTCATGCGGTTCGCGTCCGCCTGCACGTTGCCGCGCGCGGTGAGCTCCACGCCCAACTCTTCCAGCATGCCACCGCGCTCCGGACCGACGAAGCCCATCGCCAGCAGCAGCAAATCGCAATCGACGGTGAACTCGGAGCCCGCGACCTCGTGCATCACGGGTCGACCGTTCTCCGGCACAAACTCCACGCGCACCGCGCGCAGTTGCTTCAGCACACCACCCTCGCCAGACAGCGACTTGGTCATGATGCTGTAGTCGCGCAGGCCGCCTTCCTCGTGCGCAGAGGAGACGCGATAGATGTTTGGCCAGGTGGGCCAAGGGTTTTCCGAGGGGCGTGCGTCCGCCGGGCGCGGCATCAACTCGTACTGGAGTACCTCGGCGGCACCCTGCCGAATGGCCGTGCCGAGGCAGTCCGCGCCGGTGTCGCCACCGCCGAGGATGACAACGCGCTTCCCCTGTGCGGAGATCACCGCCACCTCGTCGCCGGCGTTGCGGTGGTTCTGCGGTGCGAGGTAATCCATCGCGAGGTATACGCCCGTGAGCTCGCGCCCCGGCACCTCGAGGTCACGCGCCTGTGTGGCGCCGCCGGCGAGGCAGACCGCGTCGTACTCGCGCACCAATTCACGCGCATCGATGTCGCGGCCGATCTGCGTGGAGGGCCGGAAGATCACGCCCTCCGCCTCCATCTGCGCCAGCCGACGATCGAGGTATTCCTTCTGCATCTTGAAATCGGGGATGCCGTAGCGCATCAGCCCGCCGATGCGGTCATCGCGCTCGAAGACCGTCACCTCGTGGCCGGCACGCGCCAACTGTTGCGCGGCGGCAAGCCCAGCCGGCCCGGAACCGACGACGGCGACACGCTTGCCAGTGCGCACGCTCGGCGGCTCCGGCACGATCCAACCCTCGCGGAAGGCGTGCTCGATGATGGTGAGCTCCACCTGTTTGATCGTCACCGCGTCGCTGTTAATGCCCAGCACGCAGGCCGCCTCGCACGGCGCGGGGCAGAGCCGACCGGTGAACTCCGGGAAGTTGTTGGTGGCGTGCAGTCGCCTGATCGCCTCCTCCCACTTCCCGCGATACACCAGGTCATTCCAGTCCGGGATGATGTTGCCCAGCGGGCAACCGGAGTTGCAGAACGGGATACCGCAATCCATGCAACGGGCCGCCTGCTGATTCAGCGCGGTGGTCGGGAAGTCCTCGTAGACCTCCAGCCAATCGTGCGCGCGATCCGTGACCGGCCGCCGTGGCGGCGTCTCGCGCCCGAATTCCAGGAAACCAGTGACCTTAGCCATTGCCAGCCACCGGCATCGCCCCGCCGTTCGCGATGCGCCGCTCTTCAAGTACGCGGCGGTACTCACGAGGCATGACTTTCACGAACTGAGCGGCTGCGGCCGTCCAGTGCTCCAGCAATTTCGCAGCCACTGTGCTCTCCGTGTACTCGCGGTGGCGCTCCAGCAGGCCACGCACCAGGTCGAGGTCTTCCGGCTCGTCCAGCGCCTCGAGGCCGACCATCTCGAGGTTGCAGCGCGACGCGAAGTCGCCTTCGGCGTCGTACACGTACGCCACGCCACCGCTCATGCCGGCGCCGAAGTTGCGCCCGGTCGGTCCGATGATCACGACGCGGCCGCCGGTCATGTACTCGCAGGCGTGGTCGCCAGTGCCCTCGACAACCGCGAGCGCACCGCTGTTGCGCACCGCGAAGCGCTCGCCAGCGATGCCGCGGAAGAAGGCGGAACCGCTGGTGGCGCCGTACAGCGCGACGTTGCCGATGACGATGTTCTCCTCGGGCACGAACGTCGCGTGCCTCGACGGCGCAACGATGATCTTGCCGCCGGAGAGGCCCTTGCCGACGTAGTCGTTCGTGTCGCCCTCGACGCGCAAGGTCATGCCGGATGGGATGAACGCGCCGAAGCTCTGCCCGGCCGAGCCGGTGAAGCGAACCTCGATAGTGTCGTCCGGGAGGCCGATATTCGCGTATCGCCGCGTAACTTCGCTGCCGAGGATCGTGCCGACGGTGCGGTTCACGTTGCGGATCGGCATCTCAATCCGCACCTGCTCACCACGCTCGAGTGCGGGCGCCGCGAGTACCAGCAACTGCTGGTCGAGCGCCGCCTCCAGCCCGTGATCCTGTGTGGTCACGCAGTGGGTCGGGACGTCGTCGGACACTTCCGGGCGGTAGAGGATCGCGGAGAGGTCCAGGCCCTGCGCCTTCCAGTGGTCAACGGCGGGCCGCATGTCCAACAGGTCGCTGCGCCCCACGAGCTCCTCGAGTCGACGCACGCCGAGCGCGGCCATGTGCTCGCGCACCTCTTGAGCGATGAAGCGGAAGAAGTTCACGACGTGATCGGCCTGGCCGGCGAACCGCTCGCGGAGCAGCGGGTTCTGCGTGGCGATGCCGACTGGGCAGGTGTCGAGGTGGCAGACGCGCATCATGACGCATCCCATCACCACCAACGGCGCCGTCGCGAATCCGAACTCTTCGGCCCCAAGCAGCGCGCCGATGATCACGTCGCGCCCGGTCTTCAACTGGCCGTCCACCTCGACAACAATGCGGTCGCGAAGCTTGTTCATGACCAGCGTCTGTTGCGTCTCCGCCAGTCCAAGCTCCCACGGGATACCCGCGTGCTTCAGCGACGTGAGCGGACTCGCGCCGGTGCCGCCGTCGTGGCCGCTAATCAGCACCACGTCCGACTTCGCCTTCGCGACGCCAGCAGCGATCGTCCCGACGCCCACTTCGGCGACCAGCTTCACGCTGATGCGGGCGCGTGAGTTCGCGTTCTTGAGGTCGTGGATCAACTGTGCGAGATCCTCGATCGAGTAGATGTCGTGATGCGGTGGCGGGCTGATCAGGCCGACACCCGGAGTCGCGTGGCGCACCTCGGCAATCCACGGGTACACCTTGGAGCCGGGCAACTGGCCACCCTCGCCGGGCTTCGCGCCCTGCGCCATCTTGATCTGCAACTCGTCCGCGTTCACGAGGTACTCGCTCGTGACGCCGAATCGACCGGATGCGACCTGCTTGATCGCGCTCCGACGCCGATCACCGTTCGCGTCCGGCGTGAACCGTCGACGATCCTCACCGCCCTCGCCGGTGTTGCTCTTGCCACCAATGCGGTTCATCGCGATCGCGAGCGTCTCGTGCGCTTCCGCGCTGATGGAGCCGTATGACATCGCGCCGGTCTTGAAGCGCTTGAACAGGCTCTCCGCCGACTCCACCTCATCGATGGGTACCGGGGGCCCCGCGGGGCGCATCTGGAACAATCCGCGCAACGTCGCAAGTTGCGTGCTTTGTTCGTCCACCTGCTGCGTGTACTGGCGGAAGATGTCCTCACGCCCGGTACGTGTCGCGTGCTGAAGATTGAAGACCGTCTCCGGGTTGAACAGGTGGAACTCGCCGTCGCGACGCCACTGGTACTGCCCGCCCGAGTCCAGGTCATGCACGCCACCCGCGCGCGTCGGGAACGCGCGCTCGTGGTGGAGCAGCGATTCGCGCGCCACCTGCTCGATGCCGATGCCGCCGATGCGGGAGGCCGTGCGGGTGAAGTAGCGGTCGATGAACTCCGACTCCAGCCCGATCGCCTCGAAGATCTGCGCGCCACGGTAGGACTGGACGGTGGAGATGCCCATCTTGGACATCACCTTGACCACGCCCTTCTTCAGCGCCTTCAAGTAGTGCGAGTGCGCCTCGGCTCGCGGCATCGTGGCGTCGACGAACCCATCGGCCTGCAGGCGCGAGAGGCTGTCGAGCGCGAGATACGGATTGACCGCGCCAGCGCCGTAGCCGATCAGCAGCGCGTATTGGTGCACCTCGCGTGCGTCGCCGACCTCCAGCACCAGTCCCACCTGCGTGCGCTTCTGCTCGCGCACCAGGTGATTGTGTAGGCCAGCAACCGCCAGCAACGAGGGGATCGGCGCGTGTTGCGCGTCTACGCCGCGATCGGTGAGCACAAGAATGCGCGAGCCGGCGGCGATCGCCGCGTCTGCGCGCACGAATAACGCCTGCATCGCCCGATCCAGCCCTGACGGGCCTTCCGCAACCGCGAACACGATCGGCAGCACCGCCGTGCGGAAGTGCGGGTCGTCCCGCAACGCGATGATTCGCGCCAACTCCTCGTTGTCGAGGAACGGGCTCGAGAGTTTCACCAGGTGGATATCGGAGAGTGCGCTGCTCAGCAGGTTCCCTTCCGGCCCGATCAGCGTGTCGACGGAGGTAACCAACTCCTCGCGGATCGCGTCCAGCGGTGGGTTGGTGACCTGCGCGAACAGTTGCTGGAAGTAGTTGGCCAGCGGCTGCGCGCGACTGGAGAGCACCGCGAGCGGCGTGTCGGTGCCCATGGAGCCGAGCGCTTCCTCCGAGTTGTTCACCATTGGCCCGAGGATGTACTTGAGGTCTTCGACCGTGTAGCCGAAGGCGATCTGCTGCGCGAGCAACGCTTCGCCATCGAGTGCGGCCGCGGGTGTCGCGGCGGGCAGCGCGGCCAGCGGGTGCAGGTGCTCCGCGAGCCACTGCGCGTACGGCTGCGACTGCGCGAGGCCCATCTTCAACTCGGTGTCGTCGATGATCCGGCCCGCCTCGAGGTCGACGAGGAACATCTTGCCGGGCTGCAGGCGGCCCTTGCGCAAGATGCGCTCCGGCTCGATCGGCAGCACGCCAACCTCGGACGCCATGAGCACCAAGTCATCCTTGGTGACGAGGTAGCGCGAGGGGCGGAGGCCATTGCGGTCCAGCACGGCGCCAATCGCGCGGCCGTCGGTGAACGCCACGGATGCGGGGCCGTCCCACGGCTCCATGGCCGTGGAGTGGTACTCGTAGAACGCCTGCTTCTCCGGCGGCATCGACTCGTGCCCGCTCCACGCCTCCGGGATCAGCATCATCATGGCGTGCGCCAGCGGACGGCCGGCCTGCACCAGCAACTCAAGTGCGTTGTCGAGGATTGCGGTGTCGCTGCCGTGCTCATCGATCACGGGCAGGATCTTGCTGATCTCGTCGAAGTGTGGCGACTCGAACAGAGCCTCGCGCGCGGTCATCCAGTTGATGTTCCCGCGCAGCGTGTTGATCTCGCCGTTGTGGGAGATCATGCGGTACGGGTGCGCGAGCTTCCAACTCGGGAATGTGTTGGTGCTGAAACGCGAGTGGAACATCGCGAGCGCGCTGATCATGCGCGCGTCGCTGAAGTCCGGGAAGTAGTTGGTCAACTGTGTCGCTGTCAGCATCCCCTTATATACGAGGGTGCGCGACGACAGGCTGGAGAAGTAGCAGAACGGAGCGCCATCGATGCCGCTACGCTCCACTGCCTTCTCGAAGCGCTTGCGGATCACATAGAGACGTCGCTCGAACGCGTCTTGATCGGCGAGGCCCGCGCCACGCCCGACAAAGGCGTGCAACATGTGCGGCTCCACCGCGCGCGCGCTGGGCCCCACGTCGGCCGCGTCGGCGTCCGTAGGCACCTCGCGCCAGCCGAGGAGGTGCTGCCCCTCTTCGGCGACGATGCGTGCGAAGAGCGCCTGCACCTGCTCACGCCAGACCTCGCCACGCGGCGCAAAGAGCAGGCCAACCCCGTAGTCGCCAGCGACTGGCAAGTTGATGCCGAGCCGTGCACACTCGTGGCGGAAGAATTCGTCCGGGACCTGGATGAGGATGCCAGCGCCGTCGCCGGTATTCACCTCGCACCCGCAGGCGCCGCGGTGATTCAGGTTCTCGAGCGCCAGCAGTCCATCGCGCACAATCTGATGGGATCGCTTCCCCTTCAGATGCACGAGGAAGCCGACCCCACACGAATCGTGTTCGTGCGCGGGGTCGTATAGTCCCTGAGGCTCCGGCATTCCCGGCGCGCGCATCGCTCGCTCCCCGCCGGAGCGATCAGTGGCGTTCACGACGCGATCTGCACCGCATCACAGGTACACCCTGACCGCCGGCACGCTCGACCGTGGCGACTCCACCCGGCGCGAACCCCAAGTGGTTCGTGCCCAGATGAGAAAGCGAATCATACTCGATCCGCCCATCCCTCGGTGGGCCGCCATCTTGCGCTTTCCGTCACAAGCCCGCAAGGGGGCACCACAGGGACGCCCCCCACCCCCGGAACCCCAGCCCCTACTCGACGTGCCGTCGGACCCGCTCCATTGACAACCCACGACGCGGCCCGAAAGATGCGCCTCGACGCGGCTAACAATCGCGTGAGGGGGAACCCGTGGCAGTCACCTTCAGGCCTAAGACCGAGACCGAAGCGACACCGGACTGGCCGGCACTCGGCGCTGAGACCGTCCGCCTACTCTCCGAGTACGTCCGCCTGGACACCACCAACCCGCCCGGCAACGAGGTGGCTGCGACCGACTGGATCGCGCGCGTGCTGGCCGCCGAGGGCATCCCCTACAAGCTGTACGCCAGCGACCCCACTCGCCCCAACCTAGTGGCCACGCTGCACGGCGACGGCAGTGCGGGCGGCCCACTGGTGCTGCTGAATCACACCGACGTGGTACCCGTGGAAATTGACCACTGGACCATGCCGCCGTTCGGCGGCCTGGTGAAGGATGGCTACGTCTGGGGCCGCGGCGCGATGGACATGAAGGGGATGGGCGTCCTGGAGCTGATGACGCTGATCATCCACCATCGGCTCCAACTTCCGCTGCGGCGCGACCTGACGTTCATCGCCGCTGCAGACGAGGAGGCTGGCGGCGCGTTCGGCATCGACTTCCTCGATGCGGCGCACCCCGAGCTGCTGGACTGCGCGTTCGTGATCAACGAAGGCGGCACCGGCGCAGCCGAGGTCTTCGGCGTCCGTCGCCCGGTCTTCCACGTCTGCGTCTCGGAGAAGGGGCCGCTCTGGCTGCGGCTGGTCACCACCGGGACGCCCGGTCACGGCTCGGTCCCGCACGGTGACAGCGCCATCGACCGGCTGCTGCGGGCCGTCGCGCGAGTGACCTCGTGGAAGCGCGAGCCGCTGCTGACGCCGGAGGTGGGTACCTACTTCGACCGTCTGTACGCCGCGGGCATCCTCCCCTCGCCGCCCACGCCGAAGCTGCTCGCGGCTCTCGCCGAGGATCACCCACGCATCGAGTCGCTGCTCACCAATTCGATCGCGGTTACCTCGCTCCGCTCCGGTGTGCGACCAAACGTGATCCCAGCGCAGGCAGAGGCAACCCTGGATGTGCGGCTGCTCGCCGGCACCAATCCGGAGCGCTTCATCGATGAGTTGCGAGCGACGATGGCCGATCCGATGGTACGCATCGAGCGCATCTTTATGTCGTCAACGCCCGCTTCGCCGACCGACACGCCCCTCTTTTCGGCGATCGAGCGTGCCGTGGAGGCGTGCGTGCCCGGCGCGCTGGTCGTGCCGAGCGTGGCTACCGGGTTCACCGACTCTCGTGTCTTCCGTCGTCGAGGTATCCCCGCCTACGGCTTCATCCCACTGCTAGTGGAGCCAGAAGATGGCGGGCGCAGTCACGGAAACGACGAGCGGGTGTCGGTGGATGGCCTCGGCCTTGGCCTGCGCATCCTCCACGCGACCGTCCGAGGGGTCTGCGGCTGACGCTCGCGGCCTCGCTTGCGCTTCCTGACGACTAGCTGCTAACCCCCCGACCGGGGCCGTTGTTGGTGGTTCCCCCGAGTCTCAGCCGCCCCACGCGCTGCCGATAGTGATTCCAGCAACTCCGCACGCGCGCCAGACACACGGACGGCTCAGGGTCGGCCACGCCATCCACGATGATCGAGGAAGGGACTTACATGAACAGTATCCACTTGACTATCCGCACCAAGCTTCTCGGCGACTTCGCGGTGGTGCTGCTCCTCACGGCAGCGGTGGCGTTCACCGGCTATTTCGAGCTCCTGAGCGCCCCACAACGCCAGAATGAAGCGTATCAACAGAACACGCTCGGCGCCTTCGGCGCGGAGGAGACCGGAATGCACATGATTGCGACCGCGCTAAAGAAGAAGCGCGCGTTCCTGACTGCGGCCGGCGAAGCCCGAAACAAACTGATCGCACAATCGCGCAAGGATCTGGCGGACGCCGAAATGCCCGGCAAGGACTACGAGGCGACGTACGCCTCCGACGAGGTGAGCCTGCCCCGGTTTCCCGGACACCTAGACTGTGGCGAGGTAGTCGCCCAGGGAGGAGTCCGAGATGGCTACGAGGTACCCAGCGGAGTTTCGTCAGCGAGCAGTGGGGCTCGCGCGGCTACATGAGAAGCCGATCCTGCGCATCGCCCAGGACCTCGGCATTTCCGATGCGACGCTGCACGGCTGGCTGAAGCAGGCGGACATCGACGAAGGCCGGGCTGATGGCCTGACCTC
>QWRD01000018.1 GCA_003670575.1 Chloroflexota bacterium
CGATCCGTTGCGGAAATCGCTGCCCGCGCTCGGTATGCTCGTGCTCTGTATTGGTATTTCCGGGGGCGCGCTCGTCGTCTGATCCATCAGCAGCGCCGCCAGAGGTGCCGCCTGGGGCCGGTGAGGATCGCATTAGTCCGCTCTAAGGCGGTGGTGGGGTTCTGTCAGAACTCAGAGCTCAGGGCCTAGAAGGCGCCTGAGCCGGTCTTCGTGGCACTTGGTCTCAGATTCGAAACGGGGCTGCTTCTTCTCACGTTCCTGGCCGAAATCGAGGGCGAGCCCTGAGTTCTGACAGAACTCCTGCACAGAGATCGAACCGTCGGCGCGGTATCACTGCCCCCCGCCGAGAAGATTGAAAATAAAGTGGCGGCCGAGGAATTAGACTCCTCGGCGGCCGGTTGTGACCTCGTGGAAGGAAGTCACGACTCTAGGGTAACAACGTCGCGCTGATCCGTCGCCGCGGACTCTACTCTCCTGTCCGAGCTAGGCGCTCGGCGGCGGCGGTGCAGGTGGCGCTTCACTCCCACGCGCGTGACTAGGAGGCCGGTACGGGGCGCTGAAAATTGACCGCCTATCTGACCGCCAATGACCGCCAAAGTGACCGTTTGACCCAGCGACCCCTAGCAACGCTTGGCGGCTAAACGCCTTATTTTTAGCCATTCTAGCGATTCGTAGCGACGGCCAGCGACGCCTTGTGCCGAGTTCAATTCTCCCCCGTCTCCACCAACAACTCCAACACCCTCCCGCGTCGGGGGGATTTCAGAGGGCGCACGACATGCCGGTGCAGGGACGGCGGCCGTTGCCCGATCCGACTCCACCGCGGGCGGCTGCGATCGTTCGCGTGCGGGCGATGCTCGACCACGATCAGTTCAACTTGCAGCCGCAGGCTCCGTCCGGCGGGCTCACTCAGAACGCCTCGCGCGCTCTGCGGAACCAAGTTCGGCACGACCCCGTTACTTAACCCGCAGATCACCCAGCGCATATCCGGGTATTACGCGCCGCTCCTAGCATTGCGACTGAGGCCTCCACGGGAGCCTCTCGCTCTGGGTAGGGGCGTTGTCCCGTGAGATATCGGTAAGCGTGTACCCGTGTACCCGTTGCGCTCGCAGTAGCGTTGGATCTCCCGACGCTGACCGGCGAGCGAGTGACCATCGATCTGGCTCCCGTCGGACACTCGGACATAGGCGACGGCGCGGCGCGTGCTCACAGTTCGATCTCTGCACGCTGGGCCCCCCGCTCGCGCAACAGAATCGCACGAATCACGTCCGCGTAGGTAGCCCAGAACGTCTAACTCTCCGGCCACCGGGCCCTACGACGTCGGGTGCGATGCGCGCAGGTGTCCTTGCGCGGGGGCCGGGCTGCGCTCACTACGTCGCTCCGACTCCGGCCGGGAAGTACACATCGAACCGGGCGGCCCTGCCCTCGAACCTCGCGCCGGGCGGCGGCCAGCCCGGGATGAGCAGGTCCGGCGCTTTTCGCGGACGCTTCACCACCACTCGACGGCAACCGGTTGCGAACGCGGCCCGCAACAATCGATGGGCGCCATCGCCTATGTCGGCGCCCACCAGCCTTGCGAGAGCGCGTAGTTCCTTCTTCATCAGCGCCGATTGGGTGCGCGGTGGAAACATCGGGTCGAGGTAGATCACATCGGGCAACGTCCCCGTCGGTAGCGCCGCGAGGTACTGCTCGGCATCGCCGCGAACCAATTGCAGACGTCCGGCGATGGAACGCGCGGTTTCGGGGTCACGGCCGGCACGACGCAACCCATCTTCCAGCAGCTCCGATACCACCGGATGCGACTCGATGGCGGTCACGTGGCAGCCGAGCAGACTCAGCACCATCGCATCGCGCCCGAGCCCCGCAGTCATGTCGATGACGTCCAGCGGTTGCCCCTTGAAGCCGACGGCGCGGGCGAGCAGTTCGTGCGCCAACGGTAAGGTCCTGCGGTAGCCGAACCGCCCCTCGGTGAACTCACAGAACACCGCGCCGTCTGCGCTGTCGGTCTGCCGCAACTCGAGTCGATCATCGGTGACCGCAAGCAACAGCGGGTAGTCGCGCGAGGCGCAGTCGGCGCGAGGCAGCGCGAGGTGCCGGGCCAGTTCGTCCGCTCGCTGGCGTGGCGTAGCCCGATCGGAGTCGCAGCAGACTGCGATCGCGGACGTCGGGGCGCTGTGCTCAGGTGTCGTGCGATCCGCATCGGTCATGCGATCAGTGTGCGGCATCCGCACCATGAGCAGGACTCACTCGCCGACGCTGGGTGCGTCAACGTTACGTATCAAGGTTTGAGGCCTGCGAGGAGCCACGATCGGCGTGATCCAGATACAGATGTAAGGAACCTGGCGGTTCCGCCGTCTATCGATATAGGAACCGAAGGGGGCTCCCGATGCGATGGCGCGGCGTGTCTGGGTTCTGTGCCGGGTGGTTACGGTCGCGCCTGCCTGCGGACGCGGGGCAGGTGGCGGTGCTGTTCGCCATGATGATGGTGCCGATCATCGGCGCCGGCGCATTGACCCTGGACATCGCGAACCTCTGGCACGAGCGGCAGGTCGCGCAATACGCCGTCGATGCTGGGGCGCTTGGCGGTGCCCAGTCGCTGCCGGGCGATGCCGCCGCCGCCGAAGCGACCGCGAGCGCACTGGTCCTGGCGAACGCGCCATCGCTCACCGCGGCCGATGTGAGCATCTCGTTCCGATGTCTGGTGGGTGACCGCAATCACGATGGCGTCGCGGACGCCTCGGACATCCCCTCGGCGTGTGACCCGAAAGCGGACGCTTCGTGGATCGTGTCGGGCGGACTGGCCGTGAGCCCGTGTGTGCCCGCGCATGGCGCGAAGTGCAACGTGATTGTGGTGACCGCCGGCACGGATGTGCCGTTCGTACTGGCACCGGTGATCGGCTTCAACCACGGGGATACGGGGAACTTGGTTGCGGCGGCGTGTCGTGGACTGTGCGGTGGGCCGCCGACGGTGCCAGTGGACGTGGTGCTGGTCATCGACCGGACGGGCAGCATGAGCGGCGCCGACATCACCAACGCTCGCACCGCAGCGAATGCGTTGTTGAGCGTGTATGACCCGACGCGACAATGGGTGGCGCTCGGACTGCTCGGTCCCAGCCGGACCACCGGCGCGACGTGCAGCGGCGTGAACTCGCCAGCGCGCGGGTTGGCAGCGAGCAGTACACAGTACGCCGCCGGCAGCTGGGTTCCCGTCGCGCTGTCCGGTACGGGCGCGCCACTGAATGAGGCGTACAAGAACGCGGACGGCACGCTGAATACCAGCAGCACGCTGGTGAAGGCCATCCGCTGCTTCGACACCTCCGGCACCGGGACAAACCTCAGTACGCCTATCACTGCGGCCAGTCAGTACCTGCAGGCGAACGGACGTGTCGGTGTGCGTAAGGGGATCATTCTCGAGACCGACGGCAGTCCGAACTACGGCGGCGCGGGCACAGCCTCCGACTACACGTGCGTCGCGGCTGCCAATGCGGCCAGCACCGCCAAGGCGGCGGGCATCGAGATTGTCACGATCGGGTTTGGGTTGGCGGCGGGAGACCTCTGTCCCGATTCATCGGGCGTGTATCGCAACGTCTCCGTGCTCCAGTTGCTGTCCGATATGTCGACGTCGTCGGTGAACAACGGCTGCACGGACGCAGAGAATACCGACGGTGACCACTTCTACTGCCTGCCGAAGACATCGCAACTGCAGGGCATCTTCGAGTCGGCGGCAGCCGCGGTGGCGGGAGGGCCTCGATTGCTGGTGTTGCCGCACTAGGCGTCGGGACTGCCCGACTCGCGAGCGCTGGCTACCGGTAGTTGCCGAAGTTGAGCTCGATGCCCCAGTCCTCCTCGCGCAACGCGGCCATCACCACTTGCAGGTCGTCCCGACTGGGGCCGGTCACGCGCACGGCATCGCCCTGGATCTGCGATTGCACGCGCTTCAACTTGCGATCACGGATGAACGTCGTGATCCGCTTCGCAGTTTCACTATCAATGGATTGCACCAGCGTCACCGTCTGGCGCACCGTCCCGGATGCCGCCTGCTCCGGTTCGCCGCGCTTCATGTTCTGTACCGGCACTTTGCGTGCGACAAGCCTGCCGAGCAGCGCCTCCCAGATCGAGTCCAGATGGAACTGGTCTTCCGTGTGGATGCCAATCGTGCCGGCGCCGCGCTCGTACTCGATCTCCACCAGCACGCCCTTGAAATCGTACCGGCCGCCGATCTCCTTGCGCGCCTGATTCAGCGCGTTGTCCACTTCCTGCAGGTCGCAGCCGGTGGTGATATCGAACGACTCATCTTTCGGCACCGTTGCCTACCTTTCGCACGGGCGCCACGCCTGGGTCTTTCGGCACATGATAGCAAGTCACGATCGATGGGCCGAGACGTGGGCCTCGATCGGGCCGTTCCGCGGGTCGCGAAGGCCGTGGTACGCTCCGCGCATGCCTGACATTGACGCCGCTGCAGCCCCGCGTGACGAGGATGATCCGTTCATCGACTGGCACTCGGATGCGCGCGGCATCATGGATTCGTTCGCGAATGACATGGCGTACCGAGCGATCGCCGGGACGCAGGTCGTGCTGCTGAGGCGTGCCCTGGCCGCACTGCCCGAGTCGCTTCCGGTCGCAGCAGTCGATGAATGCTTCCGCGCGCACGTCGATGCATGCGCCGCGGCGAGCAGCGACCCCGGTACCGTCGAGGTGTTCGTCGGCTTCCTGTTGGATCGGGTCATGCTCCGCGCGGTTCCGACCGGCGGCTACGCACTCACCTCGATTGGGCGAGGGTTCCTCCAGCACATGGAGGAGCACCAGCTCCCCGAGCGCCCGCTCTAGCGACCCGCTTCGTTACCACACCGCCGCGCTGTTCCTCTCGCCCGCCTCCGGTCCGCCTGGCGTCCCTCGATGCCTGAACGCGCATGAATGCCGAGGGCGGGGCGGCATCGAGGATGGAGCGCCTGACACAAACGAATGGCCCGCGCTGTACCAGCGCGGGCCATTCGTTTGTGCACGATCGTCGCCGTGTGGCGACCGCCAACCTAGCGGGAGCCTCGGAGGCGCGGGTCAAGGACGTCGCGCATCGCGTCTCCGAACATGTTCACGCCGAACACCACCATGCTGAGGGCCAGCGCTGGGGCGACGAACATGTGGGCGGCGGAGTACATGTAGCGCCGACCCTCGCTGGCCAGCATGCCGCCCCAGGACGGAGCGGGGGGCGGAATGCCATAGCCGAGGAAACTCAGTGTCGACTCAGCAAGGATGTAGCCACCAAAGCCGAGCGACATGACCACGATGACGGTGGCCATGATGTTCGGGAGGATGTACCACCACATGATGTGCGGTGTCGTTGCGCCCAGCGAGCGAGCTGCCAGCACGTAGTCACGACCGCTGATTTGCAGTGTAGCCGCTCTCTTGAGCCGGGACGAGGTGATCGACGCTGGAATAGCCAGCGCGAAGATCACGTTCCACAGGCCGGGACCGAGGATCGAGACGATGGTGATAAGCAAGATCAAGCCGGGGACGGCCTGCACCGCATCCACGACGCGCTGCAGGACCAGGTCCACCCAGCCGCGGTAGTACCCCATGATGATGCCCAGCGTGACCGATGGGATGGTCACCAGGATGGTGACCGATACCGAGACGGTCAGCGATGTGCGAGCGCCGAAGATTAGGCGCGAGAACATATCCCGACCGAACTGATCGGTTCCGGCGAGGTGCTGGAGGCTCGGTGGCTCCAGGGCTGCGCCCGTGTTCTGAAGCAGCGGGCCATAGGGCGCGATCACCTCGGCGAAGAAGGCCGTGATGATCAGCAGGATCAGTACGATCCCACCGAACGCGCCCAACGGCTTCCGTCGCGAGAATCTCCACACCCAACGCATCGCCGATTGGAACATCGACCGGTCTTGTGCTGTGATCCGCCCTGCTGCCTGACCGATGCCGACTTCTGCTGACACCGCGACCTCCTGTAACCACCGCCGCTATTGTCCCGGCGCCGCATCGTAGCAGCACCACCACATATGTGTGTCCGACGTTCAGCCTACGCTGGGCGTGCTCGCGGATCCAAGAACCCGTACGAGATATCCACCATCAGGCTCATCATCATGACGAAGATCGCCGTGAGTACCACGATGCCCTGCACCACTGGGTAGTCACGCGCGGTGATTGCCGCCGTGAGCAGGCGGCCAAGGCCGGGAATCGCGAAGATCGTCTCCGCCACAACCGAGCCGCCGAGGAGCGCGCTGACCTGGAATCCGAGGACGGTGACCACTGGGATCAGCGCGTTCTTCAAGGCGTGCTTCACGATGACGATGCGGTCGGGCAGCCCCTTCGCTCGCGCCGTGCGAACGTAGTCCTCCTGCAGCACTTCCAGCATCTGGGTGCGAGTCAACCTCGCAACCGATGCGGAGAGTTGCGTGCCAAGCACGATCGCGGGCGGGATGATGAGCTTCAGGTGCCCAATCGGGTCTTCGGCGAAGCTGACGTACTTGAAGCTCACGGTCCAGCCGAACCAGAGCGTCGGGAAGATGACGATAGCAGTACCGACTGCGAAGCCTGGGATGCTGATTCCCAAGATCGAGGATGAACGCAGGAAGTAGTCCAGCCCGCTGTCGCGCTTCACCGCGGAGATGACCCCGATTGGGATCGCCAAGCTCACGGAGACGATGATGGCCAGCAGTGCGACCTGACCGGTCACCGGCACACGCTGTGCGATCAGCGTGCTGACCGGCGTGGCCTCCCAGAGCGAGTTGCCGAAGTCGCCGCGCACGACGCCGCCGACGTACGAGAGGTATTGCACGTATACCGGCCGGTCAAGCCCAAGCCGGTGCTCCAACTCCGCGCGTTCGATCTTCGCGGAACTGCTGGCCGTCTGGCCGCCCTGATCGGCGAGCAGCAGGTCGACGATGCTGCCCGGGATGAGCCGGACCATCGAGACGACGGCGAACATGATGATGAGCCAGGTCGGCACCATGCCGATCAAGCGTTGAATCACGTACTTTGCCATCTTCGCCTGCCCCTTCGGCTGTGTCCGACGCTCACGGGACGGTTCCTGTGCGCGCCTGACCCTAATCGCATGCTGTTCTTGGTTGGTGATACTACTCGATGCTACGCGCTGGTGCCCTTACTACGCTTGCGAGGGCGTAAGCGATTTATCGTGCCGGTTGCGGCGAGCCGCTGCACGAATTTGCCACGCGCCATCTCCCGCTGCGGTTGGATGGCCAGCATTCCTCGGGCGTCGGCTTCGGCGTCCTCGTGGGCGTCCCGATCCAGCTGGTGGTCGAAGGCCTCGATCTCCTCGGCGCTCGGCATGGTCTCGGGGTGCTTGTCCAGATCGGGATGCTCGAACGGGAGCGCCGGCTCGTTCACCGGGCGCTTCACTTCTTGGCCAAGGTGCCAGAACGTGCCGCGGTCCGGAATGCTGCGAGGCAGCCCGTCACGCACCGTGAAGGCCGTGAATGTCGTGGGCATCAGGCGCTCGCTCTCGGCGTCGCAGTCCGGGCACGGCTGTGAATCGGTGCTTTGACGCGCGGAGCGGAGCAACTCGAAGACACCGTTACACGCTCGGCAGTAATACTCGTACATCGGCATGCGCGTGCCCCAATCCCCCCGGGGTACTGCGATCGATGGAATACGTATACACCGCGGCACTGCCCTGTTGTCAATCATGTCGGCTCGTGATGGCGCCTGACGGTAGTGACCTTTCCAAGCACGTTATGCCGTGAGCGTTACGGTCGCCGACTCTCGTTGCGTCGCCGATCGCAGGACGAGGGCGAGTGCAGCCAGCAGTCCGCCGACGACCGAAAGCGCCAGCAGCCCGCTCGCAAAGCCGCCGGTGGCGTCCGCGAGCACGCCGGTCAGCGTCGGCCCCAGTACCCCGCCCACCTCGCCGGCAGCGAAGAAGAGCCCGCCGGCGGCGCCCATGAGGTGCGGACCGATCGCCGGTGATCGCAGCAGCGTCAGCATCAGCAGTGGCGCGGCCGCGCCTCGCCCGACGCCGATCAGCAACAGCCCGAGGTATGGCATCGTGCCCGCTCCGAACGGCAGCAACAGCATCGCCACCGCCCACAGCGCGAAGAGGCCGACCTGCACGGCCGTGAGCCAACGCGCCGTGGTCAGCCGCGGGATCAGGAGTGCCGAGGGGATCGCAACCAACGTAGGGAAGGAGGCCCAGAACCCGGCCTGGCTGGGCGTCATCCCCTGCGCGCGCAGCACCTCTGGCAGCCAGTTGTTGAGGCTGTGGTTCACCAGAAAACATCCGACCGCCATCACCAGCACCACCTGCACCACGCGGATGCGCAGCAGCGCGCCGAAGGCTGACCAGGTCGATCCCGTCGGCTCGACAGTGGCACCCGGTGCGGCTCGCGGCTCGCGGGCGAGCACGAGCCACGCGATGGCGGCGACCGCTGCAAACGCTGCGAAGACCAGCAGAGTCAGCCGCCAGCTGTCACCGGTGGCCGGCATGAGCACGCTGTTCGCAGTGGCGGTGACGATCATGCTCCCGACCGATGGCGAGACGGTGTAGACGCCCAGCGCCATCCCCACCTCCCGAGGCGAGAACCACGTGGCAACCAGCTTCGGCGCGCCGACCGAGATGAACGGACCGCCGAGCCCGAACACCATCACCGCCCCTAGCATCGTGACCTGATCGAAGGCTCCGGCTCGCAGCGCCTGCGACAGCGCGACGAGTGCGATCCCCGCGAAGAGCGCGATCCGCAGCCCGAAGCGGTCTATGGCCATGCCCGCGGGGATCGCCATGAACAGGTAGACGAACTGCCAGGAGCCGAGGACGAGTCCCATCTCGCCGCGAGTCATCCCCGTGTCGCGCAGGATCGGCCCGACGAGTGGTGCGAGCGAGGAGCTGACGAGCCCGAATGAGCCGTACCCCGCGCAGAGCAGCGCCAGCATCACCCAGCGATACGACAGGCGTCCGGCGTCGACGGGCGGTGCGGCCATTCGTGCTGCTTCCTGCTGGTCGATGCCGCGGGCGCCCGTTCGTTTGGCTAGTGTTGGCGATACCCGACTCCCCCGCAATGGCGCGGACCGAGCCGCCACACGCCCATCCGGATCGCGTATCGTGCGGCGCAACCCGCGCACCGCGCGGGGCGCGGAGAGCGAGGTGGTGCATGGTCACGCAACAGCAGCGACAGGCCGCGATCGTCGGCATCCACGAGTATCCACTCCGCCTGGCACCGGGACGTTCCGCGTTGCAGATCAAGACCACGTCGATCATCGCGGCGCTGCGGGACGCGGGGTTGCAGCTGAAAGACGTCGACGCGATCTACGACCCCGCGGAGACCGAGGGTGGCGGCGGTCTCGCTTTGAGCGCGTACCTCGGCATTCGGCCGCGAGTGATCGACACAACGGCGGTCGGCGGCTCGTCGTTCGAGTTCCACGTCGCGCACGCGCTGCGCGACATTCAGGCCGGCCGTGCAAACGTAGCGGTGGTGTCCTACGGCTCCATCGCCGCCTCCGTGCGCCGCCCCATCGGCACAGGGAACGTCACGGGCGCGGGCGAGGCGAACTGGTCCGGGAACATGGAAGACCCGTACGGACTGACGCTGATCGCCGGCTACGCGATGGTCGCGCACCGTCACATGCACCAGTACGGCACCACCTCTGCGGACCTCGCGGAGATATCGGTCGCCACGCGCGCACACGCGATGCGCAACCCGGATGCGGTGCGTGGCATGACCGACCTGGCGTTCGAGAACATTCGCGAGCTCACCGTGCAGGACGTGCTGGAGTCGCGGATCATTGCGGACCCGCTGCACCTGCTGGAGTGCTGCATGGTCTCCGATGGCGGCGGCGCGTTGATCATCGCGAACAAGGATGTCGTGAAGGACACGAAGCAGCCCCCGGTGTGGGTGATCGGCGCGGGCGAGGGCATCAAGTACCGCGAGAACGGCGGCGACATCACCGTGAGCGCGGCGGCACAGAGTGGCCCGGCTGCCTTTGCGCAGGCGGGTGTACGCCCCGACGAGATCGATGTCGCGATGATCTACGATTCGTTCACGATCACGGTGACGACGATGCTCGAGGACCTCGGCTTCTACAAGAAGGGCGAACTCGGCGACTTCGCGAAGGGCAATCGGTTCCGTTTCGACACCGCGCTGAAGCCAGCGTTGAACACCGATGGCGGCGGGCTCTCCTCCAACCACCCGGGGATGCGCGGCATCTTCCTGCTGCTGGAGTCGACGCGGCAGTTGCGCGGTCAGTCCACCTCGCAGGTAGCGAACGCGCGGCTGGCGGTGGCGCACGGCAACGGTGGGCAGCTGGGCGCCGCGCACGCCGGCTCCACGATCATCCTCGCGAGGGACTAGGCAGCGACGGTCGGATCGACGACACGCGCGACGACGAAGGAGCACACACATGCCACGACGACCGCAGCCGCGGTTCCCGGAGCCGAACACCCAGCCGTACTGGGAAGCCGTGAAGGACGGCCGCCTCACGTATCAGCGCTGCAACGATTGCAACGCCGTCGTGTTCACGCCCAAGTTCCACTGCGCCGCGTGCAGCAGTGAGAACCTCTCGTGGCACGACTCCAGCGGAGCGGGCACGATCTACACCTACTCAGTGGTGCGCCAGAACCGGAATCCAGTGTTCTCCGACCTCGGCGCGTACGTCGTCGCCTACGTCGACCTGGACGAGGGGTTTCGCATGATGACGAACATCGTCGGCATCGCGAACCCGCTCACCGATGTGCATTGCGGCCAACGCGTGCAGGTGCAGTTCGAGGTGCAGGAGTCGGGCGACTACCCGATCCCCGTGTTCGCGCCGGTCTAGGCGGGAGCGCGCACATGGCAGCACACCCGTTGGACTCGCTGTTTCATCCGCGTGCGATCGCGATCGTTGGCGTTTCGGCGAGCGAGGGCGCGCGGCGCAGCGCGTTCCTCGGTGGGCTGCTGGACCAGCAGTACCAGGAACGCCACCCGCTGTACCTCGTGCATCCGCGCGCGAGCGAGATCCAGGGTGTGCGCTGCTATCCGACGGTGCTGGACTGCCTCGGCCCCGTCGACCACGTCATCTCCTCGATCCCACGCGTGGGCGTCGATGCGCTCGTCGAGCAGTGCATCGCCAAGGGCGTGCGCTCGCTGCACCTGTTCACCGCCGGGTTCTCCGAGGCCGGTGACGCCGAATCAGCCGATGCGGAACGTGCCGTGATCGCGATGGCGCGCGCGAGCGGCATCCGGGTGATCGGTCCGAACTGCCTCGGCCTCTACGTCCCGTCCGAGCGCATCGCGTTCGCGCCCAATCAACCGAAGGAGATCGGAACTGTCTTCGGGCTCTCGCAGTCGGGCGTGAACGCGATCGAGATGCTGCAACTCGCCGAGCGCGGCCCGCGCTTCTCCAAGCTCGTCTCGTTTGGCAACGGCGCAGACATCGATGCTGCCCAACTGCTGGACTACGCCGCCGAGGATCCGGACAGCGTGCTGGTGGTCGCGTACCTCGAGGGTGCGGGGCGCGGCCGGGAGCTGTTCGCGGCGCTGAAGCGGTGCGCTGCCGTGAAGCCGGTGATCGTGCTGAAGGGCGGCATTACCGCGACCGGCGCTCGTGCCGCGCAGTCGCACACGGGATCGCTGGCGGGCTCCGGGGCGGTGTTCGAGGCGCTGTGCCGCCAGACCGGCGCAATGCTCGTCGATGACATGGAGGAGCTGCACGACCTCGCCGTCGCGGTGAGCAGCGGGCTCCGTCACGTGCAGGGCGGCCGCGGCATCCTGCTGGGCACCGGTGGCGGCTTCTCCGTGCTGTCCGCGGACAGCATCGCGCGCCAGGGCCTCGACCTGCCGGAGTTGTCGGAGGCGACGCGCACGGCGCTGCGTGAGTACATCCCGGTCGCGGGCAATAGTACCCGCAACCCGATCGACGCGACCTTCCTTGGGGGCGAGCGGTTGGAGATCCCGGAGCAGGTGATCGCGCTGTGTGCCCGGGCGCCGGGCTTCGATTTGCTGTTTACCAGCGCCGAGGGCCCGCCCCCGCCCGATGCAGCTGGCGGTCGCCCCGAGGAGCGCGCGGAGGATCGTCGACCCGGCGCTCCCGACCCGGACGCCGAGGCTCGTGCCATGGCGCGCGCGGAGCGGGCTCGATCCGCCGCGGTGTACTTTGGGGCGCTGCAGGCGGAAAGCGGACGGCCGCTCGCCGTGATCCGTCGCGGCCGCGACCCGGTATCGACGCGCATCTTCTTCGAGCAGGCGTACCAGCACGGTGTGGCCGCGTTCCCCACGGTGTTGCGAGCCGCTCGCGTGGTGGCGCGGCTGCTGCGCTGGCGTGCCAGCCGCGAGGGGCTCCCGCCGCTGTTCTAGGCGGGGCGGGTCAGCCTGCTCCGCGTCATGCTGAGGTGCGAGCGCGCCCGCTACCGCCGCCCGAATGAGCGCGCGAGCGCCTCGCTGCTGAGGTGCAGCATGGTGGGGCGGCCGTGTGGGCAGGTGTGCGGGGAGGCGCAGCCCTCGAGTGCTCGCAGGAGCGCGCGCTGCTGCTCGAGGTCGAGTCGATCGCCGGCCATCACCGCTGCGCGGCACGCGAGCGTCGCGGCGGCGCGATCCGGGCCGGGCACACGGTCATCGCCAGCCGCCAGTCGTTCGAGGTAATCGACCAGCGCAGCTGCCGGGTCGCGTCCGGCCAACGTCGCCGGCATCGCGCGCAGTAGTACCGCCGCACCATCCGTCTCATCCGCTGTGAACCCGAGTGCGGCCAGCTCCGCCGCGAACTCGCTCGCCAGCGCCAGTTGGGCACCGGAGAGCGGCACGACGATCGCGGCGAGCAGGGGCTGCGCCAGCACTCCGCCCGCGCGGTCGGCCAGCACCTGCTCGTAGAGCACCCGCTCGTGCGCGGCATGCTGGTCGACGAGGCACAGCCCATCGGGCGCCTCGGCGACGATGTAGGTCGCCTCCACCTGACCGAGCGCGCGTAGCGCGGGCAGCCGCTCGCTCATCGGCAGCGCTGGCTGTGCGGCGGCCGTGATCGCCTCGACGCTGACCGACTTACCCCGCGACCACGCCTCCAACGAGGGACGTGCGAGCGCCGCCTCACCGGTCGCGCCAAAGCCAGCAAGCCGTGCGCCCGCAATCACCGCGCGTCCGGCTGCCCACGCTGCCGGTTCGCTCCCCTCGAGGCCGCGAGGGGCGCGCGCCCAGTCGCCGTCGGGCGTCGGCGCCAGCGGCATGCCGGCGCTCGCCAGCGCGTCGCGCACGGTGGCACCGAGGGCGGCGTACACCAGCCGTTCGAAGCGGAAGCGTACCTCGGCCTTCGTCGGATGGACGTTCACGTCGATCTGGTCGGGCGGCACTGTGATCCGCAGCAGTCCGACCGGGTGCCGGCCGATCGGCAGCAGCCCCGCGAACGCCTCCTCCACCGCGTGCGTGAGCGTCCGGGAGCTGATCGCGCGCCCGTTGGCGAACAGCGTCAGCAAGCGCCGCGAGGCGCGATGCAGTGAGGGTGGCCCCACGAGCCCTTCCACCTGGACGGAGGCGCGCTCCTCGGCCCCCGAGGCGTTCGGTTCTGGTGCTACGCCAGCGGTGCGTTCGCCTGACGCGGACAGCAGCACCGCGCCGAGCGCCTCGCCGTGCACCGCCGCGAACGCCGCGCGCAGGTCGCCGCTGCCATCAGTGGTGAGCACGCGACGATCGTCGATGGTCAGGCGGAACGCGACGGCCGGGTACGCCAGCGCGTACGCCTCCACCACTGCGGCCACCGCGCGTGCCTCGGCGGCGGGCGTGCGCAGGAACCGCCGGCGCGCGGGCAGCGCCCCGAACAGCTCGCGCACCTCCACGCTGGTTCCCGGCGCGGCACCGGCGCCGCCGATGCGTTCGATGCGCCCGCCGCGCGCGTGCGCACTGGCCGCCGCTGTCTCGCCGGGTGGCCGCGTGACGAAGTCGACATCGGCGGCAGCCGCGATCGCGCCCAGCGCCTCGCCGCGAAACCCGAGCGTCTGGATCGCGAACAACTCGTGCTCGTCGCGCAGCTTGGAGGTCGCGTGCCGCTCGAAGGCGTCGGCGATCTCGGTGGCGGGGATGCCGCAGCCGTCATCGCGTACGCGGATGCGATCCAGCCCGCCACCCCAGATCGATACCTCGACGAGCCGCGCACCGGCGTCGATCGCGTTCTCGACGAGCTCCTTCACCACCGATGCTGGCCGCTCGATCACCTCGCCGGCCGCGATGCGTGCGGCCACCGTGGGCGGCAGGATCCGGATCGGAGCGCGCGCCGGCGTCGACGCATCGCGCGGGTCGGTCATTGGCCCGTCTCCGCCTGGACGCTCGCTTGCCCCGCCCGCAGGTGCTTCGTAGCATGATGGCGCGTGTGATCGCGCGGGACGGGATGGCCGAGCTGCGACACCGTCTCTCCCTGCCACTCTTGCTGCTGCTGTTGAGTGTCTCCAGTCTGATCCTCACGGAACCGGGCCGACGAACCGCGTCCGGCGTCGTCATCACCAGCGTGCCTCGCGTCAGATCGATCGCCGCGCGCGCCACATTCGCGGACATCGAACACGCGAACGCCGTGATCGCCTCGCCCGTGCCGGACGACACTGACCTGCTGCTCGTCACCCCGGCCGGTCGCCTGGGGCGTGACGCGCTGGCCAGCACGCTGACCCGCCTCGGCTACGAGGTCGTTTCCACCTCGTCGCTGGTTCCCGCGATCCGGGTGCGCGTCCCGGAGCGAATGGACGCACAGGCGCTGGCCGTTCGGCTGGCAGACAGCGGGCTGGCCGCCAGCGTGGAGCCGGACGCGCTGGTCCGCGCCGATCGGCTCCCGGACGACGCGCTGCTCGGCACCCAGCGGCCGTACCTGGATGCCATTCACGCCCCCGAGGCGTGGGAGCGTCGCACCGGCGCCGCGCTGGTCACCATTGCGGTGATCGACACCGGGATCGACAACTCCCACCCCGATCTTGCGGCGCGCATCGCGTACCGCACGGCCGAGGCGTACGACGGCGCGGACAACGACGCCAACGGTTGCATCGATGACTTCGCAGGCTGCAGCTTCGTCTCGCCTGCCGCGGCTGACCCCTCGTGCGGCTACGCGCTGCCAGCGCCGCACGGTGGCGGCTACGACGACGAGGGCCATGGCACGTTCGTGGCCGGCATCGCGGCCGCTGCCGGCGACAACGCGGTCGGCGGCACCGGCATCGCGTGGGACGCGCGGGTGCTGGCGGTGAAGGTGCTGGACTGCACCGCGACCGGTCGCGTGTCGGACGCCGCCGCGGGCATCCTGTACGCCGCTCGCTCGGGTGCGCACATCATCGTGGTGGCGTTCGGCAGTCCGAGCGACAGTCGCGTGCTGCGCAAGGCGGTGAGCGAGGCCGTCGACCGCTACGGCGTGCTGATCATCGCCTCTGCTGGCAACGAAGGCGGCGCACGCGTGCAGTTCCCTGCCGCGTACCCCGGCGTGCTGGCGGTCGGCGGATCCGGACTGACCCAGCCCGATGGCATCGTCGACTACCGCCAGATCGCGCCGTTCTCGAACGTCGGGCCAGAGCTGGGACTGCTCGCGCCCGCCTCGAGGATCGTCGCGCCGCTGCCGGCGCCATCCTGTGGCCAGCGCGGCTGGGTCTGCATCGAGGATCAGCCGTACGCCAGGGCTTCGGGCACCTCGTTCGCCGCCCCGCTGGTCGCCGGCGCGGCTGCGCTGCTGCTGAGCCGCGATCCCGAGTTGCGCGCGCCGATGTTGATCGCGCTGCTGCGCGATAGCGGTCAGTCGCGACCCAGCGGTCCCCCGCTGCTGGATCTGGCCGCTGCACTGAGCCATCCGGTCTACACGCTCGCGATCTCTGGGCTCTCCCGCGCCGCGGATGGGCCACCACCCTCCGGGCCGGACGCCGATCCCAGCCGAGGCCGCTAGCTGCCGCTGCCCGCTTGCTACTGTCGATCGACCGGCAGTGTTCATCCCTCGACGCCCAGTTGGCGGCGGGCCTCGGCACGCAGCTCGTACAGCCGTTGCAGCGCCTCCAGCGGCGTGAGCGCGTCCGGCTCCACGTCCGCGACGATCCGCACGAGCGTATCCGCCTCCAGCAACGATGCCTGGTGCGGCGCTGTGCCGCTGCGGGTAGCCGCCGCGGCCGCCGCAGCAGCGGTTGACCCCGCACTCACTTCTGCCTCGCGCAGCAGCTCCTGCGCGCGCGCCACCACCGCCCGAGGCAGCCCCGCGAGTGCCGCCACGTGGACGCCATAGGAGCGGTCCGCTGCGCCATCGACGATGCGATGCAGGAACACCACCTCCCCGCCATCGTCGACCACAGCGACCGCGCGGTTCTGCACGCGTGGGAGAACCGCCGCCAGCGCTGCCAGCTCCTGGAAGTGCGTCGCGAACAGCGTGCGCGGTGTCCCTTTCGGGCGATGGTGCAGGTGCTCGACGACTGCGCGTGCGATCGCGAGGCCGTCCTGTGTGGCAGTGCCCCGCCCGACCTCGTCCAGCAGTACGAGCGATCGCTCGGTGGCGTTATGTAAGATGGTGGCGGTTTCGACCATCTCCACCATGAACGTCGATTGCCCTGCGGCGATGTCGTCCTGTGCTCCCACGCGGGAGAAGATGCGATCCACCACGGGCACGCGCGCACGCTCTGCCGGGACGTAGCACCCGCACTGCGCGAGCAGCACGCACAGGGCCACCTGCCGCAGGTACGTCGACTTCCCGCCCATGTTCGGGCCGGAGAGCAGCACGATGTCTGCGCCGCCGCTGGTCTGGCTGGCGCCCAACCCGGTGGAACCCAACACACAGTCGTTCGGGACGAAGGCCCCTGCGGGCAGTCGACGCTCCACGACCGGGTGGCGACCGCCGATGATCTCCAACGCCCCGCCGTCCGCCAGTACGGGCCGCACGTAGCCGCACTCGGTGGCCAGTTCTGCCAGCGCGCTGGCGACATCGAGCGCCGCGACCGCCTCCGCAGCGCGTGCGATCGCCGGGCCGGACAGCGCCAACTGCGCACGCACCCGCTCGATCAGCGCGCGCTCGGCCTCCAGCAGCTGCTCGCGAGCGCCGAGGATGCGCGTCTCCAGCGCTGCGAGCGTGGGGTCGCGATAGCGCTGTGCGTTGGACAGTGTTTGCCGCGGCTCGTATTCCGGCGGTGCGTTCCCTGCCTGCGAGGCTGGCAGTTCCCAGTAGTACCCGAACACCCGGTGATACCCGACCTTCAGCGCGTTCAAGCCGGTGCGCGCCCGTTCCGCTGCCTCCAGCGCCGCGAGCGCGCCTCGTGCGTCCGTCGCGAGCGTGCGCAGGGCGTCGATTTCCGGGTCCGCACCCACTCGCGCTGTGGCGCCGTCGCCCGGCTCTGCCGGCGGCTCATCGGCGATCGCCGCGCGCACCGCCGCCGCAGCCTCCTC
>QWRD01000019.1 GCA_003670575.1 Chloroflexota bacterium
AGTACCCGTGAGCGCAATGGTGCCGCTCGCACTCGCAGCCGTGTCCGGGCGAAGGCCAACACCGGACCAGGTGAACCTGGCCAGGGCGCCAGTGCTCGTACCTGACGTCGTCGCCGTGAGGACGTTTGCAGCCAAGGCTACCGACGCCGTCACCGGAGTAGTGCTCGGTGTAGCCGCAACTACACTCGTTACAGCCACGCTGCCGTTGGCGCAGAACGTCCAACCGGTCGGTGGGGTCAGAACGAAGGTTCGGCCGGACGTCACGTCGGCGGCAGCCGCCTCATCGAACACCATGTTCGAGATAATGGTGCAGGCACCAGTACCCGTCGCGGTGTTCGTAGCAATCGACACCGTCTTTACGGCACCAGCGGTCACACTGATCAAGGCAGCCGCAGACGCGGGCCGGGGCGCCATGACGCCCAGCCCCAGGACCACAGCCAGGACGACGGCTACGCCGCTCCAAGCAAACTTATTGATGAAACTCAAGGTTAGTCCTCCAGGACTACTGAAACTTGGTTGTCGGTCAGTTCTGGTTCCCTGAAGGCGCCCCTCTCATCTGTGGCGGGCTGACTGACAGGATTCGCATTGACCGGGTTCGGGGGGCGAGCTCTGATGCCGCCGCTCGAGCGGGACGCCACCAGCGGCGCGCCCTCGCCAGTCAACTGTGCCTGTCTCCGTGTGCCCTACTCCTCATTCATATCGTGCGACTGCCGGAACCTCGCCTCGGCCGGTCCGAAGACCAATCGATTCGACGAGCCGACGCGCCGGGGGCGAGATCCGCCCCTGGTGCACACAGAGGAGAACGATACCCGAGGTTGCGGGTTAACGCTTCCCCCGGAAAACCCACAAATTCTTTTCCGCCAGCACATTCGTAGTACGCATGTGCTGGCGGGAGAGGTGGGAGCCCTCACCCCGTGCCCCTCTCCCCACGGACGTGGCGAGGGGTTCTGATCGTGCTTCGCCCCCTCTCCATCTTTCGTCCGATCCCCTCCCCCCGTCACGGGGGAGGGCCAGGGTGGGGGTTTCCTCGACAGCCGAGGGGAAGCGTTGGACCGCCGGCGGTTCCGAGAAGCCGCGGCGCAGTCCGGCATCCCGACCTTCTTTCTTGCCCCCTCGCCCCGCCCCGGGGGAAGGGTTGTGGTGAGGGCTCCCTACTCGGGGCCAGTGTGGGGGTTTCCTCGAGGCCCCGAGGGTCACAGCCTCCCATCGCGCCCGCCCGTTAACCTTCTGCCCCCTCGCGTGTTTCCATATTCGAGCGGGGAACACGACCGGGGAGCAGCAGCGGTACCATAGCGAGAACGAAGGAAGTGCCTCTCACGTTGCAGCCAACAGCGGCAACACTGGGAATAGGCAACCTCGACACCGCTGCGGTAGCACGGGCCACCCGGAGGACGCGTGTCCGAACCTCCCCCCTCAGACCGTCTGTCGCCCGCCGTGGAACGCGATTACGTGGATCGCGCCCGTGGTGGAGACCAGGAAGCCCTTGGGCTCCTGTATGACGCCTATCTGCCCAGGCTGTATCGCTACTGCCTGACGAGGGTTGGCAATGAGACGGATGCGGAGGACCTTGCGGAAGAGATCTTCCTCAAGGTGCTGGGAGCGATCGACGGGTTCCAGTGGCAGCCGGCCACGGATTCCGCCGGGCAGCGGATCGAGCGGGTGCCCTTCGGGGCGTGGCTCTTCCGCATCGCGCATAACCACGTGGTCTCCTTCCACCGCCGCACCGCCTTGCGCGGCGCGACGGCCGAGCTGGACGAGCGCATCCGCGACCATACTCGCGGGCCCGCCGAGCTCACGGAGACCAAGTTGACCATCGAGGAGGTGTTCGTCGCGGTTCGCGAGCTGCCAGAAGCCCAGCGAGAGGTCATCCTCCTGCGCTTCGCTTCCGGCCTGAGCATCGCGGAGACGGCGGAGGCGCTGGGCAAGCACCCGACCAACGTCAAGGTGCTCCAGCACAAAGGGGTACAGCGTCTCAAGCGATTGCTTGCAGACGTGGAAGAGGGAAGCAGCCGGACCGCCCGCGATGTGGAGCGGTTCGAGGTACGACGAGAACAGGTACGAGGGGATCAGCGAGACTGATGGACGAACGGCTAGGACAGCACGAGACGCCCGAGGACGTAGCCGCCGCAGAGCGGTTCGCCGGCGTCCTCGACACGCTCGAGGCGGGTGGCCAGCCGGACGTCGACGCCCTCGTGGACGCCGAACTCGCCTCGCTGCTGCGCACAGCGGACGCGGTGCGGGAGCCGGGACTGGGCGCCACCGAGACGGTCGCGTTCCACTCCTATCGCGCTCGCTCGCGCGCCTTCGTGCTGCACACGCTTGAGCAGCAGCGCGTCGCGGGCCTCGCGCCGAGCTATCCTGCCGCGACTCGTGCCGGGGCGACCCAGCGCACGGGAATCATCGACTTCGTCGTCCGGCATCGCGGCTGGACGGTGTTCGCGCCGGTAGCGGCTGCCGCCGCTGCGGCCGGACTGGTGCTCTTCACGCCGCTCGCGCTGGCACCGGAGGAGAACCGCCCGGCGCTTGCTACAAACCTCACCAGCCTCGCCACCGGCGGCGCGGACGTCGAGTTCGCGCGCGTCACTACCGCCCTCGCGGAATTGAACCAGCGCTCCCGAAACGGCCAGCCGGTCGACGCGTCGTTGCTGCGCACGATCACCGAAAGCACAACGGCTGCCGCCAACCGCATCGAGACCCAGCCGCAGAGCGTCTCCAAGACACACGTGGAGAACTACCAGCGCGCCATCGCGCAGAGCAGCACCGTGCTGGGCACGCTCCAGGCCGCCGTCGGCGTGGAGGACGCGCTGGCCGCCGCGCAGCGCGCGACGCAGGACGGCAAAGTCACCGCCACGCGCTTCCTCGGTGCGGAGTCGGCCGTCGGCGCGTCGACGGGCAACCCCGCTGCCGCCTCTACCGCGACACCAACCTCGACGCCAGCGCCTGCACCCACGGTTGCACCCGCAGCCGTGACCACGGCGACACCGACGCCGACCGCCACCGCCACCGCCACCGCCACAACGCGCGCTGGCACCGTCGCGCCGTAGCCGCCTCGACAGTCAGCGTCACTCGATCGAGCTGAGGGGCTGTCGCGTCTGTCGCGGACCGGTCAAACGCCCTACTGGAACCGCACGAAGATGAAGTCACCGTCGTTGAACACGTCGAACGTATCGACGGACGCCGGCGCGCGCATGACAAACGCGTCGAAGCGAGCGCGCACCACGTCCAGGCGATAGAAGGCCACAGGCGTACGGCTTCCCGTCAGCATGTACCCGAAGCGCGCGGGGAACCCGGACGGCCCTCGATACCGGTACACCGCCACCGCCGAATCGCGCGGCGTGAAGTCGACGAACGACGCTGCGCTGGCGCCCGGGGGCAGCAGTGGCCCAAACCCACTCACCGTCCCCATCTGCAGCAGCCCCGCGCCCGACTCGGAGTCCGCAGCGGCCGGCGGCACGTCGAGCGCGCGGTCGCGGAGCTGCGCGGGCACCTCGGCGGGAGTCAGCCCGGGCGACGCCTCCAGCAGCAGCGCGGCGGCAGCGGCAACGTACGGGGTGGCCGCACTGGTGCCGGAGAACGAGCCATCGCCGAACGATTGCGGCCCTGACGGCGCAATGATGTCCGGCTTCACCCGCCCGTCCACCGTCGGCCCGCGCGACGAGAAGCGCGCCACCTGCATCGGGTTGCCGGCCGCCGCAGCGCCCACGGTGAACACGCTCGGATGCTCCGCCGGCTCCAGCAGCGAACTCGCGGCGGTCGAGAGGTCCAGCACGTCGCCGCGATCCGGTGTCCCCAGCATCACGAGGTCGAATCGACGCGCGGCGGACCCCACCACGCGGATCACTCGCGCGCGATATCTTCCGCTGCGCGTCGCCAGCACCTCGATCTTCTCGACCGGGTCGCCGTGACAGTCCTGCACCTGTCGCGACGCGCGGACGAGTGCCCCATCGGGGCCGAAGAGCTCCAGGTCGTAGTCATCGCACGCCGCGCCCCATGCGTTGTCCCATCGCAGCGCGACGGTGATCAGGTCCTGCGCGCGATAGAGCCGCCCATCGTCTTCCAGGCCCGGTGCGAACTCGTGCACGGTATTGCCGGAGCGATCGGTGAACGTGCCCGACCAGTGTTGGCCAGCCCAATTACCTGCGGCGACTGCCCAGAACGCGCCGTCCGAGGCGGAGCGACCGATCACGTCGTCCACCGCGCCCGTGCCGTTGCCCGGCCCGACGAACACGAACGACAGCGAGAACGACACCACTTGAATACGCTCTGCGGTCACAAAATCGACCAGTGCGGCGAGCTCGGCGGGGGTAGAGAAGTTAAGCAGGTAGAGTTCCGCGCGCGGGGCCATGCTCGTGACCACACGGGCCGCGAGTGTCCCGTGCTCGCTCCCGGCGTTTAGGTCGCCATCGGCGCGGAAGGAGCGAAGTCGCACGTTCGAAGGCAATCCGGTGCCGCGCAGCTCCTCCGCGCCCTCGAACCCACGATCGATGATCGCCACTCGCACGCCATAGCCAGTGAATCCAGCCGAGCGCCAGCGGTCCGCGCCCAGAATGGAAGTGACGGCCACCGCCTGCTGGCCGGGGCCCGCGCGCCCCTCGTCGAACGTGTCGCGCGAGAGCTCCATCGGCGCGACTTCGCGCAGGAGGGGAGACAGCGAGGGTTCTCGCATCCCGACGGCCGCCGGTGAGATCAGGATCCACGAGGGCGGACGGGAGTCGGCCTGAGCCGCCACACACCCGAACAGGAGCATCCACACCAATAGCAGCGTGCGGCGTGCAGCGGTCACCACGGTCACTTTCGGAGCGGGCACTCGGTTGGGCGGGCATTGTAACGCGACATCGGGCGCGGCCGTCGGTGCTGGCGCGCCGTCGACGTACCGAGGGAGGTACGGGGGCCACGTATACTGAGCGCGTGGTACGAGAAGCCCCGCCCGGAATCGAACGCCGCCCCGTGACCTCGGCCAGCCGCGTGTTGCTCGGAGGGCCGGTCGCCCTGGTGACCGCATACGACCGTGGGCACGCGAACGTGCTCCCCATTGCCTGGCACACGCCCCTCTCCGCCAACCCGCCGCTGGTCGGCATCGCAATCGAGCAGAGCCGCCATAGCGCGGACGTCATCGGCCACTCGGAGCAGTTCGCAATCAACATTCCGGCTCGTCGATTGCTGCATCACGTGCAGTACCTCGGCGGACTGACCGGCGCGCGCGTCGACAAGTTCGAGGTGACGCAACTGGAGACGTTCACCGCCACGCACGTGGACGCGCCGTTGCTGACGGGCTGCCTCGCGTGGGTGGAATGCGAGGTGCGGCAGGTGGTGCCGCTGGGCGATCATCTGCTGTTCGTCGGGCTGGTGGTCGCGGTGCACGTCGACCCAACCGCCTTCGATGATCGCTGGCTGCTGCAATCGCCGGATCAGCGACCGCTGCAATTCCTCGGCGACCATTACTACTCGGTGATGGACGGGGTCATTGAGGCGCGCATGCCCGGCAGCTCCGATGCACCGGAACGCGTGCTGCAGGACCGCATGGACGAGGATCTGGAACTCACGCACGAGGCACAGGAGCGGCGCGCTGACGCCGTAGGCCAACTGCAGCGCGAGGTGGACGCCGGCAACGTCGTCGATATCTCGCAACTCGGCGGCGCATCCGGCGTGCCGTGGGCACCGCCGCCCGGCTTCCGCCTGCCGGAGCTCCCGCCACGACCGTAAGTCGGTACCCGTGCCGGCGATGTTGCCGCGAGTGGCGAGGTCATCGACACACGTCAACGAAGCACGATCGCGCCCGACCGCGATACACTTGATGGGCAACCGGATCCCACCGGATGGAAGAGTGAGATGAACAACCTCAAGACGATCGTGCTGTTGGCTGCGATCAGCGGACTGTTGGTCGCCGTGGGCGGAATGCTGGGCGGGGTGCGCGGCGCGGGGATCTTCTTCGTGATGAGCGCGATCATGAACATCGGCTCGTATTGGTTCTCAGCCGCCATCGTGCTTCGCACCTCGGGCGCGCGCGAGATCGAGCGTGAGGACGATCCGCACCTGTTCGCGATGGTGGAGGACGTGGCTCAACGCTCCGGCATGCCGATGCCACGCGTATACATCATCGACTCGCCGCAGCCCAACGCCTTCGCGACCGGGCGCAACCCGGCGAACGCGGCAGTCGCCGTCACCACCGGTATCCGTTCGCTGCTCACCGATCGCGAGTTGATCGGCGTGCTGGGTCACGAGATGGCCCACGTACGCAATCGCGACATCCTGACATCCTCCGTGGTCGCGACGATCGCATCGGCGATCTCAACGCTGTCATGGATGGCGATGTGGTTCGGCGGCTCGCGCGACGAGCGTGGGAACCCGTTGGCCGGACTGGTGGCGGTGATCATCGCGCCGATTGCGGCGACGTTGATTCAGTTGGCGATCTCGCGCTCACGCGAATACCAGGCGGACCGCGACGGTGCGCGAACAGTCGGCGACCCGGAAGCGTTGGCGTCCGCGTTGGCGAAGTTGGAAATGGGGGCCGCGCGCATCCCGCTGGCCGTCCCGCAATCGACAGCCCACCTCTACATCGTGAACCCGCTGGCGGCGCTGAGCGGTCGCAGCATGGCCGGCCTGTTCAGTACGCACCCATCGACCGCGGATCGTATCGCGCGGCTGCGGGAGATGCGCATCGAGTAGCGGCGTAGGCGCGGACCGCGGAACACCGATCTCCGGAGTACGGACCCTCACCCCAGCCCCTCTCCCAGTTCCTGGGCGAGGGGCTCTGCATTTCGCTCGTTCCCTGGTGCTCCCCTCGCGCCACTGAGCGGGGGAGGGGAACCGGGCGTCGGGTTCCCAGGCTGCTGGGCCTGCTGGGCTACGCGGCGGGTAGCGCGACGTGGATGCAGCTCCCGGATGCTGCGTGCGTGGACACCCAGACATCGCCATGCTGCGCGCGCACGAGGCGCCGAACCGTAGCCAGCCCCAGACCGGAGCCGGGGCGGTTGCCGACCTCGCTGCCGCGCTGTCGTGGCTCGAAGACGCGATCGTGCTCAGCGAGCGGGATGCCGATGCCCCAGTCCCGCACCGCGATCACCGGCCGCGATCCGTCTTGCTCCGCTGACAGCGCGATGCGCGGTGCGCTACCCGGCTGTGCGAACTTGATCGCATTCTCGATGAGGTTCGCGAACACGCGATAGAGCGCCTGACGCTCCCCGCGCACCGTCGGCAGCGCCTGCACCGTCACCTTCGCGCCGCTGGACGAGATCTCGCCCGCGAGCGCCGCGAGCACCTCGTCAAGCAGCGATGCGAGTTCCACACGCTCCCATGCGCTGGCGGGAGGCGTCGGCGCACCGATTGCAGCCGCCAGTGCCTGCGCGCGTGCGGTGGCCGCCGCGGCTCGTTGCACGCCATCCATCGCCTCAGGCGGTAGGGTGCCGAGCACATCACTTCCCAGCAGGTCGAGATAGCTTCTAGCGGTCAGCAGGGGTCCTCGCAGGTCATGCAGCATCGCCGCAATCTCCGCGCGCTCCTCATTGAGGCGGACTCGACTGTTGCGGCCGGTGGTCCACGCCATCTGCAGCCCGCCGGCGATCAGCAACGGCAGTCCACCGGCAATGGCGGTCAGCAGCCACGAAGCGCCCCACACCGAGAAGATCGACCCGACCGCCAATATGGCCGCCGCTGCCCAAATCGCGAGCGGCCACAACCATGCCGACGGAGCGGCTCCACTTTCGCCGTTCACCCATCGCGGTGTCGCCATATTGCTCGCCTCCTGCGCGGCACATCGTCGATTACACCGTAGCGACGATGTACTGCGCCCCCATATCAAGAACTCCCCGATACGCGTGCGGCGCCAAACAGTGCGCGCCCGGTAGACTGAGACGATGACGACATATCTTGATCGAGACGCCATCGGCCGCGACGTGCTACGCGCACGCATGATTCCGCTGCTCCCCGCGGGGCTGGTGAAGCACATCGACCGTGTGGTTGCCACCGCCGAGTCGCTCGCGCGGCGCCACGGACTGGACGTGGAGACCACGGTGCTGATGGCACAGGCGCACGACGTGCTGCGAGCAACACCCGCCGCCGAACTGCTGGCCGAGGCCGAACGCCGCCGTCTGCCGGTGAACGAGGCGGAACGATCCGCCCCGATCCTCCTGCATGGCCCGCTGGGGGCGATCGCGCTGTCGGAGCGCGGGTGGGTGCGTGACCCCATCGTGCTGCACGCGGTGCGTTTCCACACCGCCGGGCACCCCGACCTCACTCCGGAGGGTTGGGCGATGGTGATCGCCGACAAGATCGAACCATCGAAGCGTCGACGCTGGCCGGCGCTGGAAGCCGTCGTAGAGATCGCCGAGTACTCGCTGGAGATCGCGGCGCTGACCTACCTTGACCTGCTCCACGCGCAGGGGCGGCGTCGGGGCTGGGTCGTCGACCCGGCGGCGGAGACCACTCGGCAGGCGTTGCGGGAGCGCCTCGGCGCGTCGGCTAGATCCGCCGCCACGTAGGCGTTGAGCACGGGGGCGAAGCCATCCGACGGCCTCCGGAGGCGCCGCTCGAGGCTCGCATCAAGCGCTACCGCACGCGCGAACGCGGTTTCCCGATGCCTCGCGCTCACCGGCCCTCTGCAGTCCGAACCCCAGGTTGAGATCGGCCAGCGCGGACAGTAGATTCGCGCCGATCGCCCATCGACACAACTCGATTGCCTCTGCGGTCGCGTTCCCATCCGATCGAATGCTCGCAAGGTTGAACAGCGCCCGGGCGCAGTTCGGATCGATCGCCAACACCATCCGGCAGCGCGGTTCGGCCGCCGCTACGCGCCCAGCCGTCTGATCTCAATCGGAGGGTGTAGGAGGCGACCGTGTGCCCCTCAGCCAGCATCGAGGGCGCCGCGTCCGAAGCAGTTCTGGGGCTCTTCCGACATCCAGCCGCGGCGCGCGTCGCGGGTCGAACTGCACCACGCGCTCACACAGTTCAGCCGCATCCTCGAGCGCTCAGGACCATCGCTCGCCGTGCAGCAGAACGTCGAGGAGGCGCGCGATATCCAATATCTCAATGCCACCAGGCGCAGTGTGGGAACTCCCAGAGCAGGCGCGCGCGTATCTCCTGGACCGACTGCAGTGCGGCGGTATCCGGCTCCATGTCGACTAAGTGGATCTGGTGTATCGCACGATGCACGACCTAGCCGAGACGCCGCGCATCGCCTTCGGAGATCCTAACGGCAATCGCTCAAGAGTCGCACTGCGAACGGAGTTCGGCCCGCTGCTGCGGAAGGTCGCGCGCAATTGACTGATCCGCACCGAGACATGCCGGCAAGACGACCGCATCGCATCGCGTGTGCTGGGACACCACACGGGCCTCGCGCTGCCCGATGGCCTGCACACGGACATCGCGTGAAGCACGATGCTCGTCACTGAAACAGGTTTATTCCAGATCCCCGTGCCCACTTCGCCCGCAGCGGGATAGGTGGGGCTCTTACCGAGCATCCACATCGAACAGGGGAGACTGCGGCGTATCACCCAGCGCTCGCACGCGCGGCAACTCGACGCCGAGGTGCTCGTACGCAAAGCGAGTGGCGATGCGACCCCGTGGCGTGCGCTGTAGGAACCCAATCTTCAGTAGGTGCGGCTCATACACATCCATGATCGTGTCAGCCTCCTCAGATACCGCCGCCGCGAGCGTCTCGAGGCCAGCGGGGCCACCCCCGAAGCGTTCGATGAGCACGCGGAGTAGCTCGCGGTCCATCGCGTCCAGTCCCATCGCATCGATCTGCAACTGCTCCAGCGCAGCCGCAGCGAGCGACCCAGTGACCACGCCCTCGCCCTCCACCTGCGCGTAGTCGCGCAGCCGCCGCAGCAGCCGGTTCGCTACCCGGGCGGTGCCGCGCGAGCGTCGCGCGATCTCGCGCACCCCATCCTCATCGATGACACATGAGAGCACGCCAGCGGAGCGACGAACGATCTGCGAGAGTGCCGCCTCGTCGTAAAAGTCCAGCCGGTACGTCGAACCAAAACGATCCCGCAGCGGCTGAGAGATGAGCGCGTACCGCGTGGTGGCACCGATCAGCGTGAAGTGGTTGAGCCGCAGCCGCACGTCGCGTGCCTGCGGCCCGCTGCCAAGGATGATGTCCAGCGCGAAGTCTTCCAGCGCCGGGTAGAGGAGCTCCTCCACAACACGAGGGAGCCGGTGAATCTCATCGATGAACAGGATGTCGCCGGTCTGAAGCGTCGTGAGCATCGACGCGAGATCACCGGTGCGCTCGATCGCGGGACCGGCGGTGACGCGGATCGAAACGCCCATCTCCTGGGCGAGGATCATCGCGAGCGTCGTCTTGCCGAGGCCGGGCGGCCCGTAAATCAGAATGTGGTCCAGCGGCTCCTCGCGCGCCCGCGCAGCAGCGATCGAAATGCGCAGGCTCTCCTTGACGGCGTCCTGCCCGAAGTACTGATCCATGCGCCGCGGCCGCAGTGTCGGTTCACTCTCGGCATCCTCCAGCGACTCCGCGTGCGCGAGTGCCCCCCGATCCTCCTCGGTCATTACCCGCTCCTTGCCAGCCGCTCTGCCATGCGAGCGAGTATATCGAACGCACGTTCGGAAGGCGAGGCCAGCCACCAGCAAGCGGTGCTCTGTGCCAACGCCGCCCGCTAGCGTCGACATACTGCTTGTAATTTCGAGGCGATCGGTGCTGACATCTACGGCAACGCCCGGCAAGGGACCGGAACTGCGCGCATCGCTGCTCGGGCCGCGGGCAGAATACGAGCGACTGGGCATCCGTCGCGCCCTCTCGACACAGCTCTCCGGCGCGGCCACGGCCGGTACCTACGCCAGCACATTCGTGTACCACCCGCTCGTACAGTGGGATGAAGAGCGTGCACGGCTGGCAAGCAACCCCTCGCAGGTCGCATACCCACAGACACGGAACTCGCTCCTCGATCGACCACTGCAGCGTGGGACTCACGAAGTGTTTTGTCGTATCAACAGCGCTGAGCGTTACCCGGCGCGGGCAGCGGAAACCCTCCCACTGCCCTCTCCATCGTCCGAGCCCCTCGCCAGATCAGATCACCCTGACCACCACCGCGTCACCCGGATGGCCCGAGGCGAACAGCGCCACGTCCTCGCGCAACACCGCGCGCTCCGCCTCCAGCGCCCCCGCGACTCGGTCAGTTCCGCCACCAGCACCGCGCACTCTCCCGTCAACGGCCTCCGCCTCGGCCAGCGCGGCCAACTCCGCCAGCGCCTCGACCGACGGCTCCTCGCCGTCCGCGTCCACCAGCTCCAGCCCGAACTCCTGGTCAGCCACCGCAGCCCCCCATCGCAGTCACGCCCTCGATGCGTCGACGGTAGCCACGGCCGGCGGACACCCCACACCCCCCAATGGCGCGCGCGTCGCCTGCGGTACACTGCCCGCATGGCCATCGACGCCCAACGCCGCATCGCCATTCGCCCCATGACCGCCGCCGACATCCGGCCGGTGCAGCGGGTGGAGCGCGCCGCGTACGGCCCCAACGTCCCCCGCACCCCGTTTGAGCGCGAGATCACCAACGGCCTGGCACAGTACTTCGTCGCCGTAGAGCGTGGTGGCGAGCCCGAGCCGCCACACGGCTTCGACGCGCTGCGGCGGCTGTTTCACCTCGGCGGCGACCCCGACGAGCGCGTCGTCGGCTTCCTCGGCCTCTGGTACACCGTCGACCAGTTGCACATCGTCACCATCGCCGTGGACCCGAGCGCGCAGACCGGCGGCATCGGCCAGCGCCTGCTGCTCGAGGCATTCCACGTCGCCGCCGAGTCGGAACTGCGCACGATCGCGCTAGAGGTCCGCCCCTCGAACGCCCCCGCGCTGCATGTGTATGAGAAGTTTGGATTCGCGCACGTCGGACGACTGCGCGCCTACTACTCCGACAACGGCGAGGACGCGCTCGTCATGCTCACGCCGGAACTCGCGTCGGCGGAGCAGGTCGCGCTCATCTCCTCGCTGCGCGAACAGCACCTCGCACGCTTCGGCGACGCGTTCGAGGCTCGCGATCCCGAAGCAGAGACGGCCGAGGGCAGCTAGCGCCCGCGCGCCAACCCCAGCAGCACGCGACGCAGCATCGCGAGCGCCGCCAGCACTACGGCCGTCCGCGCCAGCATCACTGCCGACGCATCGCGAATCGCCTGCACGTGCACCCCGTCTGGCGCCACCTCGATCACCGCGACGCCACGCGAACGTGCCCCGCCGCCTGCGCCGGAGTGCCACCCGCATGAATCGATTGTCGTCGCGCCAGGCCGCGAAACTCGCGCCCCTCGAACGTGCGGAGCGGAGCTTCCAGCTCTTCCGACGCCACACGGAAGCCGCCGAGGCTCCGCGCCTATGCCACGGCTACAGATCCTTGCGGCGAAACACCCACACCGCTGCGGTGATCGAGGCAGCCGTCAGCGCGCCGAACACGATCACCACTCGCAGCGTTGCCCACACCGTCGTTGTGCCACGGAAGGTCTGCGGCAACTGATTCAGGACAGCCGTCGTGCTCATCCACGTGAGCCCGAGGAACTGCAACAGCGCGCCCGAGAACAGCACGGAGACCATCACCGCCAGGATTGCGAGCTGCACATTCCGGAACGCCGTGGACAGCAGGATGCCGAGCGACGCGAGGAACGCCAGCATCACGCACACCATCACCAAGCCGTTCGCCAGCCCACCCACCGTCGCGTCCGGCACGGCGTACCGCATCAGCAAGTACGCCAGCGGCAGCGTCACCAGGAAGAACACCACAACGCTCAACCCAATGCGCGAGGCGATCTTCGCGGACACGTACTCCGTGCGATTCACGGACTTGGAGAGGATGGCGTCCGCCATCAACCCCGCTTCTCCGCTAATCGCGGATGCCGAGAAGATGGAGACCGCCAACCACGACAGCGGCGCAAAGAACGCATACGCGTACAGCGCCATCGTCTCGGAGGCCAACTCCTGGTTGCTTGCCGCCACGCCCACCAGGAACCCGGCCGGCAAGATCAGCAGCACCACCCAGGCGCGTACGATCCAAGAACGGGCCATCTGGCCCAGGTCATACTGAAGGAGGACCCAGAACGCCTGCATGCACCGTCTCCGCTCCCGCTGTTGCAGCGGTGGTGTTCCCCGTTGTCGCTCCTGTGGAGGTCGCTGCCGGAATCGCCGGTGTGACCTCGCCGGTCAGCAACGTATCGTGCCCCGCAAGGCGCTGCGTCGCCGCCCATGCGGACGCGCGCAGGAAGCCGCGCGTGCGATCCTCCTCCAGCCGCCGCAGGAACGCCTCTTCGATCTCATCCGTGCCCGTGTTGAAGTGCAGCAGATCCACGCCCGTGCGATCGATGAGGTCCAACACGCGATGGATGTACACCGGCAGCGGCTCCGCACCCATGAAGCTCATGCGAAACTCGGATCCCAAGCGCTCCCAGCGCACGGCGCCGACATCGTCCAACAGCGGGATCTGCTGCTCGAACGCGGTCGTGTTCCCCTCGATCTCCACGACGATCGTGCCGTGCCGCGCCAGCCGCCGCATTTCTGCCATCGGGCCGCTGTAGATGATCCGTCCCTGCGAGATGATCCCGACGTCGGAGCACACTCGCTCCACGTCGCCGAGGATGTGCGTCGCGATGATGATCGTGCGGTCGCGACCGGACAGCTCGCGAATCAACTCGATCGTCTCCTTACGCCCCGCCGGATCCAGACCGGATGTCGGCTCGTCAAGGATCAGCAGCTCCGGGTCGTTCATCAGCGCAGCAGCGATACCCAAGCGCGTGACCATACCGGTGGACAGCCCCTCAATGCGCTGACCCGCCGCGCTGGTCATATCCACCGCCTGGAGTAGCGTCGCCAGCCGAATCTTCGTCCGCTCCGAGGGCATCCCCATCACGGCGCCGACGAACTCCAGGTACTCGATCGGCGTCAGGTTCCGAGGGAAACTCGGGTTCGTCGGCAGGAAGCCCACACGCCGACGGATGTCGGACCGCTCCGCCGTCATCTCCTCGCCCAACACCTTCACGCTCCCGGCCGTCGGGCGCTGCAGCCCCAGCAGGATGCGAAACGTGGTGGACTTGCCAGCGCCGTTCGGGCCGACCAGCCCGTACACCATCCCCTTCTCCACGCGCATATTCATCGCGTTCAGGGCGATATACCGGTTCTGGTAGATCTTCGTGAGGTCGGTGGTCTCGATGACATCCATGGGGAGTCTCCTCGTCCTGCGCGACGCGAGGGGCGTCGTCGCCGCCCGCTGCCGGGCGCCAGCACTGATGATACCAATGCCCGCTGCCCCTACATAGCCCCAATCCGGACGCCCGCCATCACAGCCGACAGGCGCACCGTCCGTGCACGATTCTCCCAACCTCGGCCGACGCGTTCATTCCCGGGGCGGGTGGATTACACTGCCGACTATGCAGCGCGTCCTTCTGGTCAGCGACGCCCCCCAGCACATCGCGTCAGTGGCAGCCGCTACGCGTGCGGACAGCCATACCCTTCGCGCCGAGCGCACCCTGGAGGCCGGCCTGCTCGCAGTGCGTGACTGGCAGCCCGCTGCCATGATTCTGGACCTCGGCATTGGCCTCACCGCTGCCGGCCTCGCAGCCGTGCTTCGCGATTCGGAGGTCGCCGAGCGCATCGGCGTCCTGCTGATCACCACCGTCGATCAGCTCACACAGGCCGGTGCCGGTGTCGCCATCGATGACTTCATCATGGCACCGGTGGAGCCGGAAGAGTTGCGCGTCCGTCTGGCGCGCACACTCTGGGCCCGCACCGGCACCGAGGACGGCAACCTGCTGCGTCGCCGCGGGCTGCTGATCGACCTGGAGCGATACACCGTGAGCGTCGATGGCGAGAGTGTCGACCTCACATACAAGGAGTACGAACTGCTCCGCTTCTTCGCCACCAACGTCGGCAAGCCCTTCACCCGCGAGGCGCTGCTCAACCGTGTTTGGGGCTACGACTACTACGGCGGTGCGCGCACCGTCGACGTTCACATCCGCCGCATCCGTGCCAAGATCGAACGCCGCGAGGCCTTCATCGACACGGTACGCAACGTCGGCTACCGCTTCATCGATGACAGCCCGGGCACCGCACGCTTCGCCTCCGCCGAGCAGCCGGAGCAGTGACCCGACAATGACCGGTGGTCGGCTCCAGCGGCCCAGCCGATCGACATCACCAGGCGATTCTTTGACGAGACCAGCATCCGTGTCGCGCACTGGATGACGCATTCACCCTCGCAAGCGAGGCATGCCCGCAGGTCGAGCACCGGTCGCGCCTACCGAGCATGAACGCGCATAATCAGTCCATATGCCACTGCTCGAACGCAATATGTTCGTAACAAAGCAGTAACCGGCGAGAAACGGGGCCGACGTACCTTCCCTTCTGCGGGCTTCCGAGGCAGAATCGCCCCGCACCCCTGATCGGATCGGCCGACAGGGCAAGACAGATCGAACAGACAGCATTGGACTGGCAGCGGGGCGCCCCACTACCCGGGCGCCAGGGGAAAGAGGCGACTGTGACTACTCTCCAGGAAGCACTCGACTTGGCCCGCGCGAACAACGTGCGGCGACTCGACCTCAAGGTGGCCGACTTGCACGGCCGATGGCAGCACTGGACGCTGCCGGCACACCGCCTTGACGCGGATCTCATCGCCGACGGCAGCGGGTTCGACGGCTCCAGCCTGCGCGGCTTCACGCAGATCCACGAGTCCGACATGCTGCTGATGCCCGACCTCGACTCGGCGGTCATCGACCCGATCTTCCAGACCCCGACGCTCAGCATGATCTGCGACGTCACGGACCCGCTCACGCGACAGCGCTACGGCCGCGACCCGCGAACCATCGCCCGCAAGGCGGAGGAGTACCTGAAGTCCACGGGCATCGCGGACACGTCCTACTTCGGCCCCGAGCTGGAGTTCTTCATCTTCGACGACGTCCGCTTCTCGCAGGGCCAGAACAGCGCGTACTACTTCGTGGACTCCAATGAAGCCGCATGGAACAGCGGCCGCGATGAGTCCAACGGCCGCGTCGCCGAACGTGGCAACATGGCGTTCAAGATCCCCGGCAAGGAGGGCTATTCCCCCTCGCCGCCGTTCGACACCTTCACCGAGCTTCGCAACGAGTTCTGCGACGCCCTCGAAGCCGTTGGTTGCGAGATGGAAGTCCACCACCACGAGGTTGCCACCGGTGGCCAGAACGAGTTGGCGATCAAGTTCGGCACGCTCACCCAGCAGGCTGACCGCGCCCAGTGGTACAAGTACCTGGTTCGCAACATCGCCCGGAAGCACGGCAAGGTTGCCACCTTCATGCCGAAGCCGATCTATGGCGACAACGGCACCGGCATGCACGTCCACCAGTCGCTCTGGAAGGGTGGCGAGCCGCTCTTCTACGACAGCAACGGGTACGCCGGGCTCTCGCAGATGGCGCGGTGGTACATCGGCGGACTGCTGACCCACGCGCACGCCATCCTCGCGTTCGCAGCGCCCACCACCAACTCCTACAAGCGGCTGGTCCCGCACTACGAGGCGCCCGTCAACCTGGCGTACTCCATGCGCAACCGCTCCGCTTCCATCCGCATCCCCACGTACTCCATGTCCGCGAAGGCGAAGCGCCTGGAGTTCCGCCCTGCGGACGCCGCCAGCAACCCGTACCTGGCCTTCTCTGCCATGCTGATGGCCGGCCTGGACGGCATCCAGAAGCAGATCGACCCGGGCGACCCGATGGACCGCAACATCTACGACATGCCCGCCGAGGAAGCCGCCAAGATCCCGACCGTTCCGGGCTCGCTGGACGAGGCCCTGGACGCGTTGGAGAAGGATCACTCCTTCCTGCTCCAGGGCGGCGTCTTCACCCAGGACGTCATCGACACCTGGTTGGAGGCCAAGCGTGCGGAGGCTCAGGAAGTCCGCCTGCGCCCCACTCCGTACGAGTACGAGCTCTACTTCAACGGCTAGGCCGCCGAAGTCAGACATCCCAGCACGCACGCAGACGGCCCCGGATATCCGGGGCCGTCTGCTGTCCGACACAATGCATCTGACGCCCGCAGCGACCAGCAACGAGATATCGTCAAGAGTTGTGGATCAGTGGTGCTGGTGATCACGCGGCGTCTTCCTGATCCTGCTCATCGTGTTGTTCGATAAGCACTCCTTTCTCGAACGTGGCGCCGGCGCGTACAAGCGCGACGAGCTGCGGACTGTTGACTGCC
>QWRD01000002.1 GCA_003670575.1 Chloroflexota bacterium
AGGCACGGAGATGGTCATGCCCGGAGACAACGTCTCTGTGAGCATTGAGTTGATTACACCGGTCGCGGTGGAAGAGGGTCTGCGCTTCGCGATTCGCGAAGGCGGCCGCACCGTGGGCGCAGGAGTGGTCACCAAGATCACCGAGTAGGTGTTCCGTACGTCGCGGCCCTGCGCCGTGACGTAGCAGCGATTTAAGCGCCAGCAATTGGTCGTGCAAGCGACCAGCAGGTCAGGAGGGGCGTCATGCCCAAGGGCAGAGAAGACCGAGAGCACATCACACTGGCGTGCAGCCAGTGTCGGTCGCGCACCTACCACACGGTGAAGAACCGGCGGAATGACACGGAGCGCCTGGAGCTCCGCAAGTACTGCCCGCGTTGTCGCGCACACCACCCGCACCGCGAGACGCGCTGAGTCCTGGTCGTGGCGGCCTTGGGCTGCGACCGGGTTGCGGCCGCCGTCGTGAGCGGCGGTGGCGGGGACGGGGACTCGCCTCTCGAGAGGTGCTGTGGGCGTCGGGCATGCCGAACGGCAGGCTGAGGCGCATACTGGAACAGACGCTGTGCTCAGGGCAGGCTGCCCTCGGGTGCGCAGGTAGGAGCTGAACGATGGGCCGAGCGGCCCGCAGGGATCAAGAACGAGCCGCACGGCGGCAGCCCAGGCAGACCACCCCGCGTGGCCTGCCCTCTATTGGCGTGCCCGCCACCGGGCAGGGCGTCCCGTACGCCGGACCGTGGTGGAAGCCGCGCTGGGCCTCGGACATCATCAGCGAGCTGCGCAAGGTGACCTGGCCCACTCGGCAGGAGACCACGCACCTGACGATGGTGGTCATTGTCATCTCTCTGTTGTTCGCGGCCTTGCTCAGCGCCGCCGACTTCGGATTCTCGTGGATCGTCGAACAGACGATTCTGCGATAGGCCACCCACAGGTAGGAGCCCTCCACTGACGAACGCCGCAATCGATAACGACGAGCAGCCCACGGATGGCGCCCCTGAAGGGGAGCCGGAAGATGGGCGCCGCTGGTACATCGTCCAGACCTACTCGGGCTACGAGAACAAGGTCAAGACGAACCTGGATCAGCGCGTCAAGCACATGGACATGGGCGGCAAGATCTTCGAGATCGTGATCCCCACCGAGGAGGAGATCGAGATCCGTGACGGCCAGCGCCGCACTGTCTCGCGCAAGCTCTTCCCCGGCTACGCCCTGGTGCACATGGTGATGGACGACGAGTCCTGGTACGTCGTGCGCAATACGCCGGGCGTCACCGGCTTCGCCGGCAGCAACGAAGAGCGCGACCGCGCGCGACCCATGCCGCTGGGCGAAGAAGAGGTAGGGCGCATCCTGCGCCAGATGCACACCGCGCAGCCGCGCATCAACATTGGCTTCAAGGTTGGCGAGGCGGTGCGCGTCACTGACGGCCCATTCGTCGACTTCGTCGGGCAGGTGGACGAGATCAACCTCGACAAGGGGAAGGTGCGCGTCATGGTGTCCATGTTCGGCCGGGACACTCCGGTGGAGCTGGACTTCCTGCAGGTGGAGAAGCAGTAGGAGTCGCGAACGTCGCGACCGATGTCCGCCGCGGGATGCCGAGGCGGAGACATACAGCCAGCCGCGCGGGAGTGTGCCAGCGAGCACACGTTTGTACCGCTTGTGTAAGTAGGATCCGATGGCAAAGAAGGTTCGCGCAGTCGTTACCCTGCAGATTCCTGCAGGGAAGGCGAACCCCGCGCCGCCGGTGGGCACCGCCCTCGGCCCGCACGGGATCAACATCATGGACTTCGTGAAGTCCTACAACGAGCGCACGGCTGGCCAGGACGGCCAGATCATCCCGGCGCAGATCACCATCTTCGAGGATCGCTCGTTCACCTTCGTGCTGAAGACGCCGCCCGCGTCCGACCTGCTGCGCAAGGCCGCAGGCGTCGGCAAGGGCTCCGCGAGCCAGCTGCGCGAGGTTGCAGGCCGCGTGACCGCGGATCAGGTGAAGGCGATTGCGCAGCAGAAGCTGCCAGACCTCAACACCGCTGATCTGGAGCAGGCGATCAAGAGCATTCGCGGCACCGCCCGCTCCATGGGAATCGAGGTCGAATAGCCATGGCACACGAAGGCAAGCGCATCGTCGCCGCCCGCGCCAGAGTGGAAGAAGGCCGGGTCTACGACCCCGCCGCCGCGATGGCGTTGGTCAAGGAAGCCGCGACCGCGAAGTTTGATGAGACCGTAGAACTGCACCTGCGCACCGGCCTGGACGGTCGTCACGCAGACCAGCAGATCCGCGGCTCCGTCGTGCTGCCGCACGGACTGGGCAAGGTCATGAAGGTGGTCGTCTTCGCAGAGGGCGAGGCTGCCTCGCTGGCCTTGCAGGCTGGCGCGGACGAGGTCGGCGGCGATGAGCTCATCGACCGCGTTGCGGCCGGCTACACCTCCTTCGACGTCGCGCTGGCGCAGCGGGATCTCATGGGCAAGGTCGGGCGGCTCGGCCGCGTGCTTGGTCCGCGCGGTCTGATGCCAAACCCACGCTCCGGCACCGTTGTGGAGACCGTGGACATGGCTCGTGCCGTGCGAGAGGCGAAGGCCGGTCGCGTGGAGTTCCGTCTGGACCGCACCAACCTGGTGCACGTGCCCATCGGCAAGGTCTCCTTCACCGGCGACGTGCTGCTGGACAACCTGACGGCGCTGATCGGCGAGATCGTGAAGGCCAAGCCCAGCGCAGCCAAGGGCCAGTACATCCGAGGCGCAACGCTGACCTCCACCATGGGGCCCGGCATCCCAGTGGAAGTGGCGACCATGATGGCGCTCGCTACGGAGGCGTAAGTCCCGTAGACTGACTGAAGACATCGTGCGGTCCTGGTGGCCGCGAACCGCCGAAGAACACAGGTCTCCCGCGCACGCGGGAGGTAATGGCCCACTGGCCGCCTGTGCAGGTGGGCGAGATCGAGCATCTGTCGCGCGCGTGCCGTATCTGCGGCGCGCCGCGATTCGCTCGCGCCCTCCCGCTTCAGCGGTGCAGGGCGCGTTCTGTTTCCGGCGCCAACGCTGCTGCTCAGGTGGCGGCGACTGGCGGGCCTCGGCGACAGGCGCGAGCGAAGGAGATGCGTTTGCCTACAGCACGCAAAGTGAACCTGGTGGCGGAGCTGTCCGCCCTCCTGAAGGACGCGGAGATTGCGATCGCAGCCTCCTATCAGGGGATCCCGGTCTCGGAGCTCACCTCGCTGCGTCGCACCCTTGGTGGGAGCGGCGTACAGATGCGCGTGGTGAAGAATACACTGCTGCGTCGTGCCGCCAACGATGTTGGGCGCGGGGAGTTCGCGGTTCTCGCGGACGGGCCCACCGCCATCATGGTCGGCAGCGACCCGGTAGAGACCTCCCGCGTGGTCATGCAGTACCGGCGAGAGCACGCCACGTCCCCGTTCCAGGTGCGGAACGCCGTCATCGGCTCCGAGATGGTCAGCACTGCCTACATCGAGGATCTGGCGACGGTTCCGCCGCGGGACGTGTTGCTGTCTCGCATCGCGGGCAACCTGACCAGCAAGGTCGCGGAGCTCGCGGGCCTGTTGCAGGCCACCACGCGAGAATTTGCGGGCCTCATCGACGCCCGTGCCACCCAGCTCGAGGCTGGATAACCAGCCAGTAGCTGCACACCAGTGGTGCGGCAGCGTAACGCAGCAATATCAGCGAACGTCGCACGGCCGATGTGCCGGGCGGGAGAAGGAGCAGCAGAGATGCCAACCAAGATCGAGGACGCGCTCGAGATCATCAAGGGAATGACCATCATCGAGCTTCGTGACCTGAACAAGGCCATCGAAGAGGAGTTCGGCGTCACAGCTGCCGCCCCGATGATGATGGCTGCCCCCGGTGGTGGTGGTGGTGGTGCGCCGGCCGCCGCCGAGGAAGAGCAGACCGAGTTCGACCTCATCCTCACCGACTTCGGTGCCAACAAGATCAACGTCATCAAGGTCGTGCGCGAGATCACCGCGCTCGGCCTGAAGGACGCTAAGGACCTGGTCGAGGCTGCCCCCAAGGCCGTCAAGGAGGCCATGCCGAAGGCAGAGGCCCTGGCCGCCAAGGCCAAGCTCGAAGAGGCCGGCGCCAAGGTGGAGATGAAGTAGCTCTCACCGGCGCACCCCACTGCGGGCGTGTCACAACGGGCCGGGAGCGATGTGCTCCCGGCCCGTTGTTTGTCTGGCGGCGGCTCGCAGGGAACGCCGGGTGCAGCTCCTCCGTTGCGCCAATGTGATGCAGTGCGATGCCTGGGCACTGCCGATGGCATGCCGGTGCGTGGTAGGCTTTGCTCGTGCAGTGCTTTCGATGTGACCAGACCGCCGTGCAGGAATGCGCCCGCTGTGGCGCGCTCTATTGTGACGACCATGGCGATGCGCTCTGCGAGCGCTGCATGGATCCGAACTCCGCGCTCCCGTCCTACCGCGTCTATCGAGGCTCGCTCGCCGCGCTGCTGATCGGCTCCGTGTTCGCGATCTGGCTACTGGTGCGCCCCGGCGCGCAGGGTGACTTCGATGGTCCGCCGAGCGCGCTGGCGGCCGTTCTGCCGAGCGCGACGGCCACTGCGCAGCCGACGACCTCGGCGACCGCCTCACCGCGACCGAGCGGTTCCGCGGTCACCAGTCCGAACGCCGCCGGACCCACTGGTCCCGCTGGGTCGCAGGCGCCCGCTGCCGCCGCCACCTCGATCGCCTCAGGCGCTTCGACGGCGTCGACTCCGGCACCGACACCGACGGGCACCCCTCGCCCGCCCACCCCGACGCCTACCCCTGCCGGGCCGCGGACGCACATCGTGAAGTCCGGTGACACGCTCTACGGTCTGGTGGACCAGTACCGTGGCACTGTCGACTTCCAGACCTACTCCGAGCGTCTGTTCCAGCTGAACAGGATGACGGAAGGCAGCGTGATCGCCGTGGGCGACAGTATCCGCATCCCATGACGAACGAAGGCACACCAGGCACCGGGGATAGCGCCGGGACCCTGCTGGAATCGAACGCTGACCCGCAGCGATCCCTTCGACGTTCGTTGCTGGTGAACGGACCGCTGGCGCTGCTCTCGCTCATCCCGCTGGGGATGTCGCTGCAGAGCCTGCTCGTCGGCAACATGGGGGCGCTGCTACCGCTGTCGATCCTCTCGGTGGTCACTGGATCACTCGCCTATCAGGTGTACAGCGCGAAACGCGACCTACAGGCGACGCCGGAGGAGACCACCGGATCCGTGCGGCGTGTGTGGTCCAAGGGTGCCGTGCTGTGGATGGTGCGCTCCCACTACATCCTCATTGGGCGCGCGATCTTCGTCATTGATGCGCTGTCCGCGTACGACCTCAAGGAGGGCGACGTGGTGCGGGTGCGACACCTGCCCCACACCAGCACCGTGATCGAGCTCCGTGTCCTCCATCGGGAGCCGACGCCAGCCAACACGGAGCGGCCAGGACGCGGCTTCTTCGGCCGCCGCTGATGCGCGCCGTGGCCACCGCTCGGTGACCACCGACGAACCACCGCCGTACCGCGTCCGCGTCGCCGAACTGCCCGACGGCGAACGACCGCGTGAACGACTGCTCCGGCTGGGCCCATCCGCGCTCACCGCATCCGAGCTGCTCGCGATCCTGCTGCGCACCGGCACCGTCCGCGAGGGCGTACTGGAGTTGGCGGCTCGGCTGGTGCGTGTGCACGGCGGGCTGCGTGGACTGGCGGCCGCGGATCTGGTGATGCTGAGCGGTGAGCACGGCGTCGGCGCCGCGAAGGCAACGACGATCGCCGCTGCGTTCGAACTCGGGCGACGTGTGGCGCTGGAAGGCGACGTGCCTCGGCCGACCGTGACCAGCCCCGCAGACATCGCGAGGCTGCTCCAGCCGGAGATGGAGCTCCTGGCGCAGGAGGAGCTGCGGCTGCTCACGCTCGACACCAAGCACCAGCTGCTCTCGGCGACCATGCTCTATCGCGGCTCCGTGAGCAGCGCACCCGCTCGGATCGCCGAGGTGTTTCGCGAGGCGGTACGCCGCAACGCCAGCGCCATCGCGGTTGCGCACAACCACCCCAGCGGCGACCCGTCCCCCAGCGCGGATGACATCGCGTTCACGCAGGCTGTGGTGGAAGCGGGCGCGTTGCTGGAGATACGCGTGCTGGATCACCTGGTATTTGGGCACGGGCGGTACGTGTCCATGCGCGAGCGGCGGCTGGGATTCGCGTAGCCGCGCGGGCCTACTGGGCCGCTGCCTAGCTCTCCGGACCGAATGGCTGCGTGAGCCAGGTGATCGGATCCACGTTCACCCCCCACACCGTGATCTCCCAGTGCAGGTGCGGCCCCGTCGCGAACCCGGTCATGCCGACGAGGCCGATGGTCTTCCCTGCGTCCACCGCATCGCCGGGCTGGACGTGCATCGCGCTCAGGTGGTGGTAGCCGGTCTTCACGCCGCCGCCGTGGTCGATGAGCACTGAGTTGCCGCGGATCGGCATCGGGGCTGCCCACACGACGCGGCCTGGCGCGGCAGCATGCACTGGCGTTCCCTCGTCGTCCGCGAGGTCTACGCCCGAGTGGAATGCACCCACTGGCCCGCCGTTGATCGAGCGGCCCTGTCCGAAGTGGGTCGTGATCTCGCCGGGACACGGACGCTGCACGAGACCGGTCCACAGCGGAGAGCGGTCGTAGGCGGCGAACTGTTGCGCTCGCAAGGTCTCTTCGCGCACGCCGGCGTCCGGCGTCAGCACCGCCGTCACGGCCTCGCTGGCCACGAGGTAGTCGACCGGTCGGGTCACCGCCACGATTGCGCTGGCCTGCTCGGTGGTGCCGACGGGCTGCCCGGAAGCGGTGCGGCCGGTCACTGCGACCGGCGAGTTGGCCTGCGGCGGCTGCTCGGTGGGCGCGCCCACCACCGCCCAGAACCACCCGTCCGGCTGCGGCAGCATTTGGTAGTCGATCCCTCGGAACCGTACCGACGCGGTCGCGGCACCAGGGACACGCGCCCGCACCCGCATCGCCTCCCCCACTCCCACCTGTGGCGGGCGTAACTCGATGGTGGCGGCGGGTGCCGCAGCCCCACTCGCGGAGCGCACGGCGGTAGCGGTGGGGGTCACGGTGGCAGCGCGAACGCCGGTCGAACCGCCGCTTTGGGCAGTGCTGGCGGTACTTCCGGCCGGACTGGCGGTTGGTAACGGCGTCGGCGTCGATACCACCACGCCGACATCGGCGCTGCTGCAGCCGGTGAGCGCGGCCAGCATCGCCGCGGAGGGCAATGCGATCGCCGCGCGCGAAGCGAGCAGCAGCAGCCGCCGTCGACTCGGGCGCGCGGTCGGTGGCCCCCCATCTGGGGCGGGCTGTGCGGTATCCCTACGATCAGTCATGCCGTCATCGTATCCCCGACGCGCGCGACGATCCGCCAGCGCCTCGTTTGCGTGGATATACTTGCAGGGCTTCAGGCTTCCGATCCGTCGTACGCGCCGTGCCCTTCTGGGAAGACTCGTCTGGGAGGAACAGTGGAAGACCCGCGAATCGTCGCAGACCGCATCCTTGCCAATGTTGACCGCGTCATCATTGGCAAGCAGCACGAGACCAGACTTGCGCTCGTTTGCCTCATCTCGAGGGGCCATCTGCTCATCGAGGATGTTCCCGGCGTCGGCAAGACCATGCTCGCACGCGCGCTGGCAAAGTCGATTGGCTGCACATTCCAGCGCATCCAGTTCACGCCGGACCTGCTGCCCTCGGACGTGACGGGCATCTCCGTCTTCAATCAGTCCACGCGCGACTTCGAGTTCCGGGCTGGGCCGATCATGGCGCAGGTCGTACTCACGGACGAGATCAACCGCGCCACGCCGAAGACGCAGTCCTCACTGCTGGAAGCGATGGAGGAGCGCCAGGTCACTGTGGACGGCGTCACCCATCGCACGCCGGACCCGTTCATGGTGATGGCAACGCAGAACCCGATTGAGTACGAGGGCACCTTCCCACTGCCGGAGGCCCAACTCGACCGCTTCCTGCTCCGCGTCCAGCTCGGTTACCCGTCCCCGACGGACGAGGTGCTGATCATGGACGCACAGCAGTCGCGTCACCCCCTTGAGGCGTTGGAGGAAGTGACGAACGCGGCCGGTGTGCTGGAGTTGCAGGAGGCCGTACGCGGCATCTACATCGACCCGCTCATCAAGCAGTACATCGTGACCCTGGTGAACGCGACGCGGCAGCACGAGAGTGTCTACCTGGGCGCGTCGCCGCGAGGATCGCTGGCGCTGATGCGGAGCACACAGGCGCTGGCGCTGCTGGACGGTCGCGACTTCGTGCAGCCGGACGATGTGAAGCAGCTCGCGTTCCCGACACTCGGGCATCGCGTGCTGGTCAGCCCCGGCGCTCGGGTGCGCAGCATCGATAGCGCACAGGTCATCGAGGAGTGCCTCGGGCGCGTACCTGTCCCGGGCGCACGGGCGCGCGGGGGCGGCTGACCTGATGCGCGCCCTCCGCCGGATGGCGGGCTGGGCTCGCCGCAATCCGAATGCCGCCGGGGCATTGGCCCTCGCCGTGTTCTGTTTCGTGGCAGGGTTCGCCACGGGCTTCTGGCTCCTGTTCCGGCTGGCGTACGTGCTGGCGATGGTGGTGCCGGTCTTCTTCTTCTGGACGCGATCCATGATCCGGACGGTGGAGGTGGACGTGCTGCGCCGCACGCAGCACGTCTCCCAGGGGCAGCCGCTGACCGGTCGCGTCATCGTGCGCTCCACGTCGCGCATTCCGAAGATCTGGCTGGAGGTGGAGGATCTGTCGACGCTCCCCGGTCACCAGGCACGGCGAGTGGTCACGCTCGGCTCGCGCGGCATGGAGGCGTGGAACTACGAGACGCCGACGGTGCGGCGCGGGTTGTACACCCTGGGCCCGATCACCGTCACAGCGACCGATCCGTTCGGGTTCTTTCGCTTCAGCCGCACATTCGGAGTCGAGACGCCGATCCTCGTCTACCCGAACGCGCCGGAGTTGCCGAACTTCTACATTCCGCCGGCCAACCTCCCCGGCGACGGTCGGTTTCGTCGTCGCACGCAGAACGTCACGCCCAACGTGGCGGGGCTGCGGCCGTATGCGCCGGGCGACTCCTACAACCGCATCCATTGGCCGGCGACTGCGCGTACCGGCGACCTGATGGTGAAGCTGTTCGAGCTCGATCCCGCCTCCGACATCTGGGTCGTGCTGGATCTCCAGCGCGAGGTTCAGGCGGGCGAGGGCGACGAGGGTACCGAGGAGGCTGGCGTCCGCATCTGTGCGTCCATCGCGCGGTACTTCATCCAGGCGAACCGCAGCGTCGGCTTCTTGAGCTTTGGCGACGATCTGTGCACCAACGAGCCGGACCGCGGGATGAACCACTACACGCGCATTCTGGAGTCGCTCGCGCTCGCGAAGGCTGTGGGTGATGTGCCCGTGGGATCGCTGCTGCTGGAGGAGTCGCGTCGCTTCGGGCGGCACACCACGCTGGTGGTCGTCACACCGTCCGCCGACGATGCGTGGGCGCTGGCGCTGATGAGCCTTGCCGCCCGAGGTGTGAAGGTGGCGGCGGTGCTGCTGGAGGCGGAGACCTTCGGCGGCGGGCAGGGTGCGTTGGATGTGTATGGCACCCTGGCGGCAGGCGGCGTCTTCACCTACACCGTGAAGCGCACCGACGATCTGACCCAGGTGCTCGCGCTCGGCGGGGTCGCAGGCGCGTCCGAAGGGGTGAGCCGGTGACGACTGACATCGCCTGGCAAGATCTCCTGCGCGGGAACGAGCCCGCCCCAGCGCCGCCCCGACGTTCCCTGGCGTGGGTGTGGGAAGAACTACTCACGTTCTCGCTGGTTCTGCTTGTGCTGCTCTCCGTCGTTGTGTCGGTGGAGCGCGCGAACTGGGTGCCGGAGATGCCCTCGCTCGGGGCTGCTGCGATGGTGGGGCTGGTCTCCGGATGGTTGTTCGCACGCATGCGCGCTCCCGCCTGGGCGCTGCAGTTGGCCGGTCTCACCCTCGGGACCGGTGTCGTGGTCGCTATGGTCATGCAGACCATGAACCTCGCCGATGGTTCCAACGCGGGCGTCCGAGGTCGATGGATCGAGTTCTGGAGCCGCAACGCGCAATGGCTGGAAGAGTTGCGTATTGGCGGCTTCTCCACGGATCCGCTGCCGTTCGTCGTGATCGTCGTGTTTGCCGCGTGGTTCCTCGCGTACCTCGCGGCCTGGTCCATCGCCCGCTGGCGAAACCCGTGGCTGGCGCTGGGACCCGGCGCGGTGGCATTGCTCACCAACATCTCGTACCTGCCGGGGCAGCCTGCTGCGGAGTTCATCGTGTTCTTGTTCGGCGCGATCCTGCTGTTCGCGCGTATCCACCTGCTCCGCACGATGGCGGCGTGGGGGGGCGGGCGCGCAACGGCGGCGCCAACGTTCCTCTCGCTGGAGGTGTTGAACCTCGCAACGTGGGTGGGTATCGGGCTCATCGGCGCGGCGTGGGTGGTGCCGACCGCGAACCATTGGGGCCCGGTGGCCGCGTTCTGGGAGCGCGCGCTCGCGCCGGTGCAGGAGCGCGCCGATCGGCTCGGTCGCCTCTTCGTAGGCATCGATTCGAAGAAGCCCGTGGGCGTACATCGCTTCGACGCCGTACTGCCGCTGCAGGGCGCGATCAGTCTGGGCACGGAGCGGTTGATGCTCGTGGAGGCTGCCGAGCCGATCTACCTGCGCGGCGCTGCGTACGACGAGTACACCTCCAATGGTTGGCGCCAGACCGCGGGTGAGCGTCCGATGCCAAGCCTCAGCCTGGAGGCCGCGAGCCTCGGCACGCCGCAGAGTCGACTGCAGATGCGAGCGCCAGTGCAGGCCTCCGTGCACGTCGACAGCGCGATCTCGCGCAACCGCCTGTTCGTATTCGGGGATCCAATTGCCAGCAGCGCCGGCGCACAACTGCTCACTGGTGGCACGCCGGAGGATGCGATGGGTCTGGCCGCGCGGGACGTGATTCGCGCCGGCCAGGATTACCAGACCGTAGGCGCCGTCTCCGTGGCGACCATCGATCGGCTCGTCACCGCCAGTCCCGACTACCCGGCGTGGGTGCGGTCCCGGTATCTGCAATTGCCGGCTGAGCTGCCGCTGGAAGTCTCAAACATCGCGCATCGGGTGGTCGGAACGGATCGTGTGCCGTATTCCATGGCTGCGAAGGTGGAGCAGTACCTGCGCCAGAACTACGTGACCGACCTCACGATTCCGGCACCGCCCCAGCGTCGTGATGCGGTGACGTACTTCCTGGTGGAGGCGCAGCGCGGGTACTTCGACTATCACGCTTCCGCGATGGCGGTGATGCTGCGCACGCTCGGTGTGCCCGCGCGTGTCGCCGTCGGCTTCGCGCTCGACGACACCGATCGCGACGAGCAAACGAAGGCGTTCCGCGTCAGCGAGCAGCAATCGTGGGCGTGGACCGAAGTGTTTTTCCCCGGCTATGGCTGGGTGCCGTTCAACCCCTCGCCCGGTCGTGCGGCGCTGCTGCGCGCCGGCGAGGATTCGCCTGTCGCGCCCGCCGCCGGCGGCGCCGACGCGGACGCGGACGCGGCCGATGGTGACACCGCCCCAGCTCTCGAGACCGACGATACCGGTGGCCTCGCCGTGACCGAGACTGCCGGTAGTCAGTTCGCGCGGCAGTTGACTCGGCTGGTGACGTGGCTGCTGGCAATCCTGGTGCTGTTCGTCCTGGTAGGAGGCAGCGTGCGGTTCAGTTGGGAGTCGTCGTTCCGACGGCTCACGCCGAACACTCGCCGCTGGGCGAAGGTGCAGGCGCTGGCGGCGCTCGCCGGGTTGGATGTGCAACGCGACCGCACCCCGCTGGAGGAAGCGAGCGCACTGAGCGCCGCCCTGCTCCGCCCGCCGTTGGATCTGACCCCGCTTGCACGCGCGTATGCGGCGGAGCGCTACGGTGGCGGCTCGCGTCAGGCACAGGGCGACCCAGCGCGGCTGGACGAGGTCTATGCAGAGGCGCAGCGCCGACTGGTGCGCCGCGTGCTGCGTCGCTTCATCCCGTTCTGGCGTTAGTCGTCAGCCTCGGGCGTGAGCCGTGAGCCGTGAGCCGTGGACGTTAGCGGTCGTTCGGATCCTGGGCTCCCGGCGGGCGTGCCAGTCGTCCAGCCTCGCTCGCCAGTCTCGCCCGCTCGAGGATTGCCAGGGCCTGCTCTGGTGTCACCACGCCGTCGTCCAGTTGCCTCAACGCTTCCACAAGCGCGCGACGGGCGGCGTCCTCATTCGCTGCGTCTCCGCCTGCTGGCGTCGACGTCGGTTGGCCGGCGGTTCCCGGTTGCGGACTGCCCGATGGTGACGGTTGGGCACCGGGAGGCGTGCCCGGCGGTGGCGGCGTTGAGGTCCCGCCCTGCCCGCTTGGCGGCGACGGCGGTGGCGTGGGCGTCGGTTGGGGCTTTCTTGCCGACGGCTGGAGCGCGCGCAACACCAGTTCGAGGTTGTGGCGTGCATCGGCGTCGTCCGGATCGCGTTGCAGCACCGTCACGTACGCGTCGCGTGCCTCGGTCAATGCGTCGCGGCGCACCGCGTGATTGCCGAGCGCGTACATCGCATAGCGGATGGTCTCCGCGTCGGTGGCGCGGCTGACTGCGGCCTTCGATGCCGTTGTGGCCTCATCCAGGCGGTCCAGTCGTTGCAGCGCGTTGCCGAGGTTGTAGTCGATGGTCGGATTGTCCGGTGCCAACGTTTTCGCCTGCTGATAGGCGGCAAGCGCAGCCGCAAGGTCGCCACGCGCATAGGCTGCATTGCCATCGGCCACGGCGCGGTACGCCGGTGTCCCGCTGCAGGAGGTCAGCAGCAGCGCCACGAGGATCGCGGTGATCGCCGATGCGGCACCTCTCGATGGCTGCTCGCTGCGTCGCGAGGCTCGCTCATCCGAGGCGCTGGCGGGTGCGATCAACGACTGCGCTACCAGCAGCGCGATGCCGATGCCGAGCACCCATTGGAACCGCTCGATTGGTGCGGGCTGGCGCTCCCGATCGAAGGCGCTTTGGCGCAGTCGGCTGAACTCCACTGCCAGCCCGGCGACCGCCTTCACATCGCGCGTGCTGCCGCCGGTCTCGCTCGCGATACGTGCGAGCGCGGCACGGTCCGCGCGACTCACGACGGCGGCAGTGCCGGGGCGCGCACCCTCGGCGGGGGGCACGGGCGCGCCCTGCTCGGTGCCCGCGGCGACGGTGTAGATGTGGACGTCGGCGGCGTTCGCGCTGGTGACGGCCTCGTGGGCAGTTGCGCCTAGGTCCTCCCCATCGGAGATCAGCACGATCACCTGCGTCTGCGCGCGATCCGGCACATTCAGCACCTGCAACGCGATATTGATCGCCTGACCGATGTCCGTGCCTGGCCGCACCAGCGCGCTCTCTCGCTGTGCTCGCGTGACCAGTTCCGACATCGCAGGCAGGTCCAACGTCAGCGGCGAGCGCTTAAACGCCGATCCTCCGAAGGTGACCAACCCGACGCGATCGCCGTGCAGATGCAGCAGCATGTCGCGCAGCCCGGCGGCGGCCGCCTCCGCGCGGGAGGGCACCACATCCGGTGCCTGCATGGAGCGCGAGATGTCCAGCACCAGCGCAACATCGATGCCGCGGCGCTCGAGAGGTGTGTCCGCGCGCCCCCATTGCGGCCGCGCCATGCCCAGCACGATGAGCGCCATCGCGGCCAGCAAAAGTACGCCACGGATGCGCGTGCGTCGTGCGCTGCGGCCGCGATGCAGTGTCGCGGCGCCGCCGTACGCGGTATCGCTGCGCCGCGTTCGTCGCGTCGCGTACCACCATGCACCAGCCGCTGGAAGCAACGCGAGCATTGCCAGCAGCGTCAGCGGCTGGCCCAGGGCGAAGGACTCAAGCCCCATCGATCCCAGTCCGAGTTGCTGGAGGTTCACGCGTACCTCCGCAGCCAGGTGCCGCGCAGCGTGGTCTCCACGACCAGCAGGCCCAGCGCCGCGCCCATGAGCCACGGCGCGTACTCCTCGTACGAGGTGAAGCGACGCTCACCGATGTGACTGCGCTCCAGCGTGCTGATCGCGGCATACGCCTTCGCCAGTTCGTCCTGCGTCGCTGCGTCGTGGTAGGTCCCGCCGCTCTCGGTGGCGATGCGGCGCAGTGTCGCCTCGTCGACATCTCCCCCGCCGCGTTGCGAGACGAAACCGACGGTGTAGACGCGGATGCCGAGGGTCTTCGCCAGTTGACCGGCCTGCAGCGGTTGGATCTCACCGGCGTTGTTCTGTCCGTCGGTCAGGAGCACCACCACGCGGCTGCGCGCGTCCGATGCGCGCAGCAGATTCAGCGCCTCCGCGAGACCGAGGCCGATCGCGGTGCCGTCCGGCAGCAGACCGGGCTGCACCGTTTTCACCGTGTTGCGTAACGCATCGTGGTCCAGCGTGAGCGGCGACATGACGAGGGAGCGCGACTGAAAGATGACCAGTCCGACACGGTTGCCCTGCAGCGAGCCGACAAACGCATCGATCACCGTGCGCGCCGCTTCAAGCCGAGTGGGATTTCCCCTGGCGCTGCCGGTCGGTTGGCTCATCGAACCGGACATGTCCAGCGCCAGCACGATGTCGATGCCTTCTTCAGGGAGCAGCGTCACCGCGATTCCGCGTTGCGGCCGCGCGACCGCGACGACCAGCGCGACGACCGAGAGGACACGCAGCACGTCGGGGAGCCTGCCGAGACGGAGCCGCCAACTGCGATGGCTGGAGGCGGCCAGCACGACGAGGTCGTTCACGATCAGCGATGGTTGCGCAGGCGGATGGCGTCGACGGCGCCACACGAACAGCGCACCAAAGAGCGGGAGCACCAGCAGCAGTTCCGGCGTCGCGAAGGTCATCCGGCGACTCCGACGACCGCTGGCGCGGTGGTCTCCGCCTCCGAGGTGGGTCGTGACAACTCGATGATTTCGAATGCCACAGTCAGGTCGTGGTCGGCGGACGCAGGGTCGGGGCGGCGGCCCGCGTAGACCGCGGCGTCGCAGCGATCGAGTAGCCCGGCGACCAGCCTCGCCTGCCAGCGCTCCACACCGAGTTGCACCATGCGCCGCTGCAGCTCCGGTGTGGTGAGAGCGCGCGCGCCGAATTGGAATCGCTGCTGCAGGTAGTCCCGCACGATCAGCGCGATGGTGCCGTAGTACGTGTCGTAGTCGCCGCGCGTCAGTGGTGCGTCTGCACCCAGTGCGTCCAACTGCGCGCGTGCTGCGACCTCGATCGCGTCGACCGACGATCCCACGGGCACCAGCACGGGACGCCGCACGCGCGTGCGCAGTGTGAACGCCACGCCCAACGCCAGCAGCAGCACGCCGGCGATGGCACCGCTCACGATTGCGCGGCCCTGCCACGCCGGTGGCCCGCCGGCGATCCCAAGTTGCGGTTTCAGCGGGCGGTACACGGTGTCCTGTGCCGGTACGGTTTCGCGCACGATGAACGGCGGTGGCACGAGGTCCAACTCACCGGATTCACCGTCGCTGCGTAGCCATGCGAGGCGAAGTGGCGCTGCGTCGATCCGTCCGAGGTTGAATGCGGCCAGCACGTACTCGGCCTGGGTTAGCGTAGTCGCCCCGGCCGACGTCTCCGTGGGCCGGAGCACCTCGACCACCTGGAGCGCGTTCGTGCGTTCGCTGGGCTGGACGCTCACCACCACGTCGCGCGGATGGACGATGGTCACACGCAGGCGCAGCCGCTCGCCGAGCACCACCTCGGCGGCGCTGAAGGTGGCCTTCGCCTCGATCGGTGGCGTCTCCGCCCGCGCGATGCGCGACGGCGTGACGAGCATCAGCATCAGGAGTGCCAATGCCGCGGCCCGTAGCTGTGTCATCGATGGGCCGCCCGCGCGCGGAAATAGCGCACCAGCGGCCGCGCGAGGTCCTGGTCGAGGCGCAGCGGGACCTCGTCGACAGCGGCTGCAGCAAGCGTGGCGCTGCGTAGGCGCGCTCGTTCGGCGGCGGCGGCGGCATACTCGCGGCGAAATTCGATGTCGCTCGTGTCCACCAGGCGGCGTGTGCCGTGCTCGGCGTCCTCCACCTCCACGAGGCCGAGGTCCGGGAGTTCCAGGTCCAACGGGTCGATCAGTGGCAGCGCGATCACCTCGTGCCGCCGCGCCAGAGTGCGGAGTGCCTGGTCGTAGCCACGGTCGGCGAAGTCTGAGATGAGGAAGACCACGCTGCGCCGCTTCAGCACGCGTGCGAGATATTCGCAGGCCGCCGCGATCGAGGTGCCGGCGCCCTCGCGCTCGCCATGCAGTACCTCGCGCAGCAGGCGGAGCACATGCCGCGTTCCTCGTGCCGGGGGGACGAACTCCTCGATGCGGTCCGTGAACGTCAGCAGTCCGGTGCGATCATGCTGGTAGACGGCCGCGAACGACAGCAGCGCCGTGAGCTTTGCAGCGGGGCCGATGCGCCCACGCGGTGAGTGCGCAACTGTCTGCGAGGCGGAGACGTCCACCGCGCAGACCACCGGTAACTCGCGTTCTTCGACGTACTGCTTCACCCAGAGCGCGCCCATACGAGCGGTCACGTTCCAATCGATGAGTCGCACGTCGTCACCGGGCGTGTATTCGCGCGCCTCGGCGAACTCGATGCCAGAGCCGCGGAACGCGCTGCGGTAGTCGCCGGCGAGGAGCGTGCTGGCCAGGCGGCGTGCGCGAATCTCGATGCGGCGCATCTGCGCAAGGAGTGCCGGATCCGGCAACTCCGCGGGGAGCAGCATTGGAGGTCTGGTCGGCCTCGCGGTCATGGCTACGGGATCCCGACGCCCTCAAGCAGGCGGTCGACGATCTGTTCCGTAGTGACGGCTTGCGCTTCGGCCTCGTATGTTGTGACCAGTCGGTGACGCAGGACATCCGGCGCCAGTGCCTTCACGTCCTCCGGCAGCACGTACCCGCGGCCGTGGAGCAGCGCGTACGCCTGCGCGGCGCGCGCCAGGAACACGCTGGCGCGAGGTGACGCGCCGTACTCCAGCAGTGGCTCGATCTCCGGCATGCGGTAGCGCGCCGGGTCGCGAGTGGCCTCGATCAAGCGCACCACGTACTCACGCAGCCGGTCGTTGATCTGCACCGCGGTGACGGCCTGCGTGAGCTCGCCGAGCTCGGCCGCGTCAGTCACTGGGTCGATGTGGACGCTCTCCCCATCGAGGGCGCGACGCAGGATGTCGCGTTCCTGCTCCGGCTCCGGGTAGTCGACGATCACCTTCAGCATGAAGCGGTCGAGTTGTGCCTCGGGCAGCGGGTAGGTGCCCTCGTGTTCGATCGGGTTCTGCGTCGCCAGCACCAGGAACGGCACCGGGAGGCGGTGCGTCTCCCCGCCGATGGTGACCTGGCGCTCCTGCATCGCCTCCAGCAGCGCGGACTGCACCTTCGCGGGGGCGCGGTTGATCTCATCTGCCAGCACTACGTTCGCGAACAGTGGGCCCAGGCGGACGCGGAACTCGGCGTCCTTGGGATTGAACACCAGCGTCCCGGTGATGTCCGCCGGGAGCAGGTCCGGTGTGAACTGGATGCGTGCGAAACTGCAGTGCAGCGCGCGCGCGAGCGTCGAAACGGTCAGCGTCTTGGCGAGCCCGGGAACACCCTCGATGAGCGCGTGGTTGTTGGTGAGCAGCGCCACCAACAAGCGATCGATGAGCGCGTCCTGGCCCACGATCACGCGTGAGACCTGCTCGCGAATCCTGGCAAGCACGTGCAGGTGCCGAGGCTCAATCGCCGACGGCAGGGACAAGTCGCGGTCTCGTTCCTGTGCCATACCCCATCCATGCCCTGCGGGAGCGGGCCTACTGAGGCGGTCAGTCTACCGTGCCGGGCGGGCGCCCGTATGCATACGCAGGGGAATGACGCGAGATGTTAACCGGCGACGGCGGCGTACTGGCGCTCGTATGCCTCGTCGCCAATGCGGCGGGCGCCGCCAAGCACGCCGAGCAGCGGCTGAATCTGCGGCAATAGCAGTTCGATGTCCGCGACGCCGGGCAGGCGGAGCAGTTCCGTGCGGCCGTTGCGCAGCCTCACCTCCAGCTCCACGGGACATGCACCCGGCATCTGTCCCAGCAACTCGATGAGCCGCTGTAGCCGACGACGGTCAGCCGCCTCATCGGTGGTTTCGTCCATCGCGATGCGGAGCCGGACCGGGCCGGCTCGCTCGTCGGAGCGGCGCTGCTCGCCTGTGCTGGCGGACGGGCGCGACGGCTCCGGGCTCGTCTCCCTCTGCTCCGGCGTGGGTTCCACGGCGCGGAGCGCGGGGCGCGCTGGTGCTGCGTCTCCATCGAGGTCGAGCGTTGGACGCGGGGAGCCGGGGCCCGAGGGCGGCGTCGGCGTCGGGCGCACGGCGGCGGCTACGGGCATCGGGCGCGTGGGCAGCCGCGATGCGCCGACGGCGCCGCCGGTCATCAGTTGGCCGGCGTCCAGGTCGTACGCCCAGACATCCTCGATCGCAGCGGTCAGGCGGTCGGCGCGATCACGCACGTTCACTCGGGTCAGGATGACGTTCCCTTCCACCAGCAGGTCCTGGTAGCGCTGGAACGGCTCTGGCCACGCGGTCAGCTCGGTGGTGCCACTCAGGTCCTCGACGGCGACGGCGGCGAACGGCTTGCCTTGCCGAGTGGCGAGGCGGCGGACCGCGGTCACGGTGCCGGCCACGATAATCGACTGCCCAGCGAGTTCTGCGCTGACCTCGGCCAGCTGCGCCGTCACGTACTCCGCGAGGTGCGTGGCGGCCCGTGTGAACGGATGCTCGGAGAGGTAGGTGCCCAGCAACTCGCGCTCCCAAGCCAGCAGCTCGCCGTGCGGCGTCTCGATGTGTGGCAGCTCCAGCGCGGGCAGCGGCGTGTCCACTTGTGCGCCGAACAGGTCGAACATCGAGGTCTGCCCGGTCTCGCGCAGCCGCTGCTCCTGCTGTGCGAGCGAGAGAATGCGGTCCAGCCCACACACAATCGAGGATCGGTCGCCGAGGCTGTCCATCGCTCCGGCCTTCGCCAGCGATTCCAGCGCACGGCGGTTCAGCTCGCGCGTGTTGAGACGGCGCGCGAACTCCGCAAGGGTCCCGAATGATCCGTTCGTCGTTCGCTCCGTTATCAGCGTCTCCACCGCGCCGAGGCCGACGTGCTTGATCTGCGCCAGCCCGAAGCGGATCGCACGCCGTCCATCGACGCGGCGCTCCACCGTGAAGTTCGAGCCGGATGCGTTCACGTCGGGCGGAAGCACGTCGACACCGAGCCGTGTGCACTCCGCGATCGCGGCGGCCATGCGCTCCAGTGCGCCCGTGGGGTGCGCCCCGGCGGTCATCAGGACCGCCGCCATGTACTCAATCGGGTAGTGCGCTTTCAGGTAGGCGGTCTGCCACGCGATGGTGCCGTAGGAGAAGGCGTGCGCCTTGTTGAACGCGTAGCCTGCGAACGGCTCGATGAGGTCGAATACCTCCTCGGCCAGTTTTTGCGTGTAGCCGTTGGCGACGGCGCCGGCGATGAACCGCTCGCGCTCCGCGAGCATGACGGCGGCGATCTTCTTGCCCATCGCCTTCCGCATGATGTCGGCCTGACCGAGCGTGTACCCGGCGAACTTCTGCGTGATCTCCAGCACCTGGTCCTGGTAGGTGATGACCCCGTAGGTCTCATCCAGCACCGACGCGAGATCGGGGTGTGGGTAGTGGGCGGCGGCGCGCCCGTGCTTCACCTCGATGTAGCGCGGGATGTGCTCCATCGGGCCGGGGCGGTACAGTGCCACCATGGCGGAGAGTTCGCGGATGTTCTGTGGCTGCAGCTCGGCGACGTGCCGGCGCATGCCCGCAGATTCCATTTGGAACACGCCGAAGGTCTCCGCGTCCGCCAGCAGCCGCGCTGTCGCCTCGTCGCCGTCCGGCAGCGCGTTGAGGTCCAGCGTGATGCCCTCGGACTGGCGGATCAGCTCGACGGCGCGCCCGAGGATGGTCAGGTTCGCGAGGCCGAGGAAGTCCATCTTCACCAGGCCGATCTTCGCGACCTCGGCCATGGCGTACTGCGTGGTGGGCAGCGTCAGGACGTCGTCGTCCTTCGACGAGGTGGCGCGCTGCAGCGGCACGACCTCATCCAACGGCTCGCGCGAGATCACGATGCCCGCAGCGTGCGTGCTCGCGTGTCGTGCGACGCCTTCCAGGCCGCGCGCCGTCTCCATCAGGTCGCGCACGGCGGGTTCCGTGGCGATCAGCGTGCGCAGCTCCTCGACCTCCGCGACGGCGGTGTCGAGGTTCACGTGCAGCGTGTTCGGAATGAGCCGCGCCACGCGATCCACGTCGCCATAGGTCATGCCCAGCGCGCGACCGGAATCGCGGATCGCGGCCTTCGCTCCGAGGGTGCCGAAGGTGACGATCTGTGCCACGCGGTCGCGCCCGAACCGCTCGGAGGCGTAGCGAATCACCTCCTCGCGGCGCTCGTCCGCGAAGTCGAAGTCGACATCGGGCATCTCGTGCCGCTCGATGTTCAGGAAGCGCTCGAAGACCAGCCGGTACTGGGTCGGCTCGATGTCGGTCACGTTGAGGCAGTACAGGATGATCGAGGCCGCAGCAGAGCCACGCACGCCCATCGGGATCGCCTTGGAGCGTGCGAACTGCGCGATGTCGCGCACGATCAGGATGTACTCGACGAAGCCCGTCTCCTCCACGACGCTCAACTCGTAACGCAGGCGCTCGCGCTGTGCATCGGTTGGCGGCGCGTACCGGCGCTCGAGGCCTTCCTCGCACAGTTGGCGGAGATGCGCGATCGGCGCCATGCCATCCGGGATGCCCGGGTCCGGCAGAATCGCGCGCCCGAACTGGATCTTGATGTCCACCTGCTCCGCGATGCGCGCGGTGTTGTCGAATGCCTGCGGCAACTCCGGGAAGAGCGCGCGCATCTCATCCTCGGACTTCAGGTAGAACGACTCGCTGTCCATTCGCATGCGGTTCACGTCATGCACGGTGGAGTTGGTGCCGATGCAGAGCAGGATGTCGTGGAAGCGGTGGTGCTCCTGCAGCGTGTAGTGCGAGTCGTTGGTCACGACCAGCGGCAGGTCCATGCGCTTCGCGAGGTCCACCAGCGGGCGGTTCAGTCGACTGAACTGCTCCTGTCCGTGCTCCTGCAACTCGATGTAGTAGCGGCCGGGGAACGCGTCGCGGTACCAGCCCGCGATGGCATCCGCGTCCTGCTCGCGGTTCCCGCCGAGCGCACCCATCAACTCGCCAGACGGGCACGCAGAGAGCGCGATCAGTCCCTCGCTGTGCGCGGCCAGCAACTCACGATCCATGCGCGGCTTGTAGTAGAAGCCCTCGAGGTGCGACGCCGTCGTGAGCTTGAGCAGGTTGCGATACCCCACCTCGTTCTGTGCGAGCAGGGTGAGGTGGAACTGCGAGCGATCCTGCGCGCCACGGCTGTGTCGGCTGCCCTGCGCGACGTACGCCTCGATGCCAATGATCGGGTTCAACTCAGCCGCACGGGCCGCCTCGTAGAACTCGATGGCGCCGTACATGTTGCCGTGGTCGGTGATCGCCAGCGAGCTCTGCCCCATCGCCTTCGCGCGCGCGACAAGGTCTGGAATGCGGCTCAAGCCGTCCAGTAGCGAGTACTCAGAGTGGGTATGGAGGTGGGTGAACATATTGATTATGCGCTTGGTCAATTACGCGAACGGGTGTACGGCTGACTATACCGCGAGCCGCCGCAGATGTCAGGGGCATGTGGCTCGCCGGAGCCGCGCCTGGTGGATCGTCGATCCGGGCGACCGAGGGGCGGCGAGGGGCCCCGCCCCTACTCCCGGTCGAGGGCGAACGCCTCGTGCAGCACTCGCACGGCGTCGGCGACCTGAGCCTTGCGCACGAGGCAGGTGATGCGTATGTCCGAGGTCGAGATCAGTTCGATGTTGATGCCGCCGTCGAACAGTGCGCGGAACATCGTGGCGGCGTAGCCGGGGGCGGAGGCCATGCCGGTCCCCACCACGGAGACCGTGCCGAGGTCGCCATCGGTCACCACGTCTTCGGCGCCGAGCTCCGGGAGCGCCTTGCGCACCACGTCGACGGCCTGCGCCATGTCATCGCTGGCGACGGTGAAGGTGAGGTCAGTCAGGCCCTCGACGCTGGCGTTCTGCACGATGGTGTCGACGGAGATATGAGCCGCAGCGAGCGGTTCGAAGAGGTGCGCTGCGATGCCTGGGCGGTCCGGTACGGCGCGGACCGTCACCTTTGCCACCTGCGATTGGTGCGCGATACCTCGGACCTTGTTCGCCTGTTCCATGGTCGTCTCCCTGTGGATGATCGTGCCGGGCGCAGTCTCGTCGAACGTGCTGGCGACGAGGATCTCGACGTCGTAGAGGGCGCCCACCTCGACGGCGCGAGCGTGCATGACACGCGCGCCGGTGGTGGCAAGCTCCAGCATCTCGTCATATCCGATGTCGCGCAGCGGCCGGGCGGCCGGGCAGACACGCGGGTCGGCCGAGAAGATGCCGGCCACGTCGGTGTAGATCTCGCAACGGTCGCTCTTCAGCGCGGCTGCCAGCGCGACGGCCGTGGTGTCCGAACCGCCGCGCCCCAATGTGGTGACATCGAAGTCCTCCGACAGCCCCTGGAAACCGGCGACGATGATCACACGCCCCGCGTCCAGTTCACGGCGCATCCGCTCCGTGTCGATGCCGGAGATGCGTGCGCGCCCGTATACGGCGTCCGTGTGGATGCCCGCCTGCGCACCGGTGAGGCTGATCGCGGCGATGCCCTGCTCGTGCAGCGCCATCGTCATCAGCGTGGAGGAGACGATCTCGCCGGTGTGCAGCAGCACGTCCATCTCGCGGGCGGATGGGCGCGTGCTGATCTGCCGAGCGAGGTCGATCAACTCGTCGGTGGTGTCGCCCATCGCGGAGACGACAGCGACCACCTGGTCGCCGCCGCGTACGCGCCGCGCGATGCGATCGGCGACCCGCTGGATCTTCGCGGCGTCACCGACGGAAGAGCCGCCGTATTTCTGCACGACCAGTGCCACTGTCGTCTACCCCGCTGCTATGTATGCCCTTGACTCACTGGTTGCGCTGCTACGTGCGCGCGATGATTTCCGCGCCGGCGGTCTGGAAGCCGCACACGCGTGTCGTCGACTGCACGCCATGTGACGCGGCTGCCTCGCGCATGGCGCCGGCGACATCCTCCGCGCGGGTGGCGCTCACCAGTGCCGCGATGGTTGGACCGCCACCGGAGAGGTAGACCCCCACCGCACCCGCGTCGCGAGCAGCCTGGAAGATCGGATACATCGCGGTGAAGATCGTCGCGCGCGCCGGCTGGTGCAGCACGTCTTCCGTCGCAGTAGTGAGCAGATCGTATCGCTGCTGACTCAGCGCGGCGACGAGCAGTGCCGCACGTCCGATGTTGTGGACAGCCTGGTTGAGAGTCACCCGCTCCGGCAACTTGAGCCGGGACTCCTCCGTCGGCATGGAGAACTCCGGAACCAGCAGTGCGACCCGCAGGTCGGCCGGTGGTGTGATACCGATGTGGACGATGCCGTCATCGTCCGCGACGACCACCTGCAGCCCGCCAAGCAGCGCCGGCGCGGCGTTGTCGGCGTGCCGCTCCAGTTGCGTCGCCAGCGCGAGGATCGCGTCCGCGCTGTGCGGCTCGCCACCCTCGATCAGCGCATCGGCTGCCAGTAGCCCCGCGACACGCGCGGCCGCCGAAACGCCCAGCCCCCGCCCCACCGGGACATCGCCCACGTAGCGCGCGCTCAGGCCAGCCGGCGGCGCGACGCCGACCCGTGTGTAGAGCGAGAGCGCCGCGCTGATCACCATCCGCGTGATCGGATCTTCGGGGGCGCGAACCGGCTGGTCGCTCGCCTCGAGGGTGATCTCGGACGTCCAATCCAGCGCGATGCCGAGGCAATCGAACCCCGGTCCCATGTTTGCGGAGGTCGCGGGGACGCGAACGGTGACGCTGTGTGTTGCCATGTGGACAGTGTATGGGCGTCCTCCGGGCCGGGAAAGAGTCGGAACGCCTGCGGAGGCCGTGCCGGACGTCCCGCCGCTGGAGGGCGCACGGCACTGGCGCTACACTGGATGCAGCGAGCGCCGCGTCAGCGGTCCAGGGGAAGAGAGACCACTGATGGAAGACGTTGTGATCCTCAGCGGTGTGCGCACCGCGATTGGCACGCTGGGCGGCGCCCTGAGCGAGACGCCCGCATCCGACCTGGGTGCGGCCGTCATTCGGGAAGCCGTGATCCGCGCGGGCATCCAGCCGGAGCAGGTGGATCAGGTGATCCTCGGCTGTGTCGGGCAGGTCGCCGAAGACGGGTACATCGCCCGCGTCGCCTCGCTCAAGGCGGGAATGCCGAATGCCACGCCGGCTTACACCGTCAACCGCATCTGCGGCTCTGGGCTGGAGGCGATCAACACCGCCGCCCGTTGGCTCCAGACCGGTGACGCGGAGATCGTCGTCGCTGGCGGCGCCGAGAACATGTCGATGATGCCCTACCTGCTGCGCAAGGCGCGGTTCGGCTATCGCCTCGGCCACTCGGAGATCGAGGACGGCGCCGTGCACCTCGTGACCGACCCGTACCTGAAGATTCACATGGGCATCACCGCCGAGAACCTCGCGGAGAAGTTCGAGGTCTCACGCGGCGTGCAGGACGAGTACGCGCTCGCCTCTCAGCAGCGCGCCCGCGCCGCGATCGACGCTGGCTACTTCACCGAGCAGATCCTGCCGCTGGACGTGCGTCGCGGTCGGGAGACCATCTCCTTCGCCGTGGACGAGCACCCACGCGAGACGAGCCTGGAGGCGCTGGGCCGGTTGCGTGCCGCGTTCAAGACCGACGGGGCCGTGACCGCTGGCAACGCGTCTGGGATCAACGACGGCGCTGCGGCGCTCGTCGTGACCACGGCGGCGAAGGCGAGTGCGCTGGGCATCAAGCCGCGTATGCGCATGGTCGCTCGTGCCGAGTCCGGCGTGGCGCCGGAGACGATGGGCGAAGGCCCGATCCCCGCGATTGAGCGCGTGCTGGCGAAAGCCGGCCTCACCGTCGCCGACATGGACGTCATCGAGCTGAACGAGGCGTTCGCGGCGGTGGCGGCTGCTTGCTCCACCGCGCTGGGCCTCCCGCGCGAGAAGACGAACCCGAACGGCGGCGCGATTGCCCTCGGGCACCCCGTCGGTGCGAGTGGCGCGATCCTCACGGTGAAGGCGATGCACGAACTGGAGCGCACGGGTGGCCGCTACGCGCTGGTCTCGCTGTGCATCGGCGGCGGGCAGGGCATCGCGACCATCTTCGAGCGCGTGGAGTAACCGCTCGCGCGCGAGTCGGCGCACCACACGTGGTACACACGAAACGGCGCCCCACTGGGGTGCCGTTTCGTTGCGAGCGAGCCGACATCGAGGGACCTCACAGCACCAGGCTGACCCGCAGGTGCACGATGGCCTGCTCAATCCAGTTGCCGCATGGCCCGCACGCGTAGCGCATGCTGGTGGTCCCGCGCTGCACCACGCGTGCACGCCCCTCTTCCATGTTCACGGCTTCACCGCGAATGAGGTGGATCTCCAGGGCCTCGCCCCGGATTGGCTGCTCGCAGATGTCGCACAGAACGGCTTGCATCGTTTTGCCTCCGACGGACACCGTAATCATCGGAGCCTGACGAACACGTGAGATGCGCGATCGAGTTGAGGTCAGCCGGAAATCAGCGCGCCGATGCGATGCCACGCCAACTCGGTTACCTCCTGCGCTGGGAGGGCGGCGTCCAGCACCAGCCAGCGGGTCGGCTCCGCTGCGGCGAGCGCCAGAAACCCCTCGCGCACCCGCTCATGGAAGGCGGCTGTCTCACGTTCGACGTAGTCCGCGCCGTCGACGCCATCACGCAGCACGCCGCGTGCGTGCCCAACGGTGGGTGGCAGATCCAGCAGCACCGTGAGGTTCGGGCACAGTCCGCCCGTGGCGACTTCATTGATTGCTGCGATGCGTTGCAGGTCGATCCCGCGACCGTACCCCTGGTACGCGAGCGTCGAGTCGGTGAAGCGGTCGCAGAGCACCAACGCGCCACCGGCGAGCGCGGGGGCGATCACATTGGCGACCAGTTCCGCACGCGCCGCAGCGAAGGTCAGCAACTCAGCGGTCGGCGAGGGCGCGCGATCCATGCCGAACAGCGCCTCGCGCAGTCGTTCGCCGAAGGTGGTGCCGCCCGGCTCGCGGCACGTCACCACCTCTAGGCCCCGGACGTGAGCGAGTCGTGCGATCGCCGCCAACTGAGTCGACTTCCCCGCGCTCTCGCCGCCCTCGAAGGTGACGAGGGTGCCAGGGTGGGTGCGACTCATGCGCGCCAGTCCTCGGTCCAATCGCCGTTGGTGTGGGCGCGCGGCGCGCCCTCTGCGGCAATCACCGTGACGCGGCGGAACGGCTCGCGCCCGCGCGAGTTGGATTCGACGCCGTGGCGACTGGCAAGCTCGTGCTGCAGGCGGCGGATGTACGCGTTCTGCGGCGCCAACTCCACCTCACGCTCGCCTTCGTAGGACACCGCAGCGATGGCTTGCTCCGTCTCGCGCAATGCGATGGTCGTGGCATCTTCGTCGCCATCGGGGCCACGCATGCCCAGCAGCGACTGCTCGATCTGCGCCACCGAGCTGTTGCGCAGCACGTACACCGGCACGCCGCGCGCCTCCGCATCGCGGAGCGGCCCCGCGCGGCGGCGATAGTACGGGCGCAGCGTGAGCACCGCGTCCGCCTCCTGAATCGAGTCGACGATCACTGCGGCGGAGCGGGAAGAGGCAATCGCTTCCTCCAGTCGGCCGCGATTGATGCCGAATGGCAGAATACGCCGCTGCGGACCGCCGCGCGCTGCCTCGATGCGCCGCCCGCGCGGTCGCTCTGCGGCCTCCTGCGGCGCAAGTGATTCCTCAGTGCGTGGCTGTGCCAGCGGCACGCGCTCCACTGCGGTGACCTGGCCGTCAGTCCCGATCGTGCGAACCTCGGCCTCCGCCTCGTAGCCGCGCAGCAGTGCGTCCACGGTGCTCGCGATGTCCTCGTGGACGGCTACGCGGTCGAACGACTGTATCTCCACCAGTGACTGGAATGTGGGGTTGGCGCGGCGCTCCAGTACCGTCTTCTGCGTCCCACGGCGACGGGCCTCCTCGTCGGAGAGCGTCACCGATTCGATGCCGCCGATGAGGTCGGACAGCGTCGGGTTCTGCATGAGGTTGGCGAGCGCGTTGCCGTGCGCGGTGCCAATGAGTTGGACGCCGCGTTCCGCGATCGTGCGTGCGGCCAACGCTTCCAGCGCCGTTCCGATCTCGTCGATGACGATCACCTCGGGCGTGTGGTTCTCCACGGCCTCGATCATGATCTGGTGCTGCAACTCCGGCCGGGAGACCTGCATCCGCCGTGCGCGGCCGACGCCCGGGTGCGGGATGTCGCCGTCGCCGCCGATCTCGTTCGAGCTGTCGACGATCACCACGCGACGATTGAACTCGTCGGCCAGCACGCGTGCCGCTTCGCGCAACATCGTCGTCTTGCCGACGCCTGGCGGGCCCAGCAGCAGCACGCTATTGCCGGTCTCGATCAGGTCACGAATCACACTGGCGGAGCCACCCACGCTGCGGCCGATGCGGCACGTGAGGCCGACGATGCGGCCGCGGCGATTGCGGATCGCGGAAATGCGGTGCAGCGTGCGCGGAATACCGGCGCGGTTGTCCTCGCCGAACTCGGACACTGCGGCCACCACGTGGTCGATGTCCTGCTCGGTGACGTCGCCATCGTCGAGGATCACTTCTGCGCCGCCGGCGTATCGCGCCGTGGGCACGCGACCGAGGTCCAGTACCACCTCGATCAACCCGTCCACGCCGCTGCGTCGCACCGCGTCACCGATGCGCGGCGGGATGGTGCTGAAGAGCAATTCCGCTTCGTGTTCCAGTTCGGGTTCGATCGTCGTTACCTCCTCCTGGGCGTCAGCCCCGGGTGGGCACCACCGCGCGCGCGGCGCGCACGGGCATGGCATCACGAGCGATGGCAGCGGTGCGCGCCGCCAGCAGCAAATACTCCTCGCCGGCCTCGAAGCCGAGCGAGCGCAGCACGCCGACAGGAGTGGAGGCGCACTCCGGCAGCAGCGCCAATACATGCTCGCACGTTCGCAGGCGCGGTGCGGCGGCGCGCAGCAACGCACGAGCAACCTCGTCTGCCTGCGGCTCCACCAGCAACGTGATCTGGCCGCCGTGGTCGCCCTGGGCGGCGCTGACCAACAGCGTCCCCTGCACGCGGCCGTCCTGGATCGCGACGTACTCGCGGGCGCCGCGGCCCGTCCATCGCCGGTCCTGTACGACCTGCCACTCCTCGAACGTCATCGCCACCGCCTGGCGCGTCCCGACCGGCAGTGCGCGATTGTGCAATTGGAACAGCGCCATCGCGTCCTCGGTCTGCGCCTCGCGTACCTCGCAGGCGCCGAGGCTGCCCGTGTCTGACGGCGCGGCGCTCGGCGGCGGCGGCCCGCACCAGAGTCGCTCCTGGAGCGCCAGCACGAAGCCGGCCCGCCGCGCGGCGTCGATCCCGGGCGCGTCCGCGCGCATCCTGAGCAGCAGATGTTCCACTCGGGCCTTGGCGGCGGCTGTCGTGGCCTGCCGCAGCAGTTCTGTGGTCACCTCGTGCCCATCGCCGGACGCGTCCGCGAGGGTGTCGATCTCCCACGCCTCGCGGCCCGCGAGTTCGCGAGCGGTGGCGATGCCCTGTATCTGACGCCCGTGCACATCGATCCACACGCGGCGTTCGCGGCCGAGCCAACGTTGCATGGTGGCGGCGAGTGGGTGTGGTGGTTCCGGCGGACGCCCGAGGCGTTGGCGGGTCACTGCCTCGTTGGCCACGAGTTCGTCATCGAACGATACCAGCGCCACGAGATCGGTTGGCCGTGGCGCGCGTGCACCATTCATCGCGTTCACCTCGCAGCGGCGGACCGCCGGGGCCGGGCCGAGGGCGCAGCAACTGCCTCCCCCAGCGTCGCCTGCACCAGTGCAACGAATGCGCCGTGCAGTCGGGCATCGTCTGTCAGTTCCGGGTGGAACGAGGTCGCCCAGATGTTTCCCTCACGGCACGCGACGATGCGGCCGTCCGCGAGCGCTGCCATCACGGTGACGCCGGCTCCGGCTTCTCGGATGACAGGTGCGCGAATAAACACCGCGCGCATCGGCCCGCCCGTCACACCCTCGATGTCGAGATCGGCCTCGAAGGAGTCGACCTGCCGACCGAAGGCGTTGCGATCGACGGTGATGTCCATGACACCCAACGGCGGCCGGTCCAGGCCGGGCACTCGCCGCGCGAGGATGATCGCGCCCGCACAGGTGCCCCACGTGGGCATCCCTGCGCGGATGCGGCGGCGCAATGGCTCCATCAGATCGAACGCGATCAGCAGGCGAGCGATGGTGGTGCTCTCCCCGCCGGGGATGATCAGACCATCGACCGCGTCCAGTTCGGCTTCTGTGCGCACTTCCACGGCATCCGCGCCGACTGTGCGCAGGCAGTCGATGTGCTCACGAAAGTCGCCCTGCATCGCCAGCACGCCGATGAGCGGCGTGCGCCGTGGGTGTGCTGGCGATGGACGAGATGCGCGCGATTGCACGGGTGCGGTCGCTGCCCTTCTGGTGGCGGGCGCTAGTTGCCGCGCCCCGCCAATTGCTCCGACAACGGGATGGAGGCGACGGACTGCCCGCGCATCGGCTCGCCGATGCCACGCGAGACCTCGGCGAGCATCGCCGGGTCGTTGAAGTGCGTCACGGCTCGCACGATGGCGGTCGCCATCGCCGACTGCTCCTTCACTCGGGCACGCGCGTCCAGATCGGCGCCGGACTTGAAGATGCCTGAGCCGACGAACACACCGTCTGCGCCCAACTGCATCATCAGCGCGGCGTCCGCCGGAGTGGCGATCCCGCCCGCCGAGAAGTTCACGACCGGCAGACGGCCCAGCCGCTTCACTTCCTGCACAAGGGTGAGCGAGGCGCCCAGTTCCTTGGCCATGTTCGGCAGCTCCTCATCGCGCGCGGATGCCACGCGACGGATGCCACTCCAGAGCGCGCGCATGTGCCGCACTGCCTCGACGATGTCGCCAGTGCCGGCCTCGCCCTTCGTCCGGATCATCGCAGCGCCTTCGGCGATGCGGCGCAGCGCCTCACCGAGGTCGCGGCAGCCGCAGACGAACGGGACCTTGAACGGTGTCTTCTCAATGTGGTGCACATCGTCAGCCGGCGTCAGCACCTCCGACTCGTCGATGTAGTCCACGCCGACCGCCTCGAGGATCTGTGCCTCGACGAAGTGGCCAATGCGTACCTTCGCCATGACCGGGATGGTGACGGCGCGGCAGATGTCCTCGATCAGTTTCACGTGACTCATGCGCGCCACGCCGCCCGCCGCTCGGATGTCGCTCGGCACGCGCTCCAGCGCCATCACGGCGCAGGCGCCTGCCTCTTCGGCGATGCGGGCATGCTCCACGGTGACCACGTCCATGATGACGCCGCCCTTGAGCATCTGGGCCAGTCCGGCTTTCACGGTCCAGGTGGCGGCCGTGTTTCCGACGCCGTGCCCGTGCGCAGCCGTCCCGTTGCTGGCGGCCGCGCGCGTTGCGCTCCGCGGGCGCGCGGAAGTCGCCTTCGTGCTCACTGCCTTCGCAGCGGTTCGTGCGGCCGGTCGGGCATTCGTCGATGCCTGTGCGCCGCGTCCGGTTCGGTTCGTCCTGGTGCTTGCCATCTTTCGCGCCTCCCGCCTTCTCGTTGTCTGGCGGTATTGTACCGCCGCGCGCGTTGACACTCGACCGGCCCACCCTGACGCTATGGTTCAGGCGACTGCGGGACGCGGCGCACAGCCGTCGTGGGGCGGTTCGGCGGGCTGGCACCCTCCAAGGAGCGCGGCGTAGGATGCGATCACGGGACGCGGTCATCGCCGGTTGCGCCGCGGCTGGCGGATTGCTCGCGTTGGCGATCAGCCCGCAGTTGGATGAGCCGATGTCGGCGACGATTCTGGGAGTAGTGCTACTCGTGGACGCTCTCGCTCGCATGTTCCTCGCGATTCGCGGCCAGGCGGACTGACGCGATGCCACACGACCCGCTGGAAGAGATTCGCTCCTTCCTTGTCCCCATCGATGGTGGGCAAGCCTCCGATCATGCGCTTGCCGTCGTCTGCGGCATCGCGCGTCGCACCCATGCCCAGGTTGCCGTGCTCCATGTCATCGAGGTGCCGCGTTCGCTGCCGCTGGACGCCGAGCTGCAGTTCGAGCTGGAGCGCGGTGAGCGCATTGTGGGCAACGCCGAGTTGCTGGCCGGTCGTCACGACGTGAAGGTGCAGTGCCAGATCCTCCAGGCGCGCAATGCCGGCGCTGCGATGGTGGAAGAGGCAGCCGCCGTGGGCGCGGGTGCGATCGTGCTTGGGCTGGACTACCATCGGCCCTACGGTCGGTTCGAGGTGTCTCCGGTGCCGATGTACGTGTTGGAGAACGCCGCCTGCCAGGTCTGGCTGATGCGTTACCCCCCTGCCGCCGAGGAGCACGGGTAGCGCGGGCGCGCCGCCCGCCACGGTATGGCGACAGTGGTCTCCGCACATCAAGAAGGACTTCCGACGTGAATATCGTGATCATGGGGTGCGGGCGAGTTGGTTCCACGCTTGCCACGCGCCTCGCCACCGAGGGGCACCACGTCGCGATCATCGATACCGACCCGTACTCGTTCCGTCGGCTGGGGAGCGAATTCAACGGTGAGCGGTTCGTGGGCTCCGGCTACGATGACCACGTTCTGGTTGCTGCGGGCATCAAGGAAGCGGACGCCTTCATGGCGCTGACGCAGGGCGACAACCGGAACCTGCTGGCCGCCCAGATCGCGAAGCACACCTTCGGAGTACCCACCGCCGTGGCTCGCGTGTACGACCCGTTCCGCGGCGAGCTGTTCGCGCACCTGGGCTTGCGGACGTTCAGTCCCACCAACATCGGCGCCGAGATGGCGTACGACGCGCTCACCCGGGAGCAGTAGCCGTGTACATCGTTGTCGTTGGTGCTGGGACCGTTGGCTATGCCCTCGCGCTGGAGTTACAGGCGATGGCGGATCACGAAGTCGTGTTGGTGGAGCGCGACCGCGCCCGCGCAGCCGAATTGCGCGAGGAGTTGGGCGAGATGGTCGTGCACGGCGACGGCACGGAAGTCGTCTTCCTCGACAGTGTCGGGACGCGTCGTGCGGATGTGTTCATCGCCGTGACCGGTGACGATGGCACCAATCTCGTCTCCTGCCAGGTCGCGAAGCACTGGTTCAAGGCCGGTCGCACCATCGCGCGCGTGAACAATCCGCACAACGAGGCGCTGTTCCGCACGCTGGGCATCGACTCCACGGTCTCCGCAACCGGCGCGATCATGGCGCAGATCGAAGTCAGTCTGCCGGAGCACACAGTGGTACCGCTGATGCGCCTGAAAGAATCCGGCATGGAGATCGCGGACCTCCACGTCATTGCCGGTTCCGCTGCCGAAGGCCGCGCGGTTCGATCCTTGGACCTTCCACCGGACACCGTCATCTCGTTGGTGATCACGGATGGCGTCCCACGCATCCCGACCGGCGAGACCGTCCTGGCCGCCGGTGACGAGGTGATCGCCGTAATTAGCCAGTCGTCCGAGGCTGCCCTACGCAAACTGATGAGCGGACCCGAGCAGGAAGCGTAGGCCCGTTCATGGCAATCGCACGCTCCGGTTCGGCATTGCGCTTGGCGCACCTCGGCCCCCGCGGGACGTACACGGAGGCGGCCGCGCTGGCGTACGCGCCGGACGCCCAGTTGCAGCCGCTGCCATCGTTTACCGCCAGCGTGGAAGCCGTGGAGCGTGGCGAGGCTGATGCCGCCGTCTGCGCACTGGAGAACTCCATCGAAGGCGCGGTGCTGGAGACGCGCGACCTGCTGTTGCGCGAGCAGTCCGGCGTCCAGATCTGTGCCGAGGTGGTGCTGCCGATCCGTCACGCCCTCGTCGGTGCCGCAGGTCTCGATCTGAGCCGAGTCGCGGTGGTGTATTCGCACCCACAGGCACTCGGACAGTGTCGCGCGCAACTCGCGGTGCTGGCGCCCAACGCGCTGCCAGCCGCCGCGCTGTCCACCGCTTCCGCGATCGAGGCGGCGATGGCGGAGCCGGGCACGCTGGCAGTCGGGAACGAGTTGGCGGCGAAGTTGTACGGCGCCACCATCTACGCCGAAGACATCGCGGATGAGCCCGGCAACGAGACGCGCTTCGTCGTCCTCGCGCGCGAGGATGCACCGCCGACCGGCGACGACAAGACGTCGTTCGCGTTCACCACGCACCATGACCGCCCCGGCTCGCTGGTGGAGGTGCTCGCTCTGTTCTCGTCGCGCGGCCTGAACCTCACCCGCGTCGAGTCTCGCCCCACGCGCCACGCGCTGGGTACGTACGTCTTCTTGGTGGACGTGCTGGGGCACCGCACCGATCCGCTGCTGGCGGAGGCGCTGACTGCCCTACAGGAGGCCGCGCTGTGGCTGCGCATCCTGGGTTCCTATCCCCGCTGGACAGGATCGCGTGCCTGAGATCCCGGACCTGGAAGCGATTCGTCACTTCCTCGCCCCGCGACTCATCGGCAACACGCTGCTCACGGCGGAAGCTCGCATCCCCTGGATCGTGCGCACGGGAGCGAGCGGGTTGGAGAGCCTCGCAGGCCATCAGTTCGCCCCGTTCTCGCGGCACGGCAAGTTCCTGCTGTTCGCGACCGACGACGACCGCCTACTGGTGGTGAACGCGATGCTGACCGGCCGCTTCCAGTGGGCCGAGCCTGCGGATCGTAAGCGCCCGAGTACCGCGCTGATCCTGACGTTCGCGGATGGCCATGAGCTGCGCTACTCGGACGCTCGGCGTATGGGGCGCTGGTACCTAGTGTCGGCCGCAGACTTGGGCGTGGTGTCGCAGTTCGCGGAGCTCGGGCCGGATGCGATGGCCGTGGACGAGGAGACGTTCGTTGCGCGCTTGAAGCGCCATCCCGGGCAGATCAAAAGCACCCTCACTAACCAGAAGTTCATCGCCGGAATCGGCAACGCCTACGCCGACGAAATCCTGTGGGCAGCCGGCCTGCACCCGCATCGACGGCGCGCGACGATGAACGAGGAGGACCTGCGGCGCCTGTATCGCGCAACGCGCGAGACGATCGAGTGGGCGCTTCCGATCCTGCGCGCGGAGGTGGCGGCTGGCCTGGACCAGCGCAACGAGGAGTGGCGGGACCACCTGCGCGTGCATCGCAAGGCCGACCAGCCGTGCCCCCGTTGCGGGCATCCGATCCGCTCGCAGGTGCGCGGTGGGAGCGAAACCGACTACTGTTTGCACTGCCAACCGTTGGCGTTGTAGCGCTCGGCACCTGCCGAGCCGTCGACAGCGCCGATCTGACGGGCCGCGGGGGGCGTACTCGCCAGCGAGGGGGACACGATGAAGGTCATTGGCAGGGAGATCGGGGACGAGCTCATCAGCATGTACGGGCTGATCGAAGGGCGTGCCTCTGCGGCGGATCGCGCGGTGGAGGTCGTGCCGTTTGAGGGCCAGGGGCTCTCAGACGTGCACTGGACGCCGAAGAAGGTGGTGATCTCACTGCATTCCGGCGTGCCCACGCACTCCATCCCGCATGTGCTGGCAGTCGCGTTGCAACACGTGCGCCAGTCGCTGGATGGCTATCCGAGCATCACGAAGCCCAAGGGGCGCGACCCGGAGGGCGCCGAGCTGGTGCGCGCGGCGTTGCGCGAACTGGTGCTGGAGCCGGATGCGGAGGTCGCGATCGGGCCGCTGGGTCTGGACCGCACCTGGGAGAACGAGCAGCGCCACCAGGGCTACAAGGCGCTGTTGGACAACCCGCCGGAAGACTGGAACGAGCCGGACACCCTCGGCAACTTGTTTGTCGCGTTGCAGTACGCACGGCTGGCGACTACCCACCCACCGCAGATGTGGAAGGCGCTGCAGAAGCGCACGGAGCAGGTGCTGCCGAACGCCGCAGAGCGTGGCGAGCTGGCGCTCTCCGTGCTGAAGCGCCGCCGCTGGGGCAGCCCGCGCGCCTGCCTCGATTCGTTCCTCTACCTGCGGCACGAGTTGGGCCTGGAGGACATCGTCCAGATCGAGGACGACGAGGGGAACATCTACGGCGACGCCGAGGAAGTCTCGGCGGGGGAGTAGCCGCTACCCGACTTTCGCCGGAGGCCGTGACGGCACATGCGTCGCTGCTGCGGCCCGCGAGGCAGCAGCGACCGCGCCTTCCGCAATCGGTGTCGCGCCGTGCACTGGTGCGACTGTCTGAGGCGGTGGCGCGGCGGTAGTTGGGGTTTCGATGGCGGCTGGTGCGGTCGGATCGGCTGCGGGCGTCACGCTGGCTGGGGCGGCGGCTGGTGTAGTCGCCAGCGTCGCGGTCGCGGTCGCGGTCGCGGCTCGCGCTACCTTCGAGTAGTCGATCAGGAAGCGGAGCGCGGTCTCCCACCAGTTGAGCTGCGCGGTGGGGAGCGGCCCCGCGAGGATCGCGTCGGCCTGTTGCTTACTAGTGACCAGCGCCGGTGCGGGCTCGCGCTTCACCTCGGCGACCGCAAGATGCACTGCATCGTGGAGCGGCGCGCCGGCACCTAACAGGTCGCGCATCCCCTGCCACATCTCCTCCGCCGAGTCGTACGCGTCCGCTGCCCGGGCGGTGGTGGCGATGAGGCAGCTGCGCGCCGCGATCTGCTGCGCGTCCGGCACGAATTCTCCTGACTTGGTTGCCTTGAACAGCGCGTCCACCGCATCCAGCGGCGGCTTGCCGCCCGGGACGCTGCGCTGTATCTGCTCCGCCATCATCGGTGGCATGGAGGCGAGCAGATCGCGCAGGGCGATCGTCTGGGTGGCGCTCCGCTGCTGGCCCTCGAGCACCTTCGCGAACGTAGCGACGGGCTCGCTTCTCGGGGCGGCGGCGGGCGCGTCGGCGGTCGGGGCGCCCGCGGCGGCGGTGGCGGAAACGTTCATGCTCACCACGATGCACCCCCGGCACGCGGATCGCGCTCCGGGTTCCCCTGATGCCACCGCGCGGAACCTCGCATGTCTCGCAGGCCGACGCGGCGATCGAGGGGGCGCGCGCTGGGGTTATTCGAGGGGTGCTACGACGCGGCGTACAGCGCGCGCGTCGCGCGATCCAACCAACCGATGACGAAGGGCTGCCACTCCTGGTATCGCTCTAGGTACTGGCCGAAGAGCGCGGCGGGGGTTGCCGTCGGGCGTACCGGCTCCTGCAGCAGCCGCATATGCGCCTCGCTGGGCGTACGTCCGCCCTTGCGGTGGTTGCAGGCCTGACACGCCGCCACAAGGTTCTCCCACTCGTGTCCGCCGCCGCGGTGTCGAGGCATCACGTGATCCAGCGTCAGTTGGTCATCGGCCTTCCCGCAGTACTGGCAACGCTGGTGGTCGCGCGCAAACACCTCGTTGCGGGTCAGTCGCACTCGCGGTCGCGGACGCTTCACCGGCTGATGGAGGCGAATCACCGAGGGGAGCGGATAGCGGGTGTCGACGCCGAGGATCGAATCCCCTGACGCTTCGATGATCTCGGCCTTGCCGTGGTAGACCAGCACGAAGGCGCGCCGAACGGGGCAGACGTTCAGCGGCTCGTAGTTCTGGTTGAGGACCAGCGCGCTGCGCTCGATCGTCACTCCACCTGCTCCCGCCTGACAGCGGCAAGTCTAGCGGATCGCGGGGGGCCTCGTCAGCGGTCGCAGCCGTCCGGGGGTGGAGTCGTTACGGCTTGGCGGCAGGGATCACGGGCAGCGTGGAGGGTGGAACGCCCCGGCGGAACAGTTCCAGCGCCTGATGGATCTCGTCGGGCAGGAACCGCTCCACCAGCGCCAGCGGGAGCCGCTGCATGAACAGCGGTGCGAGTGTGGAATCGGAGATCGCCCGGCTCAGCGGTGGCACGGCCGGGAACGCGGTCAGCGCCGACAGCAGCAGCGCGACCGTGAGCAGCCCGCGCACCAGCCCGAAGACCGCCCCGCCGAAGTGGTCCATCGGACCCAGCAGCAGCATCCCGGCCATCGTCTTCAGCAGCATCCCCAGCACCTGGCCGATGATCATGAAGCCGGCGAGGATCGCCACGAACGCGGTCAGGCTTCGCAGTTGCTCGTCGGCGACCAGAAAGTCCAGGTTTGCAGCCAGGCGTGCGTACAGCCGGCCCGCCACCACGCCGCCGACCAGCAGGCTGACCAGCGGCACCACCTGCCGAATCAGTCCGGCGCGGAACGCGCTGAAGGTCGGCCACGCGACCAGTGCGACGATGACAAGGTCAAGCCACTGCATGCCAGCAAGTCTATCAGTGCTGGCGGCGAGCGCAGGATCAGTCCGATTCGGCCTCGTCGCGATAGATGGTGTCGCGCGCAATGTCGCCCCAGGAGAAGAGCGCGGCCGCGAATCGCAACGCGGAGACGTCCTGGAGCTCTTCGAGCGGCAGGGCGCGCACAAAGGCGACCACGCGCTCGCTCACGCCGCCTTCCGAGTAGAAGTCCGCCGGCCGAAACACGCCAAACGTTGCGGAAGCGATTGGCTCGCCGCCCGGCTCAGCGCATGCCACCGCCAGCGCCAGCTGGTCGATGCCGTACGGGCGGCGCGTGCCGCCGATCTGCTCGCGGCACCACGCGACAATCTCGTCGCCTACGCCGGCAACCCGCTCGGCGCTCGGCGCACCATCGGCCAGCAGCCATTCGCCTTTGCGCAGGCCGTTGCCCAACCGAATGGAATCCTCCACCTGGTCGCGCAGCGTTGTAGGCCGGAAGCGGTTCAGCAGGCGAAATAGCATCCCGGGCCCCCCTGCGTGGCGCGCAGTCGTGTGGGTATTCCCGATAGGGGAACTCCCATGACCCAATCATCGAACGGAACGCGTCCACGCACAGGTGTACGATTCCGCCTGTGCCCAATCTTTACCACCTCGATACCCCGCGTGATTGGAGCCGCTGAGCGTGGAGCGCGACCGTTTTCGTCGGCTGGTGCAGCGGGCCCTCCGCTCACTCCCGCGCGAGGTGCGCGTCGCTCTGGACAACGTGGCCGTCGTGACGGAGCGGGAACCATCGGCGGATGACCTGCGCAGCGCGGGGCTCGACGCCCACGACGACCTGTTGGGCCTGTATATCGGGACGCCGCTGACCCAGCGCTCGGACTACTCCATGGCGCTGCCGGACCGCATCGTGATCTATCAGGGGCCGTTGGAGCGCCAATTCCGCAGCGCCGAGATTCCCGGGGAGATCGCCCGCACGGTGCTCCACGAGCTTGCCCATCACTTCGGCACGGAAGATGAGCGATTGGACGCCCTTGGCATGGGCTAGTCGCGGGTGCCGATGTCGGGTCAGTGCTCCCGCAACCACCGAGTCATGAGGCGTGCCGCGGCCGCGCTGACCAGTTCCTCTCCTGCCCGCATCGCCTGCTCCGTGGGCATCCCAGGTGGGCTGCTGGCCTCCGCGTCTGCGACCGTCGCGGGTACGGCCTCGATGCTGCCCGCGACGACGATGCAGGGCCGCCCAGCAGCCGCTGCGAGCGCTGCGATGTGCGCGACGGTCTTGCCGAACGCGGTCTGCGTGTCCAGTCGACCTTCGCCCGTCACCACCAGGTCGGCCTGCGCGATCGCCTCCGCCAGGTGTACCGCCTCCGCGACCAGCGCCGCGCCGCTCTCGATCGTCACGTCGGCGCCGGCGGCTCGCCCGATGGCCACCAGGCCGGCGGCGATCCCGCCTCCCGCGCCCCCGCCGTCCAACTCGGCGATCGGGACGCCGAGGTCCCGCGCGACGACGCGTGCCCACTGCTTCAGCGCGCGCTCCAGCATCGGCGCCGTCTCCGGCGTGACGCCCTTTTGCGGGCCATATACCGCAGTCGCGCCCTCTGCACCGAGCAATCGATTTGTGACATCGACGGCTATGCGCAGCCGCACCCCGCGCAGCATCGTCTCCACCCCGGCGGCATCGATGCGGTCCAGTCGGTCGAGGTGCCGTGGGCCCGGCGGCAGCGGGGTGCCGTGGTCATCGAGCAGTACGCAGCCGAGCGCCTGTGCCAGCCCCGCGCCACCATCGTTCGTGGCGGTTCCGCCGACGCCAACGATGATTTCGCGCGCGCCCGCCAGCAACGCCTGTCGCAATTGCTCGCCCACCCCGGTGCTGGTCGCGTTCGCGGGGTCACGTGCGCCGACCGGGACGAGTGTGAGGCCGACGGTGGCGGCTGCCTCGATCACCGCGAGTGGCGTCGAGCCCACGCGGTCGACCAGCCCGAACCGTGCATCCATCGGTGCGCCGAGGGGACCGGTGGCGCTGCGCTCGATAGTCGGCGCGCCGACTGTGGCACAGACGATCGCGACGAGCCCGGGGCCGCCGTCCGCCATCGGCTGCTCGATCACCTCGGCATCTGGCGACGCGCGATGCAGGCCGGTGGCGATAGCGCGTGTGGCCTGCATCGCCGTCAGCGAGCCCTTGAACTCCTGCGCGCAGACCAGGATGCGCACGCCGTCAGGAAGCCCATTGCAGCAGCAGTCGAAGCCCCGCGGAGATCACGATGGCGGCGACGTATGCGTACGCCACCACCCGGATGCGGTGTCCGAGATCGCGGAATCGGGAGCCGGAGCCGCGCCGCTGATAGAGGAAGGCAAAGCCCAACCCCGCGATTGCGACGAGGAACAGCAGCAGTGCGAGCTTCGACATGGCCAATATCGTACCGGCTCCACCGCGCCCATGTTGACAAGAACGGACGTGCTACGTAGTCTCGATACTATTAGAACGTGCGTTCGTAACAAGGAGGCTGCGATGGACGCCCTCGCCGCTACCACTATCGAGATGTTCACCACCCGGCGACTGCGCCGGATCGTCGCGCGTGGGCCTCGATGTCCAGACTGCGCCGGCCCGCTCGTCTTCGGCGAGGGATGCCACGTCTGCCCGGTCTGCGGCTTCTCCGCCTGCGAGCGCGCCGCGGGCTGACCGCCAGCTCCGGAGGGCTTTCGTAGACCGCCTGCCGCTTGCGCACGTATACTCGCGCCGATTCCTGACGCGAAGGGCAATGCTTGTGGTCACTTCGGCCCCCATGGATCTGCAATCTCTGTCTCGCCGCGTGCGTGAGCACGTGCTGCGTATGGTGTACGGCGCGCAATCGGGCCACATCGGTGGCTCCTTTTCGGCGGCGGACATCATGGCGGTGCTCTATACGGAGGTGCTGAAGCACGACCCGCAGCGGCCGGACTGGCCGCAGCGCGACCGCTTCATCATGAGCAAGGGCCACTGCACTCCGGTGCAGTACGCCATCCTTGCCGAGATGGGCTACCTCCCGGTCGAGGAGCTCTCCACGTTCCGCAAGAAGGGAACGCGGCTCCAGGGCCACTCCGTCCTCGGCAAGCCGGCTGGCGTCGATAACACGGCGGGCTCGCTTGGCATGGGGCTCTCCTTCGGCCTCGGCATCGCGCTCGGCGCTCGCCTGCGTGGCGAGGACCTGAGCACCTACGTGCTGATGGGCGATGGCGAGCAGGCCGAGGGCCAGGTCTGGGAAGCTGCGATGGCCGCGGCCTATCACAAGGCCGATCGGCTGGTGGCGATCATCGACCGCAACAAGATTCAGAACGACGACTTCGTTGCGAACCAGATGGTCTCGGAGCCGCTCGATGAGAAGTACCGCGCGTTCGGCTGGGCCGTGCGTGACGGCCTCGATGGGCACAATTTCGAGCAGATCGCCGAGGGGCTGCGCTGGGCCCGCGACGTGCAAGGCCAGCCGGCCTGCGTGATCTTCGACACCATCAAGGGCAAGGGCGTCTCCTTCATGGAGAACAACCCGGGATTCCACGGCGCTGCACCCAGTGCCGATCAACTCGCCGCCGCCTTGCAAGAGCTCGGAGTTGCCCCGTGACCACCACTGCGCCAGAAGTCGCCGCCACTCGCGAGGCCTTGGGCCCCACGCTGATCCGGCTGCGCAACGAGGGGCTGGACATCGTGGTCGTGGACGCCGACCTCGGCGCGTCCACCTCGGCGCGGCGCTTCAAGAGTGAGTTCCCGGATCGCTGGTTCTCGTTCGGGATCGCGGAGCAGAACATGTTCTCCGCGGCCGGTGGACTGGCCACCATGGGCTACACCGTGTTCGCCAGCACCTTCGCGGTGTTCGCGGAGCACGCGTACGACCAGATCCGGATGAACATCGCGCAGCCGAACCTCAACGTGAAGATCGTCGTCTCGCATGGCGGCGTCTCCGTTGGCGAGGATGGCGCGTCGGCTCAGTCCATCGAGGACTTCGCGCTGTTCGCTTCGCTCATGAACTTCCGCTGCATCGTCCCGGCCGACGTCGTCGAAGCCGCGGCTGCCGAGGAGTGCGCTGCTCGCACGCCCGGCCCGTTCTTCATTCGCACCGGCCGCGCCCGCACTCGCACGCTGTACACGGACGGCCCGAAGTTCCGCCTGGGCGTCGCCGACCGCATGCGCGAGGGCACTGACCTCACGATTGTCGCCTGCGGTCTCATGGTGGAGCGCGCGCTGGACGCCGCTACTGCCCTGCAGAACGAGGGCATCTCCGCACGCGTGCTGAACATGGCGACCATCCGCCCCCTGGATGAGGAGGCGCTGGTCGCCGCCGCGCGCGAGACGGGTGCGATCGTCGTTGCGGAGGAGCACCTCTCGCACACCGGCCTCGGTGGGATGTGCGCGCAGCTGCTCGCATCGAAGCAGCCGGTGCCGATGGAGTTCGTCGGCGTCCCGAACCGCTACGGCGAGTCCGGCACCTGGTCGGAGGTGCTGGAGATCATGGGCCTCACCGCGCAGGGCGTCGCCGACGCCGCGCGCCGCGTTGTGGCCCGCAAGTAGATAGCGGCCCGGCGACCGCGCTGCTGCCGCTGTTCGTTGTTCGGCGTGTCTCGAACGTGTCGGTGATTGTGTATGCGCGCGCATTTGCTTTGCCGCCATGTGCGTTCGGCCGAGTGATCGCGCGTAGATGTGGCTGCTCAGCCGACGTGAAGTATACCGGCGGCTCGACTCGTTCCAGCCACGTGCGGTACGCGTGGTGGGTTGTGATTTGAGTGGTGGAGGCTATCCAGCAGCCCCACCACTCATGCCTCCAAATCTACGATTGCTGGCGTCCCGCGATATACCGCCCCGCTCCTGCCAGACCTCCCGCGCCCACCAGCAGGCTCACGAGCAGCATCAGCGGCCGGGAATTGCCCTGCACGCCGGCGTTTCCGGTCGCGGGTGGTCGTGGAGTCGGTTGCACGCCAACGGCTGACAGCACGGTCAACCGGGTCGTCGTGCACGCTCCCGCGCACATCGTGGCGATCGTCGTCGTCTCGGTCGTCGTGGTCGTCGTGGTCGTCGTGGTCGTCGTGGTGCACGGTCCCATGCACACAGTCGTTTCGATACACGATCCCAGGCACGGCGGCGTCTTGGGAGGACAGTTACCGACGCAGTCCGTCGCCGTAGTGCACAGACCCACGCAGCCCGTTGCGGTCGTCGTGACACACGAGTCCACGCAGCTCGTCGTCGTTGTGCAGGAGACCATGCAGACGGTCGGTGGCACGGTGCACTGCCCCACGCACGTCGGCGGTGGGGTCGCGGTTGGGGTCGTCGTCGCGGTCGGGGTCGGTGGACACGGCAGATGCAGAATGGGTGAGCGGATCGCGCCGCCTGGGCCGCCTGGGCCGCCTGCGCCGCCTGGGCCGCCTGCGCCGCCTGCGCCGCCTGGGCTACCGGCACCGGCACCGGCACCACCAGTGCCGCTGCCGGCCCCTCCCGCCAGGCATTCGGTCGGGGTTGCGGTGGCCGTTGCCGTTGCCGTTGGTGTGGCGGTGGCGGTGGCGGTGGCCGTCGGGGTCGGCCCCGCGATGACGTCGTTCGTGACCGTGGCGATGCAGGTGACCAGGGCCTGCACGTCCGGAGGGCCACCGTTCGCCGACGCGTTGCACTGGTCGATGTTCACCGGGAGAGTCGCGCTCGTTGTCGAAGCAGCGGTCACGGTGCAGGTGTAACTGGTGCCCGTGGTGAGGAAGGTAGCTCCCGAGCCATTGCACTGGCCGACGGTGGCTGCGCCGATCGAGTTGATGCTGCCCCCCGTGTTCGCCGGAGAGCACGTGCCGACCGCCGGTATGACGCCACCGGTGAACGAACCAACGCACTGATAGACCGTTGCCGGCACGATGGCGCTACTAGGGGTAGCGTTGTAGTGGTTCTCGATCGTGACCGCACAGATCACCGCGCCGCCACCGTGATTCGCGGATCCGTTACATTGCGCGACGCTTGCGACCGGAGTTACCGATGTCACAGTAGAGCTCGTGCATGGCGCCGTCTGGGCAAGGACCGCTGCGGACGTGCCGACACATCGAACCATGGTGACCGTGGAAGCGGGACTTGGAGCAAGCGTACCCGCCGCGGTGAGGTAGTTCACCACCGTGACGGTGCAACGGACGCCTCGTAGCGGGGCGTTCTGCTCAAGGTTGCACTGGGCAACCGGCGCGGCGCTGGCGGGTGTCGGCGCGGATGCGACCAGACCGACGGCGGTCAGCACGACCGTAATGGCCATCGCCACCGCCCACATCCGCAGCGGCTGCGGCCAGCGCCTACGGGACAGGAACTGGGATGGGTGCATGCTAGTAATCCCTATCAATGCGCGAACAAATGCCGGCACCGCCGTGAACCCGCTAGTACCTATGAGTCCACACTAGCAATAATGAAGATTAGCATGAGGGCGCTGCGCGGGCCTACCCCCGCAGCAGCCGCACCAGCCCGTGTAGGTCTGTCACCTCGTGGTGCGGGTTCACGGCCTCGTGGCCAGCCGTCGCATGGCGGTTGAGCCAGACGGCCGTCAGGCCAGCCGTGCGCGCGCCATGCACGTCCGCATGCTGGTTGTCGCCGATGTGCAGCGCCTCGCTCGCGCGCACGCCGAGGCCCGTGAGTGTGTGCTCGAAGATCGCGCCGTGCGGCTTGATCGCGCCGACTTCCTCGGAGATCGCGACCACATCGAAGTGGTCCAGCAGTCCCAGCGTCTCCAGTTTCAGCCGCTGTTCCGCGGAGGTACCGTTGGTGATCAACGCCAGCCGCGCGTGCCGCCGCGCGGCGTCGAGCGCCTCGAGGGTGTCCGGGAACAGCGCGAGGTGACGCGGCCACGCGTCGGTGTACGCTTCGAACGCACGGTCGGCGAGCGCGTCGTCGGCCTCGGCGTGCTCCCGCAGCAGCCGCCGCATGGAGGTGCGCACGTGCTGCGGGTCCCACTCCCCGCCGGCTGCGATGAACTGCTCGTACACCATCTGTTGCTGGATCGCGGCAAGATCCTCGAACGTCGCGAGCACCGGATAGCGCTCGATCGCCTCCGTCAGCGCCTCGGCGAGCCCAGCCAGCCATGCGCCGCTCGCATCGATGAGCGTGTCGTCGAGGTCGAAGCAGATCGCCTCGAGGCGCTGCATGGCGCTATCGCTCGTCTTCCTCGTCCAGGTCGTCGCTGTCATCCTCATCGTACGTGTCGTCGTCTGCGAACACGCCGACTTCCTCGCCGCGCCAGACGGTCAGGATGAGGTTCTCGCGATACGGGTCGGCAGACGAGACGAGGTGCTCGTCAATCGAGGCGAGCAGCTCCTGCACTGCCTCGTCGGTGATCGAGGTGTGTACGGCCAGGGTGCCGTAGGTCGCGGACGAGGTGAAGTGCAGGTCGACGCGGCCGATCGAGTGCTCGCCGTCATCGATGCTGTACGCCTCAGACTGCGGCGTGCGCGCTTCTCGTTCGAAGTGATACTCGGCCATCGCTACGCCCTTTCGGCTGAACTGTCGGTGCTTGTATTGGATGAACAGACAGGCTACACGAGGACGGTAGCGAGCGTCGTGGCCGAGTGGCGAGGCGCAGGCTACGGGCGTGTTTGGCCGTCGCCCATCACGATCCACTTGTAGGAGGTGAGCTCCCGCAGCCCCATGGGGCCGCGCGCGTGCATCTTCTGCGTGGAGATGCCGAATTCCACGCCAAGGCCGAACTCGCCACCGTCCGTGAACTGAGTGGATGCGTTGACGTACACGGCCGCGGCGTCCACCTCCTGCAGGAAGCGCCGCGCCGCCGCGTAATCGCCGGTGACGATGGCCTCCGAGTGTCCACTGCCGTGCTCATCGATGTGATCGAGCGCCGCCTCAAAGGAGTCGACGATGCGAACGGAACAGTCGTAGGACAGCCATTCGCGGTCGTAGTCCTCGGCGGTGACCGGGACGGTGGAGGCTCCGCTGCACAGCGAGCCCGCGCGCGCATCGGTGTGCAGCGTCACGCCATGCTCGCCAAGCGCGCGCGACAACTCCGGCAGCAGGTCCGCGGCCACCGAGGCATGGACGAGCACGGTGTCGAGCGCGTTGCAGATGGAGACGCGACGCGTCTTCGCGTTCACCACGATGGATCGCGCCATCTCCAGGTCCGCGGCGGTGTCGATGTAGGTATGGCAGACGCCGATCCCGCCAGTCACCACCGGCATGGTCGCCTCATCGCGCACACGGCGGATCAGGTCAGCGCCACCGCGCGGGATCATCAGGTCGATCGACTCGTGTGCGCGCAGCATCGCACCTACCTCGGCGCGATCTGTGGAGTCGATGAATTGCACGATGCCGACGGGCAAGCCGGCTGCCTCCGCCGCGCGTGCGATGATCTCGGCGAGCACCGCAGAGCTGGCGTGCGCGTCCGAGCCGGATCGCAGCACCACGCCGTTGCCGGACTTCAGACAGAGCGCCGCAATGCCCACGGTCACGTTGGGGCGCGACTCGTAGACCGCGCCAATGACGCCCAGCGCCACGCGCACGCGGCCGATCTGCAGCCCGTTCGGACGTGTCGTCATCTCCTCGATGCGGCCGAGCGGATCCGGCAGCGCCGCGACGGCGCGCACGTCCGCAGCCATGGAGGCGATGCGCTCCGGCGTGAGCAGCATGCGGTCCAGGAAGGAGTCGGTCAGCCCGCGCTCTCGGCCGCGCTGCACGTCGCCCGCGTTCACATCGATGATTTTCGTCTGCTCGGCGAGCAGCGAGTCGGCGATGCGGTGGAGTGCTGCGTCCTTCTCCGCGCTGCTGACGCGCCCCATGCGGCGGCTGGCGAGGCGCGCGGCCGCAGCCTTGGTGGTCGCCTCGGAGCCGGTGGTGGTGTCGGTAGGTGTCGTCATAGCCGCACGATCGTACCCGATATCCGGGTCAGCGGTCAGCGGTCAGCGGTCAGTACGCGGCGCTACAGCAGCACGAGGTTGTTGCGATGCACGATCTCCTCGCCGTACTCGTAGCCGAGGACTTCGGCGATGCGGTCGGAGCGTTGGCCCATGACCTGCACGATCTCCGCCGCCGAGTAGTTCACGCTGCCCGAGGCCAGATCTGCGCCAGCGGTGGTGACAATGCGGACGACGTCGCCGCGCTGGAAGTCGCCTTCCGCGCCCAGCACCCCCGCGGGGAGCAGCGACTTGCCCTCGTAGGTCAGCGCGCGCGCCGCGCCATCGTCGACGATCACTCGCCCGCGCGACTGGAGCCGCGACAACAGGTAGCGGCGGCGGCTCTCCACGCGATCCGCGGTGGGCAGGAAGTGCGTCCCGATCGCCTCGCCGGCCGCGACCCGGTGCACGACGTCCTCCACACGGCCGTCGGCGATCACGACATGCACGCCGGCCTGCGTGGCCACCTGCGCGGCTTGTACCTTCGTTGCCATGCCGCCGGTGCCGCGTTCGCCGGCTTTGCCCCGCGCGGAGATGACGATCGCGTCGTCGATGCGTGCGACCTCACGGATGAGCGTGGCGTTCGGATCGCGGCGCGGGTCCGCGGAGTACAGCCCCTCGATGTCCGTCAGGATGAGCAGCAGGTCGGCATCGACGAGGTTCGCGACCTCAGCCGAGAGGTTGTCGTTGTCGCCGATCACGGAGTCCGCGATCTCCTCGATGGAGACCACATCGTTCTCGTTCACGATCGCCACCACGTCGCGCTCGATGAGCCCGAGCAGTGTGTTCCGCGCGTTCAGGTAGCCGAGGCGATCCGCCAGGTCGCGGCGGGTGAGTAGCGCCTGCGCCACGATGGTTCCCTCCATCTCGAACAGCCCGTCCCACATCGACATCAGCCGGCTCTGCCCGATGGCCGCCAGGGCCTGCCGGGTGGGTAGGTCGCGGGGCTCGCCGTCGGTGCGCAGTTCGGTGGCGTCTCCCAGACGGCTGCGGCCGGCGGCAATCGCGCCGGAGGACACCATGACCACCTGCGCACCCGCGCGCCGGAGTGTGGCGACCTGGACCGCCATGGCCGCCATCGCCTCTGGATCGAGGCGTTGCGTGCCGCGGGTGAGCAGATTGGTGCCGACTTTCACGACAACGCGCCGGTAGACCAGCGGGTTGTGAGAGGGCGGCGAGTGGTGTTCGGGCACGGCAGGCTCCCCTATGGCCTCAGGTGGACATAGGATGGCTGATGCGGTGTGTCGAGTCGAGTCGGGCGATCCGGCTGGGTCGACCCGGCGGGAGGCGTGTCAGTTGGTCTCACGTGCGCCCATGCGCAGACCGACGGTGAGTCCCTGGCGACTGCTCGCCAGTGTGCTGCCGCGTGCCGTGATGAACTTCGTGGAGGACGGCTGCACGCAACAGTCCGCCGCCATCTCCTACTACGCGCTGTTCTCCATGTTCCCGCTGGCGCTGCTGGTGGCCGCCGTCTTCGGCATTGTGCTGCGCGACCCGGACCTGCAGAACCGCGTGCTGGGCGCGATTGTCGAGTCGATTCCGGTGCAGGCACCCAGCGTGGAAGGCTCGCTGCGCGCGCTCGCAAACCTTGGCCCGACACTCACGATCGTGGGCTTTTTTGCCGCCATCTGGTCGTCGAGTGCGCTGGCATCGGCGATCCGATCCGCGCTGGACATCGTGTTCATCGTCGATCAGCCGCGACCGCTGTTGCGCGCGAAGTTGGTGGACTACGCCATCGTGCTGGGGGCGGGGATGCTCTTCCTCGCGTCGACGGCGGTCACGACATCATGGCGGATCGTGCAGGTGCAGACGGATCGCCCGCTCGGGATATTCGGCGGCGGGCTCGCGTGGCTCTGGGATCTCGGCGCGCTCGCCATCCCGGCGGTGCTCACGTTCTTCACGTTCCTGCTGCTCTACCGCGCGCTGCCACATCGACGCACGAGGCTGCTGCACATCTGGCCGGGTGCGCTGCTGGCCGCGCTGGCGTTCGAGGTCGCAAAGGCTGGCTTCGCCGCGTACGTGGCGCAGTTCACTCGGTACGACGTGGTGTACGGCTCGCTGGGTGGTGTGATCGCCTTGCTGTTCTGGATCTACCTCAGCGCGAACATCCTGCTGTTCGGCGCAGAAGTGGCGTCCGAGGTCGGCTTCGCCTTGCGTGGCCAGGAGCGCAAGGGCCGCCCGAGGGTCGCCGGCGCGTTTGAGACCGACTGGCGACGTTCGCTGGTGACGCTGCTTCGCGGCCTGGTGCTTGCCCCTCCGGACAACGACCGCCGCACCGACCGCTGGGGGCGGTAGCGCCCGCTATCCGGCGCATCGATGGAACGATTGCGTCCACGCCGAGGGCGAAACTGGAAGAGCTGGCTGGCCAGCCTACTCGGAGCGGTAGTCGCCGGACTTGCCGCCCGACTTTGCCACGAGGCGTACGGCCTCGATGCGCATCCCGCGCTCCACGCCCTTGCACATGTCGTAGACGGTGAGGGCGGCCACGCTGACCGCGGTCAGTGCCTCCATTTCCACGCCGGTCTGGCCGGTCGTGCGCACCGTCGCCTCGATCTCGATCGTCGAGGATGCGGCGTCCGGGGTGAGCACCACCTCGACGCCCGCGATCTGGATCGGGTGGCACAGCGGGATGAGGTCGGGCGTGCGCTTGGCGGCCATGATGCCGGCGACGCGAGCCACCGCCAGCACGTCGCCCTTCGGCATCTGCCCATCGACGATCAGAGCGAGCGTCGCCGGGAGCATCAGTACGCGACCGCGCGCCGTCGCCTCACGCAATGTCTCCGCCTTCGCCGAGACATCGACCATGCGCGCGTGCCCGTCGGCATCGAGGTGTGAGAGTGTCGGTTCCGAGGTCATCGCAGCCCTACCCGCCGATGTACGACATCTGGATGCGAGGTAGCTCGCGGGTCTGCGCGGAGCGGATCTCGGAGTAGCGGTCGTCGCGGACGGACCAGCGCGCGGTGACGGCGTCGCGGATCGCCTCGTCCGTCGCGCCGTCGCGCAGCAGCGTGCGCAGGTCGGTGCCCTGCACCGCAAACAGGCAGGTGTAGAGCGAGCCCTCTGCGGAGAGTCGGGCGCGCGTGCAGTCGCCACAGAACGGCTGCGTGACGGAGGTGATGATGCCCACCTCGCCGCTGCCGTCCTTGTAGCGCCAGCGCTTCGCCACCTCGCCGCGGTAGTTTGGCTCGATTGCCTCCAGCGGCATCACCTCGTTGATGCGGGCGATCACGTCGGCGCCGGGCACCACATCGTTGAGCAGCCAGCCGTTCGCGGTGCCCACGTCCATGTACTCGATGTAGCGCAGGATGTGACCGCGCTCGCGAATGAAGCGCGCGAGCTCGACGACGGTGTGGTCGTTCACGCCGCGCTTCACCACGGCGTCGATCTTGATCGGAGTCAGGCCAGCGGCCTCCGCAGCGTCGATGCCCTCGATCACACGCGCCACCGGGAAGCCGACGTCGTTCATCGCACGGAACACAGTGTCGTCCAGCGAGTCGAGCGAGACACTGACGCGCTTCAGGCCGGCATCCGCGAGCGGCTTCGCCAGCTCCTTGAGGAGGGAGCCGTTGGTGGTCATCGCGATGTCGATGTCCGGGATCTCCGCCAGCATCGCGACCAGCTTCGGGAGCTCCGCGCGCAGCGTTGGTTCGCCACCGGTGAGCCGCACCTTCTGCACGCCCAGGCCCGCGAAGATGCGCGCCAGCCGCGTGATCTCCTCGAAGCTCAGAATCTGGTCGCGCGGAAGGAACGCGAAGTCGGAGCCGAAGACTTCCTTCGGCATGCAGTAGCGGCACCGGAAGTTGCAGCGGTCGGTGACCGAGATGCGCAGATCGTGCAGCGGCCTTCCGAGCGTATCGGTGAGCATCGGACGGTCGTTAGCCGCTGGCGTGGGGGAGGTCGGTAGAGTGCGGTCGGTCACGAGGGTTCTCCTGCGCAAGTTCTTGGAGCACAGATATCATCGCACGAACCGCCTGCGCCCGATGGCTGATCTCCTGCTTCTCCGCGCCGAGCTCCGCGACGGTGCGCCCGTCCGGCAGTTCGAACACCGGGTCGTACCCGAAGCCCGACGCACCTCTCGGCGCTTCGGTGATCCAGCCTTCGAGGGTCCCCTCGCGCACGATGGTCTGACCGCCCGGCAGCGCCAGCGCCACGACCGCCCGGAAGCGACCGGTGCGCAGGCCCCGCGGGACGCCTTCCAGCGCCCGCAGCAGCAGCGCCGTGCGCTCCGCGTCCGAGCCTACCGAGGCGCCGCCGAAGCGCGCCGAGAGCACGCCGGGGCGACCTTCCAGCGCGTCCACTTCGACGCCAGAGTCGTCCGCCAGCGCCGGGAGGCCCGAGGCGCGAGCGTGCGCCACCGCCTTGCGCACCGCGTTCTCCAGATAGGAGCGCCCCGTCTCGATCACCTCGAGGGGGCCGAGGCCCGCCTCGGCGGGTGTCAGGCAGCGCCAGCCGGTCTCCGCCAGCAGCTCGCGAATCTCGCGGACCTTGCCGGCGTTCCCCGTCGCGAGTAAGAGTCGTGGGGCCTCGATGGATGGTTGGCGTGTCGAAGTCATGCGCGGGTCCAGCGCGTGGCGAGCTTCGCGGTGGCGGGGAGGCTCTCGCGTTCCATCTCGTCCATCGCGGCGAGGTGAGGTTCGAACGGGCCGTGCATGCGCATGTACTCCATCATTCGATTCGCCTCCGCGCGCGCTCGGTCGTATGCGGGATCCTCGAAGAGGTCGCGGGCAAGTCCAAGGCGACCCTCGTGCAGTTGGAAGCCCAGTGCCACCACGCGTGCCGGCCCATCGAAGCGCGAGGGGTGCGCCTGCGCCTCGGCGACTGGCATCCACGGCCCGTAGTGAGAGTCTCGCATGCCGCCGAGCACCAGCCACGGCGTGCCGAATGGTTCCAGTGCCTCACCGACGGCCGGGAAGTTCCCCTGGCAGCGCACGATCGCGGCCGGGTCATCCTCGCCGAGGTAGCGGCCGGTCAGTTGGCTGCCGTCGCCGATGGAGCAGACCGCGGCGACCTCATTGGTGCGACGGGAGATGACGCGCTTCACCGCGAAGCGGCCGGGCGAGCCGATGAGGCCCAGCAGTCCATAGGCCTCGTCTGGTGTGGTCAGCACGATCTTGCGCTGTTCTTTCCGGTCGTGCACCTCGAAGGAGAAGCCGTCGTGCAGCGGCTCCGACATGATCAGGCCGGGCGTGTTGAACGGGTCAGCGAACATGCGATAGAGCGGGAGGTTGAACGCGCCGACCGCCGTCTTGTCGCTGAGGAACACCAGCACGGGTTCCGAGGGCCGCTCCTCCAGCGTGAGCTCCGCAGAGCCGGGCCCTGCACCGCGCACGCTGCCGGTGAATGCGTCCGCGACGAGGTCCTGCCCTGCGCCGTGCAGCCCGAGCCGCTTCGCGATCACCGCGCCGGACTCGAACGTCTCCCACGCCAGGCGGTGTACGGCCTCGTCGTTCTCGCCGCGCTCGTGGGAGATGATCAGGAAGAGGTCGTCGCCACAGGTGTGCGCCTGCGCATCGATGACCAGCCCGTCGCTCACCGCTCGCGCGAGCGCCGCTTGCGTGTGCGCCAGCAACTCCGGGTGCACGGCGGTGTGGCCCACCCAGCCGCCAATGTCGGCCTTGATCACGCTCAGTGTCTGGGACATGGCGGGGTTCCCCCTCGTGTGTCGCGGTATTCGGCGGGGATCGCACCGCCGAGTCCGGTCGCACCTACGTAGTCGATCCGGTCTGAGAAAGCAGACGGGCGCCGATCGTACGATCGGCGCCCGTCTCGCGTCAGCCTATGAAACCGCCCACAGCGGCTAGCGGCCGAAGCTGTTGATCTCGCCTGCCGGCACCTCGATGAAGCGCGGCTGCAGCTCGGCAATGCCCTCGCGGTAGCCGGGCTGGTACTCCAGCTCGTTCACCGGCAGTGTCGCCGGCTCGGTCGCGCCGTGGTCGCGGAACGCGATGTTCAGCTGGTCCACGTTGTGGCGCACCGTGTCCCACGCCGTGCCCTCGGCCATGTGGTCCGTGAGCGCGCCAATGCGGCCGGAGTGGATGTTGATGCTCAGCAGCATGGTGGTGAGGATCGGGCCGCTCCACATGCTGGTCGGCGAGTTGAGCGCCTGCGGGCGGATGTACATGCGGTGGCTGCCGCGGCAGTCGCCGGCGACCATCTTCGGTCGCATGTACACGGACGAGATCTCACCGGGAGCGGGCCAGTCGCCCTGGCAAAGCGCCAGCACCACCGGGTCGTCCTTGCCGGAGTAAGTACCGCTGATGTTGTGCAGCCGCTCCGCGCTGAGCGTGAAGCCGATGATCCCGCCCTTGGTGCGGATCTGCGCCACCACGTAGCGGTTCTGGTCCAGCAGCAGGCGCTGCAGGTCAATCGGGTTGCTCACCACGATGACGCGCTCTTTGCCCTGCGCCTCCTGCATGTACGCGTCCACCTCGGCCTGGGTGCGCAGTCCGCGCTCCCACGCCTGTGCGCGCGTGTCGAGGTCGGCGACGACGAACTCGTAGCCCTGCTTCATCGCGGAGGCCGCGATCAGCAGGCCGGTGTTGTAGTTCGGGTCGAAGTACGCGCGGCACAGCCAGTTGCCCAGCGCCGCCGGGTCGGTCTTGTCGGCGCAGGTGACCAGCACGGTCTGCGAGGCACGCTTCGGGTCCTCGCGCACCGGCAGCGGCAAGGTCACCGAGGCGACACCACTGCCGTGCACGTTGCCGGTGAAGGCATCGGTCAGCAGGTCCTGGCCGGGGCCGTACAGACCCAGGTCGAAGGCCTTCGGCGTCCCGCCGAAGCGCAGCGCGTTGTCCATCAATTGGTGTGTCGTGGACTGCGGTACATCCGCGTCCTGCACGATGGTGATGCAGACGTCGTCACCGGTGTGCGTGACCACCATGCTGCGGAAGATGCGCTGGCCGTTGGAGGCCTGGCGGTTGTTCAGCAGCATGTACTTGGCGACGATCGCCTTGACCTCCGGGTCGACCTCGACGTGACCGCCGATGCCGCCGATGTCGGCCTTCGTCGCTACTACCTGCAGCGGTGTGGTGGGCGTGTCCTGCAGCCCCTTCAGGCTGAAGATGTTCGGAAGGTGCGCCAGCGGGTTCTCACCCGTGGTCATCGGCAAGCCTTCGAGGCGGTTCTGGCTCTGCGTATACAACGCCAGATAGCCAGCCTCGCCGCCCTCGACCTCTGCATACAGCGTCTGCTGTGACGTCATGAACGTTCCCCCGCTCTTGCTTTGCACCGTGGCGGCCGAGGCGCGTCTGGTCCCGGCCGTTGCTGGCCGCCACGCTTCGTCCCGCTTATTTGATAGCGTACCTGAACAGTATTGTCAAAACCGTAGCACCTATCCTGCCTGTCGCAGCGCGCCCGCGCCAGTCCCGCCGCGTCAGCACGCGGTGTCGAGGCTGCCCGCCGCCTCCTCAGGTGACCTCCGAGGCACCTCGATGCGCCCGCCACCAGAGCAGCAGCAGCACCGGCATCACCAGCGCGCAGTACGCGCCCGCGAACCCGAATGCCCAGGCGAGCCCCGGTCCATCCGTCAGGAAACCCAGCGCAGGCTCGATGAAGGCGGCTTGCACGGCGAACAGCAGCGGCGCGATCGACAGCACGGCGGCTCGGCGGTCGCTGGGCACGCGCTCGTTCAGATGCGCGCCCAGCACCGGCTCGGTCAGCCCGCCCGCGATCGCGGGGAGCAGGAACAGCACGAACGCGGTGCTCGATGGCCACACTGCCAGCCCGAGGTATGAGCCGGTGATCGCGACGCATGCGCCCGCGATGATGAGGCCGGTGCTGCTGCGTCGCTGCACCCACGCCGCTGCCAGCGCGGCAAGCAATGCGGCTACTCGCAGCGGCGTCTGGACCGCGCCAAACCAGTCGGTCGGCACCGCGTGGGCGAGCAGGAACGGCTGCACCAGCACGATCGGCCCGAAGGTGCCGACCGCCAGCGCGCCCATGATGAGCGCGGTGTAGCGCACCTCGGGGTGCTGCCAGACGTAGCCGACGCCGTCGCGCAGCAACGTCGCGTACGCGCGCGCCGCTTGCTCGCGTGGCGGCTCGCGCATGGCGAGCGCACAGCACGCGCCGAGCAGCGGCAGCAGCGCCGAGAGTTGCACGGTCGCCGCCAGTCCGATGCGCGCCGCCAGCAACCCACCGAGCGGGAGCGCCACCAGTGCCGCCGCCGCGCGGATCGCGGTACCTCGACCGGCGAGGCGCGCGTACTCGTGCTGTCGGCCGGCCGCACGCAGGCTGTCGTACAGCAGCGCGCTGTCGGCGCCGCTGCGCAGCGACATCGCGACCGCCCACAGCAGGTAGTCCGCGAACAGTTCGAGGTAGTTCGTCGTGATGCCGAAGCCGGCGATCGTCGCGCCGTAGAGCAGCCCCGCGCCGATGAGCACTCGACGCCGCCCGATGCGGTCCGCCAGCGCGCCCAGCGGCACCTGCAACGCCGCGACCGCCAGCCAGAACGGCAGGTCCATCGCCAGGATCCAGCGCAGCTCCAGGCCGCGCGCCTCGATCAGGTACTTGATCCAGATGCCGATCCAGAGCTGGAAGTCCCAGCACGCGAGGTAGGCGAAATACAGCCAGACGTTGCGCTGTGCGGCCGGTCGGAACGCCTCGTGTGCCTGTGCCTCGGTGCTGGTCATGGGGCGCCGCCGCTACTCGAAGCGCGTGGACAGCGCCTCGATTGCCGCGTCCGCGATCGGCCGGGTCTGCGCCTGCAAGCCCCAATCGAGGTCCGCCGAGCGCGCCATGAACGCGCGCAGCTCCACCAGCATCTCCAGCCCGCGCCGCTGCCGCTGCGCATCGTCGATGGCGCGAAAGCCCTGCAACTTGCGGCCACCCTCGCGGCCGCCCTCGGGCGTGTACCAGTCGCGGAAGGCGTCGCCGCACCCCGCCGAGTAGAGCAGCGCGCCCAGCGGCGTCGCCAGCGGCGGGACGTGCGCGGCCAGCGCCTGCGCGGTGACCGAGCGCGAGTCCGATTCGTACTCCGCCATCAGGTGGCCGCCCGCCGGCACCGCCGCGCCGAACTGCGCGAACAGTCGACGTTCCACGCCCGCAGGCACCTCGACGGCCTGGCCGTCCTCCAGCAGCAGTTGGTCGCGATACGCGATGAGCTCCACCCAGTGCTGCGCCGGGAACCGCCCCGCCCCCGCCAGCCCGAACACCACCGGCTCCACGGTGCGACCGAGCTCGCTCAGCAGGTAGCAGCGGAAGTACTGCGCGCCCGTCGCGCTGCGCGGCCCGAGCCAGACCTCCAGCCGCACGTCGTTCCCTACCTCCGCCCCGTCCCACGTGGAGGGGATGGCGTCAGGCGTCTCGGCGGCGGGCCGCCAGAGCCCGGAGGCGCGTGTGGTGTCGGTGAGGTTGGTCATGCGCGATACGGTAACAAACGGAGGCACCTGGTTGTGCACGCGGCTTTCGGTGGAACTGTCGTTGCCGGAAGTGCGAGATGCCCCTTCGCTATGCGTCCCCGTGCGCGCCAAGGTATGGGCCGAAGGCCATCAGCGCCGTTGGGCCGCTCTTGACAGCCTTCACGCATCTCGCCAGTCTGCTTCTATGCAGTTTGTATGCAGTTTGTATGCAGTCGGCACGGTTGGCTTGATTGATAGTGTCAACATGGCGTTTGGCTGCCCGATCCCTGTTTGAGGATACAGTCGCATCGGTGGTCGAGATCGCCGACTAGCCTAAGAACGTGGTCGGGCAGCATACAAAGCCTCCTATATGGTGATGTCGACGTCTTGTCGTTGTGAGGGATAACTCCGGTGCAGTTCGTATTTGATGAGCGCAAGGCCGCACAGGCTGCCGCGAAGTTGCTTCAGCTCCGCGGTGGCACCATGCCGTACATCAAGCTCATGAATCTGCTTTATCTTGCTAACCGGCAGTCGCTACTCGAGATCGGTTATCCGATAACGGGGGATCGATTGGTCTCGCTCGACCGCGGACCGATTCTGAGCAAGGTGCTCGACTTCATCACGTGGGGCGATTTCGATGCCAATTCGGCCTGGCCCGAGTACGTCTCGCCGAAGAACGGCTACGACGTAAGTCTCAATGCCGAGATCGAGCGGGACTTTGATCACCTGTCGGAGTATGAGATCGGAGTCCTGACCGAGGTGGATGCGCGGTTCGGGCATCTCGAGTGGCGGGTATTGGTAAAGTTCACGCACGAATTGCCCGAGTGGATCGATCCGCACGGCTCGTCCATCGACATTGACGTTCGAACCATTCTGGAGAGTGCCGGAAAGTCGGCAGCCGAAGTTGAGGAAGTGGCTTCCCAGGTTGAATCGATCTGGACCTTCAAGAGCGCGTACGCCGCTGTCTCGTGAATCCGGGCGAAACCATCTGGTGGGATCACTTGTACGTCGCGCTCACCGTTCCGAATGCTGACGGTAGTATTTTGCTGGCCAACTTCACGACGCATGGCACGAAGGGAAGTTGCGGCTCTCAATGCCTGGTGGTGACGCCACCCGAATTCGTCGGCCTCAGCCGTGATTCCTGCATATTCGTTCGGCTCACATCAAATCCGTATGCCCCACTTGTGGGAGCGCCTCGTGCCGAGCCTGTTTCCAATGCGGTATTGCGAAGCATTCAAGACTGGGTGCTTGGCCGAAGTACTTCTCACGGACCGAGAAGTCAGCGGTTCAAGCATCGCTCTAGATTCGAATGCCCAAACCGCGACTGGCGGGCCTCCCCAACCCCCCCTCCGTCGCCACCATCGCGCGCCGTCGCCTACACTCCCCGCATGACCACCGAGGCTGCGGCCGAGCTCCCGGCGATGCGCGCATACGTCGAGGCGGTGCGCCGTCTGCTCGACCACGGCGGGTACGAGCGCACCGGCAACCCGGACGACGCGCGGCGCTTCCGCATCTCGCACGTCACGGAACTGCTGGAGCACCTCGGCCACCCGGAGGCGCGGCGCACCGTGCACGTCGCCGGGTCGAAGGGCAAAGGCTCGGTCGCCGTGCTCACCGAGGCGATCCTGCGCGCGGCGGGGGCGCACACCCTCCTGCTCACCTCGCCCGACATGCACCAGGCCCGTGAGCGCATCGCCATCGACGGCGCGCCCTTGGCGTACGACCGCTTCGCCGCGCTCACCGAGCGGCTGCTCGGCCTCGATGGCGTCGCCGGCTTCTCCTACTTCGAGGCGCTGACGCTGCTGGGCTGGATGGCCGGCGCGGACGCCGGCTGCGACTGGCAGGTGGTGGAGGTCGGCCTCGGCGGGCGGCTGGACACCACGAACGCGATGCCCGGCAAAGACGTCGCGGTGATCACCCCGATCGACCTCGAACACACCGAAATCCTCGGCGACACGATCGCGGCGATCGCCGCGGAGAAGGCCGGCATCCTGATCGGCCCGTGCGACCTCGTCACCTCGCCGATGCGCGAGTCGGCGCTCGACGTGATTCGCGCCCGCGCGGCGGAGGTCGGCGCCACCCACCACCACGTCCCGGACGAGTGCGCCATCCGCGTCACGAAGCAGGACCTGGATGGCACCACGCTCGACCTGCGCACCCCGCTCCGCACCTATCGCGGCCTGACGCTGGCGCTGCTCGGCCCGCACCAGGTGGAGAACGCCGCCGCCGCCGTGCTGGCCGCCGAGTACGCCTGGGCCGCCGCCGGGCACGAGCTGCCGGAGCAAGCCGTGCGCACCGGACTGGCCAGTGCGCGCTGGCCCGGCCGCTTCGAGGTGGTGCGCCGCCAGCCGCTGGTGATCCTCGATGGGCTGCACACGCCGCTGGCGGCCCGCCGCTTCCGCGAGGCGGTGCGCGTGCTGGCGCTGCCTCGCCCGCGCGTCATCGTCGCCGGGCTGCTCGCCGACAAGGACGCGGACGCCATCGCCGCCGCGCTGGTCGAGGAGGGCGACGAGGTGATCGTCGCCACGCCTGCCTCCACCCGTGCCGCCGACCCCGCCGCCACGCGTCGCGCCTTCCAGGCGGCCGGTGCGAACGCGCAGCAGGCGGCGAGCGTGGAGGCCGCGCTGCAGCTGGCGATCGACCAGGTGGGGCCTCGGGGGGCCGTGCTGGTGGTGGGCAGCATCTACACCGTCGCCGAGGCTCGGGAGCTGCTGCTGGGGGTCACGGGCGACCGGGCGTTCGGACTGCGTTAGACTGATTCCAATCGCACGCACAGGACGGTACCGCGCATGAACGGTCGACACACCCCACGGCGGGTGGTGGTCACTGGGATGGGATTGCTTTCCCCCCTCGGCAACAGTGTCGACGAGGCGTGGGCGGGCGCTGTCTCCGGAGCCTCCGGGATTCGCCGCATGACCCTCACCGACCCCTCTGGCTACCCGTGCCAGGTGGCGGGCGAGGTGCGCGACTTTGACCCAACGATGTTCATGGACCGCAAGGATGCGCGCCGCATGGCGAGGTTCTCGCAGTTCGCGGTCGCTGCCGCGCGTCAGGCCGTGATGCAGGCTGGGCTCGACCTCGAACACATCGACCGCACGCGGGTCGGTGCGATCTGCGGCACCGGTGGCGCGAGCCTGCCGGAGACCGACCACGCCATGCGCACGATCCTCACTCGAGGTGGCTCGAAGGTGGACCCGCTCTACATCTCGAAGTTCCTGCCGAACATGGCCGCAGGCAACCTCACCATCCAGCTCGGGCTGCAGGGCTACACGAACACCGTCACCACCGCCTGCGCCGCAGGCACGCAGGCGATCGGCGACGCGATGCAGGTCATCCGCCGCGGCGACGCCGATGTGATGTTCGCCGGTGGCACCGAGGCCGGCATCAGCGAGCTCGGCCTGGCCGCGTTCTGCGCGATGCGCGCGCTGGCCACCTCGCACAACGACGACCCGCGTGCCGCCTCGCGCCCCTTCGACCGTGACCGCGACGGCTTCGTACCGTCCGAGGGCGCTGGGCTGCTGGTGCTGGAGGAGTTGGAGCACGCGCTCGCACGAGGTGCAGAGCCGCTGGCGGAGATCATCGGCTACGGCGTCAGCGCCGACGCGCAGTTCCTCGTGGCGCCCTCGGACGATGGTCTCGGCGCCGCGCGCGCGATGCACAACGCGCTCCGCGACGCCGACGTGAGTGCCGATGAGATCGATTACATCTCGGCCCACGCCACGGCCACCCAGATCGGCGATGTGGCCGAGACCCGTGCGATCCACAAGGTCTTCGGCGATCGCGCGTCCAGGGTGCCGGTCAGTGCGTTCAAGTCGCAGGTGGGGCACCTGCTGGGTGCCGCGGGCGGTGTGGAGACGATCATCGCGTTGCAGGCGATTCGGAACGGCATCGTCCCCCCGACGATCAACCTCCAACACGCCGACCCGCTGTGCGATCTTGACTACGTTCCGCTGCACGCACGACAGGTGGAGTTGCGTACGGTGATGAAGGACTCGTTCGGCTTCGGTGGCCAGAACGCCGTGCTCATCCTTCGCCGCTTCGAGGCATAACGCTGACACTGCTCAGGAGGTGATGCGATGCGTACCACGATCCGTCTGTTGTACGCCCTGGCCATCGCGATCTTCTTCGTCATCACGGTGGGCTTCGGGACGTTCACGTTTTACCCCGGTCCGGAGCGGCCGACGTACCCGGAGCAGCTCCAGTTCCCCAAGGCGCAGCCCGTCGCTGCTGCCCCCACTCCCGACGCGCAGGCAGAAGCGGCGCAGCAGAAGTTCTACGAAGATCAGCAGGCCTTCGAGTCCGCAGAGCGGGTGCACGGCGGCGGGGTCATGCTGGTGGCGGCGGCCACTGCGCTCATCGCCATTGCGGTGGGGCTTGCGGCATCGTCGCTGCTGGACGTGCTGCGCGCTGGCGTGATGCTCGGCGGGTTGCTGACCGCGATTTGGGGGGTGATCTACGCCTCGAGTGTGAACGCGGCGAGTCGACCGATGATCTTTGTCTCGACCCTGACCGTGCTCATCCTGCTGTCAGTGCTCAGCACGGAGCGCGCTCGCCACTGGCTTGGCCGCACCATGCGCCTCGGCGTTGGCGACGACCTGCTGCACTGACGGACTGCCTCGCCTCGTGCAGTGCGTGGGCGTCGAGGCTGCTCGACGCCCACGCCTCCGCCGATCAACTGATGGGTGCTGCCTCTGTGGTGCTCGGCAGCATGTCGCGCAACAACAGCTCGATCGACATGGTGTGAGCGCACGCCTGCTGGTGTGCGAAGAAGTCGCAGTTGCACGTCCATTGGCCGCCATCGAGGCTCACGCGGTGCTCACTGTTGTCGCCACGCACGACAACCTCCAACTGGTTGAACGCGAAGCGTTCCGGCTCTGCCACGTAGCGGTGTGCCTTCTCGACTTTCCCGATCATCCCGGAGTTCATGCAGTTTCCCTTCGTCTGGACGCGAAGATTGTGCGCAGCGCCGTACGGCACAACGTTTCAGACTGGCGCGGCACCGTGCGCGCGGAGCCGAGATGCCGAGAGAACGAAAATGGCACCGCGCAAGCGGTGCCATGAGGAGCGGTCGTCGTTGATCCCACAGGCGTCGCGCGACGTGCGACGTTCCTCCGAGGTGAACCGGCTGTTCGAGGCTCAATGAGGTGTGTCATCGCGACCCCCTCTATGGCGCTAATCTAGTCGTTCGGTGTTGGCTCGTCAACGGACTTTAGCCACTACTTCGTAGCGTGGCTGTGCGCCGCCCAGCGTGGAGTGCACCAGCACTACCTCCCGTACGCGAAACGGTGCCGCGGGGAGCGGTGGCAGCATGTGCGCGGTCTCCGCGACCACACGCCGCTCGTCGGGGGTCACCTTCGTGCCGAGGTTTGCGAGTGTGAGGTGTGGGCGGAATGCGGCGGTAGCCGGCGGCAGTCCGGCGTCGCGCACCGCCAGTTCGACGCGCCGAGCGAGCGCGCGTAACCCGAGCACGTTGCCGCCGATGCCAAGCCAGACGGTGCGCGTGCGATCGGGCGGGCCGAACGTATCCGCCCCGCCAATCCGCAGCATGATATCGATGGGTGGGGCCCGGCGCGCGAGGGCTTCGCTCAGCGCTGGGATGCGTTCCGGATCCACCTCGCCGAGGAATCGCAGCGTGATGTGCATCAACTCCGGCGCGACGCGACGCATCGGCACAAGCGTCGACTGCGCCAAGACCTCGCCCGCCACGTGCGCGGCGGCTCGCCAGTCCGGGGGCAACTGCACGGCGATGAACAATCGCATCGTGCGGCGCTACTCGCCCGGCTGGTCGATGCCGAGGAAGCGTGCGGCGTTGCCCCCCAGCACGGCAGCACGCGCAGCCTCGTCCGGTAGCGCTGCTTCCACCGCTGCGCGGTCGCGTGCCTGGGTGCGCAGCGGAAAGTCGGAACCCCAGAGCACGGCGTCGGTGCCGGCCATGCCCCGCACGGCCTCGAACACGCGCGGATCGTAGAGCAGCGAGGACGCCGCACTGTCGAAGGCCAGTCGACCGGCGTCGATCACCGCACGCACCTCGGGCATCATCGCCAGGAACGGGAAGCCACCGCCCCAGTGCGCCGCGATCACTCGAGCCTGCGGATGCGCCTCCATGAATGGCCAGAGTGCGCCCGGTGTGAACCCGCCTGTCTTGCCGGGATAGGTATGCCCCGCCTCTTCGGTGCAATGCGCGAGCACAGGCAATCCGAGCGCAATTGCGCCTGCGAGATTCCGCTCGGTCGCCGCGTTGAGCGTGCCGCCCGATCCCACACGCAGTTCGCCGACGCCGCGCGTGCCCTCGACGATCGCCGTGTCGCCATGCAGCGGGACGAAGGGCACGATCCGCTGAGTCGATGCTCTTGCCGATGCGACGAGGTATGCGGCGTGCTCGGCGGCGAGCGCCGCGGAGGACCACCAGAAGCCGCACGCCACCGACTGATCGACGCCAGCCTCGGCCATCGACGCCAACAATTCCTCGGCAGTCGCCATCTTCGCGCGGGGGTCGGCGTAGAGCGCCGCGAAGCCGGCATCGGCGCGAACCAGCGCCTCGCGGTCCGCGATCATGCGCGGCGGGAAGATGTGGGTATGGACGTCGATGATCATCGTGGTGCATCGTACTCGTGGCGGGGTACGTTGCTGAGTGCCGCACAGTCCAATGCGGTGGTCGGCGCACGGAGTACGTGCATGACACCTCGTGATCCCGCGCTGCGAGTTGCCCCGTCGTCCACGCTTGTCGCCCCGCAACGGCGCCCGTCTCGTGCTTCTCGCGAGGATGCGCCGTCGGTTGCTGTGTTCAGCGGCGCGCTGATCGGTCCGCTGCTGGGTGCGATGCTGGCGATAGTCCTGCTGGGACTACTGTGGGCAGCACCCGGACTGCTGCTGGACTCGATCGTACAAGGCGCCTCGTGGCTACGCGACCACGAGAGCACCGACGCCCGGTTGGGCGCGACGATCGTTATCGTGGCGCTGGTCGCGCTTTCCTTCGTCGCGGTCTGGTCTCGTGCCACCTCTCCGAATCGCCCCGTGCGCCTGCCGGGTGGGCGTGGCACCATCGCAGTGAGTCAGGTAGCCGCCTGGCTATCGGATGCGCTGGAGGCGCGCGCTGACATCCGTCAGGCCGTCGTGCGCGTGGAGCGCGCCTCGGGCGGTATTCGGGTCGGCGCACGGATTGCGGTGACGTCCGACGCACGGCAGCAAGAGACGACAGAGGGCGCATGCACCATCATCGAGCGGCTGGTCGAATCGAGCGTCGGCGTGACGCTGACCGAGCCGCCGAGCATCGATCTGCGCTACGAGGAGCTGGTCTTGCGTCCACACCGGGCTATCGATGACCTCCATGACTGAGCCGCCGCTTGCGGATGTGCCGCCGGTCGCTGAGATGCCGACTTCCGATGTGCCGGCCCCCGACGCGCCGACCACTGACGTGGTGTCGGTGGAGCCGACCTCGTCCGAGGTTGAGCACGTGGCGGAGGAGGAGGCACTGCTCGAAGGAGTGGTTGCCCCCCCGGCCGCGCAGTTGCCCGCATTGATCGAGGCGCTGCTGTTCGTCGCCGATGGGCCCGTGGAGGAGGCGCTGCTCGCTCGCACGCTGGGCGTGCCCCGCCGTCAGATCGATGCACCGCTGGTCGCGCTGGCGGAGGCGCTGCGTGGTCGTGGGTTGCGATTGCAGCGCGGTCCGGATGGCGTGCAGCTGGTGACCGCCCCTCACGCTTCCAGCTACGTGGAACAATTCCTTGGCATCGAGGCGGGCAGACGGCTGTCCACGGCAGCATTGGAGACACTCGCAATCATCGCGTATCGGCAGCCGGTGACACGCGGCACGCTGGAGGCGATTCGCGGCGTCAGCTCGGATGGCGCACTGGATACGCTGCGCGCTCGTGGGTTGGTGGACGCGGCTGGGCGTGCGGATACGCCGGGTCGCCCCACGCTCTTTGCGACGACGCAGAAGTTCCTCGAATACTTCGGACTGGAGCGGCCGGAGGACCTGCCGGAGCTCCCGGACGAGGTGGCTGCGCTGACGGCGTCGCTGCCAGAGCGCGCCGCGCAACTGCCGCTGGAAGCAGCCGGGGTGGCGCCGCCGTCGCCCGACGAGCCGGCGCGAGTGTCAGTTGCTCAGGCCGGCACTGTTGTGCCACAGCAGGTCGCCGAGGATGCCGAGCCGGTACAGACGCCAGCGCTCACCCGACACGACCCACTCAGGGGTCCTGCACCGTTCGTGCTATCGGCCGGCCCGATGCCGATGCCGGTACACCCGTTCGCTGGCCAGTCGTTGGGTGGCCCGCCGAGGCGCTTCTAGCGATGTGCACCGTCAGCGTGCTCAGGTCGGTTTTGCAGTGGTCTCGGCGGAGCCGCACGAGGCGCGTCGGTTGGCGGACCACGCACGACACTTCGCGGATCAGGAGCTACTCGGCCGCGCGGAGGTGATCGATGTGGAGGTGGACGAGGCGGTGCTGGTCAGCAGTCTGTTGGATGAATGCCCTGCTGGCAGTGCGAGTCAAACGAAGAAGGCGCACCAAGTGGTGCGCCTTCTTCAGCTCCGTCGTCGGCTGGGCCGAACCGGCCCGGCTGCTCGTTACGCCCAGAAGCGCGTGGCGTACCCACGCTCCAGGTCCCGCTTCGCCTCGTCGCAGGTGGGGCCGTTCCGCTCCCCACGCCGGACGATGCTGTTGTAGTACTCGTGAATCTCCATCATTGTGCTACTTCCTTTCCAGTGCGCCGGTCGATACCTGACGCCTGCTGTCACTGAGTATATACCCACACCGGGTATATTGCGCGCCGTCTGGTGTGCCAGTTCCGTGCGTGTCCACCTGTGATATGGGGGAAATGCAAAAGGCGCCCGGGGGGAGGGCGCCTCGTGCGGGGGGTTCGGTTGGCGGGGCGGAGGGGCCCCGGCCGATCCCTGCTTAGCTGGCCAGGATGAGGTTGTACATCCGGTCCAGGTCCTTCGCCGCCTCGCGGCGAGTGGGGTTGTTGAGGTTCCCCTTGCTCATGATCTGGCTGTAATACTTCTCGAACGTGATCATCTCTCCAGGTCCTTTCTATCGAGCCGGGCCACGCCCTTACTCGACTACAAGAACTAGTGTGGCGACTCCGCCGAGGGATTAGAAGGACTTGCGAGAGAAATCACGTGAAATCGGTGTTAAAACTAGCGTCTGTCAGGAAAATATTACGGTGTAGGCGAAGAATGTGCCCTCATCCGATGATTCGCGTGTGCGATGTCGTTGGATTGAGGTAAGGAGTTGTGTCGGTCGGGAGGCTAGATCGGGCTGCACAGCAGGTCGTACGGCAGCGCGCCGTCGACACGGGCACGCACCATCGCGCCCTGCGGGTACTCGCCCTTGAGCAGCGCGAGGCCGTCCACCTCCGGTGCGTCGCGGTATGTGCGACCGACGACGACCGGGCCGCCGCCGCCCTCGCTCTGCGCCGGCGCCTCGGACTCCACGAGGATGTCCACCTCGCGCCCGACCATCTCGCGGTTCTTTTCCTGCGCGATGCCCTGCGCCAGCTCCATCAGCCGCCCGTAGCGGTGTTGCTTCACGCGCTCGCTGACCTGTCCACCCTCCAGGGCGGCCGGGGTGCCCGGCTGCGGCGAGTAGGTGAACGCGCCGATGTGGTCGAACCGCTGCTCGTCCACGAACGCCAGCAGCTCGCGGAACTCCGCCTCCGTCTCGCCGGGGTAGCCGACGATGAACGTGGTGCGCAGCACGACGTCCGGCATCGCGGTGCGCACGGCCTCAATGCTCTGGCGAGCGACGCGCAGGCTCGGGCGCTTCATGCGGTGCAGCACCGCATCCGACCCGTGCTGCAGCGGCATGTCGAGGTAAGGCACCACGTTCGGCAGTCGAGCCATCGTCTCGGCGAGACGCGTGGTCACGCGGCCGGGGTAGGCGTACATCAGCCGTAGCCACGGCACCTCTGGCACCGCCTCGGCGATCCGTTCGAGCAGGGTCGCCAGCCCATCGCGCTCTCCGCGATCCTCGCCGTACGCCGTCGAGTCCTGCGCCACCAGCGCCAGTTCCTTCACGCCGCTGGTGGCGAGCCAGCGTGCCTCGTCGATCAGCCGGTCGGTGCTGTCGGAGTGCATGCGGCCTTTGATCGTCGGGATGATGCAGAACGTGCAGGGCCGGTCGCAGCCGTCCGATATCTTCAGGTACGCGCTCGGTGCGCCGGGCATCATCAGCAGCGGGGACATGGAGGCTGCGAGCGGCTGCGGGATGTCGTACGAGGCGTTCGCCGGGCCGAGGCTTGCGGCGATCTCATCCCACGCCTCAGCGCCGAACGTGAGGTCCACGCGCGGCACTGCGGCGCGCACCTCGTCTTCGGCGATCTGCGTCATGCAGCCGATGACGTACAGCTTTTGGTCGGGGCGGCGCTGCTCATCGAGCTGCCGCACAACATCGACGGACTCGTCCTTTGCGGCGTCGATGAACCCGCAGGTGTTGACCAGCAGCAGGTCGGCCGCTTCCGGTGTCGACACCGCAAGGTGTCGCCCGTTGCGCAGCGCGCGCTCCAGCCGCATGGAGTCCACGGTGTTCTTCGCGCAGCCGAGAGTGACGAGGTGGTATTTCATCGAGTGTTACAGGCTGGGGGTGAGGGGGCGGCGCGTCAACTCGGGCGACCTACCGCCCGCGGGAGATGATCAACGTGACGCTGTCGGAGGCGCCGAGTGTGCTGCCGGCGGCCGGGGTCTGACTCACCACCTGCCCGGCGGGCAACTCGCTGGCAACCTCGAATACCACCGAGATGGCACCGATCTCCTGCAGCGCACGCTGGGCGGTCTCGATGCGTGCTCCGGCGAGGTTTGGCATCTTGCCCTTCTCAACGACCGGTGCACCGCTCGGCGCGGTGCCCGCACTGCTGCCACCAGCGGTGGTGGGCGTGCTCACCGTCGCAGGCGTCGAACTGCCGCTGCTGCCGAAGAGACCCGGCAGCCACAGCAGGAGGAGCACCGCTGCCAGAGCACTCGTGCCCATCACCGCCCAGCGCCCGGCGCCTCCTGGCAGCGTCGGCAACTGTGGCAGCGCGATCGTGGGCGCATCGCCGCTGCGCCGCATCGCGGGCATCGGCTCCAATCCGGGTGGCACCGGGAGCGAAGCCGGCAGCATGGCGATCGCCTGCTCCGGATCCAGCCCGAGCGCTTTCGCATACGTGCGCAAGAACCCACGCGTGTACACCGGCGCCGGGATCACGTCGAAGTGCTCATCCTCCAACGCCTGGAGGTAGAGCGAGTTGATGCGCGTGTCGCGCTCCACCTCGGCGTGCGTGATGCCGCGGCGCACCCGCTCGGCCCGGAGCCAGTCGCCGAGGCGGACGCGAGGGCCGCCCTCCTCGGGCGGTGGCACCGCGTCCGCCGGTTGCGCGCCGAACAGCCGCATTTAGGCCTCGTCGACTCCTGCGAACTGCACCAGGGACTTCAGGCCGTCCATCGCTAGCCGCGAGGTGTACGCCTCCGGGCCGTGCTCGATGTCGTAGCGGTTCGTGACCACCTCGTCGATGTGCGGGACGTTCGCCAGCATGGCGATCGTGCGGCGGTACTGATCCAGCGTGGCGTTCTGGGAGCCGGTGAGCGCGATCTCGCCGTAGTGCACCAGGTTCGGGTCGAACGGCACGGTCTGGTTCGGCGGGAAGCCGGCGAACATGTTGATGACGCCCTGCTTGCGGACGATATCAATCGTCGGCGCCACCAGCGCGTGCGCACCCACCGTCAGCGCCACGGCGTCCGCGCCGTAGCCGCCCGTTGCGTCCTTCACGGCAGCAACGACGTTGTCCGTCGCCGGGTCCAGCACCAGGTCGGCGCCCCAGCGCTTGGCGATGGCGCGGCGCTCCGCGACCGGCTCGCTCACGATGATCGGGCTCACGCCTGCGGCCTTCGCCATGATCACGTGCAGCAGGCCCATCGGGCCCGCGCCCACGATCGCGAGCGAGGAGCCCGCCGAAATCTGCATGAGGTCCAGCGAGGACAGCGTGCACGCTGCCGGCTCCGTCAGCGCGGCGATGTCCAGCGGCAGGCTATCCGACACCGGCAGGACGTGGCCGGAGCGCACCAACTGCGCCGGCACCAGCAGGTACTCGGCGAATCCACCGTCGAGGTCGTAGCCGAGCGTCTTGCGCTCCGCGCAGCGGTTCTGGCGGCCCACGATGCAGAAGCGGCAATGCCCACAGGTGACGATGGGGCAGACGACGACCCGCGTGCCCTCCTTGACGGAGGTGACACCCTCGCCGAGCGCATCCACAACGCCAGCGATTTCGTGGCCGGGGACCACGCCCGGCAGCGCGTACTTCTCGCCGCGGTAGACGCGGACGTCGGAGTTGCAGAGGGAGGCGGCGGCGACGCGCAGGCGTACCTCGCCCGGGCCGGGGGTGGGCGTCGTGCGGTCCACGACGGAGATCTTGCCGGGTGCCTCAAAGATCGTTGCGCGCATGGTGCCTGCCAGCCCTTCTTGTCATATGCATCGGGCACGTGCGTCTTGCCGTGCCTGGCGTGTCCCTGGTGTTTTCACGTCGCAGTGTGTTGTGAGTCAGTATATGCGAAGCCCCGGTCGCAACCGCGCCGGGGCTTGTCAACGTTCTGATCCGAGGCTGTGCACGCCGCGTCGCACCATCGAGGCGCGTGGGGTGTGCGACGTGCGAGTGCGGGGCGGAACGGCAACCGACGAGCGGGCGCTCGCTATGCCGCCGCTGCTGCGCCGGCCTTTAGTGCCTTCACCAGGCGGGACTTGCGGCGAGATGCCGCGTTGCGGTGGATGACGCCGCCCTTGGCCGCCCGGTCCAACGCCGACTGCGCCACACGAATCGCCTCAAGGGCGTCCGGGGCACCGGTCAGAGCCGCTTCGCGCGCGTCGCGGACCCGGCGGGTCGTGAACGTGCGGATCGGGCGGTTGACGCCTGTCATGCGCTCCGTCTGCAGGATGCGCTTCTTTGCTTGCTTGGAATGTGCCATCGCTATCGTCCCTCCACGGACGGACTGTCATGGTAGGGGCGCGCGTCGCGGCTGTCTATCGGGTGGGGTGGGGGGAGCGGCGTCTCTGTCTGGCGGAGAGCAGCGCAAATTGATTGACAATCACGCCGCCGCTGACGATGCTTATTGCGTGAGCCGGGTGTGACTTCCTGCGGAAGTCGCGTTCCGGCTCCTTTTCGTTCCCCTTGCTGCCTACCCGCCTCCGAATTGGTCCGCAATCACCCGGTGCGCGCGATCTGGCATCCGATACATCCCAGGGAGTGTTCCGAAGTTCACGGTGAGGCTCTCGACGATCCGGTAATAGCGGCCCACTGATGTGAGGAAATCATCACCCGGGGGCATCGCGTTGGCGAGGTCATGTTGCGCCCACAGTCGGACTACGCCCACGAGCATGTCAGCGATTTGGATTCCAGCTGTCACCTTGGAATCCACGAAATATGGAGCGTCCGCGATGCGGATCAACCCTTGTCCCTCTAGTGAACGGTGGAGGTAGCTTTCGAATCGAGGCGCCATAGCCTTCATGTCGACGCCATCGAACGGAATTGTTGCCATATCCGCGTCCCGCTCACAGAGCGCGTTCACGCGTTGAAGTAAGTACCGGAATTGATTCGGCAAGTACCGCTGGGTCTCAGGCAACGCCTCCGTGGGTCTTTCCATTGAGATGGCGAAAACGGTGATCGGGAGAGTGGCTGCTTGATTGAAGAATGCGTCAGTCAACGCCCAGTGCTCCGCGTTGCGCCGGAAGGTTGTGCGCGTGATCAGCTTCACGGCCTTGAGTTCCATGTCCGGGCGCCCTGCGACTTCTCTCTTCATCGCGTAAATCTGACGGGCGATTCCGCGCATGTCCGCCTCGCGGATGCATACCGCTAGAACTGCAGGGTGGGTGGCTGGATCGTTTGGATGGGGATGGCCACTTTCGTCGATGAATACCAGCATTTGATAATGCTAACAGCTAAGCGGCAGCAGGCCTCATCCCCTCCGGTTTGACCGCCGCCCCTCCGTACCTCGATCATCCGCGTATGCGAGAGCCACCGGCGTCGAGGGGGTTCGGTCGCTTTCTACAGCGCACCCTGACGTCTGAAACGGTGCTCCACGCCGCGGGCATCGTCGCCTTCGGGTTCCTGGCGTCCAGGCTGCTCGGACTGCTGCGCACCGTCGCCATCGCGCACGCCTTCGGCACAGACCCGCAGTTGGGCGCGTACTGGGTGGCGTTCCGGCTCCCCGACCTCGTGTTTCAGCTGCTCGCCGGCGCGACGCTCTCCTCGGCGTTCATCCCCGCGTACAGCCGCATCCGAATGCGCATGGGCGAGCAGGCCGGCTGGCGAGTCGCGTCCGATGTGCTCAACCTCGTCAGCGTCGCGACCACGGTCGTTGCGGTGGTCGCGTTTCTGCTCGCGCCGTGGATCGTGCCGCTGCTGGCGCCCGGGCTTGGCGAGCAGAGCGGCCGCGTCGCGGAACTGCGGACGCTGGCGGTCTCGCTCACACGACTGATGCTGATCTCGCCGATCCTGTTCGGCGTGTCCGGGATGCTGACCGGCATCCTGAACGCGCGACAGCATTTCATCGCGCCTGCGCTCGCGCCGGTGGTCTACAATCTCTCGATCATCTTCGGTGCGACGGTGCTCGCGAGGCCGTTCGGGGTGTACGGCCTCGCGAGCGGCGTGGTGCTGGGGAGCCTCGCGCACCTCGCGGTCCAGCTCCCCGCGCTGCGCGCGGCCGGGATGCGCTGGTCGCCCACCCTCGACATCGTGTCGCCGGGGGTCGCCGAGGTGGCCCGACTGATGGGGCCGCGCGTGATCGGGCTGGCGGCGGCGCAGCTCAACTTCATCATCGTGCTGTTCTTCGCCTCGTACGTGTCGGACGCGGCGATCAGTGCGCTGACGTACGCCTTCCTGATCGCGATGCTGCCCGTGGGCATCATCGGCATGGCGATATCCACTGCGATCTTCCCGACGCTGGCACAGCAGGCGGCCGCGCAGCAGATGGAGACGTTGCGCGAGTCGGTGGCGCGCAGTCTGCGCATGATTCTGTTCTTCTCGATTCCTGCGTCGTTCGGGCTCGCCGTGCTTGCGGAGCCGACGGTGCGGCTGCTGTTCGAGCGCGGCGCGTTCGATGCACGGTCGACCTCGCTCGTCAGTGCGGCCCTCGTCTGGTACGCGTTCGCGGTCTTCGCGCATGCTGGCATCGAGATCCTTAGTCGAGGCTTCTACGCCGTCGCCGACACGCGTACGCCGGTGCGGCTGGCCGTCATCGCCGTGGTGCTCAATGCCGTGCTTTCGGCGCTGCTGGTGGGGCCATTCGGTGTTCGCGGACTGGCGCTGGCGACCTCGATTGCGGCGATCGTCGAGTTCGTGCTGCTCTGGCGGGCGCTTGATGTCCGACTCGACGGGTTCGGTGAAAGCGGCGTCGGCGGTTCCTCGTTGCGAACGTTGGCGGCGTCGGTGGTGATGGCTGAGGTCGTGGTGTTGGTGCTGGCGTTGCTGCGCGCGTTCGGACTCGATGGCGGCGCGATGGGCGGCGCGCTCGTGCTGACGGCGGTCGGTGGGTTTGCCGGCCTCGCGGCGTTTGGTGTCACCGCGGCGGTGCTGCGCAGCCGGGAGATCACCGAGGTACTCGACCGCCTCGGCGGGTGATCGCTATACTGATCGTGCCCCAACCATCACAAGGGACACTGAACAACGCACGAGAGCGCATGTCGCCTCGTGTCGCGTGCCCGATCCCCGCATCGTGGCACGGCTGAGGAGGACTGAGTTGGCCTTTTCCGACCGCGAATTGATCTGTCGCGACTGCAATTCCCCCTACATCTTCACGGCGGGCGAGCAGGAGTTTTACGCAACCAAGGGGCTCCAGCACGACCCAGTGCGCTGCCCCTCCTGCCGCGCCAGCCGCCGCACCATGCGCCCCGATGAGCGCGAGGAAGCACCGTCCTACGGTGTCTTCGCGTCGTGGGGTGGGCGCACCCCGCGCCAGTTGCACGCCGCAACCTGCCACGAGTGTGGTCAGACCACCGAGATCCCGTTCATGCCTCGGGGCGACCGGCCGGTGTTCTGCTCCAACTGCTACAACGCGGTGCGCGAACGCCAGGAGGCCGCAGACCTGGCGGCACAGCAGCGCCTCGCAGCCCTGGTTGGCGGGACGGCGGCCGCTGGCCTGGGCTCTACCGCCACGGCCGTTGCGGAGGAAGAGGAAGAGGAGCCCGCAGCCAATGTCGTGCTCCCCTCGCAGGAGTAGCACGACTCGATGTTGCCTCGCGGCGGCGGGTGCGCGGCTGCCGATGCGATGCCTGTGACGGACGCTGCCGAGGCATTCGTGCGCGCAGGGACTCGCAGTGCGCCGGTGCCGTTCGTGCCGGAGCTGCGCTTGCACATCGCTGATGAGGCGCTGGGCCTCTGGAGCCAGATGCAGCGCGCACTGGTGCGTGGCGAGGCGCCGTTACCGTTCTGGGCGTTTCCGTGGGCGGGCGGGCAGGCGCTCGCCCGCTACCTCCTCGACCATCCTGAGGTCGTACGCGGCCGCACGGCGCTCGATGTCGGCGCGGGCTCCGGTCTGGTCGCGATCGCTGCGGCGCGGGCCGGTGCGGCCCGAGTGACCGCGAACGACATCGACGTGCATGCGCGAGCCGCCATCGGATTGAACGCCGCCCTCAACACGGTTTCGCTCGACCTCGAGGCCGGCGATCTGCTGGATAGCGATGACGGCGAGTCGATGGTGCTGCTGGTCGGCGACCTCTGTTACGAGGCGCCACTGGCGACGCGTGTGCTCGGCCTGCTCCAGCGCGCGCACGACCGCGGTGCGACGGTGCTGCTGGGCGACCTCGGCCGCCCGCATCTCCCGCGCGCGCACCTCGAGGCAGTCGCGAGCTACGACGTCCCGGTGATTGCGGGCCTGGAGGACGCCGCAGTAAAGCGCACCACCGTGTGGCGCGTGCGCTGAGCGCTTGTCGCTCAGATCGCTCGTGCCTATGCTCGCGCCGTCCGTGCCGATCGAGTGCGGGTGATATGGAGGCAGGCCAATGCACGTGCTGCGCGACCGAATGCCTGCTCGCCCGGTGATGTCGAGGGCTGCTGCGCTCCTGCTTGTGGTGCTGGCCGCGGCATCTGTCCTCGGCTGCGGGTCACCGGCGACTGACGGAGCCCCGCGAGCTTCGATCACCGCACCCGCACCCGCATCGAGCACGTCCGCCGCGTCGCCGACTGTGACGCCACTGGCGACCTCGACGCTGGTATCGACGCCCACTCCGACTGCCGGGCCGACCGCGACGTTGCCTGTCATCGCGCCGCCACCGCCACCGCCACCCACACCTGCTGCAGCCGCTCCGCGCCCCGCGCCGGAGACGCACACCGTCGGGATGGTCGGCGTCGCGTTCGGCGCGGATCTGACCATCGAGGCGGGAAGCACCGTCGTCTGGGTCAATCGTGACCCCGTGGATCACGACATCTCGGCGCTGGATAGCAGTTGGTCATCACCCGTCGTGCGTCCCGGCGAGTCCTTCCAGCGGCGGTTCGATCAGCCCGGGGTGTTTCGTTACGTCTGCACACTGCACACGCTGGTGATGCAATCCACGCTCACCGTGCGGTAGGTGCGCCCGGGTTCTCCCCGTTGTCGCCCGCGCCTGCGTCGCACTAGACTCGACGCATCGGCAACGACGGAGAGAGTAGTCGAGGCGTACGGGCCACGCAGCGAGTCCGGGACGGTGCAAGCCGGACGTGCGCCCGCCGCGACGAAGATCACTCCTGAGCCGCCGCCCGAACGCGCCGCGCGCGCATCGACACGTCGATGCTGCTGCGTGCGCCAGTAGACGCGGCCGGAACGCCCACCGTTAGCGGGGCAGCGAGCAGATCGAGCGATCGATCGGCGCGCATTGAGCGGCGCATACTTCGAATCGATTCGAGGCATGCGCAACGCGGGTGGTACCGCGGGCCGACGAGCACACCTCGTCACGCCCGTCCCGCATCCTGAGCGGGGCGGGCATTTCTGTGCCCCTCCGACATCATTCCTCCACCCCTCGCCCCGTCTCGCGGGGAGAGGGGCCGGGGGTGAGGGTCTCCGTCCCACGCCGGGGCGCGAGGCAGAGGATGAGGGTGCCGATGTTCGATCCGATCCCGTCTCGCGTCTCGTTCCCCGCGCTGGAGGCGGACACCCTCGCGTTCTGGCGTGAGCACGACGTGTTCCGCCGCAGCGTCGATGAGCGACCCGCCGACCGCATCTTCAACTTCTACGAGGGGCCGCCCACCGCCAACGGGAACCCGGGCATCCATCACGTCCTGGCGCGCGTGTTCAAGGACCTGATCCCGCGTTACCGCACCATGCGCGGCGATCGCGTACCTCGGAAGGGTGGGTGGGACACGCACGGTCTGCCGGTGGAGTTGGAGGTGGAGCGTCAGCTCGGCCTGCACTCCAAGCTGGAGATCGAGGCCTACGGCGTGGAGGCGTTCAACCAGCAGTGTCGCGACTCGGTGTTCCGCTACGTCTCCGAGTGGGAGCGCATGACGGAGCGCATCGGCTACTGGGTGGATACAGAGCACCCGTACGTCACGTACTCGCGAGAGTACGTGGAGACCTGCTGGTGGATCTTCAAGCGGCTGTTCGACAACGGGCTGATGTTCCGCGACTACCGCGTGACCCCGCACTGCCCGCGCTGCGGCACCTCGCTGTCCTCGCACGAGATCGCCCTCGGCTATAAGGAGGACACTCCGGACCCGAGCGTCACCGTGCTGTTCCGCGCCGATGCTGCCGCAAGCGCGGAGGCGGGCGTGTCGCCGCTGCTGCGGCTGGCGGACGGCGTGCCGACGTTCGTCGTCGCGTGGACCACGACGCCGTGGACGCTCCCCGGCAATGTCGCGCTGGCGCTGAACGCCGACGCCGAGTACGCGATCGTCGAGTACGGCTCGGAGCACCCGAGCGTCGGCCGCGTACGGCTGATCCTCGCGGCGTCCCGCGTGGGCGCGGTGATCCCCGGCATGGCACCGCGCGAGGCGGACACCGGGCGTGGCATCTCGCTGGCGGATGCGCAGATCTGGCAGGACGACTCGCGCGTGATCGCCACCGTGCGTGGCAGCGATGTGGTCGGCCTGCGCTACGAGCCGCTGTACGAATCGCGCGAGTGGGACGAGGTGGAGGCGCTCGCATTCGTCGATGGCCGCACGCAGCGCATCGAGGGGGATGTGAGCGCGCCCGCGCGGCGCGTGGTCGCGGCTGACTTCGTGCAGACCGATGACGGCACGGGCATCGTGCACATCGCGCCCGCGTTCGGTGAGGACGACTACGCGCTCGGCCGTGCCGAGGGGTTGATGTTCCTGCAGCCGGTCGGCCTCGACGGGAAGTTCGTCGGCGGGCCGTGGGCTGGCGAGTTCGTGAAGGACGCGGACCGTGGCATCCGTCGCGACCTGCGTCAGCGCGGCGTGCTGCTGCGCGATGAGCAGATCCGCCACACGTACCCGTTCTGCTGGCGCTGCGACACCCCGGTGCTCTACTACGCCAAGCCGTCCTGGTACATCCGCACCACCGCGGTGAAGGACGCGCTGATCGAGGGTAACCAGCGCATCCACTGGGTGCCCGACCACATCCGCGACGGTCGCTTCGGCGGATGGCTGGAGGGCAACATCGACTGGGCGGTATCGCGCGAGCGGTACTGGGGCACGCCCCTGCCGCTCTGGACCTGCGAGGGCTGCGCTACCGTCGAGTGCATCGGCTCGTACGCCGAACTGCGCGAGCGCTCTGGCGCTGCCGAGGAGATTGCGGATCCGCACCGCCCGTTCATCGACGCGGTGACGCTGCCTTGCGCCGCGTGCGGCGGGACGATGCGCCGCACGCCCGAGGTTGCCGACGCCTGGTTCGACTCCGGCGCGATGCCGTACGCGCAGGCGCACTACCCGTTCGAGGACGCCTCGGCGTTTGGATCGCGCTTCCCCGCCGACTTCATCTGCGAGGCCGTCGACCAGACACGCGGCTGGTTCTACACGCTGCACGCGCTGGCCACGCTGCTCAATCGCACGGACGACGTGCCGGACAGCATCGCCTACCGCAACGTGATCTGCCTCGGCCACATCCTCGATGGCGAGGGGCTGAAGATGTCGAAGTCGCGCGGGAACGTCGTGGACCCGTGGACCGTGCTGGACACGCAGGGCGCGGACGCGCTGCGCTGGTACCTCTACACCGCCTCGCCGCCCGGCAACTCGCGGCGCTTCTCCACCGAGCTGGTCGGCGAGGTCTCGCGGCGCTTCCTGTCGACGCTGTGGAATACCTACTCGTTCTTCGTCACCTACGCGAACATCGCGAACTTCGACCCGAGCAGCGCGCCTCCGGCCCAAATCGCGGAGCAGCGCAGCGAGCTCGACCGCTGGGTGCGCTCCGAGTTGCATCGCACCGTGCAGCGTGTGACCGAGGGCCTCGACGCGTACGAGCCAGCCGACGCCGCGCGCCCGATCGGCGAGTTCGTCGAACAGTTGTCGAACTGGTACGTGCGCCGCTCTCGCCGTCGCTTCTGGAAGTCGGACGACTCGGCCGACACGCAGGCTGCGCTGCACACCTTGTACGAGTGCCTCACGACGGTGACGAGGTTGCTCGCCCCGTTCACCCCGTTCGTCGCGGAGGCGATGTACCGCAACCTCGTCGCCGGTCGCGTTCCCGGTGCCGCTGACTCGGTGCACCTCGACGCGTGGCCCGAGGTGGACGTCGCCGCGATCGACGAGCAACTGTCGACTGACATCGCGCTGGTGCAGCGGATGGTCTCGCTCGGCCGCGCCGCGCGGCAGCAGGCGAGCGTGCGCGTGCGTCAGCCGCTGGCCACGGCCGTGCTCGTCCCGCGAGTTGTCTCAGAGCGCACCGCGCTCGAACGACTCGCGGATCAGGTCGCCGACGAGTTGAACGTGAAGTCAGTCGAAGTCACCGCGGGCGACGACCGGCTGCGCTACTCGTTGCGTCCGAATCTGCCGGTGCTCGGCCCACGTTTTGGGCGCGAGATCGGGCCGGTGCGTGCTGCGATCGCCGCAGCGGATGCTGCCGTCGTTGCGGCGCGTATGCGTGACGGTGAACCGCTCGGCATCGGCGACTTTGACCTCGCGGCCGGCGACATCCTCGTCTCCGTCGAGGCCACCGAGGGCTGGGCGGCCTCGGAGGAGTCGGGCTACGTCGTGCTGCTCGACACACGCATCACGCCGGAGTTGGAGAGCGAGGGGTTGATGCGGGAGATCGTGCGACGCCTACAGGACCTGCGCCGCGAGGCTGGCCTGGAAGTCACCGACCGCATCCGCGTCACCTGGCGGGGCGACGCGGTTATCGGCAAAGTGATGGCCGACCACGGCCCCACCATCTCGGAGGAGGTGCTCGCACTCTCCCTCGACGCTGGCGACGGCCCGGACGCCCCGCTGCCGGATGGCGCCGTCGTCGAAGCGGACATCGAGGGTCACGCGGTCACGCTGGCGCTACGGAAAGCGTAGGCAGTTCCGATCCTGCCCCCTCCCCCTTTACGGGGGAGGGCTGGGGTGAGGGTCTCCCGAGTGCCTCGCCCCGCCGCGCCCCGCCGCTGCCTAATCCGCCACCAGCCGCTGAAGCAGTGCCTTCATCTTCGGCGAGCGCTGCAACTCGGCGCGCAGCGCAGCGATCTCGCGCTCGTTGATGATCAGTGGGCGGCGTTCGAGTTCGCCCTCGGTGTCGTAGGCGGCGAAGCGGATGGCATACTGGCCCTTCTTCTCGCCCTGCTCGTACTGGAGCAGTTGGAGCGATGGAGCGTGCAGGCCACCCACGATGGCGGCCTCTTCCACAACCTTGCCAGTGCCCCAGAGCAGGGCAAACGGGCGGGGGACTCGTCGAGTGGGCATGATGCGTCTCGCTTCCGTGATCGGCAGGCGGGCCGCCCTGTCAGAGGGAACGGGTGTCATCGCCTGATCACGATGTATCATCGCACTTAGCGCAACGCGTCGTGTGCAATCGCCGTCGCGAGCGCCCATCTCAGACGTGTCGATGTCATCGGACTCGAGGTTCACGCCGTGCAGCAGACCCGCCAGCAGATCCTCGACCACCTGCGCGTGCACCGCGACGCCAGCGTCCGCGAGTTGGGCGCGCTGCTGGATCTCACTGCCACCGGCGTGCGACAGCACCTCGGAGTGTTGGAGCAAGAAGGGTACGTGCACAGTCGTGAGCAGCGCGGCCGCATTGGTCGGCCCGCGCTCCGCTACTCGCTCACGTCACATGGTGAGGATAGTTACCCGCGTCAGTACGACGAGTTGGCGAACGCACTCATTGCGGAGGTTGCAGCAAACTTTGGTGCGGACGGCCTCGCACTCGTCACGCGCGGCGTCGCGCAGCGCCTTGCGGTGCCGACGGATGTGGCACCCTCGGCGTCCGCCGACGAACGGGCGGAGGCGCTGACGATTGCGCTGCGCACGAGGGGTATCGTGGCCGATTGGGCGCACGAGGGCGACGCGATCGTCGTGTATGAGCGCACCTGTCCGTACCCGCAGGTCGCGCGCACGAATGCTGTTGCGTGCATGGTGGATGTGGAGCATCTGAGCGCGATGATGGGCATGCGCGCGGAACTCACCAGTTGCATCGCGGGCGGCGATGAGTGCTGCACATACCGCTTCCCACTCAGTGCCGTTCCCGTGGCTGCATCCTAGGCGCCGCGTCCGGAACACTCTGTCCTGACCACGGCCGTTCGTGAGCGCGTAGGTCGACGCCCCCGCTGCCCGCGCCTATCATCGTGCACCAGACGGCTGGTGGCGTCCGCGCACGCGGCATGGCTGCCTCCGCCGTTGGCGTCCTTGAACCACCGCTCCCCGGGCAGGCAGCACGCATGGGCATCTGGGTCGGGCGCTACGCAATCGTTGGCGGCGCGGTGCGCGAGCACGGCCCGTGGTTCTTGGAGCGCGAACGCTCCCAGGACGACGGTGTGGTGCGCTTGCTCATCCTTGTCGAGCCGATCGATGAGCGATCCGCCCCGTTCTGCGAGCAGGTCGCGGACGCCGTCGCTGAACTGTTCATTCACGAGTCCGCCTCGGTCACGGGTGGCCTGTTGCGCGCGATCCGACGTGCGCACGCCAACCTGGAGGAGTGGAACCGTCGCTCCCTGCGTGAACATCGTGTAGCTGTCGGCATCACCTGCGCAGTGATTCGCGATGGTGAGGTGACCATCGCGCAGGCAGGGCCCGGCGTGGTGTACGTGCGCGACGCGCAGGGGCTGCGGCGGCTGGCACCCGAGGCCGGCACACCGGCCGCGAATCCCCTCGGCGGCGTGGAGGCAGTAGACCCCGCCTTCTCCTCAGAACGCAGCACGCAGAGCCTCATCCTGCTGGTGAGCAGTGTGGTGGAGCAGCGGCTGGGAGTAGCCGCCATCGGCGCGGTGCTGGAGGCAGGCCCCGACCGCGCGCTGGCGGAGTTGTTCACGCGCACGCGCGCCATCCAGGACATGACCGCGGTGCTGGTCGCGGAGATCGACCTCCCCGACGAGTTGCTGCGCTCCCCGTCGCCGGAACTGCACGCGGACAGTCCGGCGTGGGCCGACTCCGGCGTGCAGGAGCCCACTGCCGTCGACTCCGGCCCTGCCTCCAGTGGGGGCAGTGGGTTGGGTGCAGCCGTCGCCCGCGGTTGGCGGAGCGCGATCAGCATTCGCACCGATCGCGCCCCGTACGCCGATCGCAACGTCCCGGGAGCACTCGGGCGACTGGGAGTGCGGCGGGCAGGCGAGCGACCGGACGCCATGCAGCAGCGTGTACGCGTGGGAGCACTCGTCGGTGTGGCGGTGCTGGCGCTGGTACTGCTGGGGTGGTGCACGCTCCCCTCGATCGTGAGTCAGGATCGCAGCGCGCAATTCAACGACGCGATGGCATCCGCCGCGACCCACCTCCAGGCCGCTGCACAGGCGACCGACGTCACACGCAGCCGCACCGAGCTGCAGACCGCCGCCAGCGAGTTGGCGCGCGCGCGCGCAGCGCAGCCGACGGACGGCCGCATCGCTGGACTCCAGGCGCAGATCGATCAGGCGGTCAAGGGTCTGGACGCGGTCTCCGACCTCGGCGAGGCGGGTCTCAAGAAGGTGCTCGCGTTCGATGGCGTGATCACCGCTCCGTTCACGCCGGCGGCGCTCGCGTTCGGTGACGGTGCGCTCTGGCTGCTCGACAGCCAGCGCGGTCGCGTCTTCCGCATCGACCTAGCGGGCGGCACCGGCGGGTCGTCGACGCCCAGTGGCAGTGCCACTGCCTCCTCCACACCTCGGGCGACCGCAACCGCGACCACCAGCGCCAGCCCAACCGCCGTCGCTGGTGCCGCAGCTGGCGCCGGACGACTGGAGCCGGTGGAGGTCTACCGCCCTGGGGCGACGTACGGCGGTTCCCCCGCGCGCGAACCGAGGGTGATCACCTGGGACGCCACCGGACGACGACTGCTGCTGCTGGACACCGGCCCGACGCTCTTCTCGATCGCATCGAAGCAAGAGCCGACGCCGATCGCGATGCGCGGTGCGAAGGATCTGCGCTCGGTCGCTGCCATCGCGACGTACAGCGGGAACCTCTACGCGCTGGACCCGGCGGGTGGCGAGATCTGGCGCTATCTTCCGGGCGGCGGTGGCTTTGACTCGGAGCGCTCCGGGCTGCTCGGTGGCATTGAGATGGCGGACGCGCGCGGCCTGCTGGTCGATGGCGACTTCTACGTGCTGGGTACCGCGGGCGTGCGCCGCTTCCGCCCGCCGCGCGAGTTGCCGCCGCTGTTGCAGGGCATCGACCGCCCGCTCGCCTCGCCAGCGGGTCTGGCCGCCGACAGTCAGCGGCAGCTCTACTACGCCGGCGATCGCGGCGGACACCGCGTGGTGGTGAGCGACCGTGAGGGTGCGTACCGCCGTCAGTACCGTCATCCGCAGTTCATCGATGTGCGCGGGGTCGCGCTCTCCGCGGACGGCGCGACTGCGTATGTGCTGACCGGCGAGGGCATCTTCTCCTTCGCCCCCGCGCCCTGACGCTGCGCGCCCGTACACTGTCGACGTGACCACCATCCTGGCGATCGAGTCCTCGTGCGATGAGACGGCTGCCGCTGTCGTCGTCGACGGCCGCCGCATGCGCTCCAACGTGGTCGCCTCGCAGACCGAGCTGCATGCGCTCACTGGCGGTGTCGTGCCGGAAGTCGCCGCGCGCCAGCATCTGCGCGCCGTGGTGCCGGTGGTACGTCAGGCACTCGCGGATGCGGAGTGCGGATGGGATGCCATCGACTACATCGCGGCGACGGCGGGCCCGGGTCTGCCGGGCGCACTCGTCGTCGGGCTCAACGCCGCACGCGGGATCGCGTTCGCGCGCGGCCTGCCGTTCATCGCCGTCGACCACATCGAGGGGCACGTGTGCGCCAACTGGCTGGATGCCGGGAACGGCGCGGACTCCGCGGTGCCGACGCTTCCGGCGCTCGCGCTTGCGGTCTCTGGCGGGCACACCGAATTGCTGCTGATGGAGCCGTCGGGCCGCTTCCGTCGCCTCGGCGGGACGAGGGACGATGCGGCGGGGGAGGCGTTCGACAAGGTCGCGCGGCTGCTCGGCCTCGGCTATCCCGGTGGCCCCGCGATCTCACGGCTCGCGCGTGAGGCCGGACCGCACAAAGTGCGACTGCCGCGTGCGTGGCTGCGCGGGACGGACGACTGGTCGTTCTCCGGGCTGAAGACCGCGGTACAGCGCATGGCCGCAAGCGACGACGCCCCACCGCTCGCGCAGATCGCTGATGCGTTCGAGGAGTCCGTCGCCGATGTGTTGGCGACGAAGACCGCGCGGGCCGCAGAGCGGGAGGGCGTGTCGTGCGTGCTGCTAGCCGGCGGTGTCGCCGCCAACGAGCGGCTGCGAGCGCGCATGCGGCAACGCTGCGCTGTACCGGTATTCATCCCCCCGCCCGTCCTGTGTACGGATAACGCCGCGATGATCGGTGCCGCCGCGTTCCGTCACCTCGATCAGGCCGTGTCGCCCAGCATGGCGCTGGACGTGCATGCCACGTTGGCGCCGCATGCTCGTGCGGCCAGCGGCGCGTTCCTGTGGGGCGGGTCGCCCGCGTAGGCATCGCGTGACCCTTGTTTGCCTGTGGATGTGCCATCCGATGCCGAGGCGGACGCGCCTACCTTGATGCAGTGCTGACGGCTTCCCACTCCACCCGCAGCAGTCCGTACCACGCCTCGTCGACCTGCACGCGGCGCTGCGTGCGGTGCAGGCGCAGCGTGGCCTCGTGCTGCATGCCGAGCCGTTCCAGCAGCTGGTGAGCGGCCTGGTGACGCACGTCGGTGGTCGCGTATAACCGCGTGATCGCCAGGGTGGTGAACGCCCAGTCGACCACCGCGCGCGTTGCCTCCAGCGTCAGTCCCTGTCGCCAGTGCGCCCGAGCTACCGCGAACCCCAGCCTGGCCCGCCGATGCGCGGGTTCCACGGTCAGGTGCACCGCACCGATCACCCGCCCGCCCGCGTCGATGGCCCACGTTGGCGCGGTGGCCCAATCGGCCGCCATCCCCCGCGAGACGAACGCCTCGGCGTCCGTGCGACGGTACGGGAACGGCATCGCCACGTACCGCCCGAACTCTCGGTCCACCGCGTACGCCAGCACGTCGTCGACGTCGTGTGCGCGAAACGGCCGCAACCGCAGCCGCGCCGTCTCAATGTGCGTTGGCAGCACACTCGTCATCGGGGCACCATGGGCGCCATGGGCGCCAGCGCCCCTTTGTCGGCTACCGCCGCTGCCCTCGGGCCGTCCGATGCCACCACCAACGGGTGAGAATGCGGCGGAGCCGAAAGCGCGCCCTGGGGCGCCGGAGCCGGAAGAGCGCCCTGGGGCGCCGGGGGGGAGAGGGGGCAGTGGCCGCAGCCGCCGCGTTCGCACCAGAGATCCTGGAGGTGCAGCAGCCCCTGCGCGGCGAGCGCTCCGCCGCCGGTCGCTGCGTCGCGTCCGAGGCCGCCGAGGTTCATCGCCAGCGACTGTGTGCGCCCGTATGGCCTCGGTGCCGGCCATGCGGATGCCAATCGCGCGGTGGCTCGCGCCAATTCCGTGTCGCCGTACCCCAGCGCCAACGCGCCGAGCAGTGGCAGCACCGCGTTCCACCCGAGTTCCGCCGCCCGCCCCGTACCCACGGCGCCAGCGCCGCTTGTCGGCAGCCGCGTGATGTCACCGTCGTGAGCGTGTGGGATCTGTCGCGCGCCGCCTCCCCCGCCGCCGCGCAGTGCTTCGATGAGGCCGCGTGGCATCCCGGTGCGTGCGAGTCTCGCGAGCGCGAGCAGGGGTTCGCGGCCGGTGGGGCCGGCGGGATATGATTTGCACAGCGCAGTGGTGATTCGGGAGGCCAACTGCGCGCGTTCCTCGGCGGACTCGCGGGTGCGGCCGGCGCTGGCTGCCAGCGTGGCGTCGAGCTGACGCGACCACGCGTCGGTCCAGCCGTGGGTAGCGGCGAGCCGCGCGGCGCGCCAGGTGCGCTCCGCCAACCGGCGCTGACCCTCGTGGCGCAGTCGGCTCGACGTCTCCTCTGCGCCGAACGTGGCACCTGCGTCCGCGCACGGCTCGTGCCCAGAGGGGCCGCGTCGCACCAACGCACGGAGCTCCGCCGTGCCACCGGAGAGCCACGGCGCGATCGCGACAGTACGTGCTTCGCCTCCCCCGGCGAGTGGCACCGGTTCGCCAGCAGCGCGGGGACCATCGGCCACGCGGTCGTCATCCCACACCACGTGCAGCACCACTCCGTCGTACGCCGGGTCTGACTCGTGCCCGTGGCGCGCGAAGTCGCGAGCGCGCACGTGGATCTCCACGTCTCCGGTCCAGATCAGTCCACCCGGGAGCTGGAACGTCGCCTCTCGCACGTCCGGACCGGGCCCTCGCCCGGCCCGCCCCGGGCGCAGCAGCACCCACGGCGATAGCACTGCGGGTGGCACCCGCCCCAGCAGCCAGAGCGCCAGCACTTCCCGCTCCGCCAGGGCCGGGCCGCCAGCGGCCTCTCTCGGGCGGGCCGCAGCTTCTTCGGGATCCACGGTGGCGATGAACGCGGGGAGGGGATAGGGAGCGGGAAGATCATGGAGGACGTGCGGGGGGCGTCCGATGGCTCCGACTCCCTCGCCCCGTCCCGGGGAGAGGGTTGGGGTGAGGGCTCCAGCACCCCGCCGGGGCGTCCGGGCTGTGGCGAGCGCCGTCACGATGGGACTCGCTGTCCGCGCTCAGTCAGGGTGCTGGTGGCCTCGGGAGCATTCACCTCGTAGGGGGCCGCCGACTCTGCGACGAGTCCGAGCAGGCGCTGGGCCATGCGGCGAGGATGGCTCAGGCCACGCTCCCACTCGGAGACCGTCTGCTGCCGGGTGCCCAGTCGATCCGCGAACGCTTGCTGGCTTTCGCCCAGCCGCAGCCGGAGCGCGCGGATCGTCTCTGCCTCCCACGCGCCCGCAACCTCGCTCATGCGCGCAGATTACAAGATTTCGCGTATCCGCAGTGCGTATCGCCGTGAGGCCGGGCCATCGCTCCGTGCGATCAACCGCCGCTGAGCTGCATGGCGCGGCGGTCAGCGAGGAAGAGGCCACTGGTGGACATCTGGCACTCTCTCGCGGGGAGTGCTAACATCCCGCAGCACGCGAGCCTCGGCCGCGGCGGGCAGCGAATGCGTTTTCACTGGAGGAGGCGGGGCACCTTGGCTACAACAGTAGTGCCACTTACGGACCACATCGTACTGAGCGCGGTTGACGCGGAGGAGATCACTACCTCCGGGCTTGTCATTCCGGACTCCATTAAGGAGAAGCCGCAGCACGGCAACGTGGTCGCGGTCGGTCCCGGCAAGATGAACGAAGCCGGCACCATGGAGACCATTGAGCTCAAGGCCGGCGACCGGATCCTGTACCAGAAGTACACCGGCCAGGAGATCACCGTCGACAAGCAGGAATACATCGTCATCCGCTTCCAGGACGTGCTCGCACGGCTGGAGGAGGACGGCGTCGCCGCCGCAGGCACACGCGCCCGCGGCCGAAAGTAGGCTCAGATGGCGGCCAAGGATCTGCTGTTCGACGAGGCCGCGCGGCGCAGTCTTGCGCAAGGCGTGGATCTGCTCGCGAACGCCGTGAAGGTCACGCTTGGGCCGCGGGGCCGCAACGTCGTGCTGGACAAGAGCTACGGCCCGGCGGTGATCACCAAGGACGGCGTCACCGTCGCGCGGGAGATTGATCTACTGGATCGCTTCCACAACATGGGCGCTCAGCTGGTGAAGCAGGTGGCGATCCGCACGAACGACATCGCGGGCGATGGGACCACCACGGCCACCGTCTTCGCGCAGGCCATCCTGCAGGAAGGCATCCGCAACATCGCGGCCGGTGCCAACCCGATGGCGATTCGCATTGGCCTGGACAAGGCGATGCACGCCGTCGTTCGTGCGCTGCGTGCTCACGCGGTGCCGGTGGATGGCAAGGGCACGATCCAGGCAGTTGCCTCGATCGCCGCGAACGACCCGGAGATCGGCGCGCTCATCGCCGATGTCATGGAGAAGGTCGGCAAGGACGGCGTCATCACCATCGAAGAGGGCAAGTCGCTCCACTTCGAGACTGAGATCGTCGACGGCCTGCAGCTCGACCACGGCTTCGAGAACAACTACTTCGTCACCAACCAGGAGCGCCAGGAGGCGTCCCTGGACGACCCGTACATCCTGATCACGGATGCGCGGATTGAGAGCGTGCAGGATCTCCTGCCGCTGCTGGAGCAGGTGCTCCAGGTCACGAAGAACATCGTCATCATCTCGGAGGAGATCGCGGCGGACGCCATGTCCACGCTGGTCGTCAACAAGATGCGTGGCATCCTCAACCCGCTGCCGGTGCGCGCTCCGGCGTGGGGCGACCGACGTAAGGCCATGCTGGAGGACATCGCGATCCTCACCGGTGGCACGTTTGTCACCTCCGACATGGGTCGGAAGCTGGACTCGGTCACCCTCGCTGACCTCGGCCGTGCGCACCGCGTCGTCGCGGATGCGAACAACACCACGATCATCGAGGGCGCTGGCTCCGACGAGGCGATCCAGGCACGCATCCACCAGATCCGCGCGCAGCTCACTGACATCGCTTCCGACTACGATCGGGAGAAGATGCAGGAGCGGCTGGCGCGGCTGGCGGGCGGCGTGGCCGTGATCAAGATCGGCGGCGCAACCGAGACCGAGGTCAAGGAAAAGAAGTACCGCGTGGAAGACGCACTCTCCGCCACTCGTTCTGCGGTGGAAGAGGGCGTCGTGCCCGGCGGTGGGGTGGCGTTCATCCGTGCCCAGTCCGCGCTCGATACGCTCATTGGCGAGCTGACCGAGCCGGATGAGATCACTGGCGTGCGTATCCTGCACCGTGCACTTGAGGCGCCGTTGCGTCAGATCGTCGAGAACGGCGGCCGTGAAGGCTCGATCGTCGTCGAGGATGTGCGCAAGGCGAAGAAGAACGTCGGCTACGACGCTCAGCACGAGGTCTACGGCGACATGTTCGAGCTCGGCATCCTGGACCCGGTGAAGGTCTCCCGCGTTGCGCTGGAGAACGCCGTGTCCGTGGCCGCGCTCATGCTCACGACCGAGAGTGTCGTCGGCGAGATTCCCGGCTCTGACCGTCAGGCCATCCCGGAATCCAGCAGCGGCATCCCGGACATGGGTGATTTCGGCTAGTTGTCAGTCGTTCGCGAAACGCAACAGGGCCGCCCGTAAAGGCGGCCCTGTTCATGTCCGTCGCAAGCTGCATTCGGTGGTGGGCGCTTCGCACCCCACCGGTGTACCAGCGAAGGGGTCGATGCGCCTTACGAACTACGTCTGGCTGCAGCAAGCATGGCGCACTCGAACAACAGCGCCACCAGGACCGCAAGCGCTACTGCCGCCAGACTGGCGGAGGCGTACAGCGCGTACTGTCCGACCTCCCACCAGCCGTACGCGTTCAGCAGCAAGCCTCGCAACGTCTCGCCTTTGAACAGCGTGTCCACCTGCCCCTGCAACTTCGCGTCGGTCGGGTTCGCCCGTGCTGCGGTGCTCACCTGCGAGTAGGTCTTGCCAGCTGCGATGGCCTCCAGGTGGCGACCGATGAAGCCGTTGGCGTAGGCCCGCGCCGCTGCGCCATCGTCGAGCTGCCGACCGCCGTACTGCTGGAGGTCGGGGAACTCCTCGGCGCGGAGACCGGGGCTGCCTGCGGGAGGGAAGAAGATCTGCTGGGCGGCGAGCTGCTCCCGGATCATGCCGTGGACAAAGCGATTGCCCCAGAGCAGAAAGCCGGAGCAGGCCAGGAGAATCCCGATCAGTCCGACTTGCAGCACCAGAATTCGGATGCGGAGCCCGCTGTTCACCATCCACCCCCTTTATTCCCGAGGCGGGTGAACCCGTGGCACGGGCAGCTCGCGGCGGGCTAGCCTCGGTCGCCGAGTTTGGCCGCCAGCTCGGCGGCGTCACGCAGCAGCATACGTTCTACCTCGGTCGACAGCGCAGCGAGCGCCTCGTCGAGCGTCAGCACATCGGCGCCCGCGAGCAGCGCGTCCGGCTTCGGCTCGCCCGTGACCGGTGCCAGCACGGCGCGCAGCCAGCCGGTGCCGGTGAACCCGAATCGTGCGGCCCCCATGCGTACGGGGATGCGGTGCTCCGACACTCGAGCCGGACCAGTCGAGGTGAGCTGCAAGCGCGCCAGCAGGAGATCGGCGACCGCTGCGTCCAGCGTGTCGTGCGCTGCGGGTGGGGCCAGCGAGAGCATCGCCGGCTGCGGCCAGTCTGCCCAGCGCACCAGCAGGAAGCGCGGGGCGTCGGCGCCAGCGCCCGCTATCGGCTCCGCTGCGAGCACCGGGACAATGAGGAATCGCTCCGGGGCGGCGGGTGTCGCGTCGTGCAGGAGTGCGCCGGGCGGCGACGAGTACCGCATCGATGCCGCTTCGGGCTGTTCGGCTGCGGGTGCCTCGTCAGTCATTGATGGCGACTCCACTCAGCAGCTCGTCGGCGGATGTGAATGGACCGACAACGGCGATGCGCATCCCCTCGTCGGTGAGTACGGTCTGGGCGACCGCTTGCACGTCGTCGATGGTGACCGCCTGGTACCGCTCGATCGTCTGCTCCGGAGTGAGGATCGGCAGGTCGCGAGCGGCACGGGCGCCGTACCAACCGGCCACGGCCTGCGTGTCCTCCATATGCAGTTGGATGCGAGAGCTGAGCAGCCCCTTGGCGCGCTCCAACTCGGCGGTGGTCACAGGCTGACGCGCGCGGCGCAGCTCGCTGGCGATCTCGCGCAGCGACTCAGCGGCCTTCGATGGGTCCACGCCCGCGCTGACCGTGAATGCGCCTGTATCCAACAGCTGCGTCAGCGAACTGCGCACGTCGTAGCACAGCGCCAGCTCCTCGCGCAGCCGGGTGAACAGCCTCGAGGACATGCCCTCGCCGACAATCACGGACAGCGTGCCCAGCGCATAGCGACCGGGATCCTGAGCGCCCACGCCCAGGAAACCCATCGTCAGGTGCGCCTGCTCGGTCTCTTTGCCCAGCAGCCGCACTCGTTCGCCGATGGACAACTGGTTCCGCTCCCAGGTGCCCGGCGTACCGGACTGCCAGTCGGCGAAGAGCGAGCGAGCGAGCGCCAGTCCGTCAGCCTCGGTGATTGCGCCGGCGATCGCCAGCACGCAGCCGTTGGCGACGTACTGGTCCCGCCAGTAGCGAGTCAGTCGTTCCTGGCTAATCGTGGAGACCGTCTCCGGCGAGCCGGCGATGTCTCGGCCGTGCGGCTGGCCGGGCCAGAGCAGCCCATCGAGCGCGATCCCCGCCTGCTCGTCCGGGGCATCCTCGACGGCGGCCAGCTCCTCCAGGATCACGTCGCGTTCACGCTCCACCTCCGCAGGAATGTAGAGCGAGTGGCGCAGCATGTCGCCGAGGATGTCCAGCGTTTGGTGAGTGTGCTCCGGCGTGACCTTCGCGTAGTACACGGTGTACTCGCGCTCCGTCGCAGCGTTGATCGAGCCGCCGACCGCATCGATCTCCGCGGAGATGTCCTGCGGCCGCGGGCGGCGTGCGGTGCCCTTGAAGCAGAGGTGCTCGACGAAGTGCGAGAGCCCTGCTTCCGGGGAGGCCTCGAAGCGCGATCCGGCCTGCACGTACAACGAGAGCGCGACTGACCGCGCATGGGGCATGGGGATCACAACGACCCGCAGGCCATTCTCAAGTGTGGCGACCTCTGGCATACGACTCCTTACCGGTGCGCTCCCGGGTGGCGCCTCAGGGCGCCGACCCAGGAAGCTCTTTCGGCGGCGGCGCCGCGGGATATTAAGCGGTCGATGTGTTTCGGCCGAGGTTGGCAGGTGCCCGATCGTAGAGACGCGGCGCGGGCGGGTCAAACCACGCGCGCGGATCCTGCGACGCATGTGCCCTCGCCTAGGACTCCAGCCAGCTGACGTCGCCGCTGAGCGTGCTCGGGTGAGCCTTCGCAGCGAACACCGCGTACTCGGCCTTCGCGACGCCGATGGTTGTGCCGCCGCCGTGGCCGGGCAGCACCATCGTCGCGTCCGGGAGCGCGTGCAACCTCGATGTGATGGAGCTGATCAGCTGCTGCAGCGCCTCCGGGGTGCGGGAATGGCCCGGGCCGCCGGGGAACAACGTGTCGCCGGTGAGCAGTGCTCCACCGGCCAGATGGGCCCCGCCTACCAGCAGGCAGATCGAGCCCGGCGTGTGCCCGGGCGTGGCGATCACGCGCACGGTCGTGGTGCCCACCGGCAACTCGGTGCCGTCCGCGAGCGGGAGCGCGCCACGGGCGGGATTCAGGTTGGTCTCGCCGGCACCGGCGTACACCGGAGCCGCCGTATGAGCGCGCAGCACCTCGAAGCCGTCCCAGTGGTCGCGATGGGAGTGCGTCACCACGATGGCGCTCACCGGCGTGTCGCCGAGCGCCTCGACGACTGCCTCCGCGCCCGCGGGCGCATCAACGACGATCACCGGTCCGCCGCCAACCGGGCGGATGAGGTACGCATTGTTCTCGATGGGCCCCAACGGCCCCAGGCAGTCGATGGTCACTGCTGCGTCTGCGTACACCTGTGTCATCTGGAATCGCCTTTCACCGCTGTCGACTCGAGCGTAGCAGAGCGCGACTCCGGTCGATCGCCGAGGCCGCACGTCCCTCGGTGCGACCACGCCAGGCCCTCCGCGCACAGCTTTGCCAGCACCTCGCGGACCGTCGAGGCCTCCGCGTCGTCGGCTGCCAGCGTGCGCACCAGCGAGGCGACGCGCACCGCCCCGGACGCCTCGCGCAGCGCGCGCAGCACGCGGCCGCGCCATTGCCGCACAGAGCCTTGAAACCTAGGCTGCGCGCGTACCGGCTCGGCGCTCGCGCCAGCGGCAAATCGTGGTCGCGCGGGGCACAGCCGAGCGACCACGCACTGCTCGCAGTGCGGGCGAGGCGTGCAGACTCGGGCGCCGTAGTCCATCAGCATCGCGTTCCATCGCCCCGCCGCGCCGGGTGGGAGCAGCCGCTCGGCGGTCTCGATGAGGTCGCGAGGTCGCGTCTCCAACGCAGGCTGCAGGTCGCCATGCACCAGTCGTCCCAGCACGCGCACCACGTTGGTATCGATGGCTGCCGCGTCGTCGGCCCAGCCGAAGCAGCGCACGATGGCCGCTGTGAACGGCCCGACCCCGGGCAGCGCCAGCAGTGCTATCGGGTCGCGCGGCAAGGCCCCGTCATGTTGCGCGCTGCAGCGGCGCGCGGCCTCGCGGATCGCCAGCGCTCGACGCGGGTATCCCGCACCGGCCCAGACGCGCAGCAGCTCGGCGGTGTCGGCGGCGGCTGCAGCCTCCAGCGTGGGGAAGGCCGCCATCCAGCGCTCCCACAACGGGAGCACGCGCTCCATCTGTGTCTGCTGAGAGCAGACCGCCGCCACCAGCGCCGCGTACGGGTCGCGAGCCTCGCGCCACGGGAAGTCCTGCGTGTACTTGTCGCCCCACGCCAGCAGCGCACGCCGGATCGAGGAGACCTGTCTAGGGGTGAGCGCCGCCGTCGAGGTCATTCGGCCCCGCGCCTCAGAGAAAGTACCGCGCGATGATCTCCGCCACGCACGCGGGTCTCGTCTCGCCTTCGATCTCGACGGTGATACCCATCGTCACCTGGACGCCATCCTCGCCGGCCGCCTCCACCGATTGCGGCACGAATTGGTGCCGCAGCGGAGTGCCCACGCGCGTGGCGCTTGGCCAGCGGATGCGGTTGTAGCCATAGATCACCCCGCCGGTGGCACCCGGTACGAGCGAGGCCCTACTGAGGGCAGGGTAAAACGACGCCAGCACCTGCATCCCGGGTACGATCGTCCCGCCGTACGGTCCGGCCGTCGCACGCTCGACATCGACGTGAATCCACTGGTTGTCTCCCGTGGCCTCCGCCCACGCACCGACCTGCTCTTGCGTGATCGTGATCCAGTCGCCCACGATGATTTCCGTCCCGACCTTGGCTTCGAGGCCGGTCAGCAGTTGTTCGAGTGGCATCGTCTCCTCCTCCTTCCCCACGTGCGCGTGATGCGCCGCATGATAGCAGCGCGCCGCCGCCCCGCTGACCGACGTGCGGCTCGACCTGGCGAGGAGGCCACGATGTTCACGCTGCAGGTGCCTGCACTGGAGATCGCGCTGCGGACGGCGCTGATCTACGTCGCGCTGCTGCTGGCGCTTCGGCTGGCCGGGAAGCGCGAGGTGGGGCAACTCACCACGTTCGACCTTGTGGTCATCCTGCTGGTGTCGAATGCGGTGCAGAACGCGATGGTCGGCCCGGACAACTCTCTGACCGGCGGGCTGATCGCGGCCGGAGTGCTGCTGGGTGCGAACTACCTGGTGGCGCTGGTACGCGATCGGTTGCCCTGGCTGCGTGGCCTGGTGGAGGGCTCTCCCACCATCCTCATCCACGACGGGCGATTCATGGACGAGCAGCTGCGTCGAGAGCACGTCGATGTGGAGGAGGTGCTGATGGCGCTGCGTGAGCATGGCATCTCCGACCCGGCCGAGGTGCGCTTCGCAATCCTCGAGACCGACGGCTCAATCAGCGTGGTGCCGAACTCCGCCGACCCGCCGATTCGGACGCGACGGCGGATGCGGCACCGTCAGCGCGGGTAGCCCGGACGCGGCGGCCCGCCGTCCGCGACACTCGTGCGGCGTCCTGCCATAATGCCTGTGAGCATTTTCGCGCCGTCGCTCAGCGGCCGCGCGTTTCCACCCGGTAGATTGCAACCGCGAACTCGGGGTTCAGACTCGTGACTCAGCCTGCGTCAGCGTCCCTGCCACTTGAACATCTGCTTCCGATCACCGCCGGACTCTCGCCGGAAGGGCACCTCACGCTTGGCGGCTGTGACACCGTTGAGCTGGCGCGTGAGTTCGGCACACCGCTCTACGTCTACGACATCGCGACCGTCGAGGAGCAATGTCGGCTCGCGCTGTCCGCGTTCCGCGCGGAGCACGAGGATACCGAGGTGCTCTACGCCTCCAAGGCGTTCCTGAACCGTCCGTTCGCGCGCCTCGTTGCCGGCCTCGGGCTGGGGTTCGACGCGGTGTCAGGCGGCGAGATCGCGGTGCTGCACGCCGCTGGCGTGGCGATGAACACCGTCTACTTCCACGGCAACAACAAGGGGCCGGACGAGCTGGCATTGGCCGCTGAATTGGGCGTCGGACGCATCGTGATCGACAACCTCGGCGAGGTCGCACTCGTGGAGGCGGCAGCGGCGGCGGCGGGTATCACGCAGGGCGTGCTGGTCCGCGTCTCGCCGGGCGTGGACGCTCACACGCACGAGAAGACCACCACCGGCATCCTGGACTCCAAGTTCGGCGTGCCGATTACCTCCGGCGCTGCGGAGGCCACGGTGCGCGCGATTCTGGATTCGCCGCACCTGACCTTCCGCGGACTCCACATGCACCTGGGCAGCCCCATCTTCGAGCTGGAACCGTACGTCATGGGCATCGAGGTGATGGCGGAGTTCATCGCGCGACTGCAGGAGCGGTTAGGCGTGGCAGTTCGGGAGTTCTCGCCCGGTGGCGGCTTCGCGGTCGCGTACCTCAACGAGCAGCACCCGCCCGCGTGGGCCGCGTATGCACAGGCGATCTGCGGCACGCTACGCCGCGAGGCCGATGCTCGCGGCTTCGAGATGCCGCATGTGACCATCGAACCCGGGCGGTCCATCGTCGGGCGTGCCGGCGTGGCGCTGTACACGGTTGGCGCGCGCAAGGAAGTGCCCGGCATCCGCACCTTCGTCTCGGTGGATGGCGGGATGGCGGACAACGTCCGTCCCGCGATGTACGGCTCGCGCTACGAAGCACTCGCCGCAGAGCGCCCGCTGGCGCCCGCCGAGGAGACCGTGAGCATCGCGGGCAAGTACTGCGAGTCCGGCGACGTGCTGATCCGCGATATCGAACTTCCGCATCTCCATGCCGGCGAGGTACTCGCGATCCCGGCGGCTGGCGCCTACCAATTGGCGATGTCGTCCAACTACAACCTCGCGTACAAGCCGGCCGTGCTGTTCGTGCAGGGTGGCGTGGCCGTGCTGGCCCGTCGCCGCGAGACAGCCGCCGACCTGATGGCGCTGGACGCGGACTGACACGATGACCGCCGACACCACGCGCACAGCCTCGCCCGACGGGCACTGGGGCGTTTACGGTCAGACCAGCGCGGTCGCCTCGCTGCAGCATGCGATCGCCAGCGGACGACTGGCGCACGCGTACCTGTTCAGCGGCCCGGAAGGCATCGGCAAGGCCACGCTGGCGCGACGGCTCGCGCAGGCGCTGGTCTGCGAGGCCTCACCCGGGCTGCTGGCTGATGACGACGCGGGGCGTGGCGATGCTGCCTCGGCTGGCGAGGTGCGTCCGTGCCTCGTCTGTCGCGCCTGCACGCAGGTGGAGGCTGGTACCTCCCCTGACATCGAGCGCATCACCGTCGGTGGCATCTGTGACGAGGGCGGCGCAGGCCATCGCGACCACTCGGCGGACGGGTCCACGCGCATCCGCATCTGCCAGGTGCGGCGGTTGGAGCGTGTGGCCAGTCTGACGCCCTACCAGTCCCCACGGCGGGTCTTCATCATCGACACCGCAGACGAGTTGCAGCGGGAGGCCGCGCACGCGCTGCTGAAGACGCTGGAAGAGCCGCCCGCGTCCGTGCTGCTGATCATGCTCGCCACGGACATCGATGCATTGCTGCCCACCGTGCGGTCGCGCTGCCAGGAGATCGCGCTGCGCCCGATGTCGCATCGTGCGCTTGCGGAAGTGCTCAGCACCGACGGCGGGATGGATCCCGCGACGGCACGGGCGCTGGCGGAGGAGTCGCACGGCCGATACGGGTTGGCGATGCGGCTGCACACGGACCCCTCGCTCGGGATGCTGCGGGAGACCGCCATGCTGGATGCGGCACGCATCGCGGCTGGCGGCCGCAACGAGCGCTTCGACTACGCTGCAACCCTCGCGGGTCGTTGGTCACGGGAACGTTTGAGCGTCCTTGAAACGCTTGAAGTGTGGCGTGGCTGGTGGCGCGCGCGGTTGGTGGAGGCGGGCTGCACACCCGATCTGGCGCAATGCTCGGCGCCGGATGCGTTGCGAGCGTTGCGCGCGGTGACGCGTGCGCGCACGCATCTATTGGAGAACACGTACCCGCAGCTGGCGCTGGAGGTCATGATGCTGGACCTCCCCGTGCTGGCCGCGGATGGAATCCGAGAGGAGGCCCGCGAGCCTGCCGTCTCACCCGCATAGGCGGGGTACGGCGCTGGCGGGACTGCACGTGGACGACATTGTCGGGATTCGATTCATCGCGTCTGGCCCGGTTGCGTACTGCAGCCCGGGCGAGTTTGCGCTTGGTGTTGGTGACTACGTGGTGGTGCGCATGGACCGAGGCGAGCGCCTTGGTTGGGTGGTGATCGCCGCCGATCAGGTGCTGGCGGGGACCTACCCCACTGGTCCGGTGCGTGTCGTCGATCGCATCGCGAGTGCGGAGGACATCGCGTCCTGGGAGCACAGCAAGGCGCAGGCACTGGAGGACCAGGGCCGCGCGCAGGAGTTCGCGACGCGCACTGATCCCCGTATGCGCGTCGCGTCTCTGACCTATGACCTTGCGGGAGAGCGTGGCGAGCTGACGTTCACGGCGCCGGAGCGCGTGGAGCACCGCTGGTTGCAGCAGCAGCTGTCTGATCTGCTGCAGGTGCGGCTGGAAGTGACGCAGGTCGGTGACCGCGACCGCGCGAAGGCCGCGGGCGGCATTGATGTCTGCGGGCGAGCGCTCTGCTGCTCCACGTGGATGACGGAGTTTCCCGCCATCTCGATCAAGATGGCGAAGGACCAGGACCTTCCCCCCAACCCCTCGAAGATATCCGGCGTCTGCGGCCGACTGCTCTGCTGCCTGTCGTTCGAGGTGGATGCGTACCGCGAGCTGCGCGGTGACCTGCCGAAGCTGGGCAAGCGAGTGACCACGCCAGTCGGCCGCGCGAAGGTGATCTCGATCAATTCGCTGAAGCAGGTCGTGCGGCTGCGTATGGACGACACTAACGAGATCATCGAGCTGCCGGCCGAGGAGTTGCGTAAGCAATACGGCACGGCGGTGCGCCCGGAAGAGCTGGAGCAGCAGATCGAGGGGCCGCATCACCGCCGCGACAAGGAGCAGCGGGAGAACATGCTCGCGATCCTGGAGCCGCGCGATGCACCCACGTCCCCCACGGCGTTCGCTGCCAGCGTGGCGGCGTACCGTGGCGAGGCCGTCGGCGTGGACGTCGGCGTGGCGGTGGAGTCCGGCGCCGATGCCGAGGCGCTCGATGGCGCGCTCGACGCCGATGGCGAGCCGCGCAAGCGGAGGCGTCGTGGTCGTCGCGGCGGCCGCGGTCGCGGCGGCGCAGCCACCACCGAGGGCGGCGTGGCAGGCGGCGCTGATGGCGACACTGGCGACGTTGGCGGTGCCTCCGGTGAGGGCGAGGGCGGCATTCGATGAGCGTGCGGCTGGACGCACTGGTCAGCGCGGAGTGGGTGGCGGCGCATGCCGCCGACCCGGACGTGCGTTTCATCCACGCCGGCACCGATCGCGCTGACTTCGAGCGTGGGCACGTGCAGGGCGCGGTGTACGCCTCCGGCTACGAGGATCTCGCCGAAGACCGCGAGGTGCGCGCGCTGGTGCCGCTAGCGGAGTCCTTCGAGGCAACCCTCGAGCGCTGGGGGGTTACGCCCGAGGACCGCATCATCTGCTACTCCGGCGCCAAGTCGCCGTGGCCGGCTCGCGCGTACTGGGTGCTGCGCTACTACCGCTTCCCGCGCGTCCACCTGCTGGACGGCGCGCTCCCGGCGCTGGCGGCCGCAGGCGTGGCCACGACCACCGACGAGACGCCACCGCCGGCCACGACGCGCCGCGTGACGCTGCCCGAGCCTGACCGCGCGATCCTCGCCAGCACTGATGACGTCCTCGCGGCTGCGCAGGGCGGCGAGCCGGTGATTCTCGACTGCCGCACCGATGGCGAGTGGCACGGCACGGCGGACGGCCACCTCGCGGCTCCGCGCCGAGGACGCATTCCGCGCGCCACGCACCTGAACTGGGAAGGGCTGGTTGGCGACGACGCCCGCTTGCTCCCGCTGGAGGAGCTCCGCGCCGCCTACGCGTCGAGTGGTATCGATGGCACACGACCGGTGTACCCGTACTGCGGCGGGGGCATCCGCGCCTCGGTCGGCTGGTTCATCCTGCACGAACTGCTCGGCTACGAGCACATCGCGAACTACGACGGCTCCTGGTCAGAGTGGGGCGCCCGCCTCGACCTGCCGATCGAGACGGACTAGCGCGGGTCTACTGCAACTCGCGGATTGACCGCGTAGACCACATCCACGCCGCAAGCGATCCCAGTGTGATGGCCACAGCGCCCAGTGCCAGCTGTGGTCCGAAGGCCTGCGCCAGCAACGCGATGAAGAAGATGCCAAGCGACTCGATGCCATCCTCCAGCACGATGATGCTGCTAATGCGGCCGCGGTACTCGTCTGAGACGTAGGACTGGATCAGGATTTGGATCAGCGACTGGCGTCCGGCCTGCCCGACGCCAAGCACGATCACGATGCCAGCGCTGAGCCAGAACGTCGTTGATGCCGAGAACGCGAACAGCCCGATTGCGAAGATCACGAGGCTGGCGATCAGTAACTTCCCGCGATTGCGGCTCGGTAGCGAGGCGATCAGCAGCGAGCCTGCCAACGCACCCACCGCGGTGAAGGAAAGCAGCAGCCCCATCAGGATTGCGGTGCGATCCGGATGGCCCCCGCTCAACACCTCATCGACGAAGCCCGGGAGCAGCCGCTGGTACGGCAGCGCGAGCATGCCGATCAGGCAGTGCAGCACCAGCAGCGTCACCAGAATGGGCTGCCCGCGAAGATAGACGAGTGCCTGCTTGATCTCGCGCATCCCGGAGCGGCTTGGCGCGTGACCATGTCCAGTCGGCCTGGCTGCAGCGCCGCCGGCGGCGGCGGCACGCGATGCCGCGTTGGTCTTCGGCACCTGGAAGAGCGTGGCCATCGCGAACACATAGAGACCGGCCATCAACGCGAAGACCCAGCCGCTCCCCACTGTCGCGATCAAGAAGCCAGCGAGCGCGGGCGCACCGAGGCGAAGCATGTTCATGCCAAAGGCGTTGAGTGCGAATGCGTTCATGACGCGCTGCGTGCCGACGATCTCCGGGATCATCGATTGCCGCGCCGGCATGATGAACGAGTTCAGCACGCCCGTGACCAGCGACCCCACGATCAGGTGCCCGAAGTGGAGCATGTCCGCGAACAGCAATGCCGCCAACACCGCCGCCAGCGTGGCGTTGAGTAATTGCCCGACCTGGATGATCACCCGCCGACTGGCGCGGTCCGCGACCACACCGCCGTACAGTGCCAGGAACACGCGCGGCCCGGCGGCTGCGAGCTCCACCAGCCCGAGCGCCGCGAACGAGCCCGTGAGTTGGTACGCGAGAAACCCCCGCACCACCATCTGCATCAGTTGCGCGGACTGATTGCCGACCTGGGAGAGCATGTACCAGCGGAACGCCGGCACATCGATCAGCGAGTCGAAGGTGCGGAACCGACGCTCAGCGGCGTCGGGTTCGGGGCGGGGCGGGGCAACTTGCGGCCGGGCCTGTCCGGCACCGCCGTCGTCGTTCGGGTCGCTGGTCGTCAACGGTGCCCCCTTCAACGCGCCAAAACGCATCTCGCGGAGCATACGCGTACGTTGTCGTATACGTCACTGTCGTCCGAGGATTTGCGGTCGAGTGGGTCGGGCGAGCCGACCCTACCGCCGCATCGACTCCAACTGCGCGATGTGCTCCTCGAAGTGGTCGATCATCCCCTGCACTTGCTGGCGGATGGAACGGCGACCGGACGCGGGGTGCTGTCCCGGCCGGCCCCAGGAGGAGTCCGGTAGTTCGGCCAGCAGGTCCACGCTCTCGGCGACGGCCTCGGTGAGCCATCCCAGCAGCCGCGCGCGGGTCTGCTGATCCCACTGGTGCTGCTCCGCCTGGGCGGCGTCGTCCACTGACTTGATCAGCGGGTCCGTCATCCAGGCCATGCGCCGCAGATTCTCGTGGCTCTGCCGCGCGTAGGCGACCAGGTGCCCGACGACACGAGAGGGCGTCCAGTCGCCTTCGCCGCCCGCGGCCACCGAGGTGGCGGTCATGGCGACATCGATGCGGTCCGGGATGCGCGCGAGCTCCTGGATCAGCGGGACATAGCGGCGTGCGCCGCCGGTGACGAAGTTGATGCGCAGCGTGCTTGCCATCGGGCGCCTCCCAATCGAATCAGTTAGGAACCAACAACCTCGAACCAGGCTTCAACCTCGACCGGTGCGCGCAGCGGAAGCGACGCGACGCCGATCGCGATGCGTGCACCTACGCCCTGCTCCTCGCCGAAGATGTCGCGCAGCAACATGCTGGCGCCGTTGACCACCGCGGGGTGCTGGTCGAACTCGTGGTCGCATGCGACGTACCCGACGGTACGGACGAGGCGCAGCCCCTCCAGCGTGCCGTGTAGTGCGAACACCGCAGCCAGCACGTTGATTGCGCACTGGCGCGCGGCTTCCTGCGCCTGCTCTATGGTGACCGTGTCCCCGACGCGGCCGGGGTGCAGCACAGCGCCGTCGCGCGTGGGCAGCTGGCCGGAGACGTAGATCATCGCGCCGCTGCGCACGGCGGGGCGGTACACCGCCAGCGGTGCGACCGCTGTGGCCGGCAGCGTGACGCCGAGCTCTGCGAGACGGGCTTCGATGGTCATGGCAACTCCCTTACAGTTCACCGATACCGAGGCGATCGAGGACGCCTTCCAGCTCCTCGTCGCTGTAGTAGTGGATGGTCAGCGACCCCGCGCCGCGTTTGCCGCGGCGCATGGTCACCTTCGTGCCCAGCGAGCGCTGCAATGCTTGCGCGAGCGCTTCATGCTGCTGTTCCGCGGTGGCGGGCGCAACCGGGACCGTCTGTGCGTCCAACCCCGGCTTCATCGCCTCCCGCACCAGGCGTTCCGTCTGGCGGACGTTGAGCCCACCTTCGACGACCATGCGCCACAGCTCGCGACGTCGCGCGCCACCATCGAGGCTGTCGTCCATGCCCAGCAGGGCGCGCGCGTGGCCCTCGGTGATCTCGCCGTTGGCGAGCGAGGCTTGCAGTTCGGGCGCCAGCGCTGCGAGTCGCAGTGTGTTCGCCACCGCCGCGCGCGACTTGCCGACGCGAACGGCCACCTCTTGCTGCGTCAGGTGAAACTCATCGATCAGTCGCTGGTAGGAGGACGACTCTTCCAGCGGGCTCAGGTCCGCGCGCTGGACGTTCTCGATGATTGCCAGCTCAAGGAGTTCGCGTGGTGTGCTTTGGCGAATGGTGACGGGGACACGGAGCAGGCCCGCAGCGCGCGCCGCCCGCAGACGACGTTCGCCCGCGATGAGCTGGTAGATCGTCGCGCCGGCGGCGTCCTGTTCCACGGAGACCAGAAGCGGCTGGATGATCCCGTGCTCGCGGATAGAGTCCGTGAGTTCCGCCAGCGCGGTGGGTTCCATGACGGAGCGCGGCTGCCACGGGTTCGGGACGACGAGTTCGATCGGTACATCGGTGGTGGGGATGCGGACATCGGGCTGTGCGGGAAGCGGCGCGCCCTCCGGGATCAGCGCGGCCAGCCCACGCCCCAGCCCGCGGCTGGATGAGCGATGTGGCGCCGGAGCGGGATCGGCATCGCTAGGCACCGGGCACCTCCGCAGCGCGAGGTGCCCGCAGCTGCGCCAGTAGTTCATCTGCCAGCTCGTCGTACGCCTGGGCACCGGGGGATCGTGGGTCGTAGACCTGAATCGGTTCACCGTGGCTCGGCGCTTCGGAGAGCCGGACGGAGCGCGGGATGACGGCGCGGAAGGTGTTGTCGAAGTGGCGGCGCACCTCCTCTTCCACCTGTCGAGCGAGGTTGGTGCGCCCGTCGAACATCGTCAGCACGATACCGCGGATGTGCAGGGCGGGGTTGAGGTTCGCCTGCACCAGCCGGATGGTGTGCGAGAGGTGGCCGAGCCCCTCCAGCGCGAGGTATTCGCACTGCACGGGGATGATGACCTCATCGGCCGCGGCCAGCGCGTTCACCGTGAGTAGGCCCAGCGATGGCGGGCAATCGATCAGGATGATGTCGAAGCGGTCTCGCAGCGGATCCAGGATGCGCTTCATGCGGAACTCGCGTGCCATCACTGAGACGAGCTCCACCTCTGCGCCAGCAAGGTGCGGCGTGGTGGGCACGAGCCAGAGGCCGACCACCGAGGTGCCGACGATCGCGGCATCCAGCGACCGCTCGTCAACCAGCGCTTCGTACAGTCCGCCGGCCTCGCCCTGGCGTTGCCCGAGCGCGGTGGTGGCGTTGGCCTGTGGGTCAGCATCGATGAGCAGCGTGCGTTGGCCGCGCCCGGCCAGCGCCGCACCAAGCGAGACGGCGGTTGTCGTCTTGCCGACGCCGCCCTTCTGATTCACGACCGCGAACACGAGGCTCATCGTCGTGTCCTCATGCGCACAGCGCGAGCGGCGCTCGCACTGTGCGCGAGTATACGGGCGGCAGCGACCGCGCGACGGGTCGCGCGCACGGTCGCCGGGTACATCTACGCGCCCTCGTCCGGGAGCACCTCGACCTGACGGTCGGCGCCGCTGCCGACGCTCTCCGTGCGCACGCCAGCTTCCGCCTCCAGCGTGAGGTGGACGATACGGCGCTCGGACGCGGGCATCGGCTCCAGCGTGATGACGTCGCCGGTCTCACGAACCTCGGCAGCGATGCGCTTTGCCATGTCGATGAGCGTCTGCTCGCGGCGGTGGCGGTACTGCTCGATGTCGAGGCCGAAGACGTGGTCGTTGCCGTAGCGGGTGGAGACCATGACGTTGAGCAGGTACTGCAGCGCCGTCAGCGTCTCGCCGCGCCGCCCGATCAGCACGCCAAGCTCTTCCGAGACGTCCGGCGTCTCGCCGTAGATATCGAGTACCTGGGAGACCAGGCCAGCACCGTCGCCGGCCGACTCTGGGTCACGCGCTGCGATTTCGGTCTCGGTCAGGCCCAGCAGCGTGAGGACGTCGCGCAGCGCGTGGCCCGCGAAGTCCATCTCGTCCTCGGCGTCCACGGGCGGGCCTGCGGGGAGGTCGTCCGGAGTGCCGGGGATACGAATGGGTGCGGCGTTTTCGTCGGGGCTGCCCTGGGGGCGGGAGTCGCGACGATCGCCGCCGCGGAACTCACCGCGCGGTCCTCGTGCGTCCCCGCCGCGACCACCACCGCCGCGCGACGAGTCTCGACCGCCGCCGCGCGATGGGCCTCGGTCGTCGTCGCGGGTGTTTCCGCGGTTGTCGTCCGGCATGTCCGACGCCAGATCGCGCTGGCCACCCTGCTGCGGTTCGTCACGACGGGGTTCGTCGCGGCGCGGTTCGTCTCGACGGGGCGCGTCACGACGTGGTTCGTCGCGCCGAGGCTCATCACGTCGCGGTGCGCTGGGGCGTGCGGCTTCGGCGCGCGGGGCGGGCGCGGGTCGAGGGGGGCGCGGGCCACGGTCGGGACGGTCGCCTCGGTCGCTGCGAGCGGGCGCGGCGTCGCGGTCGTCACGCTCGTCGCTACCGCCACGTCGAGCACCACGGTCATCGTCGTCATCGCGCCGGGGGGCACGTGGGCGAGCCGGAGGCGGGGGGGCGGCAATGGGTGCCCGGGCGGTGACGCGGACGATTGCGTCCTCACCACCGATGCCGAAGACGCCTCGTCTACCTTCGCGGATTACGTCGACGTCGACCTGTTCGCGGTCCAGGCCCAGTTGAACCAGTGCCCGGGCCACTGCCTCCTCGACTGTCTTCCCGCTCACTTCCATGATTCGCATCGTCGTCTCCCGATTCAGTGCCGCCGCGTGGCGCGGCGTTCGATGTGCGTCGTGTGGTGCTGACGGCGCTGGTGCCGCCGGCCGTGGACGAACCCCAGGGGAGGTTACGCGGGATCAACTCGCCGACGTGGAAGTCGCCGGGTCCCACGAAGATCCACTGCAAAATGACTCCAATGGCAGTGCTGGCCCCCCAATACAGGCCGAGCGCGGCCGGGAGGGTGAGGACGAAGAACCAGCCGAAGAAGATCGGCATGAACCACTGCATCATCTGGTTCATCTGGGCCTGCTGCGACCCCGGCGTCGTGGATGCGCGGCTGGTGGAGATGCGCTGCTGCACCCACATCCCAACGAAGACGAACGCCGCTAGGCCCATGGATCCGTTCTCGGCGAGGTCCATGCCCAGGAAGCTCGTGCTCAGGGGGATGGCGTGGCGGATGTACTCGATGTCGTACAGGCGCGAGGAGAGGTACAGCATCGCCTCCGGCGTGGAGCCGATGGTAAGGCGAATGGTGGCGTACAACGCGATGAAGATCGGGATCTGCACGAGCTGAGGGCCCAGGCAGCCGAGCGGGTTCACGCCGTGCTCTTTGTAGAGCTTCATGGTCTCTTCGGAACGCCGACGCGGGTCGGTGTACTTCTTCTGGACTTCCGCCAGCAACGGCTGCAACACCTGCATCGACTTCATGGCGTGCAGGGTGCGCAGGGTCAGCGGGAAGGTGACCACGCGGGTGAGCACGGTAAAGAGCAGAATCGCGAGGCCGTAGGAATCGAACGCGGTACGAGACAACGCGATCATGAAGTTGATCAGCGGCGTCTCAAGCGCGGTCTGCCAGATGAGCCCGATGGGCATGAGTGACTACGAACCCTTCTGGAACAAACGTTCGACGACGCCCTGGTCTTTCGGCGTCACTCGATAGATGTCACCGAGCTTGGACGTATACACGATCGTCGAGTCCATCACCAGCGGAGCGGCGAGCAGGCGAGGCTTCTCGGTGGGCTGGTGACGCCAGCGCTCCGTGCCGGTGGCCGGGTCGAGGCCGAAGACGGTGCCGCCATCGGTCGCCAACACCAGGGTGCCCGCAAGCAGGACCGGTGTGGCGCGCGTTTCGCTCTGCACCCCGCCGAACTTCCAGCGCTGCTGGCCGGTCGCCAGATCCAGCGCGTACACGGTGCCGGACGTGCTGACGATGTATACGACACCGTCGGCGACCAACGGTTGGGCCCACAGCCAGTTATCGGTCGTGAACTGCCAGCGCTCAGCGCCGTCGGTGCGACGGTCGAGCGCGATCAGTCGACTGTCGAGCGTCGGGAGGAGCAGGAGATCGCCCGCGAGGGTGGCGTCGCCCGTGGCGGCTCCCGTGAGCGTCCGGTCCCATCGAACCTGGCCGGTGGCTGCATCCAGGGCACGGACGTGCTTGGCGAGGTCTGCCACGTACAGCGTCCCCGCGTCCAGGGTGGGCGAGCTCCAGATGCGCTCGGCGGCGCGGAGCAGCACGGCAGGGCTGAGTTCGCCCGTCGTGGCGTCGACGGTGCGCACGGTCCCGGAGTGGGTCGCGACGAAGAGCCGCTTGCCATCGAAGGCCGGGGTGGCGACGACATGTCCACCGACGTTGACAGATTGTGGCCAACCATCGGCGCGTTGGCCGGTCTGCACGTCGACGGCGATGATTTCGCCGGAGTAGGTGGCAATGATGACCCGGTCTCGGCCGCCCACGTTCGTCACGATGGGAGTGGCGTAGAGGCCGAGGTATGTCTCACGCTCGCTCTTGGCGCCACCGAAGAACGACCAGCCGGACTTTTCCGGTTCCTTGGGGAACGTCCAGGCGACTGAGGCAGGGTTGGAGCGTCGGAATCCACTGATCGAGCCGTCACCGTTGCCGACGACGAGGAAGTCGCCCGCAGTGACCGGCGCCGCCCAACCCTCAGGCACACTGACACTGCCACAGCCCGCCGCGAAGAGTAGCAGAGCCACCATCGCGAACATCGCGATGTGACGGCGGAGCCCATGGTGTTTCACGTGAAACATTAGCGGTGCCCCATGCTGGTGTGGTTCGCGGCGGAACCGTGACCGGCAGTTCTCATATCGGAAGAATCGTGTCTGTCGAGTTGCTCCGGCACCGGGTCGTACCCGCCTGCGCTCCACGGATGGCAGCGAGCGATACGACTGAGCCCCAACCAGCCGCCGCGGAGCAGCCCGAAGCGCTCGATGGCCGCATAGGTGTAGCGGGAGCACGTCGGCTGGTAGCGGCACTGTGCGCCGATTGCCGGTGAGATCATTCGCTGGTACCAGCGGATGCAGGCGAGTGCGGTGGATTTCAAGATGACTGGCCAGTGTTGCGCGCGCCCGCAAGCAGGCCGGCGCGCCGTGCGCACCAATCGACGGCGGTGCGCAGCTCCTGGAAGGTGGCGGTCGCACTGGTGGCGCCGGACGTGAGCACCAGATCATGACCCGGTGCGAGCGGCAGTGCGCGGAGAATCTCGCGTAGGCGGCGGCGGACTCGGTTACGGACCACTGCGCCCCCCACTCGTTTCCCAATCGCGAACCCGAACCGGTTATGCGGCAGATCGTTCGGGCGGATGCCCATGGTCAACAGTTGGTGCCGCACGCGTCGTCGGCCGCGCATGACGGCAACGAACTCCTGCGGGCGCCGCAACCTGTTATCACCCGGCCTGGCGTGAGCCGACGGGGTGATAACGCGGTTGCTCGGAACGCTCGTATTCGCGTTGTCGCCACCCTCGCCCGCCGCACGTAGCGACTGGGGCTCCGCAGGGTGAGCAGGCACGGTGAACCCGGAGGCCGTCACAGTGTCGTCGTCCCGAAGCGGTGTGGACGTTATGTTAAACGGTCAACTTGACGCGACCGCGTGCGCGGCGGCGCTTGAGTACGTCTCGACCGTCCTGTGTGGACATACGCGCGCGAAAGCCATGCTTACGCAGACGTGGGATGCGCTTTGGTTGCCAGGTCCGCTTCAATTTCGATACTCCTGCAGATGCCGCAGCAGTATAGCGGCCCGCGGGCGCTCCGGGCAACGCGCCCCACTACGGACGCGTGTACCGGCGCGTGGAAAGCGCAGCCGACGGCTGATCCGGATGGGCCACTGCGCCCCGATCGCGCGAGATGGCAATGCCGCGCGGATGGTATCATCGCAAGGTAGTACGTCATTCGAAGGGGGCCGGGATGAAGATGATTCGTCGCGCGGTGACGGCCAGTGCTGTGGCCGCCTCGGTGGGTGTGTTTCCGGCTGTTGCGCTGGCCGCCGAGCAATCGCGTGCGTTGGAGCGCACCGCGGACAGCACTTCGGTTTTCCTCTACACCGTGGGTGCGGGGGTCGCGTTGATGCTCCTGTCGACCATCGGCTACCTGTATCGGCGGGTGCGCAACCTGGAGTGGGATTTCCAGCGGGCCGACGCGCCGGCGCACGACCAGCATCACTAGCTCACGCGGGTTGGTCATCGGCGGCTCGCTCGGTTGCTGATGCTATGCACGCAGGATCAATCATTGCGCGGGTTGCACGCTGCCGAGGGGGGTAGTCGACATGTTGGAAGTAGGCGAGCCGATGCCGGAGTTCGTGCTGTTCAACCGAAAGCACGAGCCGGTCACGAACAAGGACTTCGAGGGCAAAGTGTCGATCCTCGCCTTCTATCCGATGGCGTTCACCGGCGGCTGTACCCTGGAGATGCAGGGCTTCAAGCAGCGGTACGAGGAGCTTGAGGCGCTGGGCGTAGAAGTCGTTGGTGTCAGCGCTGATCCGTGGGCGGCTGCCGGTGCGTTCTGCGACGCGCAGGAGTTGCAGTTCCAGTTGCTGTCGGACTTTCCGGCGGGGCAGACCATCGATGCGTTTGGCGTGCGCCGCGAAGGTGCCGCGACTGCGCAGCGCGTGACGTTCGTCTTCGACGCTGCTGGCGTGTTGCGGCACGCGATCCAGGGAACAACCGACATGGAAGCGCACCCGCAAGGCGCGCTCGATGCTGCTCGGACGCTGTCAGCCGGCAGCTAATCGCGCGCGTTGACGCGCACGAGATGCGAGCGAGATAAGAAGAAGGCCGCGCATCGCGCGGCCTTCTTCTTTGTCAGTTTGGATGTGTCACGTACGCGATGCGTTGCTAGGAGCGGGACTCCGCGCCGACAGCGACCGGTGCATCGAGGTCGATGATCCGCTGTTCAATGGTGGCGATACGTTCGCGCAACTCGGTGCGTAGTTGCTTGAGCTGCTCCAGTTTCGGCTCCACGACATCCAGTTGGCGCCGCAACGCGGAGAGTGCCTGCTCACCGCGGGCGCGCAGTGCTGCGCGGTCGTCAGGACTCGGCTTTGGGGTGGCGCGCAGATGGGCGCGCACGGCCTCGGTCTCGACCATCTCTTTGATCTCGGCGAGGCTGAATCCCAGCAAGCCTTGGAGTTGCTTGATCAGTCGAATGCGAACCACGTCTTCATCCGAGTAGAGACGGAAGCCGCCGTCCATTCGGTCTGCTGGTGTGAGCAGGCCCTTCTCCTCGTAGAAGCGCAGGGTGCGCTGTGTGACGCCTGTCTGATCCGCGACCTCACCGATCTGGTACCGCGCCTCCGTGTCCGGGGTGGTGGTGCCGAAATCGTGATAGGCGGAAAGACTGCGACGAGCGGGTCGTGCCATGGGGTGCCTCACTGCATGCGCCGGCTGCCCAGCATCCAATGGAGAGGCTGCGACCGATGCGAACGTGTCGCGCATATCGAGTATGCACTATTGCGGCTGTCTAGTGGTACCGCGCGGTGATGTGCCGCGATTCGTTACTCGTCGTCTTCCTCGTCATCGGAGCTGGAGCGAGGCGCTGGCACGATAGCGTCCGGGCGGCCTTGCTGCTTTGGCTCGCGGCGCGGCGGCACCTCAGCGGCGGCGGCAACCAGCGCTGCGACCGCCGGGGCGGGCGCGACAATGGCGGCAACGCCCGCGTCTCGCCAGCGCTCTAGGGCAGCGGCGGAGACGGCGGCCTCGGCGCGCGCGATGAGCGGCTTGCGCGCGAGTTCTGCCATGCGGCGGGTCTGGAGCTGCTGGCGCACTGTCATCTGCTCCGGCGGCGCGGCGACTAGGACGCCGTCCAGGTCCAGCAGCCTGAGCAATCGCACGGTCGCGTCATCCGTCTCCGGGCTGACGAGCGCGAGGTAGCCGAGGCGCGTTTCGGAGACGGATGCGCCGTCTGCGCTGGCGTCATCGAACGCGAGGAAGTCGGCGCCAGCCTCGGCCACTGCGGTGGCGTCAGCGCCGGTCGCGGCGTTGATGCGGATGCCAACCGGCGCCTTGCTGCCCGCCGCCTGCACCGCCGCTACGACCGCAGCGAGGTTGCTTGCAGCGCCCGTGTAGAGCACTGCGTCGACCGTTGCGGTCGCGGCAGCACTCGCATCGGCGGCATCGGCAACCTCGGCGATCACCAGCAGTTGGCGCGGGTGGTCGGTTGCCGCCCCGCTACGCATGGCTGCGAAGCCGAACGCGGCCGGCTTGCGACGACCAATGTCGCGGATGAGGTCTCGGAGCTTGCTCATAGGTCTCATCCCTGCTGCTGGCAATGAGTGTCTGGAGCCGGCGGGGGGACTCGAACCCCCGACCTGCTGTTTACGAAACAGCTGCTCTACCACTGAGCTACACCGGCTTACCGCACATTCTAACGGTGGGACGGCGTACCGATCGAGTCCGGTGCTTTCTGGAGTGGTTGTGGCCGTGTGTGATTATCGAGATTGCAGCGGTGGCGAGGGGAATGTCGCACCGCGCACAGCGAAGATCGTGCCCCCCGCGCCCTCGTGGACGACCGTGTAGTGGGAGCTCTGGCGGAGCGATTCCAGCAGCGAGCCGCAGCATTGGCCGCGTTCGGTAGTCGGGATGTAGACGTGCGTGATGGTGCTATTGAAGTCGTCTGACCACTGGGTCAGGCAGTCCGATTGGCGATATCCGCAGGTCCAAGCTCGGTCGGCGGCGGCGGCCTGCGTGGCGAAGCGTGCTGTCCATTCACTGCCCTGCACTGTGGTCACGCTGACCCGGGAGGCAAGCACGGGCAGCCATTCCGCCTCGCGGTCGGCCTGCCACGGGCCACTGGGCACCACGAAGATGCGGCTGGTCTCCGGGGTATTCGACTCGATCCACTCGAATGTTGAGCGCTCGGCCGGTGTGAGGCCGGTGAGGAAGTGACCCTCGCCACCGAGGCCGGGCGTACGCAGCAGTGCGCCCATGACGGCATAGGACAGTAGGACCGCGCCGATGAGTGTTGAGCCTCGCGCGAGGCGGCGCCAGTTGAGGTCGCGGGCGAAGGCGGTGCGCGTGTCGGCTGATCGGCCCAACGGCAGCACGACGCGTTCCAGTGCCAGGCCTGCGAGCATCGCGACGGGAATGGTGGCGAACGTGGGGAAGGCTCGCGCGTCCAGCAGGATGATTGCGACCCACCAGATCGGCAGCACGACGTGACGCGTCCGGATCGCGATCACCGCGCCGAGGAGACCGAGCGCGCCGATCAATGGGAACAGCGGTTCGCTGGTGGATGTGACGCGCGCCAGTGCCAGGAGCAGTTCGCGTGCGAGCGCTGCGGTCGTGAACACGCTGCCGCCGGCCGCGTTGGCGTAGCGGAAGGGCACCAGTCCGTTCGATGTCATGGCGGTGAGCCACCACGGCGCGGCCAGCATCGCCGCGCTGGCCGCCAGTACGGCGGAGTTCAACAGCTGCTCGCGTGTCCTCCCGTACGCGGCGAAGCAGATGCCGATGCTGAAGGCGAGAAACCACGCGGTTTCCAGGTGGGCGAGCAGTGTCCCAGCGGAGAGCAACGCAGCGGACACGATGTAGCGTCGATGGCCGGTGGTGTACAGCCGGTGCACCTCGTGCAGCGCGAGCAGCGCCAGCAGCAGGCCGAGCCCACGCGCGACACCGCCGCCCATGAGCAGCCAGATGAAGCTCCGGGGTACGAGCGCGAACGCTGCCGTCGCGAGGAGCGCTGCTCGATCGGATGCGAGCAGACGCCGCGCCAGTAACGCGAAGGCGGCGATGGTGAGCGTGGAGTACAGCAGCGGTAAGACGCGGAACAGATCGATCAGCGCGAACGGCGTCCAGTCGTCCAGCAGTGCCGCGAGGTAGAACCCGAGCGGCGGATAGGCGAAGGGGATCTGCGCGCCGTTGTAGGACGTGACCGTGGGCAGCACGTAGTGGCTGGCCTGGATATCGCGCGCCATCGCGTAGAACAGTCCGCCGTCGTTGAGCGGGAAGTCGGAGGCGAGGATGTGCGCGCCTCGCACGAGCAGGCCGAGGCCGACGATGACACCGAGCATGCGCCAGAACGAGCGACTGCGAGCCGAGTGGCCCTCGAGGGGCTGCGGCGCCTGTATCGGAGCATCGTCAGGGCGCGTCGGTGACGCCACCGGCCACATCGTCATTCGGTGACGTGGGCGCGCGGGGAGTGGGCGGGGCGGTTGCGGTCAGGCATGAGGTGAGGTGGCGCTCGGCCTATGCCTCGTCGTCGTCCTCCGCGATTGCGGCGGGGTCGTGGACGTAGGCGATGTAGCGACCGTTGCGCTCCACCATCAGCGTGAGCCTGCCTGCTGCCTCGTGGTCGCGGACGAAGCCGGGCAGGGCGGCGCTGTGGCCTCTGACGAGGAAGGTGATGCCGCTGTACGAGAAACGCCGACCGGCGACGTCCACGTAGTAGGGCGGAACCTCCGGGCTTTCATTCATGTTGAGGACGAAGACCTCGATCCCGTCCTCCTCGAGCACGTCGAGATCGTCGAAGCCAAGTGCCAGTTCGGTGCTCATCGTCCCTCCGGGTGCGCCGGGCGGGATCATACGTCCGAGCGCGCGACTGGGCCAGCGCCCTGGAGTTGGCGACGGCCGACGCGCCGAGCGGGAGGCGTGGTGTTGCCTTGGACGTCCGGCACCGCGAGCAGGCAGATCGCGGAGACGATGGTGGCCGATCCGACGCACCAGATACAGACGGCATCGATGACGAACAGCTCCAGGTAGGTGAGGTACACGGAATAGCCGGCGCCGCTGAGCGCCAGCGCGAACGTCCAGACTTCCAGTGGCCGCGGGAGCACCTGGGGCGCGATCAGCCGCAGTGTGAGGATGGTCAGTAGTCCCGCATACATCAGCAGTCCGAGCGCGGCGATGGGGTCACCGGCGATTTTGGCGTACACGGAACTCTGGACGCGGTGACAGTCACCGAGGCCGGTGCAGTACGCGGTGAGCCCCGGAGACCACGCGATGTACGCCAGGTATGCGCCGACGGCCGTGCCGAGCAATGCGAGCGTCAGCAGCAGCCAGAGCCGTGTTCGCTGGTTCATCGGCCGGCCCTCGCCTGTTCGATGAGGTTGCGGAACTGCTCGGCAGGCAGAGCGCCCTGCACCAGACGCCCGCCGATCGTGAACGAGGGCGTGGAGGTAGTGCCGATGGTGCCTGCCTCGGCGGTCATCGCGTCCACCTCGGGGTACTTGCTGCCGGAGTCGACGCAGGTGTCGAACTTCGACTGGTCGAACTGGCGGGTCGGGAGCGCGGAGGCCATCTGTGTGGCGTAGCTCTTCAGGTTCGCGCGGGTGTAAACGCCGGAGCGCTCATCGCCTTGCCGCAGGAAGAGGATGTCGTGGTACTCCCAGAACAAGCCCTGATCGAGGGCGCACTGTGACGCAGCGGCGGCGTCGCGTGACTCCGCACTGACCACGATGAGGTGTTTGTACTCGTACGTGATGATGCCGGTTGCGATGTAGTCGCGCTCCAGCATCGGCTCCACGTCGCGCCAGTGCTGATGGCAGAACGGGCATTGGAAGTCGGCGTATTCGACGATCTTCACCGGTGCGTCCGGCTTCCCGCTCACGCGGCCCGCGAGTTGCGAGTGCGCGCGAGGGACGTACGTCTCCATGTTGGCGGTGGACCGCGGACGGTTCATCACGATCAACGCCACCACGATGAGCAGGGCGGCGGCGATGGAGCCGATAACCAGTGGCCCGCCGAACTCATCGATGCGGGCACGCCACGCGGACTTCGGTGCGGGGCGTGCCGGGGCCGGATGGTGCGTGGGTGCAGGCGGAGGCGCGCCCGGCGGTGGGCCCGGTCGTGTGCGGCGGTTGCGTCCCATCGTGCTTCCTGTCCGCGCGGACTGGTCGCAGTGTTCAGTGGCCGGATGCAAGTGCACCCGGCCCTCGGCGGGCACGGCTACGGCATGGGCGCCACATCGCGGACGCCGGGCTCCGGCGAGCGATTGCGGTTCGTCTCGATGAATTGCTTCACGGTGCCCTCGTTCAGTTGATCCATCTGCAGCAGGCGGCCCCATGAAGCAAGCGTGATCGTCGATGTGTTGTCCGGGCGAGGCGACAGGATGGTGTCGCCGCTGTAGCTCTTGGCAATGCTCGCGAGCTTGCTGATGGTGCTGGCGTCGGCCTTCTGGGGGTTGTACGAAAGCCAGATGATGCCGTGCTCCAGCGAGTGGATCGTGTTGCCGTCCGGCACTGCGCCGCTGTACACGCCCGTGGCCTGCGGCACCGGGAAGTGAGGCCCGCCAACCGGTGGGTTGCCCTTCGGGATTTCCACCAGAGCCGGGTCAGTGATGTGGTTGGCCGGGGAGTTGGTGACCGTCTCGCCCATGAGCGCGTCGGTGGAGATGCGCGCGATGCTGTTCTTCGGCTGGCTGGCGACGACCAGTGCGACGACGATCAGGACGGCCGCCAGGATGATGGCGATGGTCCAGAAGCCACCGAAGGAGTCGACGGTCTCTCGCCAAGCAGGCTTGGGCGCGCGCACCGCGACGGGCCGAGGCGCCGTGGCGCCGGGCGCTTCGACTGGGCTGCCGGGTGCAGTTGTGCGGTTTCGGGTGGGGCGCATGCGCTGTCTGCCCAAATCAGTGCTCCTCGACCGGTGCCACAACTTCGATGGATCGATTATCCGCGAGTGGTGGGGGGTAGGGCGAGCCTCACCCCCACCACGGTGACTACGTTCGCGTGGGGACGCCAGTGCCAGTCGTTCCCGTTGCTTGTTGTCCCTACACCGCCACCCACTCCCCCGCCTCGACACTCTCAAACGTGTAGTCGCCACTCGATTCGTCGAGGTCGACGCGGACGCGGGTGCCGGGGGGGAAGTCGCCGGCGAGCACGCGCTTGGCGAGCGGGTTCTCCACGCGGCGCTGGATCGTGCGGCGCAGCGGGCGCGCGCCGTACGCCGGGTCGTAGCCCTCATGCACGAGGGCGGCGCGGGCACGGTCGGTCACCTCGAAGGTCACCTCGCGTTCTGCGAGGCGAGCGCGCACCTCGGCGATCAGGAGGTCGGCGATCTGTGCGAGTTCAATCTCGGTGAGCGGCTCGAACACGATGATCTCGTCGATGCGGTTCAGGAACTCGGGGCGGAAGGACTGCTTGAGCGCGTCCTCCACGTTGCGGTGCCTCGTGTCGCGTTCGGCCTCCGTGCGCGCGCGGGCCTGGAAGCCGATCGGGCCGTGCGCCGATGCGCCGGTGCCGAGGTTGGACGTGAGGATGATCACCGTGTTGCGGAAGTCCGCGGTGTGGCCGTGCGAGTCCGTGAGGCGGCCGTCCTCCAGGATCTGCAGCAGGGTGTTGAACACGTCCGGGTGCGCCTTCTCGATCTCGTCGAAGAGGATCACCTGGTACGGGCGGCGACGCACGGCCTCCGTCAGTCCGCCGCCCTGGTCGTAGCCGACGTAGCCGGGAGGCGCGCCCACGAGCCGCGAGACGGTGTGGCGCTCCTGGTACTCCGACATGTCGAGGCGGATCAGTGCGTCCTGATCGTCGAACAGGTACTCGGCGAGCGACTTCGCCAGCTCGGTCTTTCCGACGCCGGTGGGGCCGAGGAAGATGAACGAGCCGATCGGGCGCTTCGGGTCCTTCAGACCGCTGCGCGCGCGGCGAATGGCATCTGCGAGCGCGGTGATCGCGGCGTCCTGACCGACGACGCGCCCGTGCAGCGCCTCCTCCATGTGTAGCAGCTTCTCGCCCTCGCCCTCCAGCATCTTGGCGACGGGGATGCCGGTCATCTGCGCGATCAGCGCGGCGATGTCGTGCGGCGTCACGTCTTCTGTCAGGCCGCGTTCCGCGTGCACCTCGGCCTTGCGCGTGTCGTACTCCTGCTGCACTTGCAGCACCTGCTGCTTGATGCGCGCCGCCTCCTCGAAGTCGGAGCGCGCGGCGGCCGCCTCGAGGCGGCGCGAGGCGTCGTCGAGGCGGTCCTTGAGGTCGCGCACGGCGTCGGGGATCGATTCCGCCTCGATCACGTGGCGCGAGGCGGCCTCGTCGATGAGGTCGATCGCCTTGTCGGGCAGCTTGCGGTCCGGGAGGTAGCGCGAGGAGAGCCGCACGGCCGCCTCGATCGCCTCGGGCGAGATGCGCAGGCCGTGGTGCTGCTCGTACTTCGGCGCAAGGCCGCGCAGGATATCGATCGCCTCATCGACAGTGGGTTCGTCGACGAAGACCGGCGAGAAGCGGCGCTCGAGCGCCGGGTCGGCTTCGATGTACTTGCGGTACTCCTCGATGGTAGTGGCACCGATCACGCGGAGCTCACCGCGCGCGAGCGCGGGCTTCATCATCGTGGAGGCGTCGATTGCGCCTTCCGCGCCACCCGCACCGACGACCTGGTGCAACTCATCGATGAACAGCAGCACCTCGCCGGCGGACTCCTTCACCTCGCGCATCACGGCCTGCAGCCGCTCCTCGAACTCGCCGCGGAACTTCGAGCCGGCGACGAGCTGGCCGACATCGAGCGAGAGCAGGCGCTTGCCGCGCAGCCGCTCCGGCACCTCGTCGGAGGCGATGCGCTGCGCGAGACCCTCGACGATCGCGGTCTTGCCGACGCCGGCCTCGCCGATCAGTACCGGGTTGTTCTTGGTGCGGCGGTTGAGGACCTGCATCACGCGCGCCACCTCGTCGGCGCGGCCGATGGTGGGGTCGAGCTGGCCGTCGCGCGCGGACTGCGTGAGGTCGACCGAGTACTTGGAGAGCGCCTGGTACTGTGACTCCGCGGTCGGCGAGGTTACGCGCGCGGAACCTCGGATCTGGCGGAGCGCGGTGTAGATGCGCTCCTTGGTGATCTGCGAGTCCTGCAGCACGCGGGCGGCCTCGCCCTCGCGCTCATCGGCGATCGCGATCAGCAGGTGCTCCACGCCGACGTACTCGTCCTGCAGGCGAGCGGCCTCGGCGTTTGCGGCCTCCAGCATGCGCACGATGCGTGGCGTCGTGTAAATCTGAACCACGTCGTACGAGGCCTTCGGGGAGTGCGCGAGGTGGCTCGACAGCTGCGCGGCAACGGCGGCGGGGTTCACCCCCATGCGCTGCAGCACCTCCTTCGCGAGCCCGTCCTTCGTCTGCACCAGCGCGAGCAGGACGTGCTCCACGTCCCACTGCGTGTGCTTCTGCTGCCGCACCATCTCCTGCGAGGCGGTGAGGACTGCCTGTGCCTGCTCGGTGAATCGGTCTTGTCGCATCATCTCGGGTTGCCTACTTTCTCGGCACGCTCTTCGGACTGGGAACCCTCACCCCCGGCCCCTCTCCCCGCCCGGCGGGGCGAGGGGAGTTGGAGGCTGAGCCGCGCTTCGCGCGCGGGGTGGCAGCGGTTACGCCGCAGCACCAGACTGTGTGTTGGACGCCCTCCCGCCATCATCCATCCGCTTGCTGACTCCCCTCGCCCCGAAACGGGGAGAGGGGTTGGGGGTGAGGGTTCCACTCATCGCGCACCTCGCAGCCGCGTGAGCTCGTCGTGCGCGGTGTCGAGTTGCAGTTGCAGATCCTCGATCTGCTGGGTCATGCGCAGGATGACGTCGACGCCGGCGAGGTTGACGCCGAGGTCGGCGATCAGGCGCAGCACGTGCTGCAGGCGCTCGACATCGCGGTGCGAGTACAGGCGGCGGTTGCCCGCGCTGCGCTGCGGCGCGAGCAGGCCGATGCGCTCGTAGGAGCGGAGGGTCTGCTGGTGCACGCCGACCATCCGAGCGACCACCGAGATGTGAAAGACAGGCTCATCGTGCGGGAATGGCGTGGGCTGCATGTTCGTCATCGCGTGCCGTCGGTTCCGTCGGGCGCGGGGGCGGCCGGGGTGGTGGCGCGAAGCTGCTCGAAGAGCGCGCGCTGCTCATCGGTGAGCGGGTCGGGCAGCACGAGGCGGACGCGCGCGTGCAGGTCGCCAAACCCACCGCCGGAGCGCGGCATGCCCTGGCCCGCGAGGCGGAACACCTTGCCACCCTGCGTCTCGGCGGGGATGCGCAGCGCCAGCGCGCGGCCCTTCAGCGTGGGCACATGCGCCTCCCCGCCGAGCGCAGCGTCGGCGACCGGCACGTCGATATCGATGCGCAGGTCGTCGCCGTCGCGCTCGAAGCGGGCGTGCGGAGTCACCTCGATGATCAGGAACAGGTCGCCAGCCGGGCCGCCGTTGGTGCCGGGGCTGCCACGGCCCGCGACGCGGACGCGCTGGCCGGTCTGGATGCCCGCAGGGATGGTGACCTCAATACGGCGGAGCGGGGTGGCGGAGCCGGTGCCGCGGCAGGCGTGGCAGGTGGCACCTGCGAACGAGCCCGCGCCGCTGCAGACGCGGCAGACCTCGGCACCCTCGCGCACCTCGATGGTGCGGGTGGCACCGCGGTAGGCGTCCTCGAGGCTGATGCGAGTGTTGCTTTCGACGTCGGCGCCGCGCTGGCGACCGACGGCGCGGCGGAACAACCCCTCGAAGAGGCCACCACCACCACCGCCACCCTGCCCGCCGCCCCCGAAGTCGAACTCGACGCCCTGCCCGCCGGCGCGGCCGCCGAAGCCTCCAAAGCCACCACCGCGCCCGCTCTCCGCCTGCTGACGGCGCATCGCATCAATCTGGTCGGCGTGTTGCCAGTTCTCGCCGTGGCGGTCGTATTGCTTGCGGTGGTCGGCGTCCGAGAGCACCTCGTAGGCGGCGTTGATCTCCTTGAAGCGGGCTTCAGCGCCTGAGTTGCCGGGGTTCACGTCCGGGTGGTGCTGCCGTGCGAGGCGCCGAAACGCCTGGCGGATCTCCTTTTCGGAGGCTTCGCGCTTCACTCCGAGCACCTCGTAGTAGTCCTTTGCCATGCGTGCATGATAGCAGGTCTACTGGCGATGGTGAGCGATGATATGAGTGTTAGTGTCGTAGGAGTGGCGAAGGGGCGAGGTGTCGACCGCCTCGCCTCGCCTCGTCTCGCCTCGCCTCGCCTCGCCTCGCGCGTGGCCGCTCCGCTTGCTGGACGGTATCGTCACGCGCGGTATAACGAGCATGCGGGCGGGGCGTGACTGTTGCGAGGAGTGCTCCCCATGGCTGCTGCGTCGGCGAAGACCGGATATGCACCCGAAGTGCGCTGGATGTTCGGTTGGGCGCTGGTGCTGTTCGCGTGGACGGTTGGCATCGGCATCCTGAACGGCCTGGACATCGTCGACTTCGACCGCAAGTTCCTGCTCACACATCTGCACGTCGGGACGTTGGCGTGGATCTCCATGTCGGTGTTCGCGGCGAGCCTCGTGCTGTTCGACAGCGCGCCGAGCCCCTCGATGCGGCTCGTGGCACGAGCGGCGCCGTTCGTCGCGCTGCTCTACAACATCGCGTTCCTGACGACGACGAGCATGGCGCGGCCGGCGCTCGGCGCGGTGATGCTCGTCGTGATCGTGGTGTTCGCGGTGCGCGGGTTCATGGCGGCGAGGGCGCGGGTGCTCAGCGTGCCGCATCTGGGGACGCTGGCGGGTCTGGCCACCTCGGTGATTGGGGCGGTGCTGGGGGTGCTGCTCGGGGCGCGGATCGCGGACCCGTCGATGGGGATCACTGCCGGCGTGCAGACGGCGCACCCGGCGGTGATGGTGGTGGGCTTTCTCATCCCGGCTGGGATGGCGTACGCCGAGTGGGTGCTGCGTCCGGAGAGCGCCGAGGAGCGTGCGGGCATCGTCGGGTGGCTGCAGATCGGGTTGCCGTTCCTCGGTGGGGTGGCGATTGTCGCCGGGTTCTTGCTGAACGTGTTCGAGCTGGTGCAGTTCAGTCTGCCATTGGAACTCATTGGCACCGTGATCTTCCTGGTGCGCCTGGCGCCGCGTGCGATGCGGACCTCGTGGACCGTGGCGGGGCCGGGGTGGCACGCGGTGGTCGCGATGATCTTCCTGCCGGTCAACGTGCTGCTGCTGGTGGCGCTGATCGTGCGCTTTGCACCCGACGTGGAGCAGGCGCCGCCACGGCTGTTCGAGGCGATCGACCACACGATCTTCGTGGGTGTGATGACCTCGTCGATCCTGGGGTACGTGATGACGCTGTCGCGATCCGCGCGGCCGGCGTGGGTGGATCAGTTTGTGTTCTGGGGGGTCACGGTCGGTGTCACGGGATTTGTGGCCGGGCTGCTGACGGATCAGACGCACATGATCCGCACGTTCACGCCGCTGCTCGGTGTGGCCATCCTCGTGGCGGTGGTGGCGCACGCGCCGGCGTTGCTCCGCGGGGCGCGCGAGTAGCCTCGGCGCGGCAGCGAGCAGGAGAGAGCCCTCACCCCCGGCCCCTCTCCCCGCACGGCGGGGCGAGGGGCCGGGGGTGAGGGCTGCGGTGGCGTGCGGGGAGAGGGGTGAGGGTTCCCGCCGGGTGAGCGCGGGCGCTCCTACTCTGCTTTGACCGTTTCACCCTCGATGTATTCGGCGATGGGATCGATGAACGAGGTGGGGCGGGCGCGGTCGGCGTGCAGACGTGAGAGCAGGGCGAGCGCTTTGCGCGTGTCCGAGGCAACGCGCGCGGGCTCACCGGTCTTGAGGCGATACTTGCTGCACCAGTAGGTGAATGCCTGCCAGTCCGCCTGCCGGACGCGCGCGCCGAGCGGCTGGCCGGTGTCCGCGACGTAGAGCGCCATCAACTCCGCCAGTGGTTTGCCGTAGATGCGCTCGTAGGCGGTGACGTCGGCCGGCTCGCCGCGGATGCCGTCGATGTTGCGCGCCTTGTGGAGGTCGAGTTCCGCGGTCAGCAGCAGCGTCTCTTCCACAACCACGCCGTACTGGAAGTTGAGGTGCGCGCGGTGCTTGGCAACGCCGATGGCGCGTGCGAACGCTTCCTCATCGGAGCCGTCCGGGGGCTCGGCGCGGAACAGCAGCCGTTCCGCCTCGAGGGTGGGGATGCGCGATCCGGCGGCCTCCAGCAGCCGACCCGCGAGGCTGAGCCAGTCGAATGCCTCCCCGGCGATCAGGTAGTCGCGCGGCGCGCCTGCGACCGACTCGGCAGGCGCGACCCAGCGGGAGATGATGTCCAGCAGCGCGGGGTACCACGGCGCCCCGTGATCCAGGGCGTCCAAGAACGCAGCGACGGCAGCGTCCGGCTCCAAGGGGCCGTCGGCGGCGGCCGCGGCGGTCTGGCTGGCGTCCTGTTGCTCGGGCGGGTCGGGCTCGCGCGCGTCAGTTCCGGCACCATCCGTGGCAGCTTCGAGGGTGCTGGCTGCGTCGTCTGGCGGAGGTGTCGGGTTCGGTCGAGGGCGGATGGCGGCGCGCGGCATCGCTAGCCGTTCTTGCCGTGGCAGCGCTTGTACTTGAGTCCGGAGCCGCACGGGCACACGTCGTTGCGGCCGACCTTGCGGACGGCCTGTGGGCGCGCCGCAGTGACCGTCGCCGCACCGCCGATGCCTGACTCGAGATCCTCGGCGGGTCCGGACTCACGCAATTGCGAGGGCAGCGGGCGCGCCATGGGCGGCGGCGCTGCGCCGTTCTCACCGATCACCAGTCGGGCGTGGAAGATCTGGCGCGCCACCGTGGAGCGGACGTTCTCCATCAGTTGGTCCCACATGTCGTGGGCCTCGCGCTTGTACGCGACCAGTGGGTCGGTGCTGCCGTACGCGCGCAATCCGATGCCCTGTCGCATTTCATCCATGGCGGTGAGGTGCTGCACCCAGAGCGTGTCGATGGTTTGCAGCAGGATCAGTCGCTCGATCAGTCGCTGATGCTCGGAGGTGCTCTCCGTCTCGATCGCGTCGTACAGCTCGGTGGCGACATCGACCGCTGCGTCGACGACTTCGTCCGCGGAGCGGTCGTGGATATCGTCCAGCGGGAGCGCGTCGCCCAGCGGGACAATGCTGTCCAGGGTGAGGCGGAACGTGTCCGGGTCGCGCTCGTCGCCCTCGAGGTGCGCGTTTGCCAGCGCGTCGATCTCCTCGGTGATCATGGTGACCACGGTGTCGCGCATGGACTCGCCGGCGAGCACCTTGTCGCGTTCCTTGTAGATGACGTCGCGGTGCGTGTTCATGACGTCGTCGTAGTCGACCACGTGCTTGCGGATGTCGAAGTTGTACGCCTCGACCTTCTGCTGCGCGGTTTCGATGGCGCGCGTGACCATCCCGGACTCCAGCGGCTGGTCATCGTCCATGCCGAGGCGGGCCATGATGCCCGGCAGCCACTCGGGGGCGAACCGACGCATGATGTCGTCCTCGAACGAGACGTAGAAGCGAGACGAGCCGGGGTCGCCCTGGCGTCCGGAGCGGCCGCGCAACTGGTTGTCGATGCGGCGCGACTCGTGGCGCTCGGTGCCGATGATGTGCAGGCCGCCGAGGGCGGCGACCCCTTCCTCCAGTTTGATGTCGGTGCCACGGCCGGCCATGTTGGTGGCGATGGTGACGGCGCCGCGAGACCCGGCGCGCGCGACGATGCTCGCCTCGCGGGCGTGCTGCTTGGCGTTCAGCACCTCGTGCTCAATGCCCTGCATCCGCAGCATGTCGGAGAGCTGCTCGGACGTCTCGATGGCGACCGTGCCGACGAGTACCGGCCGGCCGAGCGCGTTCTGTGCCTTCACGTCTTCCAGCACGGCGGCGAACTTGCCTTCGGTACTGCGGTAGATCAGGTCGGGGAGGTCGGTGCGCACCATGGGGCGGTGCGTGGGGATGGTGAGCACTTCCAGTTTATAGATCTGGTTGAGCTCTTCAGCCTCGGTGGCTGCGGTGCCGGTCATGCCGGAGAGCGTGTGATACATGCGGAAGAAGTTCTGCAGGGTGATCGTCGCGTAGGTGATCGACTCCTGCTGAATGCTGACGCCCTCTTTGGCCTCTACGGCCTGGTGGAGCCCGTCCGACCACCGGCGGCCTTCCATGAGGCGGCCAGTGAAGTCATCGACGATGACGATCTCGCCGTCCTTGACCACGTAGTCGCGATCGCGCTGATAGATGATCTGCGCTTTGAGGGCGGCTTCCATGTAGCGCGTGAGGCGGAAGTTCTCCGGGGCGTAGATGTTCTCAATCCCCAGCTTGCTTTCCAGGCTCTCGACGCCGGCTTCCGTGAGGTGCACGGAGCGCGTGCGCTCGTCGACGGTGTAGTGCACGTCGCGGGTGAGCGAGGGGACGAAGCGAGCGAAGCGCGGGTACGTGGACAGGTCGTCCTGCTGCGGCCCGGAGATGATGAGCGGCGTGCGAGCCTCGTCGATGAGCACGCTGTCCGCTTCGTCGACGATGGCGAAGGCAAGGGCGCGCTGCACCTTCTCCTGCTGCGACTGCGCCATGTTGTCGCGGAGATAGTCGAACCCGTACTCGTTGTTGGTGCCGTATGTGATGTCGGCGGCATACGCCTCGCGGCGCGTGACCTGCAACAGGTGCTCCATGCCCTGCTCGCGGGACACGGCTTCCGGCGTGTAGAGGTAGGCGGTGTCGTGCTGGAGCACGCCGACCTGCATGCCGAGCATGTGCAGCGCGGGGCCGTACCACTGCGCGTCACGGCGCGCGAGGTAATCGTTCACGGTGATCAGGTGCGCGCCTTCGGCCGTAAGGGCGTTCACGAAGAGCGTGATGGCGGCGACCAGCGTCTTGCCTTCGCCGGTCTTCATCTCGGCGATGGCACCCTGATGCAGCGCTACAGCGCCGAGGATCTGGACGTCGTAGGCACGTTCTCCGGTGACGCGTGCGATGGCCTCGCGGATGGTGGCCATGGCGTCCGGGAGGACGTCGGTGAGCGCTTCGCCCGCGGCGAGGCGTTCGCGGAGCATGTCCGTACGCGCGCGCAGTCCGGCCTCGTCGAGCGCTACTACCTCGTCCGCCAGCGCGTTGGTCTGGTGGACAAACGGCCAGAGACCCTTGAGCGCGCGCTCGTTCGGGTCTCCCATCAGCTTGCGGAGGATGTTGAACATCGATCCCCTTGTCGCCGCCGGGGCGGCCGTCCAGCGCAGCGGCTGGCTACAGGAAGAGCTCTCCGACGGAGCCACCTGTGTGGATGCGGTGCATCGCGTCGCCGATCAGCGGCGCAACGGATAGCGTGTGAGTGGCCACCTTCTGGAACGGCCGCGACACGGGGACGCTGTCTGTGTAGACCAGTTCCGCGACGTCGCTTGTGTCCAACAGATCGTACGCCCGCGGCGCGAACAGTGGGTGCACGCAGGCCAGGTGGACTGAGCGCGCGCCCTCCGAGCGCAGCAGCTTCAGCGACGAGGCCACGGTGCCACCCGTCAGGATTTCGTCGTCGACGATCACGCAGTCGCGACCGTTGACGTCGCCGATCAGCGTCATCGCCTCGGCGCTGTCGTTGTTGCCGGTGCGGCGCTTGTCGACGATCGCGAGATCCGCGCCGAGGCGGGCCGCGACGTTGCGCGCGCCCTTGGCACCGCCGACATCGGTGGCAACGACCACCGGGTCCTGCAGGTTCTGGCCGCGGAAGTAGTCCGCGATCATCGGCAGCGCGGTCAGTTCGTCCAACGGGATGTTGAAGAAGCCCTGAATCTGACCGGCGTGGAGGTTCAGCGTGAGTACGCGGTTCGCCCCGGCAACCTCGATGAAGTTGGCGAGCAGGCGCGCAGTGATCGGGACGCGTGGTTGATCCTTCTTGTCGGAGCGGCCGTAACCGTAGTACGGGATGACCGCCGTGATGCGTCCCGCCGAGGCGCGCTTGGCGGCATCGATCATGATCAGCAGCTCCATGAGCCGCGTGTTCACGGGTGGGACGATGGGCTGGATCAGGAAGACATCGCGTTCGCGGATGTTCTCCTGGAAGCGGACGAAGATGTTCTCGTTGGAGAACTCGGTGACCTCGCAGTCGCCGAGCGGCAACTTGAGGTGCCTACAGACGGCCTCCGCGAACTCGCGGTGCGCATTTCCGGTGAAGACGGCCATTTCGCGCACTGTGCGGCTCCTGAGCCCCGGGCACGATGCCGGGCGCACCCATGTGGGGACAGGTCTTCATCGTAGCACCGGCTCTCGCCAGACGCAGTGCCCCCGCCTCGCAGAGGCGGGGGCGTCCAAGTCGCGGGCTGACGTGAGGCCGGTGCCGCCGGAGCCCGCTTCGCGACTGGTCGACTACTCGGCGGCGGCGTCGAGTGCGGTTGTGGCCAGCAGCAGCACGGCCGCGACCACGCAGACCGCGACTCCGCCGGCGACGTCCGCCAGCGCGAGTTCCCCGGCCTTCGTGAACACCACGAGGTTTACGAAGGCGAAGAGTCCGCCGGTGGCGGCAGCGGCGAAGCCGATGAGCTGCGTCGCGCCGGAGCCGATCACCCTCGTCATGCGCAGGATCGCGCCAACCATGCCGAGGATGCCCGCCGCCAGCACGATCTGGCCAGCGGTCTGCTGGATGCCGAGGGTACCGGGCGACCATGGGAGCAGCGCCCCTGCCGCCATCAACAGTGCTGCGGCCGCCGCGTACGGGGTAACTCGAACGCCCGCAGGCGTCCCGGCATGATCATCGGCGTCGCGGACGCCAAACGCGTGGAGCAACTGCCATGCGGACGGGACGAGGCCCGCCGCGAGCAGCAGCTTGGCGAGATCGCCCGGGATGAACGGCAGCAACCCGAGCTTCAGCGTGAGGCCGACGGTCATCGCGTCCACCTTGAGCAGGCCGGTGTGCAGGGTGCCCCACGCGTAGAGCCACGGGAGGCCGACGGCGTAGATGACTGCGCTGCCCAGCAGCATCGCGGCCGCCATGGTGGCCGGGCGGCGGTCCCAGCCGCGCTCAGCCAGCCAGCCGACGAGCGCTGTGGCGAAAGGGTACGAGACGAGGTAGCCCCCGCTGGAGCCGATGATGATCGCCCAGCCGGACTTGCCACCGGCGAACACCGGCAGGCCGACGATACCCTCGACGACGTAGAGGGCGGCGGCGGCGAGTCCCAGCCGAGCGCCGAGCGTGCCGCCGACCAGCAGCACGGCGAAGGTCTGCGCTGTAATCGGCACCGGCCCGATCGGCAGCACGATGCTGATCCGCGCGGAGACGGCGATGAACATCGATGCCGCGATGACCACGGCAAGGTGCCGCAGCAGCGTCTGCTGTGGGAAGAGAACCTGGGCCAGGGTGGTGCCTGTGCGGGCCTGACGTGCCGAGAGCATGGATCGTACCTCCGAGGGGGCGGGCGGGTGTGCTCGCGGTAGACTATCAGTGTTCCGGCGTAACGATGCTGGTGGGTGCGGGTGTCGTCAAGACGCCGCGTCGTGGAGAGGGAGTGCGCATGTCGACCGAGGAGTCCGCGTTCCGCTCGACTGGATCGGCGACGGCGGCGTCTGGTGCTCCCTCGGACGCGGCGGATGCCAGCGTGGTCTGGATGTTCACCTCGCCCACCGCTGGCGCGCCCATGGAGCAGCAGGGCTCCGTGGTGGTGGTGCCGGGAGTGGGAATCGTCGGCGACCGCTATGCGCTGGGCACGGGACACTGGAGCGCGCCTCGGTGGCCAGACCAGCAACTGACGCTCTTCGAGGTCGAGGTGGCGGAGGAGCTCGGCTGCGAGCCGTACGAGGCCCGCCGCAACATTGTGACGCGTGGGGTGCGGCTGTTCGGGCTGATCGGGGTGCGCTTCCGCATCGGTGGCGCGCTGCTGGCTGGCGTGCGCGCCTGCGACCCGTGCTCCTACATCGAGCGGCTCACCGGGCGGCCGGGGCTGACGAAGCAACTGACCAGCGGCCGCGGCGGTCTACGCGCTCGCATCATCGAGGGCGGCATGATCCGCCTCGGCGATCGCATCGAGGTGGTCGGCCTCGACGATTCGGGCGCGGAGCCGCCGTGGGAGTCGGCGCAGCGAGACGCAGGGCACTAGGCGCGGCAGGCGGGCGCTATTCGAGCAGGTCGAGGATCTCCTGCGCGGCGTAGAGTTGCGGGCGGCCGTGGTCGAGCGGGGAGAGGATTCCCGCTGCGCGCAGCCGTTCGATCACCAGGCGGGCGCCCGCAGGCGTGACCCCAAGGATGTTGGCGACGATTGGTGCGCTGATCACTGGCCACACCAGCAGTTCCTCCACGAGTCTGCTGGCGTTCGCGGAGGCGTGTGCAGCCTGGAGGCGGCGCCGATATTCCTCATGTAGGTCACGTAGCGCCTTGACGCGGTGGGCCGCATCGATGGCGATCTCGGTGACGCCGCGCAAAAAGTAATGGAGCCACGGACGCCAGTTGCCGCTCGCGCTGACGGCGTAGAGGTGGTCGTAGTAGGCGCTGCGTTCGCGTTCGAAGTACGCGCTGACGTAGAGCAGTGGAGTAGACAGCACGTCGCGTTCGATGAGGAAGAGCGGGATCAGGAGGCGTCCGATCCTGCCGTTGCCGTCGTTGAACGGGTGGATCGTCTCGAACTGGTAGTGCATCAAGGCGCAGCGGATGAGTGGAGGCAGCGGCCCATCGTCATGGACGAACTGTTCCCAGTCCGCCAGCAGGCCTGGAAACATGCGGTGCGGTGGAGGTACGAAGCGGGCCTCGGCAATCGACACGCCCTGGGCCGCGATGTAGACCTGCCGGTCGCGAAGTTCGCCCGGCCGCTTGTCGTCGCCGCGGACGCCGTCCATGAGGGTGGCGTGCAGTTCGCGGATGAGCCCAGTGCTGATCGGGAGCGTCGCGAGGCGTTGCTGACCCTCGCCGAGTGCGCGGACGTAGTTCGCCACCTCGCGTGTGTCTGGCGTGCGCGCCTTGCCGCTCGCCTCAAAGACGTACACGTCTGGAAGGGACGCCTGGGTGCCCTCGATGCGTGAGGAGAGTACCGCCTCTCGCCGGAGGAACGGCTCGATCAGCAGATACGGATTGGGCAGAGTCTCACCAGCCCCGGACAGTTCAGCGACGGCGCGGGACGCACCATCGAGGACATAGACGGTCTCTGGATCGAACTGCAGGATTCTCGGCAGCGGAGCCGGGAGGAACGCGAGGACACCCGCTTCTGCCTCGATGAGGTGTCCGGCGGTGGAGTCCTTGAAGTCATCGGTGTTCACAGTTGATCGATTAGTCCAGTCACACTCAAGTCATCAATGGAAAGTTATGGACAGAAAAGTAACATTCGCTCTCAGGCATGGCAACCCAATTAGCATTGACCCGCCCTTGCGCGGGCTCCTACCATCGAGGCGTGAGCGATTGCGACGTAGTAGTAACCAGCGGCGGCTGACGCGCCTCGAACGTCGAGGCTGCGAAGCCGCCTGTGCCCCGCCTTGGCGGGGCTTTCTGTTGCCGCCGACCCATCGTGATGCGGTCGAGCGGGGATTGGGGTGAGGCGATGACCACAGACAGCACGGGGAGCGAGCGGTCGGCGCTGGAGATGGCGCCGGCGTACGAGCCGTCGCAGGTGGAGGAGTCGCTGTATGCGTGGTGGGAAGAGCAGGGGTTCTTCCGGCCGTCCGGCAGCGGCGCGCCGTTCACCATCATCATGCCGCCGCCCAACGTCACGGGTGAGTTGCACCTCGGCCACGCGCTGACCGTGGCGGTGGAGGACCTGCTGATCCGCTGGCACCGCATGCTGGGTGACGACACGCTCTGGCTGCCAGGCGTGGACCACGCCGCGATTGCCGTGCAGAACGTCGTCGACCGCGAGTTGCGGCGCGAGGGACTGGATCGCCGCGAGATGGGCCGCGAGGCGTTCTTGGAGCGCGTCTGGCAGTGGGTGGAGCGCACACGCAGCGCGATCTCGCGGCAGCATCGACGGCTGGGTGCCTCGGCGGACTGGTCACGCGAGCGCTTCACGATGGACGAGGGGCCGCAGCGGGCGGTGCGCGCGACCTTCGTGCGGCTGTTCAACGAGGGGCTGATCTATCGCGGGTTGCGGCTGGTGAACTGGTGCCCAGACTGCGGCACTGCCATCTCCGACCTGGAGGTGGAGCACGAGGAGGAGCCGGGCTTCTTCTGGTATGTGCGCTACCCGGTGGTGGACGAGCGCGAGCAGCCGACGGGCGAGCACATCGTGATCGCGACGACGCGCCCGGAGACGATCCCGGCCGACGCGGCGATCGCGGTGCACCCCGACGACGAGCGGTATCGCGCACTGATTGGTCGTCGCGTGCTGGTGGCGACCGGCGAGCGGGTGGTCCCGATCATCGGCGACGAGGCCGTGAGCATCGAGGGTGGATCGGGCGCGCTGAAGGTGACGCCCGGGCACGACCCGGTGGACTTCGAGATCGGGCAGCGTCACTCGTTGCCGACGTACACCGTGATCGGATTCGACGGGAAGATGACGGCGGACGCGGGTGCCTACGCGGGCCTCGACCGCTTCGAGGCGCGGAAGCGCGTGGTCGCCGACCTGGAGGCCGCGAGGCGCATCGAGAAGATCGAGCCGTACGCGCACTCCATTGGGCATTGCCAGCGCTCGGGAACCATCGTGGAGCCGCTGCTCTCAGAGCAGTGGTTCGTTCGCGTGCGTCCTGCGGCGGGCGAGGCGGGTGCTGGGCAGCACGACCTTGCCGGTGATGCCATCGAGGCGGTGCGGAGCGGGCGCATCCAGTTCGTGCCGCCGCGCTTCGAGCGCACCTACATGCATTGGATGGAGAACATCCGCGACTGGACGATCAGCCGCCAGATCTGGTGGGGGCATCGCATCCCGGTGTGGTACTGCGCGGACTGCAACGGGATGACGGTGCCGCCGGCCGACGATGCGACCCGCGATCCCTCGGTGTGTGGCGCGTGCGGCTCCGCGAACGTGCGGCAGGACGAGGACACGCTCGACACCTGGTTCTCCTCTGGACTCTGGCCGCACTCGACGCTGGGCTGGCCGGAAGTGGCCGGCGACGGTTCGGCGGGCGTTGCGTCCGACCTCGCGCGGTTCTATCCGACGCAGGTGATGGAGACCGGATACGACATCATCTTCTTCTGGGTGGCGCGCATGATCATGCTGTCGCTCTACAACATGGACGGCATTGCGCCGTTCCAGACGGTGTATCTGCACGGGCTGGTGCGTGCACCGGACGGCTCCAAGATGTCGAAGTCGAAGGGCAACACCGTTGACCCGATCGAGTCGATCGGCGCGTACGGGACGGATGCGCTGCGCTACGCGTTGATCGCCAGCACCTCGCCGGGGAACGACCAGCGGATCACCGACCAGCGGCTGGAGGCCGGTCGCAACTTCGCGAATAAGTTGTGGAACGCCTCGCGGTTTGTGCTGTCGATGGTCGAGGCAGACGACGATCTGACGCTGCCGACGACAGGCAGCGGCGCACTGCCGCTGGAGGATCGCTGGATCCTCGCGCGTACGGAGCAGGTGGTCGCGACCGTCGAAGACCTGCTGCGTAAGTTCGAGTTGGGTGAGGCGGTGCGTCAGCTGCGCGACTTCTTCTGGGAGGAGTTCGCGGACTGGTATATCGAGGCCGCGAAGGTGCGGGTGCGCGAGGGTGATCGGACGCCGGTCGCAGTGCTGGTGTACGTGCTGGACCGGTCGCTGCGACTGCTGCATCCGTGCATGCCGTATGTGACGGAGTCGATCTGGCAGCGGCTGGTTGCGGTGCGGCCCGATCCGGCGGGCGCAGCGGCACTGATCGTCGCGGCGTATCCGCGCGCGGACGAGACTCGCTTCGATGCCGCGGCGGAACGCGAGTTCGCGGCGCTGCAGGACTTCGTGCGCGGGATTCGCAACGTGCGTGCGGAGAAGCGCGTGGAGGCGGCGCATTGGGTGGAGGCGTACATCGTCGGTGGCGAGGTGACGGCGGCGGCGCGCGGCTGGGCCGCCGCGATCGAGCAGCTGGCACGCGTGCGGCCGTTGCACGTGGTGGAGACTGCGGAGGAAGCGCCCTCGGAGGGCGTGGTGGCGTCTGTGCTGCCGGTCGGGCGTGTAGTGCTGCCGATGGCCGGCCTGTTCGACGTTGAGGTGGAGCGCGCACGGCTGCAGAAGCAGCTCGACGAAGCGATTGCCGAGGTGGGCCGACTGGAGGCCAAGCTCGGCGACGCGAACTTCGCCTCGCGGGCTCCGGCGGCTGTGGTTGCGAAGGAGCAGGAGCGCCTGGAGATGACGCGCGGACGCCTCGATGGGTTGCGGCAGAGCCTGGCGGAGCTCGGATAGAGCGTGCCAACTCGCTGTTGCTGGGCGGCGAAGGTAGTCAGACGAAAGAGGGGGGCTGGCTACGAGCAGCGCCCGATGACGACGGTGTTCGCCGGGATGCCGGTGGTGAACTTCGAGTTCCACGCGGCGTTGACGACGGTGATGGTTGCGCCGAGCACGTACGTGACGAAGCCGCCACTCCCGTCGCTGACCCAGAAGCCTGCGCTGGCAAGCGAGGCGCAACCCGCCGCTCCGGTGAGCTGGTCGTTGGTGCCGCCGGCGAAGATCGTGAGGCCGGTACCGGTGGCCGGGACGCGACTACTGACGGTGCCGGGCCCTCGCACCTGGGAGGCTGGAGCGGTGGACGGGCGAGCGGCCGGCGCTGCGCTCTGGGCCCTCACGATGCGCGCGAACCACACTCCCGTGACACCGGGGCAGCCGCTCTTCGCGGGAGCCGAGAACACTCCCTCGATGACGTCGGATGTCTGTGTGACGCCGGCGACAGAGGGTGCCGGGGCGGGACGCTGTGTGGTGCGAAGCCCGACATGGAACATCTTGCCGCTGGTGAGCGTGATGTTCTCCATCTCGACCGGGTAGGCGCAGGCGCCCTCCTTGTAGTCGATCTTCAGTTTGTCGATGACATCCGGGCTGTCACCGGTCGAGATTTCGATCGTGCCTCCCGTGCCGAGGTTGGCACCGGAGGAGACAGAGCCGCGCCAGACTGAGCGCGCCGGGATGCCCGGGCCGACTCCCGCTCCTTCGGTGGCCTCTGCGAGGTACGTCGTATGAGTGGTGCAGGAGGAATTGGTCGCCGACGCCTCGTAGAAGTAATCGGGCGTTCCGATCATCGCGCCGCCATCCGCTAGCGCACCGGTGTACCAGCATGAAATGATCCCGGGGGCACCTGTCACTGCCGACGACCCGTTGAAGAAGGTGTTGGATTGGCTGAGCGGGAGCGTGACCAGCGTAGTGGTCCCTACACAACCCTCGAGTCCGGAGCGTACGACGGACAAGGTCAACTTCTCACCGGCGGCATCGGCCGTGAGGCTGATAGTGTCGGCGTTGCTGAAGGTGCCCTTGTACACCGCGTTGGGCGGTGCCGCAGCGTGCACCGATGTGACAAGGATTGCGGTTGCGCCAAGCACGGCGAGTACCGCGAGCATCGATGGGAATGTGACGCGGCGGGCGAGTCGCGAAGACAGTGACATGGGGATACTCCGTTCGTGTTGTCCGCCGCACGATATGCCGGGGGGGGGGGCTGACAAGGGGCGTGGCGCACTCGCGCAGGCCGCCCGCTCATCCAGAGAGGTGAGGGGGGCGTGAGGGCTTCCCGGTCGAGCGGGTGGCATAGTCGACGGATGAAAAGCGGCGGCGATCCGGGCCCGTGGGTGCGTCATTTCACGATTCGTTGACACTCACTAGGGGCACTGTTACGTTCACTGGCGGTCGCGGGTCGTGCGTTTGCGCGGGCCGTTTGTAGAAGGCTTTGTGCCCATGCGGTGAAGGTGTGGGGGGTTTTGGAACACCTCGTCTCTGGCTCGCTCGACGCGTTGTTTGCCAACTACCTCGCGGTACTGATCGCGGCGGCGTTCGGCTTCATCCTTGTACTCTCGGCGCTGATCGGTTCCCGGTTGCTCGCTCCGTTCTCGGAGGAGCGCAACAAGGGCACCACGTACGAGTGCGGCATGCTGCCAATCAGGCGCGCTGCGACCAACGTGGGCGTGCGCTTTTACCTCTACGCCATCCTCTTCATCATCTTTGACGTGGAAGCTGTCTTTATCTTCCCGTGGGCGATCTCATTCATCAGCGTGGGTCTGGTGGCGTACTACGAGATGGTCGTCTTCGTCGGGATCCTTGCGGCCGGGCTCGCGTACGCCTGGAAGAAGGGGGCCCTCCAGTGGCAGTAGACGCTCGAGACATGGCTGCGACGGGCACGACGGAGACGCAGGCGCCCGCTGCACCGCCGGAGATCGCGCCGGGCGTTCCGATGCCCGCGGGGCCGGCTGGCCCGCAGGAGCACCCACTTGAGGTGGAGCGGCTGAAGCCGGTGGAATATCTGCCGGGGAAGGCGCTCTACCGCTCGGTGCTTCCGGGCATCCTGCAGGTGCCGGCTGACCTGGTGATCGCGGCGTCGCGGAAGTCCTCGCTGTGGCCGATGACCTTCGGGCTGGCGTGCTGCGCCATCGAGATGATCGCCACCTACATGGCGCACTACGACCTGGACCGCTTCGGCATCGTGCCGTGGCCGTCGCCTCGACAGTGCGACGTGATGATCGTCGCGGGGACCGTCACCAAGAAGATGGCGCCGGCGGTGAAGCTGCTGTACGAGCAGATGCCGAACCCCAAGTGGGTCATCTCCATGGGTGCGTGCGCGACCAACGGTGGTCCGTACACGCGATACGACCGCGTGGTGCAGGGCGTGGACAAGATCATCCCGGTGGATGTGTACGTCCCGGGTTGCCCGCCTCGACCGGAGGCGCTGCTGGACGCGTTCCTCGCGCTGCAGGAGAAGATCATGGAAGACCGGGCGGCGACCGGCCGATGACGACCGAAGACGCAACCGCCGCACCGTCGTTGGACGGCACGATCTGGGCCGAGGTGGATCGTGCGTTGTCGGGCATTACCGCCAGCGGCGAGCCGTCCGTGCAGGACGTGATCGTGCATATCCCGCGCGATGAGATTGTGCGTGGGCTGCGCGCGCTGAAGACCGATGCCGCGCTCACATTCGACTACCTGCGCTGCCTGACCTGTGTCGACAACGAGGACGAGGGGATGGACGTGGTGTACATGCTGTACTCCACGGAGCACCGCCATAACCTCACCGTGAAGACGCACCTGGACGCGACTGACCTGCACCTCGACACCGCGACGACTGTGTGGCGCGCGGCGAACTGGTATGAGCGCGAGGTGATGGAGATGTTCGGCGTGCGATTCCGGAATCATCCGGACCCGCGCACGCTGCTCATGCCTGAGGACATCACGGACACCTTCCCGCTGCGCAAGGATCACCCGCTGGCGGAGATCGAAGTGATGCAGGGTGAGGGCATGGCGTTCCCATCGGGGGAGGGCGAGTGACCACGACGACGCCCGGGCAAGAGTTCGAGACACAGGACCTCATGATTAACATGGGGCCGCAGCACCCGGCGACGCACGGCGTCTTCCGCATGGTGCTGCAGGTGGATGGCGAGATCGTGCGCGACCTGATCCCGCACATCGGCTACATGCACCGCGGCGCTGAGAAGCTCGCCGAGACGATGGACTTCCGTCAGGGCATTGGGTACATGGACCGCACCGAGTACCTGGCGCAGTTTAACGCCGAACTCTCCTACGTGATGGCGGTGGAGAAGCTGGCCGGGCTGGAAGTGCCGGAGCGCGCGCAGTGGATCCGCATGATCCTGTGCGAGCTGAACCGGCTGTCCAGTCACTTCATGTTCACCGGCGCGTTCGGGACGGACATCGGCGTGTTCGGCACGGCGTTCGTCTACTCGTTCCGCGAGCGCGAGACGATCCTCGACCTGTTCGAGGAGATCACGGGCGATCGGCTCATGTACGCGTACTTCCGTCCGGGCGGGCTTGCCTGGGAGGTCACGGACAACTTCGAGCGTCGCGTGGGCGAGGTGCTGAAGTCGGCGCGCCAAGGCATCAAGGACATGGATGGTCTGCTCACGGAGAACGAGATTTTCCGTGCACGCACGCAGAACATCGGCATCATCTCGGCGGCCGACGCGATCGACTGGGGTTGCACCGGGCCGGTGCTGCGCGCTAGCGGTGTGCCGCTGGATCTGCGCAAGACCGAGCCGTACCTCCGCTACGCCGAGGTCGACTTCGACGTGCCGGTCGGTCAGGTGGGCGACACGTACGACCGCTGGCTGGTGCGTATCGAAGAGATGCGGCAGTCGGTGCGAATCATCGAGCAGTGCATGGCGAAGTTGCAGCCCGGGCCGATCATGCCCGAGCGCATGCCTCGCATGCTGCGCACCCCACCGGGCGAGGTCTACCTCCGCACGGAGGCGCCGCGGGGTGAGTTCGGTGTGTACATGGTGAGCAAGGGCGGGAACCGCCCGCACCGCCTGAAGGTGCGCTCGTCCTGCTTCGCAAACCTGCAGGCGTTGAAGGACATGGCCATCGGTTCCTACGTAGCGGACGCGGTCGCGATCCTTGGATCGCTGGACATCGTTCTGTGCGAGGTGGACCGGTGAACGCAGAACTGTTCGGATCGCAGGTGAACGTATGGGTGGACGCGCTGGTGCGTGTCCTCATCATCGTTGGCATGATGACCGTGGTGGTTATGGGCCTGATCTGGTTCGAGCGCAAGATCATCGGCCGCTTCCAGATGCGCCTCGGCCCCACGCGCACCGGTCCGTTCGGGTTGCTGCAGTCTGTTGCCGACGGATTGAAGTTGGTGGCGAAGGAAGATGTGCGGCCGAAGAACGCGGACCCGTGGGTCTTCGAGCTTGCGCCCTACTTCGTCTTCGTGCCGACGTTCCTGATGTTCGTCGCGGTGCCGTTCGCGTTCGGGTTCCAGGTGCGCGTGCTGGAGCTTGGTTTGTTCTACGTGCTGGCGGTCTCCTCGGTGAGCATCGTCGGCTGGGTGATGGCGGGCTGGGGCTCAGACAACCGCTATGCGATGCTGGGCGCGTTGCGCGCCGCCGCGCAGGCAATCTCGTACGAGCTACCGCTGGTGATGGCGATGATCGCTGTCGCGATGGTCGCGGGCACGCTGAACCTGCAGGAGATCGTCCTCGGTCAGTCGCGGCTGCCGAACATCGTGCTGCAGCCGTTGCCGGCGTTTATCTTCTTCACCGCCACGCTCGCCGAGTTGAACCGCACGCCGTTCGACATCCCCGTGGGGGAGTCGGAAGTCGTCGGTGGGCCGTTTGTTGAGTACAGCGGTATCCGCTGGTCGATGTTCTTCCTCGCGGAATACGCGGCGATGTTCATCCTGGCGCTGCTCGGCTCGGCGATTTTCCTCGGTGGATGGGCCTGGCCGATGGGTGAGCAGTGGGGGGCTAGCTGGCAGTTGCTGCTCACGACGGTGAAGGCCGGCGCCTTTATCTTCCTGATCTTCTGGGTGCGCTCTACGTTGCCGCGTATGCGCGTCGATCAGTTGATGGGCTTCTCGTGGAAAGTGCTGTTGCCGTTTGGGTTCGCCCAGATCATGGTCAACGGCTTCATCCTGGTGAATGGCTGGCCCGCGGTGACCTCCGGCGTCCTGCTGGGGACGACGAGCCTCGCGGGGCTGTTTGCCGTGGGTTGGATTGTGCAACGCAGCGTGAGCCGGCCGCGCCCGCGCCCGGTGATGATGGCGCGAAGTGAGGCGGCGCAATGAAGGGCCTGCTGAGAAGCATGGGCGTGACGTTGTCCGCATTCATGCGGAAGCCCGTGACTCGCGAGTTCCCCGAGACGCATCGCGAGTTGCCGGAACGCGATCGCGCGTTCCCGCTGCTGCTGTGGGACTTCGAGCAGACGGAGCCGTTCTGCACCGGTTGTCACGCGTGCGAGCGTGCGTGCCCGGTTGAGTGCATGACCGTGCTGATGAAGGACAACCCGAATCACAAGTCAGCGGGCGGCGATTCCACGCGCCGAAAGATCATCGACAAGTTCTGGATCGACTACGGCCGCTGCATGCGGTGCAACATCTGCGTCGAGGTGTGCAACTTCGACGCGATCGCGATGAACAACACGTGGTCCGGACACGAGATGTCTGTGTATGACCGCGCAGACCTGGTACAGGATCTGCCGCAGCTGCTGTCGGAATCGCGCGGTGGTGAGTTGAAGGCGTGGCGGGCCCCGTAATGCTGAGTCGACTCCCTCTCCCACCGCAGTTGGATCGCACGATCACCCTCGGCGCAGTGCTCGCCGTGGGCGTGGCGTTGCCATACGTCGGTGTCGTGTTAGTGCTGGCGGCCATGGGGACGCTGAGCGTGGCCGCGGTGGTCTTCTGGATGCTTGCGGCGATCATCGTCGCGGGTGCGTGCGGCGCTGTGTTCTCCAACCATGTCGTGCACGCCGCGCTCTCGCTGGTGATCGCGGCGATGGGTATCGCAGGCATCTTTCTGCTGCTCGCTTCGGAGTTCCTGGCATTGGTGCAGGTGCTCGTCTACGGCGGCGGCGTGACCATCCTGTTGCTGTTCGGTCTCATGCTCACCAATGCCACTGAGGACCCGCTGGTCACTGACGGCACACAGAAGCCGTTCGCGTTCGGTGTGGGCCTTGCGATGGGCGCGGTGATTGTTGCGGCGATGGTGGGGAGCACCTGGCGTGCCGGCGAGCCGATGGTGGTGCCGTTCGCCGAGCTGGGTGTGCGTCTCTATCGAGACTTTGGCCTGCCGTTTGAAATCGCCTCGCTGGTGTTGATTGTGGCACTGGTGGGTGCGATCGCTATCGGGCGACGTGACCAGGACGGGGACGTCTCGTGATCTCGATGGAGCACTTCCTCGGGCTGTCCGGCGTCCTGTTTGCGCTCGGCTTCTACGGCGTGCTGGCGCGCCGTAGTGCGATTCTGATTCTGATCTCCGTGGAGTTGATGCTCGCGGCGGTCTCGATCAACTTCATCACATTCGCGACGTACCTCGATCCGGAGCGGTTCACCGGCGTGATCTTCGCGATCTTCGCGATCACGATCGCGGCCGCCGAGGTTGGTCTGGCGCTGGGCATCGTGCTGCGCCTGTTCCGCGACCGCGGCACGTCCAACGTGGATGCGGCCGACGAACTTAAGTGGTAGCACCGCAGCGAGCGGCGCGGGTCGACATGATCATTGAAGCGACGGCGCAGTCCGCGGCGCGGAGGGGGCAAGCATGAGCATGGAGCAGGCGGGGGTGTTGATCATTATCCCCGCGGCGGCGTTCGTGCTTGTGGCGTTGTTCCACAAGGTGCTGCCGAGGCAGGGTGACTGGATTGTGGTGCTGGCGCTGGCGGCAGTTGTTGCCATCGGGATGCTGGTGGTCGTGGATTTCCAGCGCGTGTGGGAGCACGGTGAGTTCGTGCCGCACGGCGCGAATCGGTTCGCGTTTGACTGGGTGAACATCCACCAAGGGGTGTTCCAGATCGAGTTCAGCACATACGTCGACTCGATCACTGCAGTGATGATCGTCGTCGTGTCGATCGTGGCGCTGATGGTCGCGGTTTACTCGGTTGGCTATATGCACGGCGAGGCTCGATACGGCTGGTACTTCGCGGCGCTGTCGTTGTTCGTGACGGCGATGCTGACGCTGGTGCTGGCGGGCAACCTGCTGATGGTCTACTTCGCTTGGGAAGGCGTGGGGGTCGCCTCGTTCCTGCTGATCGGCTTCTACTGGGAGCGACAGTCGGCGGCGGAGGCTGCGAAGAAGGCATTCATCACCACGCGCATCGGTGACGTGGGTCTGCTGATTGGGATTGTGCTGCTCTGGCGGGCGTCGGGGACGTTCGATATCCAAGAGATCATCAAGATCGCGCAGGCGGGTGGCTTCGACCACACGTATCTGACCGTATCGATGTTGTTCCTGTTCTTGGGTGCCGTCGGCAAGTCGGCGCAGTTCCCGCTGCATGTGTGGTTGCCGGACGCCATGGAGGGTCCGACGCCGGTGAGCGCGCTGATCCACGCGGCGACGATGGTGGTCGCAGGCGTATATCTTGTGGCGCGCATGATGCCGGTGTTCAACGAGGTGCCGATCGCGCGTGAGGTAGTGCTCTACACCGGCCTGGTCACTGCTGTCATGGCGGCGACGATGGGTCTGGTGGCGACCGACATCAAGCGCGTGCTGGCGTTCTCCACGGTGTCACAGCTTGGGTTCATGTTTGTGGCACTCGGGTTGGGCGCCGTGGGCATCGCGATGTTTCACCTGTTCACTCACGCGTTCTTCAAGGCGCTGCTGTTCCTTGGTTCCGGCTCCGTGATTCACGCGACACATCAGCAGGAGGTCGGCTACCTCGGCGGGTTGCGCAAGAAGATGCCGATCACCACGGTGACGTTCATCATCGGCAGCCTTGCGCTGGCCGGTGTGATGCCGCTGGCCGGCTTCTGGTCGAAGGACGAAATTCTTCACGCGACCATGGAGCACGCGCCGTTGACGGTGTTTCTGCTGCTGGCCGGGTCCGCGATGTTGACCGCTATCTACTCGACGCGCCTCGTACTGCTGACGTTCTTCGGCGAGCCGAAGGATCAACATGCCTACGACCACGCGCACGAGTCGCCGTGGCTGATGTCGGTTCCGTTGTTGATCCTCGCGACGTTGGCAACGGTGTCCGGGTTCGTGGTCTTCCACGGCGTGGGAACCGCGTTGGGCTTCCCGGGCGGCATCGGCGAGGTGATCTTCGAGCATGAGCCCGAGGTGTTCCACTTCAACGCGATGTTCGCGGCTGGCGCCGTGGGGTCGTCGCTCGTCGGGATCGCCATCGGATACATCTACTGGGGCGGCACTGCCGAGCGCGCCACTCGCGCGCTGTCGTGGGCTCCGGAGCTGCACCAATTGTTGCTGCGGCGGTACTACATCGACGAGATGTACCAGGCGATCATTGACCGCGTGATCCTGGGCTTGGCGTCGGTCGTCTCCACGTTCGAGAAGCGTGTGGTGAACGAGTCCGGCATTGATGGTGGCGCACAGTTGATCAACTGGTTCGGGTACCGGTTGAAGTTCCTGCAGACTGGCAAGATCCCGAACTACGCGCTGGCAATGGCCATCGGCGTGATCACGCTCGCCGTGCTCGCGTTCCGGTCGGAATAGCGGAGGAGCGACGATGTCCGCATCCGAGGGTTACCTGATGGTGTCGCTGTTCGCCATCCCGCTGGGGACGGCGCTGCTGCTGATGCTGGTGCCCTCCCGCGAGCGCGGCGCGATCATGGCGGTCACCGGGCTTTCCAGCCTTGTGTTGTTCATCCTGTCCGTGTACCTGTTCGCTCGCTACGACTACACGTCGCAGGAGCAGTTCCAGGGTGTCGTCGCGTGGGACTGGCTGCAGAACGTCGGGTTCCTGGGTGACCACGGGATTCAGTTGAAGGTCGGGATGGACGGCATTTCGGCGGCGATGGTGCTGCTCACCGGCATCATCACGCTGGCGGGCACGTGGGTGTCATGGAAGATCCAGCACCGCACGAAGGACTTCTTCATTCTGCTGTACGTGCTGATCGCGGGGGTGTACGGCACCTTCGTGATGCTGGACCTGTTCTTCTTCTTCCTCCTGTACGAGACGGCGCTGTTGCCGATGTACCTGTTGATCGCCGTCTGGGGCTCCACGCGCAAGGAGTACGGCGCGATGAAGCTGATGATGATGCTGGTCGCGGCGTCCATCCTGATCTTCACTGCGGTGTTCGCGATCTTCACCGAGGCGAACCTCGGCACGTTTGACATGACGAAGCTGTTCGGCGCGCACTACGACCCGCGCATGCAGAAGATCTTCTTCCCGATGATTGCGCTCGGTTGTGGCACGCTCGGCGGTATGTGGCCGTTCCACAGCTGGTCGCCGGACGGTCACGCCGCGGCGCCGACCGCGGTTTCGATGTTGCACGCGGGCGTGTTGATGAAGCTGGGAGCGTTCGGGATTATCCGACTCGGCTTCCAGATCTTGCCTGAGGGTGCGGCGTTCTGGGCGCCGGGTTTGATTACCGTCGGCATCACCGCCGCCCTGTACGGCGCCATCTCGGCGCTGCGACAGACCGACATGAAGTTGATGAGTGGATTCTCGTCGGTGTCGCACATGGGCTACGTGTTCATGGGGCTGGGGACGCTGAACGTGGTGGGGATGACGGGCTCCGTGTTGCAGATGTTTGCCCACGGCGTGATGACGGCCCTCTTCTTCCTTCTCATTGGTGGGATGTACGACCAGTCGCACAACCGTGACCTGCCGAACTTCTCCGGCATGGCGAAGCAGATGCCGATCTGGACGATCTTCTTCGTGCTTGGTGGTCTCGCGTCGTTGGGGTTGCCGGGGTTGTCAGGCTTCGTGGCGGAGCTGCATATCTTCGTTGGGGCGTTCCGGGTGTACCCGGTGGTCGGCGGGCTGGCAGTGCTGACGGCGGCGATCACGGCAACGTACCTGGTGCGCATGTTCGCGCAGGCGTTCTTCGGCGAGTTCAATCCTCGATGGAACGCGCTCCGCGATATCACATGGACGGAACGCGCTGGCGCCGGTGTGCTGGCGCTCTCAATGTTGGCGCTGGGGCTGTGGCCATCGCCGTGGGTTGACCGCATTGCCAATACGCTCGCGCGTTCGATCCCGGGGGTGTCGCTGTGAGCGAGGTGGTGCAGTTCAATTACTCGCTGCTGGTGCCGGAGTACGTGCTGGCGGTGACGGCCGGCGTGGTCTTGCTCGCCGATGCGTTCCGCGCTGAGCTGAAGCTCGGACGTGGGACGGTGCCGTGGATGGTTGTGGCAGGCGCGGTACTGACCGTGCTGGCGAGCATCGTGACGGCAGGCCGAACCGGTGAGTTCGCGGGGCTGTTCGCGGTGGATGCGTTCACGACGTTCTTCCGCGTGTTGTTGGCGGCGACGCTGGCGGTGGTGGTGGTCGGATCGCACGAGTTCGTGACGAAGCACATCCGACACCAGGGCGAGTTCTACACGATGCTGGTGTTCGCGACGCTGGGCGGGACGGTCATGGCCGCGTCCCGCGAGCTACTGACCGCGTATATCGGCGTCGAGCTGCTTTCGTTCTCACTGTACGTCGCGGTGTCGCTGGCGAAGCGCGATCCGCGCTCGGGCGAGGCCGGTCTGAAGTATGTGCTGCTGGGTGGTGTCGCCTCGGCGACGCTGCTGTACGGCATGAGCCTGATCTATGGTGCCGCGGGCTCCACCAGCTACGGCCTGATCGCCGAGCACCTCGCGAAGGACTCCGAGGGCGTGCACATGGCGCTGGTGCTGGGTCTGGCGATGGTGATCGCGGGCCTGGGCTTCAAGGCGTCGGCGGTGCCGTTCCACATGTGGACGCCGGACGCCTACGAGGGTGCTCCCCTGCCGGTGACCGCGATCCTGTCAGCAACCTCGAAGGCTGCGGCATTCGCGCTGATCCTGCGGTTGTTCGCAGGTCCGCTGCTGCCGGTGCTGCGTGACTGGCAGTGGATGATCGCCGTGATCTCTCTGCTGACCATGGTGTTCGGGAACTTGATCGCACTGCAGCAGACGAACATCAAGCGACTGCTCGCCTACTCATCGATCGGGCAGGTTGGGTTCATGCTGATGGCGGTGGTGACGATGTCCGATGTGTCGGCATCGGCGCTGCTGCTGCACCTCGGCGGCTACCTCGTCACCAACCTCGCCGTGTTCATGGCGGTCATCGCGTTGTACAACCAGACCGGCAGTGAAGAGATCAGCGACATGCGCGGCCTTGCGGAATCCAATCCGTACCTCGCGCTGGTCATCGCGGCCGGGCTGTTCTCGCTGAGCGGCATGCCGCTGCTCGCGGGCTTCACGACGAAGTTCATCCTGTTTCAGGCGGCGGCGTCCGGTGGTTACCTCTGGCTGGTCAGCATCGCGGTGATCATGAGCACCGTGTCCCTGTACTACTACCTGCAGGTGGTTCGGCAGATGTACGTGCTGCAGGCTGACGGGAGCCTCATCGACCCGCAGTCGCCTGACGTGAATGGGCCGCGCTGGCGTCTGACTGCGACCGGTTACGTGGTCACGGCCGGGTTGCTCGCCGGTGTGGTCTTCGTGGGGTTGTACGTCTCGCCGCTAGCGGTCGCGGCGAATCGCGCTGCGGCTGCGCTCTTCAGTTAGTTCACGGATACAAAGGTCGTTCGACGCGCCGTGGATGCGGTTGCCTCGACGTATGGGCTCAGCGGCGTGCGCCTCGATGCGTGGTTGCGTAGATCACCGCACGTCGGCCGTCGCGAGTGGGTCGATTGCGGTGCCGCGAGGTTCGGTGTGGTGGCGTGGGCGAACCCGTCCGGCAGCGCCGAAGCGGCTGCTGCACGGCTCACAGCGCGGTAGAGGGGCGGTTGCTGGCGGACGCGCTACAGCGTGCCGAGGTAGCGGCGCAGCTCGAAATCAGAGACTTGCACGCGGTACTGTGCCCATTCCTCGCGCTTGTTCGCAACGAGGGATTGAACCGTGCGATCGCCGAGCGCGGTGCGCATCAGGGCGGAGTGCTCGAAGGTGCCGATCGCCTCGCCGAGCGAGGCGGGGAGGGCAGTGATGCCGCGCGCCGCGAGGTCCGCATCGGTGAGTTCGCGAACATCGCGCTCGAGCGGCGACGGGAGCTCGTAGCCACCTTCGATGCCCGCGAGGCCGGCCGCCAGGGTGGCAGCAAAGACGAGATACGGGTTGCAGGCCGCATCCGGCACGCGGTATTCGATGCGCGCGGTGTCTGGATTGCCGCGGCGGTGCCGAGGCACGCGCAGCAGGTCGGCGTGGTTCACGGTGGACCAGGTGGTGTGCGTCGGTGCCTCGAAGCCCGGGACGAGGCGACGGTAGGAGTTCACCCACTGGTTGGTGACCAGCATCATCTCCGGCGCGTGACGCAGGATGCCTGCCATGTACTGCTCGCCGAGCACAGAGAGGCCTGAGGCGGACGGAGCGTCGGCCGCCGGCGCGAAGACGTTCTCTTCGCCGCGGAAGAGCGAGAGCTGCAGGTGCATGCCGGAGCCGTTCTGATCGGAGCGGGGCTTCGGCATGAATGTGGCGTAGACGCCGTGGCGCATCGCGATCTCTTTGACCACCAGGCGGTAGGTCATGATGGAGTCCGCCATGGTGAGCGCGTCTGTGTAACGCAGGTCGATCTCGTGCTGGCCCGGTGCACCCTCGTGGTGGCTGAGGACGACGGGGATGCCCATGTCCTCCAGCGTGAGTACCGTCTCGCGGCGAAGGTCGGAGCCAGAGTCGAGCGGCGTGAGATCGAAGTATCCGCCGGTGTCGATCGGCTCCGTGCCGTGCTGGTCCTTGAAGTAGAAGAACTCGATCTCGGGCGAGATGTAGTAGGTGTAGCCGGCGGCGCTGGCGCGCTCCATGACGCGCTTGAGCACGCGACGGGGGTCGGCCTCGAACGGTTCGTCGTCCTGGTTGACCACGTCGCAGAACATGCGCGCAGTGGCGCGCTCGCGTGGGCGCCAGGGGAGGAGTTGGAAGGTCGCCGGGTCCGGGAGGACCTTCATGTCCGCCTCGTCGCGACGGGCGAAGCCCTCGATCGATGAGCCGTCGAACGTGATGCCGTCCGTGAGGGCGTGCTCCAACTCCTCGACGGTGATGGCGACGGATTTGAGCATGCCGAGGATGTCAGTGAACCACAGCCGGATGAACTTCACGTCGTGTTCGCGACAGGCGTGGAGGACGTGCTGTTGAGAGTCGAGGTCTACCATGACGCTGATCTTACTCGGGATTCGTTTCTGTGAGGTTGCTGGTGAGATATAACCGGAAGTTGTGGATCGGTGGGCTGGGGGAGAGCGTGGCGTACCTTCCTTCGTGACCAAACGAAGAGGTGCCGGCGGTTGCAACGCTGGCAAGGAAGGCACGCCGATGTGGAGTGTAGAGACGGATGCTG